>JAWKWG010000059.1:0-1537 GCA_041397675.1 Hyphomicrobiales bacterium | reverse complement strand
CGATCTTGTCCAAGGTGTTGTGCGCGAGCAGCGCAATCTCGACCCTCTGATCGATCAGCAGCTCGCCGAAGGCTGGCGTCTCACCCGCGTCGATTCAATTCTCAGAGCGATCTTGCGGGCAGGGACGCAAGAACTTTTCGCGCGCCAGGACGTTCCAGCCCGTGTGGTCATCACTGAATATGTCGACATCGCTCATGCCTTTTTCGGCGACGAGGAGCCCAAGGTCGTGAATGGCGTGCTCGATCGACTCGCCCGCAAGGCACGGCCTGATGAATTCGCCCGCGAGGCCGGCAATGGTTAATGGCGTCGAGCATGTCGGCAAGCGTCCTGGCGAGTTCGATATCATCGCCCGCTACTTCGCGCCTCTCGCCAGCGATACTGCGGCGCTCGGGCTCAAGGACGACGCGGCAGTTCTAACGGTCACCGCGGGCCACGAACTTGTTGTGACTTGCGACACGATCATCGAAGGCGTGCACTTCCTGAAGGACGATCCTCCCGAGTCCGTCGGTCACAAGGCCTTGGCGGTCAACTTGTCCGATCTGACGGCAAAGGGCGCGCGCGCTTATGTCTATGTGCTGTCCATCGCACTGCCGGAAAATATTTGCGGTGAGTGGTTGGAAGGGTTTTCAGCGGGCTTGAAGGACCTACAGGGCTACTCCGGCATCAGCCTCATCGGCGGTGATACGACGGCATCGCCAGGCCCGCTGACAATTACGATCACGGCGCTCGGGCTCGTGACGCATCAGCATGCCGTTATGCGTCTTGGCGCGAAACCCAAGGATCGGCTTTATCTGAGCGGAACCATCGGCGATGCCTATCTGGGCTTGCGGCTGAGGCGCGAGCCAGCGCGCGCCGCGACATGGGGCCTATCAGAGGACGACGTTGAGTACCTCGTCGACCGGTATCGGCGGCCTGTCCCCAACTCAGAGCTTGCGCTTCTTGTCCGCAACTTCGGCCAAGCCGCCGTTGACGTTTCAGATGGCCTGGTGGGGGACGTTGCCAAGCTGTGCGCCGTCTCTCATGTTGGCGCCGAGATCGAGACAGCGCGTGTGCCGTTTTCGGCGGCTGCTCAAAAAGCGCTGGCACGCGAGCCCAATCTCTTGCCGGTGCTCATCACGGCCGGGGATGACTACGGGATCGTGGTGGCGGTTTCCGCAACCTCCGCTGCCGATTTCGAATCGGAGATCAAGGCCAAGGAAGCGAGCTTCAGGGCGATTGGCACCATAGTCGAAGCCGAGAAGGGGCTGAGGGTACTGGATGGAGAGGGCCACCCTATGGAGCTAAAACATAAGGGATTCAGCCACTTCTGATGTTCATTCGAGGCCTTTAGGCCAAAATGCCGCTTCAACAGGCACTCTGTTGCTTCCGTCCTCCAACTTTGGCATTTTCCGCCCGGCTTAGCGGCCGCTCTCGGGGACTACGAGGCCGCGGCTACATGCCGGTGTCTCGCCTGTCGCGGTCGCCATTCCCTCAAATCCAAACGACAAACGGGGACAGTCTGTCATGACCTGGGTTCTCTACCTGATCATTGCTTGTG
>JAWKWG010000058.1:0-1544 GCA_041397675.1 Hyphomicrobiales bacterium | reverse complement strand
TTCGATCCGGAGGAACGCGCATTGCTGTTGCGCCAGCCTTACGTCATTCCCGTGTCACTGGGCCCGCGTTTGATGCGCGCGGACACTGCGGCCGTCGCGTGTCTTGCGCTCGTCAACGCGGTGCTGGGTGATTGGCACTGAAAAATGCGTAGAGAAACAGCGAGATACGCTTGACGCATTTTTCACAATGACTTCGCTTCGGGTGATTTAGGCTCGCCGAATCGCCCTGGAACGACTAGCCTTTGAGATTGAATCGCCTACCTGGCCGCTCAATCGAACCGCAAGACGTGATGGCGCGAACAACGCTTGCTTATCGATTCAAAGGACTAGCGTCGGCCATCGCCGCGGGCGTGCTCTGTGCGGGCTGCGGGTTCTTGACGAGCCCCGTGATGGAGCCGAACGGCCCCATAACGTTTGCCGAGCGGGATCTCCTATTTAAAGCCGTGGCCATCATGATGATCGTGATCATCCCCGTCTGGGTGATGTCGGCGCTGTTCATTTGGCGTTACCGCGGCACCAATCGCAAAGCACGCTATACGCCCAACCTCGCTTACTACTGGCCTATCGAGATCCTCGTCTGGGGCGTGCCGGCGGCCATCATCGTCTGGCTCGGCATCCATCTGTGGCACAACACCTACAAGCTCGACCCCTATAGCGCGATCGATCCCGGCGTGGAGCCGCTCAAGGTCGAGGCTGTCGCGCAAGACTGGAAGTGGCTGTTCATCTATCCCGACCACGACGTCGCCGCGGTCAATGAGCTCGCCCTGCCGGTCAATACGCCGGTCAGCATCCATATTACTTCGGACACGGTGATGAACTCGCTGCTCATCCCGGCACTGGCGGGGCAGATTTACGCCATGGCCGGAATGCGGACCGAGCTGCACCTCCTTGCTGACAAGCCGGGGCATTTCTGGGGCCGCAACGCGCAATATAGCGGTGCTGGATTCGCCAACCAGCAATTCGAGGTCATTGCCGGCTCGAAGGAGGACTTCGACGCCTGGGTTGAGAAGGCGAAGCAGTCCTCCGACACGCTCGATGCCGCCACCTATGAGCAGCTCGCCAAGCCGAGCCAAAAGGTGCCGGTGACCTACTACTCGGGCGTCGAGCCCAATTTGTTCGACAAGATCATCGACAAATACGCCCGCAACGACGCCGAGCTCAGACCGAGCACGGCGCAGGCGGAACCAGCGGAATGAGGGAATGGATATCTTCGGTAGACTGACGATCGAGTCATTGCCGTTCTACAGCGCCATCGCCGCTTCCGGTGCAGCCATCACCGTGCTCGGCGCGCTCTCGGTCGCGGGCGTCATCACCTATTTCGGCGCTTGGCGCCTCGTGCTGTTCGATTGGGTCTCGAGCATCGATCACAAGAAGATCGGCATCATGTACATCATGGTGGCGCTTGTCATGCTGATGCGCGGCTTCATCGATGCGGCCATGATGCGCAGCCAGCAGGCCATCGCTTTCAACAACGACGGCTACCTGCCGCCCAGCCATTTCGACCAGATCTTCTCGTCCCACGGCACGATCATGATCTTCTTCAT
>JAWKWG010000057.1:0-1616 GCA_041397675.1 Hyphomicrobiales bacterium | reverse complement strand
CTGAGCCGCGTCCGCTCGGCTGCGCCGGGGCAGGATCTACGCATCAACGCTATGCCCTGCCAGGGTCACGGTGCTCGTCCCGGTGCCGCCGGACCTTGCGCTGGATCAACAGAAGGGTGCCTGGATGAAATCTTCCCTGCGCTAGATCAGGCTTCCGCCGCGCGGGGGGTCTTGAGGGAGACAGCGAGCATGGCGGCGGCGACAAGCGACAGGCCGATCCCGGCCACGCAGGCTTCCCAGCCGAGCATGTCGAACGCGATGCCAAGCACGGCGCTGCCGATCAGGCCGCCGAAGAAGTAGCTGGCAAGATAGAGGCCGCTGGCCGAACCGCGGTCGGAGGTGGCGGCGCGGCCGACAAAGCCGGTGGCGCAGGCTTGCGCGAAAAATGTGCCGACGCCGACCAGCACCATGCCGACAAGCACGGCGCTGAGATTGGGGATGACCAGCAGCGGCAGGCCGACGCCGGCCACGGCGAGCGACGCCCAGAAGGTCGGCCGCGTGCCGAAGCGCTGCACCGCGCGGCCCGCAAGCGGCGTCGTCAGAATGGACGGGAGGAACACGAAGTAGATGAAGCCCAGCGTCATCATGCCGACGCCAAGGGGCGGCGCGACCAGCACGAAGTTCACGTAGGTGAAGGTGCCGATGAAGGCGAACAGGATGCAGAAGCCGATGGCGAAGCTCGCCCGCAAAGCAGGGTTCTTGAGGTGCTCGGCCCAAGCAGCGAATGGTGAGCGATGCTTCTCGCGCATCTCCTTCATGGGCGGCGCCTTCTCCACCGTGAAGAAAACCAATATGGCGCCGAGCAGATTGAGCACGGCGAAGAAATAGAAGTTCGACACGAGGCCGAAATGATCGGTGACGCCGGCGGCGAGGAAGCGGCCGATCAGGTTGCTGGCGACGTTGCCGGTGATGTAGGCGGCGAAGGCGGTGGCCGAATCCGCGGCACTGTAGTGTTCGCCGAGATAAGCGAGGGTGAGGGTGAAGGCCGACGCCATGCACAGACCCTGCACGACCCGCAAGACAGTGAAGGTCAAAAGATCCGGTGCGTGCGCGAGCAGAGCGGTGGGGATGGCGAGCACCGCCAGGCTGAGCAGGATGCCCAGACGCCGGTCGATTGAATTGCTGAAATAGGCGACCGCTAGGCCGGCGATCGCCATGCCTAACGTGCTGGCGTTGACGGCAGTGCCCATGGCGGCGGGCGTGACACCGTAATGATGCGTGAGCTCGGGAAGGATCGCTTGCGTCGCGAACAGATCGACGAGGGTCAGAAAGGCCGTGACCGCGATGATCATGAAGCGCAGAAGGGCCGCGCCGGAGCGCTGCATCTCGCCGCGCGAGGCCTCAGCGGCGTGAGGCTGTTTGTTCATGGGCAGCGATCCTTGCCGCGACAAAGGGGCTGGATGTGACGCCTGGAGGGAAAGGCGTCACATCCAATCAGGGGCAGAGATTACATATTCTTGTCGTTGGGGTCTTTCAGGAGATCGGCGGAAATCAGGACCACCGTCTTGTCACCGGTGTTCTTCCACCAGTGCGACACGTCCTTGGTCTCGCCGACCACGTCGCCCGCCTTGTGCACGATCGGCACGGCGCAGTTGCTGGCATATTCCTCGATGGTG
>JAWKWG010000056.1:0-1690 GCA_041397675.1 Hyphomicrobiales bacterium | reverse complement strand
TCTCGGCGAGCTCGATCATCCGGGCGACGATGTAAGGCTGGGAGATGGTCTGGCCGGCTTCGATGGGAAGGGCGGAATCCTCGTAGGCGAACTCCGAGAGTGGGCCGGACACGAACGCCTCGCGCGGGACCTGGCCCATGGCCTCGAGCACATAGGGATCGGCGATGCCGCGGGCCTCGAGATGCCGTGCGACCATGAAAGCACGGTCGCGGGCGTGGACATCGTCCCCGCCGGGCTGCGTCGCATTGAGGGCTGTCATACCCGTAAAACTAGGCCCAAAGCAGAAAGTTCTGCCTTGATTTGGATCAGCCGAGCGTCGGCTACCTCAATTCCCAGGTAACCCTCAAGCGCACCTCGACCGTGGTGGTGCCGGCCTCGATCGGCACGGCCTTGTCCATGGCCATGGGGGCGGCGGCGGCCTCGTAGCGCGGCACGTAGCCGCCGTCTTCTTCTGCGATCGTGAGCACGGGCCCGAGCTCGACGCCGGCGGTTTCCGCGTAGAGTTGAGCATTGGCGATGGCATTACGCATCGCTTGTTTGCGGGCCTCGTCCTTTAGCGCCTCTGGCTCCGACACGCCGAACGCGATGGAGCCGATCTGATTGGCGCCGAGGCTCACCACCTTGTCGAGGATGTCGCCGAGCTTCTTGGTGTCGCGCACGGTGATATGCACGGAGTTCGAGACCCGGTAGCCGGTGATGAATGCGGGCTTGCCCTCCTTCCGCTGCTCATAGATGGGCGACACGGAGAAGTTCGTGGTCTGAATGTCCTTGGGCTCGATGCCGGCCTCTTTGAGCCCTTCGACCACCTTGGCCATGGCCTCGGTGTTCTTGTCGAGCGCATCCCGCGCCGTCTGGCCTTCGGTGGTGACGCCGGTGGTGATGTCGACCTTGTCGGGTGTGGTTTTGACCGCGCCGGTCGCGGCCAGCGAGATGGTCCGCTTGTCGCTTTCGTCGGCATGCGCGCTCGGTACGGCAACCGGGAGGAGGGAGGCGATAAGCGCAATCGCCGGTAGGACGAATTTGAAGGAGGCGAGGGACATGAAGGAATCCGTGAGGTTTGGGAGGGCTAGTGTTGGGCGTATGAGGAATCTGCTATGAGGCGGAATTGTGAGGCGGGAATATCGTCCCGAAACCTAAGGGATTTCGTCTCGCGCTTCGCATGGGGGCCCGTAGCTCAATTGGTTAGAGCCGGCGGCTCATAACCGTCTGGTTGGAGGTTCGAGCCCTCCCGGGCCCACCACTTTCTAAAATCGCGCTTGATTTCATTTGCTTTTTTCTCCTGTTGCCCGCACCGGATGGCTAGGTGAGGGAATAGATGTTCCGCTGGCGTTCAGCATGTCATGATTGAGCCGCCAAGCGCCGTCTGTTCGCAGTCCGCGTGTAATGCGCTGCCATTTTCGGGTCAGTCCAACCGAAGACGGACATTAGCTGCGCTTCGGTGGCGCCGTTGTTCGCCATGCGAGTAGCCGCGAGCTTGCGGACGCCGTGCGCTGATCCTTGCACGCCTGCCTTCCTGCAAGCGTCTCTAAACTCGTTGCCGAAGCTCTCTTTGGTGAGCGGGCTACCATTCTCGCCAACGATGAAATTCAAGTCGCCGCATGGTCCGGCGTTGAGCGTTGCTTGCAGCACGGGCAGGATGATGACGGGAACCTCCACGCCGTTCTTCTCGGCCTTGATAGAGCCCGCGCGC
>JAWKWG010000055.1:0-1764 GCA_041397675.1 Hyphomicrobiales bacterium | reverse complement strand
AATATCGTGGCCACGGTAGCGCATCCTGAGGTGACGGAAACGTTGCTGACCGAGTGGCTGCGCATCTATGGCTACGACATCGAGCCGGTATCGCGGAGCATTCAACCCATCGAACAAATCCGCGAGGGTCTTGCCGAGCGCTGCGCCGCCATGCACAGCGCCTTCACTGACCGGCTCTACGATGCGTGGTTTGAGCGGGTGAGGGCCGCGGCACTTACGTAGCCGTGCCCCGCGCCTCGCTGCGGCAAGCCACGCCATCGATAAATGCATCGACCGACGCTTCGAACGTCGCATCGGCGTCAAGGGATTTGAATGCCGGGATGAGCGCGATGGTCGCCGGGCAGGTGGTGGGATCGAGCGCGCCGAGCTCCGCCTCATCCTCTTGGCTGATGGGGCGCAACAGCCCTTCGGCCTCGGCCAAGGCATAGCCGAGCACGAAGGCATAGAAGGCGAGGCCAAGACCGGCAGCTTCCGCATCGGAGAGCCCAGCGTGCCGTAGCGCGCTATAGACCACCTCGCTTGAGGCATGGTCGGCCGGGCCGGTCGCGTGGTAGCGGAAATGCAGATGGAACAGGCGAGGATGGCGGTGGGCCAGGTTGCGGTAGGCCGCCGCAACGTTGCGCAGATCGGCGCGCCATTCGGCGCTCGGGGAGGGCAGCTCGACGGTATCCAGCGCCCGGTCGGCGATCCGGCGCAGCAACTCGTCCTTCGAACCGAAATGATGGAGCACGGTCATAGGGTCGACGCCGATGCGGGACCCAAGCTTCCGCACCGAAAATCCTTCCTCTCCGGTGCTCGACAGCATGTCGAACGCGGCTTTCAGAAGGACATTCTTATCAAGGCCCCGGCGACCCCGCTGGCGGGGCTTGGCCTTGCGCGGCGTGCTTGACAATTCTACACCGTAGTAATTAAAATTTTGGGAGTCATACGCGCTACTTAGCCCCTGTCAAGGCCGACTGGTTGAGGGGGTGGAGCGGAGGTGCCGCGTGACCGGGATCGGTTCCCGAACGGCAACGTACTTGAACGGAATAAACCCGAAGGCGCAGCTGCTCGTGCTCTGCGCCCGCATCGGTTACACGCCCCACCTGAACGTCCAGCATTAGTTCAGACGGCCCTCGGGTCAATTCGTCTGCTGGAGGTTCTAACGGTGACTAATCAATATCAAACCGCACAATATCGAGAGCTGGATGCTCTCCATCATTTGCATCCATTCTCCGATCACAAGTCGCTTCGCGAGGCCGGCGCGCGCGTCATCGTGCGGGGCGAAGGCCCATACATCTGGGATAGTGAAGGCGAGCGCATCCTCGACGGCATGGCCGGACTGTGGACGGCCAATCTTGGCCATAGCCGCAAAGAGCTGGCAGAGGCGGCCTACAATCAGATGGTCGAGCTGCCGTTCTACAACACCTTCTTCAAGACCACGCACCCGCCCGTCGTGGCGCTGGCGCGCAAGCTTGCCGAGATCGCACCCGACAATCTGAACCAGGTGTTCTTCGGCTCGTCGGGTTCGGAATCGAACGACACCGCAATTCGCCTTATCCGCCACTACTGGCACCTCAAAGGCGAGCCTAAGCGGCGCATCATCATCTCGCGCAAGAACGCCTACCATGGCTCAACCATCGCCGCCGCCTCCATGAGCGGCATGGCCCACATGCATCTGCACAGCTATCCCGTCTACGAGGGGTTCCGCCACATCATGGATCCCTATTGGTACGGCGAGGCGAAGGACGGTGAGACGCCGGAGGCGTTCGGCTTGCGCGCGGC
>JAWKWG010000054.1:0-2022 GCA_041397675.1 Hyphomicrobiales bacterium | reverse complement strand
GGACGTCCTGCCAATGAGCCTTGGACGCCGCCTCCTGTTGAAGCGCTGGTTTCGCTTGCGTCCGCGCCGGAACCCGAACCCGAGGTCTACGGACCGTTCTATGAGGGTTTCTGGGTTGGCGGGGTGTCGCCCAACGAGCCGCGGGTGCCCGCGCTGCCGGCGGTCGAGCCGGCGCCGGTTGCGCCTCGGGTCGAGACTGAAAACGCGTTATGGTCGCGGGTCCGGTCGTCCTCTGACCGGTTGGGCGAGTGGGCGGCACAGGCGCGTGCACGGGCCGCACGGACAGAACTTTTGACGCGGACAAGGGATGCGGACCTCAGTCAGATGCTGATTATTGCAGGGGCGGTTTTGCTGGTGTGTGGTGGGCTGTTGCTCGGCAGCGGACTCATCATGCGCTTCGGCACCGGGACAGCGTCCGCGTCGCTTGCGAGCGAGGAGGCCGACGCAGGCATTGCCTGGTCGTTCGACGACCCTGACCGTCCGTTGCCCGAGCGCGCCGTGTTCACACTGTCGGGCACGCCGGAATCTTTCCGCATCAATGGTCTGTCCGTGAGCGGCACGAACTTGTCGGGCAAGGTGCTGACGGACGTGTCCGGCGTCATCAAGCCTGACGTGCGACGGCCTGAGTTGAAGCTCACGCTTAAGATCGACAAGAAAGCCGTCGCGACCAAGGGCGACGGTGATGCCGACGGGCAGTCGTTCGACATCGTGGCTGCCAACACGGTGCCGCCTCATGCGCCGTTCCACCTCGTGTTCGAGTTTCCGCCGGAGGCGATGGACGGTGCAGACGGCATCACGATAGACGATTTCTTCGAGGCCTATGGTGGCCTCGTGCTCAAGCTTCGTTACGAGGTCGATGGCACGGAGCGGTCGCTAATCCAGTATCTGTCGCCGGAGATGTTGCGGTCGCAACTCGACGAAGTCTCGGCTAGCGCCGACGGCTGATCAAGCCACACGTTTTCCCAAGACGCTATTCGCAGTCGATGATGCGCGTGGAGCAGCCGCGGATCCTCAAACACGCGTTGAACTGGACGCAGCAACGCGTGGAGCAGCCGGCGATGTCCGCCGACCTCTGCAACGCGGTCGCGTTGCAGATGCTATTGCAAGAGCGAAAGTCGTTGTCGCAGACGCGCAGACTTTGGCTCCCGAGAGCGCAGGCCCCTTGGGTGGGTCTCAGCGACTGGGTGCCGCTGTTCTGGTTGTTTTGAGCATGAAGCACGCTGGGGATGAGAAGCAGCGCGAAAGCCAGCACCACGATTCTAGTCATTGCCCTGCACCCCCGACCGTCCGAGGGCCGGCTGGCCCTGGAGTACTCATATTATGGTGCCGGCTGGAGGATTCGAACCCCCGACCTACTGATTACAAATCAGCCGCTCTACCAACTGAGCTAAGCCGGCATTTTTGGCGATTCCCGAGGCCAAATCAGCGAGATGGGATCGGGACCCCGGCGATCCAAGCTCTTTATCTCCGCTTTCCCGGGCGCACTCAAGCGGGCCGGTAGGCGCCCGCTAGAATGTGGAGAAGCGGTAGGTGACGTTGCCGAACACGCCAAAACGCTCGCTGGAGTAATCGTCGAGCTTCGAGGTGACGTCGAAATGGACGAAGTCGCTCTTGCCGTTGGTCTCGGCGTACCAGTAACGGACGCCGGCGCCCAGCGCCCAATTCTGAGTCACGTCGAGGCGTACTTCGCCTTCGAGCTGATAGCCCCAGCCGGTCCCGTGATCCTCGATATTGGGCACGCGGCCGAGATCCCGGCGCAAGTAGTGGCTGTCCTCGGCCCATAGATAAGCGCCGGGTACGATCGCCGCGTCGCCGCGCAAGGTGAGGCGATCCCAGAAGCGCGCTTTCAGTTCGGCGCCGAGCCGGATCGACGCCCAACTCTGATCGTTGGTGATCACCCGCGTCGTGAAGGGAACCGCCACGGTCCCCGGCGAGCCGCAAAAGGCGCCGCCGACGTTGTCTCGGTTGCAGCGCGCGCCGAAGCCGTCAACGGTTTCCTGCCAGTAGTTGATGCCGACGAAG
>JAWKWG010000053.1:0-2027 GCA_041397675.1 Hyphomicrobiales bacterium | reverse complement strand
CGAAGTACTGGCTGCACAACGGCTTCCTCCAGGTGGAGGGAGAGAAAATGGCGAAGAGCCTCGGCAACTTCGTCACCGTGCACGAGCTCCTGACCGGCTGGCAAGGCTACGCGTGGCCCGGTGAGGCGCTGCGCCTCAACATGCTCCGCACGCATTACCGGCAGCCGCTCGATTGGACACTTGTCGGTCTCGACGAGGCACACAAGGCGCTGTGGGATTGGTACGGCGATGTCGAGCATGCTGCGCCCGCGCCGAGCGTTCCGAATTCGGTGCTCGACGCACTCGCCGATGATCTCAACACGCCCAAAGCCATCGCCGAGCTGCATAAGCTACATGGCGCCGGACACTTTGAGGAGTTGCGCGCCGCGCTTCAGTTCCTCGGCTTCTCCGGGGAGCGGAGCAAGATCGAGCGCGTGCGGTTTGTACACTCTAGTGATGATCTTAAAGTCTCGATCTCTGAACACGCTGTGATCGCGCTTGATGACGCAGTCGTTGATGCTCTCGTCGAAGCCAGGCTTGCTGCGCGCAAAGCGAAGGACTTCAAGGAAGCTGACCGCATCCGCGGCGAGCTTGAGGCCAAGGGCATCGTGCTGAAAGACGCCAAGGATCCCAAGACCGGAGAACTGGTGACCACCTGGGAGGTGGCGCGATGAACGCGCAAGCCAACCCGCCGCTCGCTGTCCGACCCATGTTGCCCGGGGAAGCGCCGCTGCTTGCGGAGATCTTCCGTGCGAGTGTGATGGAGCTGACGGGCGACGACTATACGGAGTCGCAGCAGGAGGCATGGGCCGCCGCCAGCGACGACGAGGCGGCGTTTGCCAAGCGACTGAACGACGGGCTCACCATCGTGGCGACGTTGGGTGGGTCGCCGGTCGGCTTTGCGTCACTGGAGACGAACGACAAGATCGACTTTTTGTACGTTCACCCGGCGGCGGCCGGACAAGGCGTGGGCGCGTTCCTCGCTGACGCGCTGGAGAAGCTCGCTGCGGGCCGCGGCGTCGAAAACCTCAGCGTCGATGCGAGCGATACGGCGTCGGGCTTTTTTTCCAAGCGCGGGTACGTGCCGCAGCAGCGCAATAGCGTCCGCTGCGGCGACGAGTGGCTCGCCAACACCACGATGCGGAAACCGCTCGTGATGCAGGAGGGCGCGCGATGAAACCGTTCCTCCAAGATGTGCCGTTCAAGGGCTCGCGGCGCGTCTACCTCGTGATCAAGCTCCTCGTGCTGGTGCTTGCGGCGTTGCTGGCCCTGCACTTGTTCTTTGGTGTGGTGTAGAGATGACGATGTCTCGCGAACGGCTCTCCCTCTACGACACGACCTTGCGCGACGGCGCCCAGACTCACGGCGTCGACTTCTCGCTCGAGGATAAGCTGCTCATCGCCGAGCAGCTCGACGGGCTTGGACTTGACTATCTCGAGGCCGGCTATCCCGGCGCGAACCCGACCGACACGCGGCTGTTCGACGAGAAACGGCCGATGGGTGCCAAATTCACGGCGTTCGGCATGACTAAACGGCCGGGCCGCTCGATCTCCAATGATCCCGGCTTCCAGGCGCTGCTGGCCGCCAAGGCCGACGCGATCTGCCTCGTTGGCAAGACGTGGGACTTTCACGTCGACGTGGCCCTTGGCATCACGCCCGAGGAGAACCTCGCGGCGATCAAGGAGTCTGTGGCCGCGGTTGTGGGATCCGGCCGCGAGGCGCTGCTCGACTGCGAGCACTTCTTCGACGGCTACAAGGCGAATCCCGACTACGCACTGGCGTGTGCCAAGGCCGCGTATGAGGAAGGAGCCCGTTGGGTGGTCCTGTGCGACACCAATGGCGGCACCTTGCCCGAAGAGGTCGAAGCGATCGTTAGTGAGGTGGTGAAGCACGTCCCCGGCGATCATCTCGGCATTCATGTGCACAACGACACCGACAACGGTGTGGCCAACTCGCTCGCCGCGGTGCGCGCCGGCGCGCGCCAGATTCAAGGAACGCTCAATGGGCTCGGCGAACGATGCGGCAACGCCAATCTGACGTCGATCATC
>JAWKWG010000052.1:0-2127 GCA_041397675.1 Hyphomicrobiales bacterium | reverse complement strand
TCCACCACGTCGTGGTGTAGCCGTCGTCCGTCTTGACGAGGTGCGTCCACACCATCTCGCCCGGATAATAGTAAACCGTCCACGGCCCGAGCAAACCGGTCGGGATGGCGTCGAAGGTGATCATCACGTCGTCGCCCTTCAGCTCGTCGCCTTTGATCACCTCGATCAGCTCGGCCTTGGCGACGTAGCTCGGCAACTCTTCACCCGTGCGCGCGTCCTTGGTCACCTTGGTGCAGGTGACCGCGAGAATGCGGACGAGCGCCACGAGATCGCTCTTCGTGAGGAGATCGCTCTTGGACATGGGCGCCGGCAGAGCGCTTGCCGGCGCCGTTCCGAGCAGGACAGCAATGACAGCGCAAAGGGAAATAGCGGGACGCATGGGACCTCCTAAGGGGGTCCGCGAGTTTACCCGGGAGTCATCCAATCCGGGCGATAAACCCTCATCAAATTGTCAGGAGGACACGCGCGATGGTGAACATCTATTTGTTTATCGAGCTGCTGCACACGGCGAACGCGGTCGCCACCGTCGACACTTTGAAGGCGCTGGAGATGGCCAACTGCCAGTTCGCCAACGTGGTGCGGCTGTCCGATGAGAAGCTGGTGGCCCAGCTCGACTGCAAGTCCTCCGAGGACGGCACCAAGGTCATCCTCAACACAATCTCCAATGTCGACGGCGTGGTGCAGACCAACATCATCGCCGTGGTCCGCCCGACCAAGAAGTAGTCGCGGGGTTAATGCGCGGCCTCCCAATTGTCGGCGGCGCGCGCATCCACCTTTAGCGGCACTTTGAGCTTGAGCGCGGGCTCCGGCGCCTTCTCCATCACCTCTTGCGCCACCTCCATGGTCTTGTCGACCTCGTCCTCCGGCGCCTCGAACACCAACTCGTCGTGTACTTGAAGCAGCATGCGCGCCGAGAGCCCGGCCTCGTCCAGCGCCGCGGCCATGCGGATCATGGCGCGGCGGATAATGTCGGCGGCCGAGCCTTGGATCGGCGCGTTGATCGCCGCGCGCTCGTAGTTTCCGCGCAACGACGGGTTCTTGGTGTTGATCTCTGGGTAGTGGACTTTGCGCCCGAAAAGCGTCTTCACGTAGCCGGTGCGCTTCGCCTCCGCCCGCATCGCGTCCATGTAGTCCTTGATGCCCGGGAAGCGCTCGAAATAGGTCTTGATGTAGGCGCCGGCTTCGCTCCGGCCGATGCCGAGCTGCGCCGCCAGACCCACCGACGAGATGCCGTAGATGATGCCGAAATTGATCGCCTTGGCGCGGCGGCGGATCGCCTGGTCCATGCCTTCGATCGGCACGCCGAACATCTCGCTCGCCGTCATGGCGTGGATGTCGAGGCCGTCGGCGAACGCCTGACGCAAGGTTGGCGTGTCCGCCATGTGCGCGAGCACGCGAAGCTCGATCTGGCTGTAGTCGGCTGAGATCAGCTTCTTGCCTTTCTCGGCGACGAAGGCTTTGCGGATCGAGCGCCCTTCCTGGGTGCGCACCGGGATGTTCTGAAGGTTCGGCTCGGTCGAGGCGAGCCGCCCGGTCGTGGTCGAGGCAAGCTGATAGGACGTGTGCACGCGGCCCGTCTCGGGATGGATGTAGGCGGGCAGGGCGTCGGTGTAGGTGCTCTTGAGCTTGGCCAGCAGCCGCCACTCGAGAACTTTTCGCGGCAGCTCATGGCCTTCGGCGGCCAGCTCCTCCAGCGCCGCGGCGTCGGTGCTCCACGCGCCGGTCTTGGTGCGCCGCCCGCCGGCCAAGCTCATCTTGTCGAACAGGATCTCGCCGAGCTGCTTGGGCGAGCCGATATTGAAGTCCTCGCCCGCAAGCGCGCGAATCTCGTCTTCCAGCCGCGCGATGGTCTGCGCGAACGAGCCAGACAGGCTGGCAAGCGACGAGCGCTCGACCTTGATGCCCGAGCGCTCCATCTCGGCGAGCACCGGCGCGATCGGCCGCTCCAAGGTTTCGTACACGGTGGTAACGGACTCAGCGGCGAGGCGCGGCTTGAGGATGGTCCAGAGCCGCAGACCGATGTCGGTCTCTTCGCCCGCGTATTCGGTGGCGCGCGCCACGTCGACCCGGTCGAAGCCGATCGTCGACTTGCCCGAGCCCATGACCTCCTTCTCGGTCATGCAGGTG
>JAWKWG010000051.1:0-2130 GCA_041397675.1 Hyphomicrobiales bacterium | reverse complement strand
TTGAGGTCGGCATGGGCAGGCGCAGCCCAGAGGCACGCGGCAAGCGCGGCCCCGAGCACACAACCGAACCTCATCGAAAGGCGGCGGCGGAAGCTGTGGAAAACAAACATCAGTCTCTCAGACGCGAAATCGCAGTTAACGAATTCCGAAACGTAGCATCGAATTGGTTGCATTTCTCTGACCGGCGGGAACCGATTATAAAGCCAGCTGGACGGACGCAATATGGGTCAAAATTGCGGGTAAATGCGTCGCAACATTGGCTTTTTTGATGTTTCTTTGGGTGCGGAGGGGCGCTGGAGCCGCTGAGGAGGCGCAGGCGCCGTTGAGGAGTTGAGTCTGGATACGCTTGTACAAGAAGACTTGGGCGAAAAGCCATACCGGACCATCGCAGGCGATGTGGGGCTTGGGCTCGTCATCCTTTGCGACCATGCCGAGAACCGAATTCCCGAGGATTACCAGAGACTTGGGCTGAAGCCGGAGGACCTTCACCGGCATATCGCCTTCGATCTCGGGGCCGAAGGCGTGGCGTTAGGCCTCGCCAGGGCTCTCGGCGCGCCCGCGGTGCTGAGCCGCTACTCCCGCCTCCTGATCGACCCCAACCGAGGCCTCGACGATCCCACCCTGATCATGCAGCTGTCCGACGGGCTGGTGGTGCCAGGCAATGCGGCTTTGAGCGCGGAGGAGATCGAGGCGCGGCTCGACCGTTTTTACCGGCCCTATGACCGCGCGATCAGTCAGGCAATCGACGCCGGCATTGCCGTCGGCAAGCCGCCGGCGATCCTTTCGGTGCATAGCTTCACCCAAGCGTGGAAGGGCGTGGGCCGTCCTTGGGCGACCGGGGTGCTGTGGGACAAGGACCCGCGCTTTGCGCTGCCGCTGCTCGAAGGGTTGCGGACCATTCCCGGCATCGAAGTCGGCGACAACGCGCCATACTCAGGGCAGCTCAAGGGCGATACGCTCTACCGCCATGGCACCATGCGCGGACTGGCGCACGCGCTTATCGAGATCCGGCAGGATCTGATCTTGTCCGAGGAGGGGCAGGCGGAGTGGGCGGAGCATCTGGCAGGCGTGGTGCGGCGCGTGCTTCGCAACACGCGCGGGCTCCACACGATCGAGCATCACGGTTCCAATACCGGTTCGTGCTGCATGGAGCACCCGAAAGGACGCAACGATGGATGACAAGACCAAGACCGAGCTCGAAGCCGCCGCGTTCCGTCGGCTCGTCGAGCATTTGCGCGAACGGACCGACGTGCAGAACATCGACTTGATGGAGCTTGCCGGCTTCTGCCGCAACTGCCTCTCCACGTGGTACCTCGAAGCGGCAGCCGAGCGCGGCGTGACGCTCAACAAGGACGAGGCGCGGGAGATCGTCTACGGCATGCCCTATGACGACTGGAAGGCGAAGTTCCAGACCGAGCGCTCGTAGGCGCGCTCAAAACACTCGTATAATCAACGATTTAGTCCAAACGCCAAAGGCGCCTTTGGATAAGCGGGATAAGCGCGGCGCGCGCCTTGCTGCACATTCCGAACCGGACCAAGCTCGCCTTCATCGATTCATCACAAACGCCCGAGGGTCAAACCAGTGCAGCTTCAGTCATCAGCAGCCAAAGATCAGCTTCGTGCCTTCGTCTCTCGTATCGAACGGCTGGAGGAGGAGAAGGCAGCGCTCGCCGCAGATTTGCGCGAGGTCTACGCCGAGGCCAAGGGCAACGGTTTCGACGTGAAGGCGCTGCGCAGGGTGGTCAGCTTGCGCAAGCAGGATGAGAACAAGCGGCGCGAAGAGGAAGCAGTGCTTTCGACCTATCTCCACGCGCTCGGCATGGACACGGCGGAGGCGGCCTAACACTTGGAGTCAATTGCACCCGGCTTCGATATCATCGATGTCGCCCTGCGGTTGGGGGCGGCGGTCGTCGTCGGAATGCTGATTGGCCTCAATCGTGATCTGGCAGACAAGCCGATCGGCATGCGCACGCTCGGACTCGTGTCGCTCGGCGCGGCGATCGTTTCGATCTCGACAATTCATTTCCGCGGGCTAGCTGACCATCCCGATGCGCTGAGCCGTGTGGTGCAGGGCGTCATCCAGGGCGTGATGGCGGGTATCGGCTTCATCGGCGCCGGCGTGATCCTGCG
>JAWKWG010000050.1:0-2331 GCA_041397675.1 Hyphomicrobiales bacterium | reverse complement strand
CGCCAGGCTCGCGAGGCGGCGCAGATATTCGGTGCGCGGCACTTCGTGAAAACCCATCTGCGCCGTGGTCACGGTCAGCCATTTGTTGTCGCACATCTCGAAGCCCCACTTGGCGAGATGCCAAGCGAGCACCGAGAACCCGATCTTCGAGGCATTCGACTCGCGGAAGAACTGCGACTCGATGACGAACACGCGTCCGATCACCACACCGTAGCCGCCGCCGACAAGCTCGCCGTCTCTGTTCCACACCTCGAAGGAATGAACGTGGCCCTCGTCGTAAAGGCGCGCGTAGGCCCGCATGATCGGGGGCGTGATCCAGGTCAAATGCCAGCGTCTCTGACGGCGGCCGGCACACGCTTTGATGACGCCCTCGAAATCACCATCGAACGTCACAGTGTACTTGCCCTGCCGCATCATGGCGCGAAGCCGCGTCGGGATGTGGAAGTCGTCGAGCAGAAGCACGGCGCGCTGCGCCGGTGCAAACCATTTGGTTGGGCCAAAATGCCCGTGCGGGAAAAGACCGCGGCGATAGGCCTCAAGTAAGGTCGACACGGAAAGATCGCGCGCAATCCCCGCAAGCTCGGACGTGTCCCCGAGCAGGTCGGGGTCTGGCAGGTCGCTCTCTCCGGTAAGAAGATTGGCGAGCCACAGCCGCGTTAGTGGCGCGAGCCGGCCGATACGCCGCGGCCGCAGGGCCCACGCCGTGCCGAGCGCGATTCGCTCGCACGCCTCCAATGGGGTTTCGCGGAACAGGACCGAGCGCTTGTGGTCTTTGGAGTCACGCGCCGCGCCAACCCGGAATGAGGCGGGCACCCCGCGCGCTATTACTCGTTGCTCGGTCACACGCCCTCCCCTTCGAGGCTCAGTCTCGATTCCCAAGGAAAGCCAAGAGTAGCAGCGCCTCTAGGCCCGCCGGAGGCTCTAGCAGAACGAGGTTAATCAAGGCTGTTCCCAGCCATTTCGGAGGTCGCAACGAAAGCCGCTCGCATGCGTTTTAACCAGCAGCAACGAGAGGAGACGAATTATGGCAGACAAACATCCGTCTGGTAAAAATCTCAGAGACGCGGAAGGCTCGGTCGGCAATCTCGGCCAGAAGAAGGCCGAGCGCGAGGAGATCAGCGACGAGAAAATGAGTCACATGGAGAAAAACGCCTACTCGCCGTCCAAGACAAAAGAGAAAAGGCCGCAGCACAAGTCGCGCTAGCGGGGTTTCCGCCTGCGGTCCCACAGCCGGTCGTCAAGTACGCGCTTGACCCGCTCGTTGGCCGGAATGTCTTCGATCTCGCGGCTGAATGCCTGGTACTCCAGCTTGGCCTCTTCGGGGCCGACACCCTGAAGGAGCGAGTTGCGCCATTCCAACAGCCGGCGCCATCCCCGCGCATCTCCGCCGCGCTGCGGCGGCGGAACGCCGGCGATGACCATGCGGCGCATGACGGTCTGCGCCGCCTCGTTCTCGTCGTAGCCTGCCTTCACCAAAAGATCGATGACTGCAGCGACGCGCGCAAGCAAGGCGAAGCTCGGCGAGGTGCCGCGACGCCGATTGCGGCTCGGGTCTGCAACCTGCTCGTGTGTCGCCGGCTGATCCTGCCCTTGCTCCATGACACCGCCGAGATGAGCCTCGAGATCGACCAGGGGCTTGAGATCGTCCTGCGACACGCCATCCGCCGCGAGTTCGGCGATCACCGCGCGCAGGCACTTGGCGCCGAGCGCAGCCGCGTCGCCTGCACCCGGCGTATGCGTCATCCGCAGCGCCCGGAGAGCGGCGCCGATCCGGTCGGCCGATGGTGAAAGCGTTTCCATGGTGGTCATCCTAGCCGCGAAGCTTTGCAGATTTCGTTCAAGCGTGGGGTTTTTGCCAGCCTCATCTTGATCAGGAGGGTAAAGGAACGGTTGCCGGCCCGCGGGGCGCGCCGCCGCCTGTAGCCTTGCCAAGGCCGCGCGCCTGCGGCTAGAAGGAGCTGGCGCATCGTCGCCTTGCAAGGCCGCCACGCGTGGCCCACATCGGGCTGGTGGGGGATCGTCTAACGGTAGGACAGCGGACTCTGACTCCGCCAGTCTAGGTTCGAATCCTAGTCCCCCAGCCACACAACCGCTGCTTGCGGCGCGCGGCGTTTTATCCTTTCTTCATCGACACATAGCAGGGTTGCGTCGAGGCTCAGATTTCGAAGCGGAGGCTATCGCTTCCGCAACGAGATTGCACGAACCGAACTCAAGCCCCAGACGACGATGTTACGATTTGTCTCCGATAGCGTTGAAGCGCCTCTTTCCCGAAACAACCGCGCCACGGCGTCCCTCGCCCTGGCTCTGATCATCGGCGCCGCGTCGATCGCC
>JAWKWG010000049.1:0-2337 GCA_041397675.1 Hyphomicrobiales bacterium | reverse complement strand
CATCTTCCCGAACATCGCCGCCTGGGCGAAGGGGCTCGGCTCCGGCGCGCCACCATACGGGTGCGGCGCGGGCGCCGGTTCGTCTTGACTCATGCCCTGATCGAGGCTGTTCGACAGGGCCCGGCCAAGGCGCTCGAAATCGTCGAGGGGCGCCGCGCTCTCGTGCTCGAGGCGGCGGGCGAGATCGCTGACTTGCGTATGAAGCCGGTCGAATGTGTCGGCATCTTCCGGCGCGCCGGTGTCACGGACAGCTTCTGTCGTCTGCGACAGCTGGTCGAGGCGGGCATGAAGCTCATCGAGTGCTTCGCCATAGCGGCGCTCGCTCTCCTCGACTCGATCGACGAGGCGCCGCAGCAGGCTTTCCACCGTGCGTTGATCCATAGGTTCGTCGGCGGCGAAGGGGTCACGCTTACCCGCAGTGCTGGTTTGCCAACTTGCTTCTGAAGCCATACCGTTCCCCATGAAGTTGACGCCGCCGATTCCGCGTCCGAGGAAGGTGGCATCGGGCGGAGGACCCGCGCGAAGCGGTCCCGACAACGGTGTCAAGCCCGAGTAAATTTTGTCTTAACCGGCGCTCTAATACGGGACGGCGCCAAGGCGTCCGGGGCCCACGGTGGCCTGTTGCCGGCCGCAAGAGAGGGCGTATCGATGGCCAAGATGGTGCAGGCGAGCCATACGCTGGTCGTTCCGACCCGCGGCAAGGGGTTTGTCGAGCTGACCCGCGCTCTCGCGGGCTGGCTTGACAGTGCCGGCGCCGGCGACGGCCTCCTCACCGTGTTCGTCTGTCACACCTCGGCTTCGCTCACCATCCAGGAGAATGCAGACCCCAATGTGCGCGTCGATCTCCTCGATGCACTTGAGATCCTTGCGCCCGAGGATCGTGCCTACGCTCATGCCGAGGAGGGGCCCGACGACATGCCAAGCCACATCAAGGCCATGCTGACCTCTGTCAGCCTGTCGATTCCCGTCCAGGGCGGCCGCATGGTGCTCGGCACGTGGCAGGGCGTTTATCTCATCGAGCACCGCACGGCGTCACATCAGCGCAAAGTGGCGCTGAACTTCATCGGCCACGCGGTCCCCCGCGCCTGATCAATTCCCGGCGAAGATGCGTGTCGCCGCGACCAGTTCGTGCACGATGCCGGGTTCGGTCATGGCATGGCCCGAGTCGGGGACCACGCGGAGGTCGGCCTCAGGCCACGCTTGCTTGAGATCGAATGCGTTCTTGACCGGCGTCACCACGTCGTAGCGCCCATGCACGATGACACCGGGAATGTCCTTGAGCCGCGCGGCGTTTCGGATCAGTTGGTCGTCGGTCTCGAAGAAGCCGCCGTTGACGAAGTAGTGACACTCGATACGCGCGAACGCCAGCGCGTAGTGATCCTCCGAGAAACGGCGCACCCGGTCGAAGTCTGGCAGCAGCGACAGCGTCCGACCCTCCCACGCGCTCCACGCGCGCGCCGCCTCGATCTGCGTCAATGGATTTGCGTCGGTAAGCCGCCGGTAGTAGGCGGCGATCATGTCGCCGCGCTCGTTTTCCGGAATCACCTTGACGTAGTCCGCGAACGCATCGGGAAACAGCCAGCTGCACCCCTCTTGATAGAACCACTCGAGCTCGGCGCGCCTGAGCGTGAAGATGCCGCGCAAGATGAGCTCACTCACGCGCTCGGGATGCGTCTCGGCGTACGCAAGCGCGAGAGTGGAGCCCCACGAGCCGCCGAACACTTGCCAGCGCTCGATCTCGAGATGAATGCGCAGGCGTTCAATGTCGCCGACCAGGTCCCAGGTCGTGTTCTCCTTAAGCGAGGCATGCGGGATCGAGTGGCCGCAGCCCCGCTGATCGAACAGCACGAGCCGGTAGAGCCGTGGGTCGTGGTAGCGGCGCATCATCGGGTTGATGCCGCCGCCGGGCCCGCCATGCAGCAGAACCACGGGCTTGCCTGCGGGCGAGCCGCATTCTTCGTAATAGATGTCGTGCAGGTCGGAGACCTTGAGTCGCCCGGTGCGGTAGGGAACGATCTCAGGATAGAGCGTGAGGTGGGTCGCGCCAGGCGGGCGTTGCGGGTCCATGACGTCAGCCCTCAGTCTTCCTGCGCGGCCGCCGGCGTTGCGCGCCGCTGCGCCAGATCGAAGATTGCTTCTCCTTCGGGTTTCCGCATCTCTTCATAATACGCCATCTCGCTGGCGGTGGGCGCAGGGCCGTACAAGCTGGCGCCAATACCAGCACATGCCGCAAGTAGCGCTGCGACGAGGGCCGCCAACCCGGTGCCGACCGCCGTTTCGGCGACGCCGAACAGCCCGCCCACCGTGACGGCAAGCACCATCACCACGAAGCCCGTA
>JAWKWG010000048.1:0-2662 GCA_041397675.1 Hyphomicrobiales bacterium | reverse complement strand
AGACGTGGACGGTTCGGTCCACGGGCGTGCCCGTCTTGGCCAAGATGCCTGAGACACGGAACGGTTTATCGGCGTGCTCGCCTTGGGAGATGACGCCCAGCCCATGCGACACGACGATCTTGTCGCCGACCTTATGTCCGAGCTTCGCAGCGACGTCGGCGCCCAGGACGGCGTCGAACAAATCGTCGAATTGCCCGCCGGAGGCAAACGCCAGGCTGCGGCGGCCACGATATTTGTAGTGCTTGAAATAATCCGCGTTGGTGCCGAGCACGCGAAACCCGTGATAGCTGTCTCCCAGCGTCAGCGGAACGGACCACGCAACTTCGCCGCGTCGCGCGATGTCTTGGTAGCTTTGCCAGGTGATATTGTTGGTCGCATTGCCGATGCGGAACACGGAATAGAGCAGCAGCTGAACGCCGCCGGTTCGCGCGCCGACGATCAGGTCGGTTCCGGAAATCGTATCGGCGAAACTCGCACGCGCACCGGTGCGAATCTTATCGACGCCCAGAAGAAGCGCGACGCTGACGGCGATGGCGATGACCGTCAGGAGTGCGGTCAGCCAGCGATTGCGGAGCGACAGAAACGTCAGGCGCAGCAGGATCATGCCTCGACTCCGTGGCGCATGCTGGCAATGTCGCTAAGCTCCAACGCTCTATCGAACCGTGGCGTCAGCCGATCGTCGTGACTGACCATGATGAGCGTTGCGCCGGCGTCCTCGACTTGGCCGAACAGCAAATCGAGGAAGCCCTCTTGCGTTTTCTTGTCCAAGGCGGACGTTGGCTCGTCGGCGACGATCAACTCCGGCGCACCAATCAGGGCGCGGGCTGCGGCGACGCGCTGCTGCTGGCCGACGCTCAGCCGCGCGGCGACATCTTTCGTCGCGAGCGTCCAGTCAACGCCAAGCGCGGCGAGGAGGCGCGCTGCTTCGTCCCTGGCTTGGCGTTCGGTGGTGGCGTGCCTGTGACGCTCGGGCGCGAAGCTGAGCGGCAGCAGCACATTGTCCAAGGCGCTCGCATAGGGCAGTAGGTTGAACATCTGAAAGATGATCCCGTAGTGCTCCACCCTGAATCGGTCCCGCTCGGTCGCGCGCATGGCCGCAAGGTTTTGTCCGAGGACATCGATGAAACCGCGACGCGGCACGACGATGCCGCAGACAAGGCTGAGCAGCGTCGACTTGCCGGCTCCGGACGGACCCAACAGCAACACGCGCTCGCCGCGCTGGACGATCAGCCGGTCAATGGCGAGCTCAAAGCCCTGCGTGCCGGGCCAGCGGAAATCGACCCGGTCCACGCACAAAGCTGGCGCGACCGATCGGGCCGTTCTGGCGTGTGATTTCTGCACGATGCCCGCGCCGTCTACATCATGCCCCGGATATCGATGAGGGTGTGTTCTCGGTCTACCTCGAAGGACTTTTGGCTTTTCTCCGTGATGAGCGTTACCGCGAGTTCCTGCGAATTGGGGAAGGTCTCGAAATACGGAAAGGCGATGGTCGTAATCGCCGCCACGTTGTCGCATGAGAGCGCATACTGAACGTGGAACTCCGAATGCTCGGCTTCGTGCTCTTCGTCATCAGCGTCATGGTCCGCTTCATGCTCGTGCTCTTCGTGTTCATGCTCGTCATGGGACTCTTTAGCGATGGCAACCTTGGACGAGGTGACCTTGCACCCGGCCGCGTCAGGCAACGTGAACAAGGCCAGCGGCTTTGACAGCGTCTCCGTGGCCGCTTTGACTTTCGCCTGGTCCTCAACCGTCTTCGCCTCGTACTCGAAGCCGACGATGTCGGCGCCGGGCACTTCAAGCTCCATTTGCACGACCTGGCCTTCGACCGCCAGATTGAGGGTTCCGTGGCCGTGCTGATGCGGACCTAGCTGACGAACCGTCTCCGCTGCCGTCTGGGTTGCCGAGACTGCAACAAGCGCAGCGGCAATTGCGAGTATTCTTCTCATAACGTATCTCCTAATTCCGGATGTGATGCTGCACGACTATTCCTCGTACGGCTCGACCTTGGTCGCCTGGAGGGCATAGCCGAAGTTCACGTCGGTCGATCCATCGACCCACGTCAGTGACGTTTTGTTCATGCCGGTGCTCATGCGGCCTGTGACCCAGACCGGGGCAAACACCTCGGGGCTCTTGAAGCCTTGTTTCAGCTCGACATAGACGATCTGATTTGGCGGCGGCGGCGGCACGTGGATGCATGCGCCGACATAAGGCACCAACAGGAACGACCTCACCAATGAGCCATCGAAGTCGAGCGGCAGGACGTAGCCCGGGAGCCTAATGACGCGCCCGTCGAGTCCGGGCACGAGCGTCCTGTCATGGATGTCGGCCTCATCGCGCAACTTCTCGATCTTGGCGAGGATGCCGTCCGGGTCGACGCCGGATGCTTTCAGTCTGTCATAGGCCTCTTGCTCGTCGGCATCCTTTTTGCCGCTGCGATCCCCGTAGTTCGGTCCGTAGACCAACGTGTAGAGGTCGTCGGTTTGTTGTTGGTTGAGCGGCGTCAGCGGGCTCTCTGCTTCGTCCCAGGGCGGGGCGAGGTCTTCCCACTTGAGAGTGTCGGCTGCGCTGCCCTTAGCGTCGACGCTGGAGCCTGTGGTGTCGACTGTGGCGCCCGTGGTGGTGAATGCCAGGTTGGACCCCACTGCAAAGGCGAGGAGCATTG
>JAWKWG010000047.1:0-2773 GCA_041397675.1 Hyphomicrobiales bacterium | reverse complement strand
CGGTAAAAAGAACCGCGCGGCGGGTCTCGCGATCGGCGCGGTGACGGGCGGTATTCTCGGAAACCTGATTGGTGCCGATTTGGACGAGCGGGATCGCCAACTGGCGGCCGCCGCGGAATACCGCGCGCTCGAGTACGGCCAGGCCGGTTCGGCAACGCCATGGAACAATCCCGCGAACCAACATCGCGGCCAGATTGTGCCAGGCAAGCCTTATCAGCAGAACGGCACTTACTGCCGGCCGTACACGCACACGATCTACGTCAGCGGTCAGCCGCAGACGGCTCGTGGCACGGCTTGCCGTCAGGCTGACGGGACCTGGAATACGGTCGGTTAGCCGCCCGGGGGGGCCGCGTGCCCGCTGGATTGCGGCGAATTAATCTTGGCGAGGCGCCCTGAGCTTGCCCCTCCCGGCGCCTTTCCCTATGCCTAGCCTTGACTTGGATTTCGGAGGCTAGCGCCCCTCGTGCTGCTTTGGGTCATTCTCGCCTGTCTCACGGCGATCGTGCTGTACTTCTTGTTGCGGCCGCTCACGGCGGGAGGCAGCGGCGCGCCGGCGCGCGAGGCATTCAACGCCGCGGTTTATCGCGACCAGCTTGAAGAGGTCGAGAGCGACCTTGCCCGCGGTCTGATTGGCGAGGCGGAAGCAGAGGCTGCCCGTCTCGAAGTCGCGCGGCGCTTGCTCGCGGCCGACAGTGAGGAGCCGAGCGAGGGCGCCGCATCGAAGCGCGGCATGCCGGCGCGGGCGGCGCTGATCGCGGTGGCGCTTGCGTTGCCCCTTGCCGTTCTCGGCCTCTACTTCGTTTACGGTTCTCCCCGTCTTCCCGACCAACCCCTCACGGCACGACTCGAGGATCCCGCGAGCGATCAGAATATCGCGGCGCTTGTTGCGCGCGTCGAGGCGCGGCTCCGCGAGCATCCCGAGGAAGGGCAGGGATGGGACGTAATTGCTCCCGTCTATTTAGTCGGCCGGCGCTACGACGATGCTGCAAACGCCTACGCGCAAGCCATTCGACTGCTTGGACCTTCTGCGCACCGACTTTCTGGCTATGGCCAAGCGCTGGTCCTGGAGAAGGGCGGCGTGGTGAGCGAGGAGGCGCGGCGCGCACTGGATCAAGCGCTTGTGCTCGACTCGACTCTGATCGAGCCACGTATACTTATTGCTATTTCCAAAGAGCAGGATGGCAAGTTCGCAGCGGCCGTCGAGGATTGGCGCGCGCTGCTCGACAGAAAGGGCGGGGACGAACGCTGGCGCGCGATGGTTCAGGCGCGCATCGAGGCGGCAGAAGCACAACTCGCGGGCAAGAGCGCGGCGCCGGTCCTGCCAGAAACGTCTGGGCCGAACGCGGCCGATGTCGCCGCTGCGCAAGATATGAGCCCGACCGACCGCCAGGCAATGATCGAGAGCATGGTGCAAAGGCTTGCGTCGCGGCTCGAACAGAATAGCGACGATCTAGCCGGTTGGCTCCGACTGGTCCGTGCTTATACGGTTTTGGACCGCAAGGACGAGGCACTCAAGGCACTTGCGCGGGCGAAAAGTACCTTTGCCGGCAATGAGCAGGCCATAGAGCAACTCAACGCACTTGCAGCAGAGCTTGGGTTGAAGTCATGACGCGAAAGCAGCGCAGAGGCGTTTTGATCGGCACGTGCCTCTTGGTGCTTGGTGTCGCCGTGGGGCTGGTGCTCTACGCCATGCGGGATTCGATCGTGTTCTTCTATAGCCCGAGCGACATTGCCGAGATGCAGGTGCCGCCTGGACAGCGCATCCGCCTCGGGGGGTTGGTGGAGACTGGCAGCGTGACGCGGGACGCAGGTACGACAGTACGCTTTGTCATCACCGACGGAGCGAAGACCTTGCCCGTAACCTATACCGGTGTGCTGCCCGATCTTTTTCGCGAGGGGCAGGGCGTGGTCGCCGAGGGAATGCTTGAGCCCGATGGGCTTTTCCATGCCGACAGCGTGCTCGCCAAGCACGACGAGAACTACATGCCGCCCGAGGTTGCCGCCAAGCTGAAGAAGCAGGGCGTATGGCGCGGCGACGACGGGCAGAGCGGCCCGAGCGCGGCCAACTAGAGAAAGACTTAGGAGATGATTGCTGAGACCGGCCACTACGCACTGATCCTCGCCCTTGGCGTTGCCGTCGTGCAGATGCTGCTGCCTGTCATCGGCACCCGGTTGCGCGATCCTCAGCTGACAGCGGTCGCCGTTCCTGCAGCACAGGCCGAGTTCCTTCTCATCGCCATCGCGTTCTTCGCGCTGATGACGGCCTATGTGACGTCGGATTTCTCGGTCGCCAATGTTTGGCAGAACTCCCATGCGGCGAAGCCACTGCTCTACAAGATCTCCGGCGTGTGGGGGAATCACGAAGGTTCGATGATCTTGTGGGTGCTGATCCTTGCGTTGTTCGGCGCGGCGGTCGCCACCTTCGGCACGAACCTGCCGCGGCAGCTTCAGGCCAACGTGCTTGCGGTTCAAGGTTCGATCGCGTTCGCCTTTCTTCTCTTCATCATTACGACCTCAAATCCTTTCATCCGGCTCGATCCCGCGCCGTTCGAAGGGCAAGGGCTCAACCCCGTGCTGCAGGATCCCGCGCTGGCTTTCCATCCGCCGTTCCTCTATGCGGGCTATGTCGGCTTCTCCATGGCGTTCTCGTTTGCGGTCGCCGCGCTGATCGACGGGCGGATCGATGCGGCGTGGGCGCGATGGGTGAGACCATGGACTCTCGCGGCCTGGATGTGCCTCACACTCGGCATCGCCATGGGCTCGTGGTGGGCGT
>JAWKWG010000046.1:0-2822 GCA_041397675.1 Hyphomicrobiales bacterium | reverse complement strand
ACTTGCGGCCGGCCGCGCCGGCCGAGCGGCAGCCCGTAGACCCTGGTGTAGGTGAGCGCCAGCGTTTGTGCCGACACGCTTGATCCCATCGGCTTGCCGCCGGTCGGCTTTGCCGCGGCGAATAGCGCCGTGCGGAACGGCACCACGGTGTTGCCATCGCTCGACGTGCCCTCGGCGAACAAGACGATATGGTCGCCCTCTTCGAGCCGGTTCAGGATTTCGTTGGCCTTGTCGCCCACCTCACTGCGCCGTTCGCGGTCGACGAACACCGAGCGCTGCAGCTTGGCGAGCCAAGAGACGAATGGCCAGCTCGCCACTTCCTGTTTGGCGACGAACGAGACGGGGGCGACGGCCGACAACACGGTGATATCGAGCCACGACACATGGTTGGAAATGATGAGCACGCCCTGACTTTGGGCGATGGCGCCATCGATGTTGAGACGGACGCCGACGATTCTGCACACCTGGCGGTGATACCAATTCGGGAAGGTCCGCGCATAACGCGAGCCCGTCCAGAGAAACAGAAGCTGGAGCGGCATCAACGGCACCGTAAAGGCGAAGAACGCCGCCAGCACTAGGAACGCCCGCACGCTTTTCATGGCACCGCCGTCACCCGGCCGGCGCCGAGGATGTCAGGTCCGCCATCAATGGCACGTGCGGTGGCCGTAATAGGTGGTGCAGATGCCTTTGAGACCCGGGTTGCCACGCGGCGCTGGGAGAACCTCCATCCGGCAATCCGTACGAACCTCGTCGAATCCCCACTCGCTCGTGGTGCAGACCTCGTGTGTCACCACGGGGACGAACTCCGGTTGAGACTGAGGCACGAACGCATGCTCCGCATTGGCTGCGCTGCCAAGCAACAAGACTGCTAGAGCAAAAATTGCTGATTTTCCCATTGCGCCACCCCCTTATCGTTATCCGAGACGCACACCCACGTTGTCCCGCCGCAAAGGCGGTGTCAAACGGGGACCGAACGGCTATTTGCCGCTCTTGATCGGGGTGCCGAACAGTTCCAGCCGGTGGCCGATCAGACGGTACCCGAGTTCCTGGGCCACGCGCTCCTGAAGACGCTCGATGTCCTCGTTCTTGAACTCGATGACCTCGCCCGTTTTCACGTTGATCAGATGGTCGTGATGGCCGTGGCCGGCCGGCTCATAGCGCGCGCGGCCGTCGCCGAAATCGTGACGCTCGACAATGCCGGCGCCCTCCAGCAATCGTACGGTGCGATACACAGTGGACAGTGAGATCCGCGGGTCCTGTTCGCTCGCCCGCCGGTAAACTTCTTCGACGTCTGGATGGTCGTCGGCAGCCGACAGCACTCGGGCGATGATCCGGCGCTGCCCGGTCATGCGCATGCCGCTGTCGGCGCAGAGGCGTTCGAGCCTGCTTTCGCGTATCGCTGGTTTTGACATGAATCGTTGGCTCATCCGGCGATTTGCCCATCATCGGAGCCAGAGTCCGAAAGGGCAAGGCTGAAGATCGTGGCGTCTGCTCCGCTCTCATAGTAGCTGGGACGCCGTCCGACCGGCACGGCACCAAGCGCGCGATAGAGCTCAAGCGCGGCCTTATTTCCGTCAGCGACTTCAAGAAAGAGATTGCCTACGCCGCTCGCGCGCAATTGGTCGATGGCGCGCTGCAACAACGCGCGGCCAACACCCAGTCTTCGGCTCGACGGGACCACGCCGAGTGTCAGAAGCTCCGCCTCTTCGGCGGCGCGGCGGGCGACCAGAAGTCCCGCAGGCGAAGGTTCGGCCTCGCCGGCAAAACCGACGAGACAGAGCGTGCCCGGGCCGGCGATGAACTGAGCCATGGCTGTCTCGTCCCAGGGTCGGTCGAAACACACGGCGTGCAACGCCGCCATGAGCCCCGCGTCGGCGGGGGTCGCCGGACTGACCGATACGGCGCTGGGCATCAGCGTCTCTCTAGAATTTGCGTCTGCGGCTTTGCATCAGGTGGCCGCAAGTACAGCGGACGCAACATCGCCGATGTTTCTCCTGCATCGAGCGCGAGCTGAGCAAGCACTGCGGCGTTCGGTTGAAGGTCCGGCAACGCAGAAACGATGCTCCCCGGCCTCGTGGCGGCGTCTGCCAGGAGAGACCCGCCACTTCCGACGGTAAGCTCGCAATCGTCGGGCAGGAGAGAGGCCGCATCGTCGGGCCCAACGAGACGTGGACCATCGAGCTTGCATCCCGTCGCATTGTAGAGGCCGAAATAGAGCATGCCGCGCCGCGCGTCGACGGCGACCGCGAACGGTCCTTGCGGCTCAAGACCATCAACGGCGGCGCGCGCCATGACCGTAAGGCTGTCGGTGCCGTAAAGCTTGGCTTTCGTCACCAGCGCAAGCCCCCGCGCCGCAGCAATGGCGATGCGGACTCCCGTGAAGCTGCCAGGACCTTGCGTCGCAGCGAGTACATCGATGTCGCGCGGATCGAGCCCAGATTCGGACAACACCTCATGCACCATGGGCATCAGCGCCTCGGCGTGACCGCGCGGCATCTCCGCGTAGCGGGCATGAAGCGTGCGCATACCGTCGGCAACGCGCGATACCGCGGCGGAGCAAGCGCCCATGCTCGTATCGAGGGCGAGAATGTTCATGAGAAAGCCTTAGAGGATGCGGGCCATCTCGTCGAAGTCAATGCGCGGCGAGCGGGGCCTGAGAGTGGACGCATCGCCATAGCCGAGATTGCACAGGAAGTTCGACTTGATGGTGGTGCCGGCGAAGAAGTCGCGATCGAGGCCGTCATTGTCGAAGCCCGACATGGGTCCGCAATCGAGCCCAAGCGCGCGGGCAGCCATGATCAGATAGGCGCCTTGCAGCGTCC
>JAWKWG010000045.1:0-2884 GCA_041397675.1 Hyphomicrobiales bacterium | reverse complement strand
GCCACTGGCTGAATTGCGCGGATTGTTACCAGCCAGCCGAATTGCCGGAGGGATTAGACATGCCCTCATAAGCGCCGGAGACCTCGGGTCCGCCCTGATCCTGCTCGGGCAACGGCGCCTGCGGCACGTGGGGTTGAAGTCCCTTGGGCTGCGATTGAGCCACCGTGCTGGTGTCGGTCGCCCGATCAGACGGATCCGGCTCTGGGACATCGTCGACCGCCGCCGTTTCCTCTTTGTCGCTCTTGAACCAGCGGTCAAGCAGGGTCGGTTTGCCGGCATAAGGGTTGGTCGGGTCGGCGGCGGCCTTGATCTCCGCTTCCTTGGCCTTGTCTTCCTTGGCGATGCGCTGGCGCACCACTTCCGGATCGTCAGGCCAATCCGGGCGGGCGGCCGCTACGGCAGGACCGCCTGTGCCAGGCTGGGGCAATGTCTCGAGATTCGGCGGGACAAGCAGCGGCGGCCGCTGGCTCATGCGCACGTCGGGCTGCTGCGTATCGCCGGAAACGCCCATGTAGTCGAAGATCTTGCCCTGGAGCTCGACGCCGCCGCAGCCACCGAGAGCGGCCACGCAGGCAAGCGCGCAGGCGAGCGCCAAGGCCCGGTCAATGCGCATTCTGGCGGTGACGTGCCCCAAGATTTCCCCTCGGACCCGGTGAACCCCGGATTCACTTACATTTTGGAGGGGTTTCCGGCCTTTTTGTGACCCCCGAAGAGTGAGTCATACAGAAGTCCAATAACACCGGCAACTATGGCCACATCGGCGATATTGAAGATGTACCATTCGAAGCCGAAGGCGTGAAAAGCGTAGAAATCCGCCACCGCCCCATAGACGATGCGGTCGATAAGATTGCCAATTCCGCCGCCGATGATGAGCCCGATGGCGGCGGCCGCCAACGGCGTGGTCATTCGAGCAAGCCAGAGAGTTAGGGCGACACTGGCGACGACGGCGAAGGCGATGATTCCATAACGCCCCGCCGCGCTGTCCTGAGGGAAGAGGCCATAGCTGATGCCCTTGTTCCACACCAAGACGACATCGAAGAACGGCGCGAGCGTGACCGTCCCCTTGGCGCCGATGTCATACACATAAAGCAGCCAGGCCTTGTTGGCTTGATCGGCCACGAGCGTGAGCAAGGCTACGATGAGCCCAAGCGGCGAATAGGGTCCCCAGAACCAGCGGCGGAGCATAGGCGCTATCCTGACCGGCGGCCGCGGGCGCGCGCATCGAACTGGCGCACGGCTGCGGCGTCACGGGGCGAGAGCTCGGGGAACTCGGGGTCCGATCCCACGTCGGCAAGGATTTTCCAAGAGCGCGCACACTTCTTGCCCTTGGCCGGCGCGAACACCACAGACACCGACGGCACCTCCTCCAGGCGGAACGCGTCGCGCGGTCCCTCCTCCGGGATCAAGGCTGCGCCGCTGGTGATGGCGATCTCGGCGAGATCGATGCCCTTCAAAGCCTCGCGCAAGCTCGCATCGGCGACGTAGACCTTGGGCGCTGCTTCGAGGCTCGAGCCGATCCGTCCCTCTTTCCGCTCGATCTCAAGTGCGCCGGTCACGACACGGCGCACGGCGCGAACCTTCTTCCATTTCTCGGCAAGCGCCGTATCGCGCCAGTCACCTGGCACGTCAGGGAATTGCCGCAAGTGCACCGAGCCCTTGTCCTCTGGGAAGCGGGTAAGCCACGCCTCCTCCATGGTGAAGCACAGCATCGGCGCAAGCCACGCGGTGAGCGCCGAGAACAGATGGTTCATGACGGTGAGCGCGGCACGCCGCGTCACGCTGTCATAAGGATCGCAGTAGAGCGCGTCCTTGCGGATATCCAAATAGAACGCCGACAAGTCATTGACGCAGAAATTGAGCAGCGCGTGGAAGATGCGTTTGAAGTCGTATGTGACGTAACCCTCGCGCACGGCTTCATCGAGCTCGGCGAGCCGCGCCAGCATGTAGCGCTCGAGTTCCGGCATGTCGGCGTACGCCACGGTCAGGTCATCGCGATAGTGCGCCAGATTGCCGAGCAGGAAGCGGAGCGTATTGCGCAAGCGGCGGTAGGAATCGACGTTGGCTTTGATGATGTCGGGACCGATGCGCAGGTCCTCTGCGTAATCGGAGCTCATTGCCCACAACCGCAAGATCTCCGCGCCAGACTGGCGGATGACGTCTTGCGGCGCCACCACGTTGCCGAGCGATTTCGACATCTTGCGGCCGTCCTCGTCGTTGACGAAGCCGTGGGTCAGCACCTCTTCGAACGGTGCGCGGCCGCGCGTGCCGCAAGCCTCAAGCAGCGAGGACTGGAACCAGCCGCGATGCTGGTCTGAGCCTTCGAGATAGAGAGACGCAGGCCATTTCAGGTCGTCGCGCTTCTCCAGAACGAAGGCGTGGGTCGAGCCTGAATCGAACCAGACGTCCAAGATGTCGTCGACCTTCTCCCAGTCGGCGGGATTGTCCACCAGGCCTTGGAGAAAGCGGTCCTTGGCGCCGTCCATAAACCAAGCGTCGGCGCCTTCCTCGGCGAATGCGCTCGTGATCCTGTCGATCAGCTCGGCCGAGGCGTTGAATTCGCGGCGCGGAATGACCTCGTCAGTGGTCTTGTGTACGAACACGGTGATCGGCACGCCCCAAGCGCGCTGGCGCGATACGACCCAGTCGGGGCGCGTGTCGACCATGCCCTTGATCCGCTTCTCGCCTTGCGGCGGCACGAAGCCGGTCTCGTCGATCGCTTTCAGCGCACGGACGCGCAACGTCGCCCCACCGTCGAAGTCGCGGTCCATGGCGATGAACCATTGCGGCGTGGCGCGGAAGATGACCGGCTTCTTGGAGCGCCAGGAATGCGGATAGTCGTGCTTGTAGCGCGCCCGCGCGATCAACGCCTTCGCCTCGACCAATG
>JAWKWG010000044.1:0-3694 GCA_041397675.1 Hyphomicrobiales bacterium | reverse complement strand
GATGAGGTCGCCGCGGGGCGACCAGACAGGGGTCGAATAGCTCCCCTCTCCTTGGCTGATCCGGTGAGCATTTCCGCCATTCGCGTCCATCACGTAGATCTGCTTGGAGCCGTCGCGGTCGGTCTCGAAGGTGATCTGGCGGCCGTCGGGTGAATAGCAGGGGCCCGTGTCGATGGCTTGGCTATTGGTCAGCTGGACCGTCTGGCGGCTGCGGAGATCCATGGCGAACAGGTTCGAATTCCCGCCCTGCTCGAGGCTCATGACGATCCGCTGGCCATCAGGCGAGAAGCGCGGCGCGAAGGTCATGCCCGGGAACGAACCCACGGTCTCCTTCTGGCCGGTCTCGATATTGAGGAGATAGACCCTCGGCGCCGCCCCCTCGTAGGACATGTAGGTGATCTCCTGGGTCGAGGGGCTGAACCGCGGAGTCAGCACGAGGTTCTGGCCCGTCGTCAGCAGCCGCACGTTGTGGCCGTCCTGATCCATGATGGCGAGGCGCTTGACCCGCTGATCCTTGGGACCCGACTCGTCCACGAACACGATCCGCGTATCGAAATAGCCGGTCTCGCCCGTGATCCGCTCGTAGATGGCGTCGGCAATGAGGTGACCGACCCGGCGCGCGTCTTTGGGCCGCGTGAAGAACTGCTCGCCGGCGAGCTGCTGGCCTGACAGCACGTCCCACAGCCGGAACTCTGCCTTGAGCCTGCCGTCATCGGACCCGATGCGACCGACGACGAGAGCCTGAGCGTTGATGACACGCCAGTCCTCGAAGCTCGGCACGCTGTCGGTGTCGACGCCGCGCTCAATGAACGCCGCCGGATCGATGGGAAGAAACAGACCTGAAGACCGGAGATCGTTCGTCACCACGTCGGAAATTTCTTGCGCGACATTCGCGTCGATCGAGCCGTCGCCGGCGAAGTTCTGGATGGCGATCGGCAGCGGCTGGATCGTGCCTTGGGTGATATCGAGCTCGACGACCGCGTTTGCCGGCAGCGGCGCGGCGAGAGCGCCCAGCAGCGTGGCAACAACGAAAGCCAGCCCTGGGCCGGCGCGGGAAATGGACAATGGCCTCATCGTCGGAATCGAATCGTTTCTAGCCGCTGCGATACATCTGACTTGGGTCGAAATTGAGGATCATGTCGCGCCATAGCGCGTATTTCTCGACCGGCAACGTGTAAGGCTGACATTGGAACACGGCGCGCACGGCGCTGTCGGCGGCCGCCTGGAAGAACGGCGACGACCCATTGTTTGCCACAGTGGGATAGCCCTCGAGCGTGCCGTCCTGATTGAGCTTGAGCCTGATCTTGACGACGATCGCGTCGGCGCCGAGGCCGCCCGGCGGCGGCGTCCAGCAATCGGAAATGCGCGCCCTGAGCGCATCCAACTCATTGATGGACATACTCATTTCCGTGCCGGTGGTCTGCCCGGCGACGGGCTTCTCCTCCTCCGCAAGCTCTTGCGGCGCGGGCTCGTCGACCGCATCGGGAATCTTGTCGAGCAGCGCCGAGATTCTGTCGGTATCGAACGCCGGCTTCTTCGGCGCCGGTGCAGCTTTCGGCGTCTCGGCTTTGGCCTGTTGTTTCGGCGGCTCGGGCTTCCGCGTCGGCGCCGTCGGTTTGGGCTGTGGCGCAGGAACCGCTTCAGCTTTCTTTTCTTCTTTCGGCTCGGACTTCGCGTCTGGCTTCGATGTGGCTTCGACTTTTTTGGTCGGCGCGGTCTCGTCAGGCGCCGGCGCGACCTTCTCTTTCACCGCATGTTTCTTCTGCTCTTCCGTTTTCCCGGCAAGCGGCGCTTCGTCCTTGGCGTCGCGCGTGCCCGCCTTGACCTTGGTCGTATCCGACGGCGTGGCGAGATCGATGGGAATGGCGACCAGCGGCGCGGGCGTCATGCCTGACGACCGAAAGCTGACGATCACGAACAGCACGATCGCGATGTGCAGCAAGGCGGAGATAAACGTACTCGGCCCCATGAACGCTCGAGCGCTCCTCGTCAGGGTTGATCCAACTGATCGGTGACGAGGGTCACGGGCAGGCCGGCTTCCTTGATCCGGACCAGCACCCTGGCGACATCGCCGTATGACGTGGCCTTGTCGCCGCGAACCCACACTTGAGTTCCGCCACCGGCATCACGGATAGCAGCAAGTTTTGGCACAAGTTCGTCAAAGCCGATTTCGGTGTTCTGCAGGAAGATCTTGCCGTCAGCATCGACGGTGATGCTGAGCGGCGCCTGCTCTGGGTTGACTGGTCCCGCTTCGGTTTGCGGCAACTCGACGTCCGGCAGGGTGGCGTTCGCGTCGATATCGACACCGACCGTGAGCAGCGGCGCCGTCACCATGAAGATGATGAGCAGCACAAGCATCACGTCCACCATGGGCGTGACGTTGATCTCGCTCATCGGCAGACGCGAGCGTCGCCTTGCGCGTCGATTGGCGAGCGCGCCACCCGGTTGAAGTGCTGCTCCCATGATCAGGCCGTCTTATCGATCTGCCGCGACAGGATGGCGGCGAACTCGTCGGCGAAGCCTTCGAGGCGCGCCGCGTGCCGCGCCACGTCGGCATTGAATTTATTGTAGAAAATGACCGCAGGGATGGCGGCAAGAAGGCCGAGCGCGGTCGCAAATAGGGCTTCGGCGATGCCCGGCGCCACCACGGCGAGGCTCGTGTTCTTGCTGGCGGCGATCGCCTGGAAGCTTGTCATGATGCCCCACACCGTGCCGAACAATCCGACAAACGGCGCGATCGAGCCGACGGTGGCGAGGAAGGTGAGCCGGCGCTCAAGCCGCTCCACCTCTCTGGAGATGGTGACGTCCATGACCTTCTCGACCCGGAGCTGGACTCCCGGCATCGGCCGCGACGACCGCTCGGCGCCCTCGCGTTCGGTCGAACGCTTCCACTCGCGCATCGCCGCCACGAACAGGGCCGCCATGCCCGTATTCCGGCGCTGCGCCAACGCTTGATAGAGTTCCTCGAGCGACTGGCCAGACCAGAACACCTGCTCGAATTTGTCGGTCTCTTTGCGCGTCCTGGCGAACAGGAAGAACTTCTCGAAGATGATCGCCCAACTCCATACCGACGCGACCAAAAGCCCGATGATGACGAGCTTCACGACGATGTGGGCGTTCAGAAATAGCTGCCAGATCGACAGATCGACGGCGACATCCGACGGATTCATCTAGGGCCTCATAGTCGTTCCAAGCGTCGCTGGCGTCGGCGGGGCGAACGCTCGGTCCCGAGGGTCCGCCCAGCAAGGACGTGGTCCAAAGCCGGAAAGAGCCGCAAATTCCCTCGACGACCCGAGCTTTCACGAGCGATTGTGACTAAACTTGGGCTCGCATTTGCCGGGTCGCGCAACCCCGTCCAGCGCGATCACTTGGTTTACCCGTTTTAGCTACGTTCTACACGCTCAGTTAACGAACCGTTCAAGCGCACCGCGAACCATCTGCCCGATCCGCTGCGGCTTGCCCGACGCCGAGACCAGAACCACCGTCACCTTGGCGCGCACCAGCACGACACCGTCGCGGCGCACCTCCTGGGTGAGCACAAGGCTAGCCCCGCCGATATGAGAGCACTGTGTGACCACCTCGAGCACGTCGTCGAGACGCGCCGGCTTGAGATAGTCGATGTCGATATGGCGGACGACGAACACCGACGCCTCGCCCTCCTCCGGGTTGGCCAGGCTCTGATGGTGAATGCCGA
>JAWKWG010000043.1:0-3926 GCA_041397675.1 Hyphomicrobiales bacterium | reverse complement strand
ATCGCCTTGCATCCGAACCCGCCACGCGGTGCCCGGCGCATATTGATGCGTGCCTGTCAGGCTTCCTAGTTAAGGCGGATGACGCGCTGCGCGACGATCTCCTGACCAAGCTTGCCGCCATCTTCGAAGATGAAGGCGAAGCCGGTCATAACAAGATCATCCGCGTTCTCAAAAGCGCGCCCTTTTCAAGGGACACATGGCGACATGTGGATCGGTTGGGCGCGGACGAGCAATCCCGCTATTGGGCCGAAGCCCATCCGTTCTGGCGCGGCGACGATACCAACGAACTGCACGAGATGATCGAGCGGCTGTTGAAAGCCAACCGTCCTCGCGCAGCGTTCCAGGCCGCCGAATATCAGTGGAAGAACATAGAGAGCGCCTTGCTTGCAAAACTCTTGAAGGATGTCGCTACCAACAGCTCCGAGTCGTCAGAAAAATTTCGGTTTCATTCTTACGAGGTCGAAGAAGCGTTCAAGATCCTCGACGAGCGGACCAACGTCTCGGCGGACGAACTTGCCCATCTCGAATTCCTGTATCTTGGGGTGCTGGACAACGCGAAGCGCGGCATTCCCAATCTTGGACGTCAGCTCGCAGAGTCGCCCCCGCTCTTCATGCAGGCCATCGGTTTGGCCTACAAGCGCAGCGATGACGGAGAGGACCCTGCCGAATGGCACATCCCTAATGAGGAAGCGCGTTCCAACGTGGCAATGCAGGCCTATCGCCTCTTGCACAATGCGCGGCGCATACCGGGGACAAAAGATGACGGATCGATCGACGTGGCCAAACTCAAGGCCTGGATTACTGAGGTTCGCGCATTATGCAGGACCCATGCTCGCGTAGGTGTAGGAGACAGCGTTATCGGCGAGCTACTCTCCAAGGCAAAGCCTGGAAAAGACGGCATTTGGCCATGCGAGCCGGTTCGTGAAGCACTTGAGGAAGTCGGCACCAAGCGCATGGCCGAGGGGATGACCGTCGGTCTCTACAACCAGCGCGGCGCGCAATGGCGGGGCGAAGGCGGAGGCCAGGAGCGCGAGCTTGCCGGCAAGTATCGCAACTGGTCGCGGCAAGTAGCATTCGATGCACCCTTCACGTCCCGCCTTTTGGAACAGATAGCTCGAACCTACGACCATGATGCGGAGTGGCACGACGCCGACGCGAATTTGCGAAAGCGGCTTTCCTATTGACTATGAACACCGACCCTAAGCCGCCTTCGCTTTCGCGGCTTCGCCGTTGAACATCAGCCCGTCCTTGCCGGCGGTGATCTTGACGGTCTCGCCGTCGTGGATCTTGCCGGCCAGCACCATCTCGGCGAGCGGGTCCTGCACGAATTTCTGGATCACGCGCTTCAAGGGCCGCGCGCCATAGGCCGGGTCGTAGCCCTTGGTGCCGAGCCACTCCTTGGCGCTATCGTCGAGCTGAATGGTAATCTTGCGGTCGGCCAAGAGCTTCTGGAGCCGCTTCAGTTGAATGTCGACGATCTGCCCCATGTCCTCGCGCCGCAAGCGATGGAACAGGATGATCTCGTCGACGCGGTTGAGGAACTCGGGCCGGAAATGGCTGCGCACCACGTCCATGACTTGGGTCTCCACGGCTGAAGAGTCCTCGCCCTCCTTCTGGTTGACGAGATATTCCGAGCCGAGATTCGACGTCATGATGATGAGCGTGTTGCGGAAGTCGACCGTGCGGCCCTGACCATCTGTCAGGCGACCGTCGTCGAGCACCTGGAGCAGCACGTTGAACACGTCCGGGTGCGCCTTCTCGATCTCGTCGAACAAAATGACCTGATAGGGGCGCCGGCGCACGGCCTCGGTGAGCGCGCCGCCCTCCTCGTAGCCGACATAGCCGGGAGGCGCGCCGATCAGCCGGGCCACCGCGTGCTTCTCCATATATTCGCTCATGTCGATGCGGATCATGGCGTGCTCGTCGTCGAACAGGAACTCGGCGAGCGCGCGGGAGAGCTCCGTCTTGCCGACGCCGGTCGGGCCCAAGAACATGAACGAGCCCATCGGCCGGTTGGGGTCTTGCAGGCCGGCGCGGCTGCGGCGCACCGCCGTCGACACGGCCTCGACCGCCTCTTTCTGGCCGACCACGCGCTTGGCGATCTCGGTCTCCATGGCGAGCAGCTTCTCGCGCTCGCCTTCGAGCATCTTGTCGACGGGGATGCCGGTCCAGCGCGACACCACTTGGGCGATGAGGTCTGGGGTGACGACCTCCTGCGCCAGCGCGCCGCCGGCGGCCTCGGATGGTCCCGATCCTTCTCAGCTTCGGGCACTTCCTCGAGCTCGGGGATCTTGCCGTAGGCGAGCTCGCCTGCCTTGGCGAGGTCGCCCGCGCGCTGCAGCCTGCTCCAGCTCGTTGCGGGCGTGATCCAAGTCTTCCTTGATCTTCTGGGCGCCGGCGATCTTTCCTTTTCCTCGTGCCAGCGCTGCGACAGCGCGTTGGCGGACCTTCCAGATTGACGATCTCCTTCTCGAGCCGCTGGAGGCGGTCTTTCGAGGCGCTATCGGTCTCCTTCTTCAGCGCCTCGCGCTCGATCTTGAGCTGCATGAGGCGCCGGTCGAGCTCGTCCAACTCTTCCGGCTTTGAGTCAACCTGCATGCGAAGCCGCGACGCCGCCTCGTCCACGAGGTCGATAGCCTTGTCGGGCAGGAAGCGGTCGGTGATGTAGCGGTTGGAGAGCGTCGCCGCCGTGACCAGCGCCGCATCGGAGATGCGCACGCCGTGATGCAGCTCGTACTTCTCTTTCAGGCCGCGCAGGATCGAGATGGTGTCCTCGACCGTCGGCTCGGACACATAGACCGGCTGGAAGCGCCGCGCCAGCGCCGCGTCCTTCTCGACGTGCTTGCGGTACTCATCGAGCGTGGTGGCGCCGACGCAATGGAGCGTGCCGCGGGCGAGCGCGGGCTTGAGCAAGTTGGAAGCATCCATGGCGCCGTCGGCCTTGCCGGCGCCGACCAGCGTATGCATCTCGTCGATGAACAGGATGATCTGGCCGTGCGAGGACTCGATCTCGCTGAGCACGGCCTTCAGCCGCTCCTCGAACTCGCCGCGATATTTGGCGCCGGCGATGAGCGCGCCCATGTCCAGCGACAGCACCTTCTTGTCCTTGAGGCTCTCCGGCACGTCGCCCTTGACGATGCGGTGCGCCAGCCCCTCGACGATGGCCGTCTTGCCGACGCCCGGCTCGCCGATCAGCACGGGATTGTTCTTGGTGCGGCGGGAGAGCACCTGGATGGTGCGGCGGATCTCCTCGTCGCGGCCGATCACCGGATCGAGCTCGCCCTTGGCGGCAGCCTCGGTGAAGTCGCGGGTGTATTTCTTGAGCGCATCGTATTGCTGCTCGGCGCCGGCCGAGTCGGCGGTGCGGCCCTTGCGCAGATCGTTGATCGCGGCGTTGAGCGACTGCGGCGTGGCGCCGGACTCTTTCAGAATGTTGGCGGTGTCGCCTTCCTTGGTCATGGCGAGCGCCTGGAGGGCGCGCTCCACGGTGACGAAACTGTCGCCCGCCTTGGTCGCCATCTGCTCGGCCTGATCCAGCACGCGAGAGAGGCCGGGCGTCATATGCGGCTGGGTGGCGCCGGAGCCGGAGACCTTCGGCAGCTTGGCGAGCGCGGCGTCGGTCCGCTGGAGCGCCATCTTGGCGTCACCGCCGGCGCGGCCGATCAGCCCCGCGGCAAGCCCCTCGTTATCGTCCAGCAGCGCCTTGAGCAGGTGCTCGGGGGTGATCTGCGGATTGCCGTCGCGCAACGCAATGGTCTGCGCGGCCTGCAAAAATCCCTTGAGACGGTCGGAAAGCTTCTCGAAATCCATGATCTTCCCTCGAGGGTCGCGGCCAAGCTTGAGGGTGGGCCGGAACGGGCGATTTAGAGGCGGGAGCCGGTCACGAGCCTCATACCCCAAGGCCCGTTAACGGACATATAGCGCGC
>JAWKWG010000042.1:0-4713 GCA_041397675.1 Hyphomicrobiales bacterium | reverse complement strand
ATCACCACATCGAGATTGTTCTGCTCGCCCTTGCCGAACGTGAAGCGGAAGTTTGGGTTGGTCGAGATCGAGAACGTGCCGTCAAGCTTGAACACGAGTTCGCCGTCCCGCTTGACCGTCATCTCCTTCACATAGAGCGCCGGGATGAACTTTGCGGTATTGATGTCGAGCTGCATGCCATTGTGGTTGGGATGCTTGATCATCACCTGACCCGACCAGATCGGATTGGAGTCGAGGGCAGGCGAAAAGGTGCGGACGATCATCTTGCCCATGTCGGCCATGTCCGCGTCGGGATCCTTGGCTTGCATCGCGGCGCAGCCGCCTGCGGCTGCCAGGAACTTGGTAGCCATGTGCAGGCTTCCGTCCTCAGTCTCAAGCACCGCGCGCACATGTGAGAAGTTATCGACGCGCACCCGTGTCGAGAAGCTGCGCTCGCCGCCTGTGCCTTGTGCCGGACCAAACGTCAGCGTCGCCACTTTGGGATCAGGGTTCTTGTCGATGAACAGCGTGAGCGACTTGAGCTTGCCCTTCACCGACGGCGGTATGCGTACGGTGAGCGGCACGATCGCCGCGTCCTCGACCTTCGACGGCGTTTCGAGCACGACCATGCCGTCTTCTTCGGCGATCGGGCGGTCGCCGAAGGTCTGCTCCTTGAGGATCGGCCACATCGCCTCTTCGGCGAAGCTTGCCGGTGCCGCCACGACAAGCAGCGCGGCGGCCAGCGCGGCCATGCCGGTGGTTCGAGCTAACGTCTTGAAAGAACGGGACATAGCGCCGTGCTCCTGAATGCGTGTTGGGCCATTATATCACTCCCACTCCAGTTCTGCGAATGCCGCAGTGACGTTGCGGACATGATACTGGTCGAATAGTTTCCATGTGTCCTTTTCGGAGAATCCCGCGGTCTTGGTCGCCTCGGCGAGGGTCTTGCCTTCGGCAATCGCTTGACGGACGTCGTTCGCGATGCTCTCGAGATAGTGTTTCTCAGGCTCCAGGGCTTGGGGAAAGTCCATGCTCGCAGGCCCATGGCCTGGCACGACTCGGTCCGCCTTGCGCTGGCTCAAATCGTCCAGCACTGCGAGCCATCCCTTGATCGAGCCGTCGATGGTTGGAATGTGCCCCGAGAACAGCAGGTCGCCGAGGAACAGCGTGTTGGTCTTGGTGTCGGTGACGATCAGGTCATTATCGGTGTGGGCCGTTGGCATTGGCTCCAGCAGAAGCGTGCGGTCGCCAAGATCGAGCGTCGTCGGTTCCTTGATGAGAAGCGTCGGCAGAATGATCTCGCTGCCTGCGAAGGCGTCGCCGAGCATTTGCTTATTGGCGGTGATGTAGCTGTCGGCGCGGGTGCCGAGCGCCCGGGCGAGCTTGTAATGACCGACGAAGGTCGGGTTGTCCTGCTTGAAGGCGGCGTTGCCCAGCACATGGTCTGGGTGCATATGCGTGTTGATCACGTATTTGATTGGCTTGTCGGTTACGGCGCGGATCGCCTCGCGCAGGTCTTCGCCCATTACCTCGCTACCGGACGTATCGATGACGGCCACCGCCTCGCTGCCGACGACGAAGCTCGCGTTCGACATGTCGCCGCGATTCTCAGGCGACTGAACCTCGTAGCGCCCTTGGTGCACGAACACGCCCGGCGCGACCTCGGTGACGGTAGCGGCGCGCGCGAATGCAGGCGTACAGGACAGGAGCAAGGTCGCCGCCAGCGCCAGAGCGGCTTCAAGAAAGCCCTTTCGCGATATGAGCTTAGACGTCCGCATGGCCTCAGCCTTAGCACACCGCAGCACCAGCCGGGCAACTGCATGACATAGGAATTTCATCAAGAATTCGCGAGGAAGGTCACGTTATCCGCTTCTGTACGAATATCGGCTTCCTCGGCGAAGTCGTCTCGTGCAATCACAGGATAAAATCGAGAAATAGCGGCAAACTGCTTTTTGTTTCTCCGCCGTTCGTATAGTTTACGCGGGCGCGAACAGGGAGGGTGCCTGCATGCGGATTATTCTTATTCTGATCGTCATCGCCGTCATCTTTGCCGTGATCCAAAGCAAGCGGCACGGCTGCGAGTGGGGCGAGGACGGATGGTTCGATTGCGTCATCGGCAAGACTGCGAGCGAGATGCCGGCTTCCGAGCCGGCGTCGACGCCTGAAGCGCCCGCTTCGGAAGAGCCTGCGACGGAAACGCCCTAGTAGGCGAAAGAGCTGCCTGGCATCTCCGGGGCTTCCGAGAGCTTGAGCGCCGGTAACCTTCCGGGGGATTTGCCTGGCGGGCCGGGGAGGCCTGCCATTGATTCGGCGCATCATCCCCGCCACTATCGCTTGCATGACCTGCATGTCAGCACGCGCCCCCATGTGGACTGAGACCGCGGGACAATGACGAATTCGAAGGAGCACGTCGAACGGGCCGCGGCCGCGTTGACGGGCCTGCTGCGGCCCGGCGCGGACAAGGACGAGGTCGCCGCCATCATCGAGCGGGCGCTCAAGGCGGCCGGAGCGACGACGGAGCAGCACATGTCGCGGCTCCTGTCGGCGTCGCCTGCCGTCATCTACAGCTTCAAGGCGCGCGACGACTTCGCCCCGACTTTCGTCAGCGACAATATCAAGGCCCTATTCGGCTACGAGCCGAGCGCCTATCTCGACGACCCGAATTTCTGGCGCGAACGCGTCCACCCCGACGATCTGGAGCGTGTCGACGCCGAGGTGAACGACCTGTTCGATACGGGCCACAAGACGCTGGAATACCGCTTTCGCCGCAACGACGGCTCCTATTGCTGGGTGAACGACGAGCAGCACCTGGTCCGCGACGCAAAAGATGCGCCGCTCGAGGTGGTTGGCTCGTGGAGCGATATCAGCGCCCGAAAAAGCGCCGAGGAGGCTGAGGATGCCGCCCGGGCGCGCCTTTCGGTCCTGCTCGAGACGGCGCCGTCCGTGATCTACAGTTTCAAGGCACGCGACGACTACGCACCGACCTTTATCAGCGAGAACGTCAAGCGGCTTCTGGGATACTGCCCAGAGAAGTATCTGGAGCACGCCGACTTCTGGCGGAGCCATGTCCACCCCGAGGATCTCGCTGCAGTCGAAGCGGAGCAGGCCAAGCTGTTTGACAAGGGGCGGCATGTCGCCGAGTACCGCTTCCGCAAGCGGAACGGCACGTATATCTGGGTTAGCGACGAGCAGTATCTCCTACGCGACGACCAAGGCGAGCCCGCCGAGATCGTCGGCTCATGGAGCAATATCAGCGCGCGAAAAAGCGCCGAGCAGGCCGAGAATGCGGCGCGTGCGCGCTTCGATCTCATGCTCCATAGCGCCCCTGCGGTTGTCTACAGCTTTGCCGCGACTGGCGACTATGCGCCGACTTTTGTCAGCGCCAACATCAAGCGCGTGCTCGGCTACGAGCCTGACGAGTATCTCAAGCAGCCGGACTTCTGGCGCAGCCGCGTGCATCCGGAGGACCTTCCTGCCGTTGAAGCAAGTGAAGGGGACCTGTTCGAGAAAGGTCATCACGTTTCGGAATACCGTTTCCGCAAGGCCGATGGCGTCTACTGCTGGGTCAGCGACGAGCAGACGCTCGTCAAAGACCAGAACGGTAAACCTCTCGAGGTTATCGGCACGTGGAGCGAGGTGACTGCGCGCAAGACCGCCGAGCAGGCCGCCCTCCAGGCAAGCGAACAGCGCTTAACCGACGCCATCGACACCATCTCCGAAGGGTTCTCGCTTTACGACGCCGACGACCGGCTGGTGCTCGGCAATCAGAAATATGCCGAACTGTTTGACGTAGGTGAGGGCCCACCGGCGCTTGGCTCCACCTACGAGGAGATCATCCGCAAAGTCGTGGCCCATGGCCTGATCGACGATGCGCGCGAACGGGAGGAAGGTTGGATCCGGCAACGCCTCGCCGAGCATCGCAATCCGGGCGAGCCGATCTTGCAACATCGTTCGGACGGGCGCTGGATCCAGGTCAGCGAGCGGCGCACCGCGGCGGGCGGCACTGTCGCAGTCTACAGCGACCTGACCGAAATCAAGGAAAGCGAGCAACGAACGGCCGCCGCCAATCAACTCATCTTGCAAAGTCTGCGCTACGCGAGCCGCATCCAGTCCGCCGTGCTTCCGGCGCGCCAAGAACTCGAATCTCTGGCCGCAGACCACTGTCTCATTTGGGAGCCGCGCGACATTGTCGGCGGTGATTTTTTCTGGTTCCAGCCCATCAGGGACGGCTACGCCATCATGGTCGGCGACTGCACCGGTCACGGCGTGCCGGGCGCTTTCATGACTCTAATCGCCTGGGGCCTGCTTGACCGCATGCTGCGCAGCGCCCCGAGCAACAAGCCGAGCGAAGTTCTCGTCGGCCTGCACCAAGGGGTGCAGAGCCTGCTCGGTCAAGATGAGCGGCAGGGCGAAACCGACGACGGGCTAGAGGCCGGCATTTGCTTCATCAATCCCAAGACGCAAGAAATGACCTTCGCCGGCGCCCGTTTCTCCTTATGGCGTGCGAACCAAAGAGGCGTCATCGAGATCAAAGGCGATCGTGAGGGGCTCGGCTACCGTCGCTATCCGCCGGCTACCCGCTTCTCAGATACGACCTTTCCCTTCGACAGCAGGGACTCCTTCTATCTAACAACTGACGGTCTGATTGATCAGATTGGCGGACCGCGCGGACGTTCCTTTGGCAAGCGGCGTTTCCAAGACCTCTTGCGAAAAATTCAAGACGCGCCCATGAGC
>JAWKWG010000041.1:0-6140 GCA_041397675.1 Hyphomicrobiales bacterium | reverse complement strand
GACAAGCGGCGTCAGGGCGACATGAATTCCGGCATGCAATAGGCCGCCGGGATGCCCGTAGGTTCCCTTGTTGCAATATTGATACTTCGTCTGCAGGAAGAAATCGGCGGCCGTGTGCTTCATCATGAGGACCGCCACGGCGGCGAGGACGAGGATCGCTGTCTCTGGCATCGGCGCTATTTCGACAAGGCCTCGGCCGTGCCGTCCCAATTGGGCGGAGGAGGGGTCATTCGGAAGTATGCGATCCTTTCGCGATAGAGCTCGTAGAGACGGTTGAGCTGGGCACCGTCCATCTTTTCGCACTCGTAGCTGAGCGTTTCGGCCGCATCCCAATCCTTGGCCCGGAAGCGGGCCAGGAACGCATCGTGCTTCTTGGTGAGATCGATGAAAGGCTGGCTCTCCTTCATCGCCTCGTCGCCGAGCAGGGTGAAGATGCGGGTAGCGGCAGTCTTGCCCTTCACCTTCAACAGATCGAGCTCAAGGAAGGCGAAGTCGCCGGCGCGTGCCTTGGTCGATTCGCCGACAATGGTCATCAAATCATAGGTTTTGGACTGCCCTTCGAGGCGTGAGGCAATATTCACGTTGTCGCCGATGACTGAATAGTCGAAGCGGGTCTCAGAACCCAGATTGCCGACGCAGCAAACGCCTGTGTTGAGGCCTATCCCGAGCTTGACCTCCTTGAAGGGGCGCTGCTTGGCCTCCGCCTCTAGTTGCCAGTGGGCATTCAAAGTCTCCATCTCCTTCATCATGCGGAGCGCTGCGCGGCACGCGTGGCTCGGATGATCAGCGTCATCGAGTGGTGCGTTCCAGAACGCCATCAGCGCGTCACCCATGAACTTGTCGATGGTGCCGTCCTCATCGAGGATGATGTTGCTGAGCGGCGTGAACAGGCCGTTCAGGAAGCGGGTTAGCTCCTCGGCGTCGAGACCTTCGGAGATGGTGGTGAAGCCGCGCACGTCGCTGAACAGAAGCGTCATATCGCGGGTCTCGCCGCCGAGCTTGAGCCGCGAGGGGTCACCGGCGAGGCGCTCGACGAGGGCAGGCGCCATATAGTGAGAGAACGCGTTGCGCACGCGGTTGCGCTCGCGCTCAGTGCGCAGGAACACGAAAGACGTGCCGGCGAGATAGATCGCCACAAGCGAGATGGCCGGATAGATCGGATCGACCAGCCAACCCAGATGCGAGAAGGCATACCACGAGATGCCGATAACGGCGGCAATGGCGATGGCGCCCATGATGGCGCTGCCCATCGCGCCCGCGCGGTAGATCAGGATAGCGATGATGATGCCGAGCACGAGAATGTAGAGCAGCTCGGCCGGCGTGGCGAAGTCGGGACGCAACAAGTATGCGCCTTGCAGGATTTGCTCGATGGCCTGCGCATGAAGCTCGACGCCTGGGACCGAGGCTTCGAGCGGCGTCGCCCTGAGATCGAGAAGCCCGGCCGCGCTCGTACCGATTAGAAGTATGCGGCCTTCGATCTCGTCGGCGCCGATCTCACCGTCGAGAATTTTCCAGGCGGGCAGATAGCGCTCGCGCGATTGCGGTGTGAAACGGATCCACATCTGGCCGTTGGCTTCGGTCGGCACTTCGAAGTCGCCGATGCGGACCTTGACGATGCCGGTCTTCTCGCCGAACGACGCCTCGCCTGACGCGCCGGAGGATTTGATCAGGTAGGTGGATGCGCCTTGCGCAAGCCTCAGCACGTCGGCGGCGAGCGAGGGATAAAGCGTATCCTCGATGCGCACGAGCATCGGCATGCGGCGGATGATCTGATCGAATTCGGGAATCCAGTTCAGCGCGCCCGCGCCTTGTGCGGGGTCTTGCAGAGACCTGAGGCTTGCCGCGGCGCCGGGATAGTACGGCGCGAACAGAAGCGGATTGTCGCCGCCATGGGCGAAGCCCGCCTTCGTCTCCGGCAACCCATCGGTGTTCGGTGAGGCGATGAAGCCGAGCACGACCGGTGCTTGGCCGATGGCCTCGGCGAAGATCTGATCGTTAGACGGAAGCTTGTCGACCTCGGGCTTCAAGCTTTCGAGCACGGGCGATTGCGGCCAATACTGCACGGCATTGGCCGGCGACATGCGGTCAGGCTCGGGGAAGACCATGTCGAAGGCGATCGCCGCGGCGCCTTGGTCGCCGAGCTTTCTGACAAGGTCTGCGAGGATCGTGCGCGGCCAGGGCCACTGGCCGATCTTCTTCAAGGACTCCTCGTCGATATCGACAATGCGCACGGGCAGAGCGGGATCGAACTTGCGCGGCTCGACCCGCTGATACGCGTCGAACACCAGAGCGCGCAACCGCGCGACCGGGCTCGGGTCCCAAACCCGAAGCGCCAGCGACGCAAGTATCACCAGCCCTACGAGGAGGGCATAGAGGAGACGCGGACCCATCCGTTCTTTGACGTATTACCGTTCTTTGCTTGGGGCAGGGCCCCTTGGCCGCCAGACCCTAGCCTCTGGCGGGGGCCTGCTCCAGTGGCAACTTGCCCGCCCGCCCGGCATTGAACGGGAGGGCCGAATGAACTAGGAAGCAGGCCGCGGGGACCCTCGAATCCAAAGGGACGTTTCGTGAACATCTGCATGATCGGGGCAGGCTATGTGGGCCTCGTCTCCGCCGCCTGTTTCTCGGAATTCGGCTGGAAGGTCGTTTGCGTCGACAAGGACGCGGACAAGATCGCGCAGCTCCGCCAGGGCCGGGTGCCGATCTATGAGCCACGGCTCGAGGAGCTTCTTCAGCGCAATCTCGGCAACGGGCGCATCAGCTTCACGACCGAGCTTGATGAGGCGGTGAGTGCGGCTGATCTCGTGTTCCTCGCGGTCGGCACGCCGATGCGGCGTGGCGACGGTCATGCCGATTTGAGTTTCGTGTTTCAAGCGGTCGAGGAGCTTGCGCCGCACCTCAACGGTTTCACGGTGATCGCCACCAAGTCGACAGTGCCGGTCGGCACGAGCCGGGAGATCGAGCGGCGCCTCAAGGCCGTGCGCGACGACGCAGACGTGGCCGTGTGCTCGAATCCCGAGTTCCTGCGCGAGGGCTCGGCGATATATGACTTCACGCATCCCGATCGTGTGCTGGTCGGCTGTGATGAGCCACGGGCGCAAGCGCTCATGGAGCGCCTCTACAAGCCGCTGACGTTGCGCAACGCGCCAGTTATGTTTGTCAGCCGCGAGTCCGCCGAGCTCGCTAAATATTCGGCCAACGCCTTTCTCGCCCTGAAGATCAGCTTCATCAACGAGATTGCCGATCTATGCGAGGCAGTTGGCGCCGACGTGCAAGAGGTGGCGACTGCGATCGGCGCCGACGGGCGTATCGGCAACAAGTTCCTCCATCCCGGACCAGGTTATGGCGGTTCGTGCTTTCCGAAGGACGTCGCGGCATTGATCCGCACTGCCCGCGAAGCGCGCCAGCCGTTGTCGCTGATCGAGCAGGTGCAGACCGTGAACTCCGGAGCGCAAGATCGCCATGGCGGGTCGTATCGAGCGCGCCATCGGAGGCTCACTAGCGGGCAAGACTGTCGCCGTGCTCGGCGTTGCCTTCAAGCCCGATACGGACGACGTGCGCGAAGCGCCAAGCCTTATTCTCATCCCCATGCTGCAAGAGCGCGGCGCGACGGTGCGCGCCTATGATCCCCATGGACGCGAGAATGCCGAAGCACTTCTGCCGGGCATCGTTTGGTGCGACGCCGCACTCGAGGCGGCCGACCAGGCGGATGTAACGGTGGTGGTCACCGAGTGGAACGAGTTTCGCGCGCTCGACCTCAACCGGCTGAAAACCAAGATGCGCGGCGACGTGCTGGTCGATCTGCGCAACGTCTATCTGCCGGAGCAGGCGCGCGCTGCCGGCTTCACCTATACGAGCATTGGCCGTTAGTTAGGAACGGGCTGCCAGCGGCTGCCTGGCCAATTGGTGGATGGGAAGGCGCGCTGCAGCTCGCGCTGGGCGTCACTGACGCCGTCGTTGTTTGGCCGTTTGCGCTTGGTGGCTTTGGGCGCGGCTGCGGCCTTCGGCTGATACGTCGGCTTCTTGACTGCCTTCTTGGTCTTCGCGGGAGCGGAGGGTGCGGCCTGCTTCGCTGGCGCAACGCTTGGCTTCGGCGTCGGTGCGGCGATCGTCGTCGTGCAGTGATCGCCATTCCAAGACTTCAGCGCCGCAAGGGTCTCGCTTTGCGGCTCATCGAGCGGCAGATCGAGCGTGGAGAGTGCGTTGAAACGCTCAAGCGCGTCTCTTGTTTGATCGTCCCACGCGTCCGTCGGCGTGCCCTCGTAGCATTCGAGCGTGTCCAGCTCGGTGGTGATGTCGGCAGCCAGCTCTTCGGGCGTCGGCTCCGGTGGGAGAGCCGGCGTGGCGGCTTCCGCCGCCGTCTCGGGCGTGGCGCTCTCGTCGGCGGCGGCAACTTGCGTCTCTGAACTGGCGTTGCCGGCTGCCTCGACGGCGATCTGGCGGTCGGCTTGGCTTGCGCCTTGCGGTGCTTGCCCCGACTTGAGGCGCTCGATCTCTTCACGCAGCGCGGCGATCTCGTCGGCGGTCGTGGGCGTGCCGGCCTGAGCGGCACCTGGCTTGAAATAGAACTGTCCGGTCAGGGATGAGTTCTCCCACGGCACTTGCTTGCCGTCGGTCTGTTGCAGAACGTCACGCCGCACCTCGATCATCACATCGTTGATGCTCTGACCTTGTGCGCCGATGTGCTTGAGCAGTGCCGAGGTGTAAGGACTGTTGCGGCCTTCGCCGTCGAGAGCGACATTGCCCGGCTGAGTGGCGAACGCGATCATCATGCCGACGGCCTTTTCGACTTGGGCAAGGCCACGGCCAATGCTGAGCGAGCGGCTGCCAATCGCGAGGTTCTGAGCAAGAGGATTGTCGCGGCAGGCATCGAGGAACACGAGCGACAAGGGTGCACTGCGCCCAAGCTGCTTCAGCACGAGATTGAGCTCGACCGCCTCGAAGTCGAGATCGACGTCGGATTTCAAGCTGGCGTCGACCGGGGCCAGGTAGTTGCGCCCGTCGACCTGAAGGCCGTGGCCGGCATAAAAGAAGAGGCCGACATCGGCACCGCGGACCTTGTCGGCGAAGGTCCGGATGCGGCTCATCATCTCGCGCTTGGTGAGGTCTGTGCCGTCGATCACCTCGAAGCCGAGCGACCGCAAGGTCGCTGCCATGTCGGTGGCGTCATTGCTGGGATTCTTGAGCGGCGCGGTGTGGGCGTAGGCCGAGTTGCCAATCACCAGCGCCACGCGCTTCTCGGCGCTTGCCGGGCCAATCACGGCCAGCAGGCTGGCTATTCCCAAGAGACATGTCGCGAGATGGCGAAGCATGAGGCCTCCAACCGCTGGATTTTGGCCAATTTCGCTGGAATCTGAACTTTCGCGTCCTACCCGCGTAACCGCCAACTCATGAACGCCCGCTGAATGCCGGGCATGAAGGTGAATCTAGTGTCGCAGCCCACTGCGTCAACGGTGGGACGGGTGGGAATAAGGCCCTTCGCTTCCTACCTTTGTGACCCCGGTTACAGAGGCCGGGCCCCAGTTGACGCAGTGTTTATCCCCGGCCTTGAGGCCCTGTGCCATACTTTGAAGACCTATGACGACGACGCAAACAATTCGGATCCGGCATTGGGCGAGCTTCGTGATCGCTGCCTTGATCGCGATGACAGGGTTTTGGCTCTCCGGTGGCGAGGCGCAGGCCGGACGCTTTCTGCCGACGGTCGAGAACCCATACTGCCCAATCACCACCTATGCGCTCCGCGATGTCGCCGAGCAGGGCACGTCGATGACCGACTCGAACGGCCGGCCGGTCATCGTGATCAACATGCGCACGCTCCACGACCATCCTGCCTACGGTCAATTCCTGATGGCGCACGAGTGCTGCCACCACAGCCTCGGGCATGTTGCCAAGTTCAAGCAGGGCCTCGGTCAGTTTGGTCCGCAGCCCTTCTTCTATATCGCGCCTGCTTTGAAGCAGATGGAGCTTGACGCTGACTGTTGCGCCGTCAGACTGCTTCGTGAGCGCCATGAGGAGGACGGCATCGTGGCGGCGCGGACGGTCATGAGCATGTTCGGCAAGGAGCAGACCGGCGCGTATTACCCGACCGGCGACGAGCGGGTTGAGAACATCGAGACCTGTGCCGGGCCGTCTGAATAGGG
>JAWKWG010000040.1:0-6716 GCA_041397675.1 Hyphomicrobiales bacterium | reverse complement strand
CTCTTCTAACTCGAACTGAATCAATAGCTTGGACGACCGGCACACCCCTTGCAGTCGAGTATTACGGTTTTCGCCTTTCGTAATACTCAGGAGACTGGGATGCGCCGCACTCTGATGAAATCCACGCTGTTTGCCCTCGCTTTATCGCTCGCGACCTTCGCGATTCGCCCCGCCTCGGCCGAACCTTTGACGGTCGGCTACAGCGACTGGCCCGGTTGGGTTGCCTGGCAGGTTGCCATCGACAAGGACTGGTTCAAAGAAGCCGGCGTCGATGTGAAGTTCGAGTGGTTCGACTATGTCGCGTCCATGGACGCGTTTGCGGCCGGAAAGACCGACGCCGTGCTGATGACCAACGGCGACACCCTGGTCACGGGCTCCGGCGGCGGTAAGGGCATTATCGTCATGGCCACCGACTACTCAAACGGCAACGACCAGATCGTGGCCAAGCCGGGGATCAAGTCGGTCGAGGAGCTGAAGGGCAAGAAGATCGGCGTCGAGGTGGGTTTCGTCGATCACCTGCTGATCCTCCAAGCGCTTGAGAAAAGCGACATGAGCGAGGAGGACGTCGAGCTGGTCAACACCAAGACCAATGACACGCCTCAAGTCTTGGCCTCAGGCCAGGTCGAAGCCATCGCTGCGTGGCCGCCAAGCTCCTACCTTGCGCAAAAAGCCGTTCCTGGCTCGCGCCCGATCTTTACCTCAGCCGAGGCGCCAGGCCTGATCTACGACGTGCTGGCGATTTCGCCGCAAAGCCTGAATGCGCGGAAAGAAGACTGGGTCAAGTTCATCTCGGTGTGGGACCGCGTGGTCAAGTACATCAACGACCCGGCCACTCAAGAGGATGCTCTTGCGATCATGAGCAAGCGTAACGGCTTGTCGCCTGAGGAGTACAAACCGCTGCTCAACGGCACAAGGCTGCTCTCTCTCGACGAGAACAAGAAAGTCTTTGAGAAGGGGCCGGGCCTCGATTCGATGTACGGGTCGACCAAGATCTCCGACGACTTCAACGTGAAATACGAGGTCTACAAGGAGCCTCAGGACGTCGACAGCTATATCGATCCTGCGTTGATCGACTCAGCTCTTAAGCCAATGACGACTGCAACGCCGTAATCGGTCCTTGCGAGGGGGGCGCGGATGGCGAGACGGCGAACGCGGTGGCTTCAGGTTCTGAAGCCCATTCCGCCGCGCGCGCGGCTCGTCATCGGCGTCCTTTCCTTCGCCCTGCCGCTGCTTCTCTGGAGCATCGTCAGCTACGTGCCATTTGTTTGGCACCCACAAGTTTTCATCACCAGTTCCGGCTCGGTGGACTACCTCTCCGCAGGCATGCGGATGAATAAGAAAGACTTTGCCAACGTCGTCGCCGACGCGAAGGCCGAGAATAAGGAGCCTCCCGAGGGCGTTGCCAGCAACCCGATCTATCTGCCTGCGCCGCACGAGGTCATCCGTGCGCTCTATACCTCGTTCACGACGCCACCACCGTCGCAGGACGGAAACTGGCTGCATGAGAGTCTATGGCACAGCATCCAGATCATCTTCTGGGGATTCTTGATTGCCTCGGCCATCGGCGTTCCGCTCGGCGTTCTGTGCGGGACCTATGCCGTGTTCGCCCGGTTGAACGAACCGTTCATCGAGTTCTTCCGCTATCTGCCGGCGCCGGCCTTCGGCGCGTTGGCGGTCGCCATTCTCGGTATCTATGACGGGCCGAAGATCGCCATCATCGTCATCGGAACGTTATTCCAGCAGGTGCTGATCGTCGCCAACACGACCCGCAAGCTCGACGTCGGGCTTGTGGAGGCCGCGCTCACGCTCGGGGCCAAAGATGCGCGCAAACTGCTCTCACGTGTGGTCATTCCCGGCATCCTGCCCGATCTCTACCGCGATCAGCGCATCCTGCTCGGTTGGGCTTGGACATATCTGATCGTCGCCGAGTTGATCGGCTCGACCTCGGGGATCACCTGGTTCATCACCCAGCAGGCGCGCTACCAACACTTCGAGAACGTCTACGCTGCCATCATCATCATCGGCATCATCGGTCTCGGCACCGACATTGTGCTCGGACTGCTCGGGAAACGCCTGTTCCCGTGGGACCGCCCGCTTGGCAATCCGGCTTGAGGTAGACCCGTGAACGAACTCGTCATGACACGCGCTCTGCCGTCCTACCTCGACCAGTCGCCTGAGGTTCGCGCGCGGTTCGAGCGCTTGAAAGCCCGTGGCGTATTGCTGCGTGTCGAACACTTGGCAAAGCGGTTCGAGGGGCGCGCTGGCTCGACCTTGGCGCTTGACGACATCAACTTCACGACCCATCGCCGTGAATTCCTGTGTGTGGTCGGGGCCTCAGGCTGCGGCAAGTCCACGCTGGTCCGCATCCTTGCCGGTCTCGAGGAGCCGACCTCTGGCGAGGTGCTGCTCGACGGCGAGCCCGTGACCGAGCCGGGTAGCGACCGGGGCATGGTGTTTCAGGGCTATACGCTGTTTCCCTGGCTCACGGTCAAGAAGAACGTGATGTTCGGCCCGCAGGTCAACGGCGAAGGCAGTGTCGAGTCAGAGCGTGAGGCGCTGCAATGGCTGCAGCTCGTCGGCCTTCAGAAATTCGCCGACTGCTATCCGTACCAACTCTCAGGTGGCATGAAGCAGCGCGTCGCCATTGTGCGCGCGCTCGCCAATCAACCGCGCATTCTTCTGATGGACGAGCCTTTTGGCGCTCTCGACGCCCAAACGCGCCAGCGCATGCAGGCGCACCTCCTGGAAATTTGGCGCAAGATCGACATCACCATCATCTTCATTACGCACGATCTCGACGAAGCGATCTTCCTTGCCGACCGCATTCTCGTGTTGTCGGCCCATCCCGGACGGGTCCAGGAGCTGATCGAGGTGCCGGTCCCACATCCACGCAGCACGGCGCAATTCGTGACCCCCGAGTTTCTCGCTACCAAAGCGCGTCTCGAAGCGCTGATCCACAAGTCAAAAGCCCACGACGATGATGAGGATCTGGAGGACTACCCTATGATGCCGCGGTTGGTCGATGTCGACGACAGCGTCGAGTGATGCGACCAAGAACACTGGTGAAAAAGCGCCGCGGACAAGGGAGTGAAGCCTATGGGAACGAACATGGACGATAAGATCGCCCAGCGCCGGGAGGAACTACGCCAGAAAGGCGTCAAATACTGCATCGGCGCCTATGTGGATATCCACGGCGTGCCGAAGGCCAAGGTGGTTCCCCTCGACCATCTCGATCATATGGCGCACGGCTCCGAGCTTTACACCGGATACGCGCTCGACGGGCTTGGCCAGGGCCCCAACGACGACGAGATCGCATCGGTCCCGGACCTCGATCACGTCATTCAGCTCCCCTGGGAGCCGAAGCTTGCCTGGATGCCGGCCGATCTCACCTTTCATGGCGAGCCGTATCCTTTGAGCACCCGCGTCGTGCTGAAGAACGTGTTGCAGCAAGCGGCCGAGCTCGGTTTCGGCTTCAATCTCGGCATCGAATGCGAAGTGTTCGTTCTGCGGAAGAACGACGACGGAACGCTCGCCGTTCCGAGTCCGGACGATAAGCTCACCAAGCCCTGCTACGACCTCAGGGGCTTCCTCGACAACTTCACTTGGCTCGACAAGGTCGCGACCTGCATCAACGATCTCGGCTGGGATCTTTACTCGTTCGACCACGAGGACGCCAACGGCCAGTATGAGTTCGACTTCCGCTACGCGCCAGCGCTCACTACCTGCGACCGCTACATCTTCTTCCGCTACATGACCAAGCACTTCGCGAAGGAAGAGGGCTTGCTCGCAACCATGATGCCGAAGCCATTCGCCGACAAGACCGGCTGCGGCGCGCATTTCAATATGTCGCTGTACGATCTCGACAGCGGCAAGAACGTGTTCGCGTGCGCGCCAGAAGATGACCCCCGCGGGCTCGGCCTCACCGAGACTGGCTATCATTTCATCGGCGGCATCTTGCGCCACGGCCGCGCGCTGTGCGCCACGTTCGCGCCGACGGTGAACAGCTATAAGCGCCTCGTTTGCCAAGGCGCCATGAGCTACTTCTCCTGGGCGCCTGTCTTCAACTCGTACGGCTCCAACAACCGCACCAATTCCGTGCGCGTGCCGATGGGCGGCGGCCGATGCGAATCACGCAACGCCGACGGCGCGGTCAATCCGTATCTCGCGGCATCGCTGGCGCTTGCGGCCGGTCTCGAGGGCGTGCGCGAGCGCATCGATCCCGGTTCGCCCAACGAGGACAATCTCTACGCAATCTCGGAAGAGGAGCGGAGAAGCCGCGGCATCGAATTTCTGCCCCAGACCTTGCAGGAAGCGGTCGCGGCGTTCGCTGCCGATCCGCTGGTGGAGCAAACCTTGGGGACGGCGTTACGCGACGAGTTCATCAAGTACAAGGGCGACGAATGGCAGGAGTACCACCTGACCGTCAGCCCCTGGGAAGTCGAGCGCTACAGCCACTTGTTCTAGGGATGGAGCCATGACCCTGCTTGCGCGCGGACAAGAGCGGCCAGTCAGCCGGATCAGCATCTCGTTGCCCGAGAATTTGCTGAACGACCTCGATCGCATGGTCAAGCAGCGCGGCTTCGGCAGCCGCTCGCAAGCCGTGAACGACATGCTCCACAAATATCTGCTGGAGCATAAGAACGACGTCGGTGACCACGTCATGGTCGGCATCATCGCGTTGTTCTACAACAACGCCGTCCCGGGACTGCAGAAGCAGCTTGCCGATCTTCAGGTGCGCTATATCGACGAAGTTATTTCGTCGCTCCACGTCCACCTCATGAACAATAAGACCATGGAGGTGGTCTTGGTGCAGGGGCCGGCGCATGCCCTTCAGGCCATCGCCGACGAGATGACGTCGAGGCGCGGGGTGATCTCGGGGCATATCCATCTCGTCGCGGCGCTGATCCCGCAAGTCCACCCGTTCATCGACAAAGCCACGCTCGAACCCGGTGACGTGTCGTGACCGGCGTGACGTTGATCAGCACCGATACCTTGCCCGGCGGCAAGCACTGGTCGTTGCTGCTTCGACGCAACACGCGCCTCAAGCTGACCGATCTTGAAGGGGGCGCCAATGTCGGCATGCTGTTCTTCAATCCCGCTAACTTGCTCGAGCGCTACAACACGCCCGACACGCTTAAATGCCAGCACACCTTCAAGCTCACCACCGGCCATTGCCTCTATTCGGATATGGGCCGCATCTTCTGTTCGATCATTGACGACAGTTTCGGTTGGCACGATACGGTGTGCGGCAACACCACGAAGGCGTCGGTCGCTCGCAAATGGGGCGAAACCTCATATCAGAACGACCGCAACGACTGGCAGCAGAACGGCCACGACAGCTTCCTGGTGGAGGCGGCGAAATATGGACTCGGCCGGCGCGATCTGCCGGCCAACGTGAACTGGTTCAGCAAGGTCATTGCAGCCGACGACGGCGGCTTGTCCCTCGATGACTCAGGCGCCAAGCCTGGCGCTTCGGTCGAGCTGCGATTCGAGATGGACACGCTGGTGCTGCTGCACACCTGTCCGCATCCGCTCAGCAACGCAACCAGTTATCCGCGCAAGCCGGTTCGCTACGAAATCTTTGAGGGTCCGCCGGCGACTGCCGACGACCCGTGCCGCCTCTCGGCGCCTGAGAACAGCCGGGGCTTCGAGAACAACCGCGCCTATCTCGCCGGATACGGGCTGGGGGACTGCGCATGATCAAGGAAAGCCAACTCGCCGAGTCCAATGCGCAGTACCGCAAGGTCATACCGGCGGGGGACTACTGGATGCACCCGGTGCGCGCGGGCGAGACGCTGCGCATCCTCGACCTGGAAGGCAACCAGGCAGCGGATACGCTGTTCTTCAATCTCGACGATCCCGCCGAGCATTACTCCGCCTGCGACACCATTCGCGAGCAGGGCAACGTTTATCTCACGACCGGCACGGTCCTAATGTCGGATTTCTGCCGGCCGATGTTGACCATCACGGCCGACACGGTGGGACGCCACGATACGCTGGGCGGCGCATGCTCCACTGAAAGCAACACGGTGCGTTATGCTCTCGACAAGAAGACCATGCACGCCTGCCGCGACAGCTACTTGCTCGCGGTCGCCGAGAACGATCACTACGGACTCACCAAGCGCGACATCAGCCACAACATCAACTTCTTCATGAATGTGCCGGTGACGGCCGACGGCAAGCTGACATTTACCGACGGCGTGTCGGGTCCTGGGAAGTATGTCGAGCTTCGCGCCGAGATGAACATTCTCGCCCTGATCTCGAATTGTCCCCAGCTCAACAATCCGTGCAACGCCTACAACCCAACGCCGATCGAGGCTCTGATTTGGGACGCGGGAGCGTGAATGTTCCGCAAGGTCCTCATCGCCAATCGCGGGGCAATCGCCTGCCGCATCATTCGCACCCTCGACCGCATGGGTATCGCCAGCGTTGCCGTGTACTCGGACGCCGACCGCCATGCGCTCCATGTCATGCGCGCGAGCGAGGCCATGTGCGTCGGCCCGCCGCCCGCTGCCGAGAGCTATCTGCAAATCGATGCCATTCTCGACGCAGCGCGCAAGACCGGCGCCGAGGCGATCCATCCTGGTTACGGCTTCCTGTCCGAGAATGCCGACTTTGCCGAGGTCTGCGCCAATGCAGGAATCGTGTTCATCGGTCCCAGGCCCGAGCACCTTCGGGCCTTCGGTCTGAAACACACGGCCCGCGAACTTGCAGAG
>JAWKWG010000039.1:0-8024 GCA_041397675.1 Hyphomicrobiales bacterium | reverse complement strand
CTCGATCAGCGCTTCGTCGACATTTACAAGGCGACGCGGACCAAGGTCGTCGAGCGGCAGAAACAGATCGCTCTTATCGTCATCCAGGACGACGATCTCCTGTTCTACCGCGAAGGTCATGCACTTGAGCGGTTCTCCGGCCTGATGCCGCCGCTTTACAACAAGATGAAGACCTTGGGGCACATGCCGCTCGGTGTGTTCTGTCTGTTGCACGATCACACGGGCACGACGCTTCCCCAAGATGTCTTGGAAGAGGCGAAGACCTATCGCGATATGATCAAGGCGGCAGCCGGCGCGCTCGACACGCAAGACGATGCGAAAGCCGGCGCCCTGCCGGCCCCCAGCCCAATCTACGCGAAGGTCACCGCCTTTCTCGACGGCGTGATCGCTGAGGGCCGCGTGTCGCACGACGGGCTCGCCGCCTTCGCCCGTTCAGTCGCCGCCGATCTCGAGCCGGTGCTCACCGCCGCGGCGCACGCGCAGATCGACGCCTGCAACAAGATCGTGACCCACATCAGGGACGACCTTCTCAACGACACGCAGTGGCGCGACGTGCGTGTGCTCGTGCTGGGTCCCTACATGGCCAAGACCGGCGAGATCTTCCTGCAATATTTTGCGCACCTGCTGCACGCGTGGCCGCAAGGCGACCATCGCATCGTCTACTTCGAGGGCGACGATCTGCCTCAAGCGATCGATCGTTTGGGAACCACGATGCTCGACGGCATCGCCTCGCGTGCCATTTTCGGCGAACGTCAGCGTCTGCACCGCGACGTCTTGGCCGACGCGACCAAAGAGTATCTTCAAGACCTGACCAAGGGACTCGCTTGACGGCTTGACCGCAGCGTCACTAGCTTCGTCGCAATGGCCTAAGACGGAGGTGATAGTGTCCCAGGATCATAAGAGTGAGCCCGGCGTGACGAAGGCAACCGCGCGCCTGCCCGGTCTCGACATCGACATCGTCCACCGCATGTCGCCTGAGGGCGACGCCGAGCAGGTGTCGATCCACCTTACCGCCTCGCCATCGTTCGAGGCGGTCGGCGCCATGTTCCACGCCGCCAATCCCTTTATGCTGTGGGCCGAGATGATGCGTCTCGCTTGGGCGCCGTGGCTCGAAGCGGCGCGGGCTTTCCCGCCGCTAGAGACAGGGCCAAAGCGGCCGGCCCTCCCGCCTCGGAGCTAGTTGGGGCAGTTCCCCGCCCATTCTTGCACCCTACTTGCGTTGGGACATTTGCTTCCGAAGTAGCTTCCATATTGCCAACAAACCCATCCACGTTTGGAGCCGACGTAGAGTCGGCGAAACTGACGCGGATCGAGGATGAAGTTCTCCGTGTTGGCGCCCTCAAACCGCCAACTCATGAAGAGGGGAAGCGTGTCCGAGTTGTTCCACATGCACGCCCACCAATCTTCGCCCTTTAGCGACAAATCGGGGTTGTTCGGCGGGGATACTTTGCTCTCGTCCTCCACGTATGGCTGGTCTTCATTTGCTGTCTCCGCCATGGCTGAGACCCCAGAAAGCGCCAAAATACAGGCCGCAAGGACTATCCTGATCATGTCGTTCCTCCCGCTATAGATGCAGAATCTGCATAATACAATCTATGATTGTAGGGTCAAGCCGGATAGCCCAAGCATCACTTGCGCGGCGGCGATACGCACTGGTGGTCCGGGGGGCGGCGCTATTGCAGGCAAGATCAAAGAAGCAGCTAGCGCTTCTGTGGGTCGTTCGGCGATGTGTTGGAGAGCGCGACTTGATCCACCGCGCGTGAGCGATCACGCTAGGGCATGATCCGCGGCGTTCTCCTCGATCTTGGCGGCGTCGTCTATGAAGGCGAGCATAAGCTGCCTGGCGCCACCGAGGCCGTGGCCCGGCTGCACCAAGCAGGCCTGCCGCTGCGCTTCATCACCAACACTACGCGCAAGACCAAGCAGGCCCTGCTGAAGCGGCTGACCGGCTTCGGTCTCGAAATCACCGAGAGCGAGCTGTTCACCCCAGCGCAAGCCGCTAAGTCGTGGCTCGCGGACAACGACAGCTCTCCGTCCCTCCTCGTCCACCCCAATCTCGTGAGGGAGTTCGAGGGCATCCCAAAGCGGGTCAAGCGTGCCGTCGTCGTCGGCGATGCGGGCGAGGCTTTCACCTATGACCATCTCAATGGCGCGTTCCGCGAGCTGGTCGGCGGCGCGCGCCTCATCGCGCTCGCTAAGAACAGATCGTTCAAGGATGACGACGGCGCACTCAGCATGGACGCCGGCGCTTTCGTCACGGCGTTGGAATATTCGAGCGGCCAAGAAGCGTTGGTGCTGGGCAAGCCCGCGCCCGCGTTCTTCGCGGCGGCGCTCGCCAGTATGGACTGTGCTCCAGACCAAGCGGTGATGGTAGGCGACGATGCGGAAGCCGACGTGGCCGGCGCGCTCCGCGCCGGGCTCGGCCAAGCCATACTGGTTCGCACCGGAAAGTACCGCGACGGCGACGAGACCCGCTTCGATCCCCAGCCAACAAAAACGGTCGTCGACCTCTCCGCCGCCGCAGACTTGATCATCGCCAACCGCGGTTGAAAACCTCGCGACAACGCGAAGCCCGCCGCGCGGGCAGACGCGGCGGGCCTAGCTGCACTGAGCTATTGCGCGGGGGGAGGGCTTAGCTCGGCAGCAACACGGTGTCGATGACGTGGATCACGCCATTCGACTGCATCACGTTCTTGATGGTGATCTTGGCGCTGTCGCCTTTGCCGTCCCACACCCAGATGGCACCGTCCTTCTCCTGGAAGGTCAGCATTTCGCCTTCGACGGTCTTGAGCGAGGTCTTGCCCCCACCCTTCTTGATCATCGCCATCAGGTCTTGCGCGGTGATGCGGCCGGGCACGACGTGATAGGTGAGCACCTGCGTCAGCTGACCCTTGTTCTCAGGCTTGAGCAGCGTGTCGACCGTGCCGTCGGGCAGCTTGGCGAACGCGTCGTTGGTGGGCGCGAATACCGTGAATGGGCCCGTGCCGGACAGCGTGTCGACCAGACCTGCAGCCTTCACCGCGGCGACCAGCGTGGTGTGGTCCTTCGAGTTGACGGCATTCTGGATGATGTTCTTCGAGGGGAACATCGGCGCGCCACCGACCTCCACGGTCATCTCTTCCTTGGCGAAGGAAGGAATTGCGGCGAACGATGCAATGGCGAGACCGGCAGCCGCGGCGCCGGCAATAGCGAGTTTGGCGAACTTCATGTCATCCTCCTGTTGAACGGTTGTCCCTTACGGGGGTACAGCGCGAGCTACGGAGGACGCGGGCGCGTGGATGCACGCCCGCTTGAAAGCGGCGATGACGTTTTCGTGATCGCTAAAGCTGCGCGAGCTTGCCGTTGGCGACGACTGGACCTGTCGGCTGCCCCGTGGGCGAGCCGCCAAGCGGCTCGAGCGAGATGGCGAGCACGGAATCCGCGCTCACATGCGGCAGCAACTCTGGCGGAATCTGCACCTTTACGGGCCGGTCCGGATCGACCAAGCCGAGCGAGTGCGGCTTGCCGCCAGGCGGGATCACCCACAGCTCCAGCGAATGCTGCGCCTGCCCCAGCAGCGCCGCCGGTACAATGGTCAGGCTCCCATCGCTTGGATTTGCTGCCGCCACGAACCCGGGGTGCCCGGACTGCTCGTCGAGGGTCGCGACAAGCGGCTGTCCCCGCTCCGGCAGGTCAGCAAGAAATGCGAGCGCGGCGATGCAGGCCGCAGCAAGCGCACCCGACGCAAGAGCGAGCCCCCGCCACAACGGTAGATTGTTCCACAGACCTCGCTTCGGTTCGGCGGACGTGGCCTGGCGCACCAAACGGGCCTCGATGCGATCCCAGGCGTCGTCCGGCGGTGTAACCGGCGCTACACCCTCCGCAAGCGGCGCGAGCCGCGCCTCCCAAAAGGCGACCTCGCGGGCGAACGCCGCGTCCCGTACGATCCGGGCTTCGGCCGCACGCCGCTCGCCCGCGCCAAGAACGCCAAGCACGTACTCTGCCGCGGTCAGCGCGCCGTGATCCTCCGGCTCTCTGGTGGGGATATCGCTCATCGCTCGAGACAGGCCCTCAACTTGGCGAGACCGCGGCGGATCCAGCTCTTCATAGTGCCGAGCGGCACGCCCTCGCGCTTGGCCAGTTCCTCGTAGGTGAGGCCGTCCAGAAACGCGGCGCGTATCGCCCCCGATGCACGGGCTTCGAGTTCCTTGAGGCAATTGCCGAGGCGCTTGCGGTCTTGCGCCGCCTCCAAGGTCTCCTCGGCAAGCGGTGCCTCATCGGCAATTTCTCCGGCGGCCTCAATCGGATCGCTCGATCTTGCGACGCGTCCCGAACGCAAGCGATCGATGGCGCGATTGCGGGCGATGGCGACAAGCCAAGTGATCGGGCTCGCTCGCGTCTCGTCGAACGCGCCGGCCTTCTGCCACACGGTGATGTAGACGTCCTGGAGCACGTCCTCTGCCTCGCTTCGGTCATTCAATATACGGAGGCAGACGCCAAAAAGCTTCGCGGCGGTCTCGTCGTAAACGAGGCGCAAAGCGGCACGGTCGCCCTCTGCGACGCGGCGGAGAGCGGCGGCAAGCTGCGTGCGCCTTACTGTCTCGTTCATCGCAAGTTCCGCTCCCGGAGGCTGTGGCCAGGCCGCGACAAACGACCCCGGGCTGCTAGTTCTATCGCCGCGAGAGTAGCGAGGAGAAGGGGAATTCGCGGGTTGCGAAACCTATTGGGGACGCTAGTCTGACGACCCATAAATAATGCGGTATCGCCAAGAGTCGCAAATTCGGCGGTTCCAACGCCCCAAGGGCCTGGCAATAATCCGGCTATCGAAAGACAGTGTTTTCCGCATCTGTCACGGAACAGTCGAATTTCGGGTGAATATGGGGCACGAGCCGTTTGCGGGGTTGGGGTAGCCCGTCAGCTTGTGGTTTTGGTCGCGGCCGGAAACAACCGGGCGTGGGATGGGCAAAAGGCGCAAGGCGTCGACAAGAACGAGGGAGATGAAGATGCTGAGGCGCGCCTGTCTAGGCTTTGCCGCCGCCATCCTGTTGCTGGCGCCGTCACTTGCCACGGCAAGCCCCGCCCTCGTCTTCGAGCCCTATAACGGCACGGTGTTTTACTCCGAGGAGCCCGACGCCCCGTGGTTCCCCGCCTCCCTCACCAAGCTGATGACCGCCTACGTCACCTTCCAGGCCATGCGGGACGGCGAGGTTTCGGGCGACACCAAGGTGACATGTTCGAAGAAAGCGACGCTCCAGGCGCCGACCAAGCTTGGACTACCTGAGGGGGGCTCAATCGACCTCAATACCGCTCTCAAAGTGCTCATCGTCAAATCGGCCAATGATGTCGCCATGATGATCGCCGAGACCGTGGGCGGCAGCGAGGAAGCGTTCATCGCCCGCATGAATGAGGCCGCGAAGCGTCTCGGCATGACCAAGACCACGTTCGCCAACCCGAACGGCCTTCCTGACGAGCGTCAGTACACGACGGCTCGCGATCTCGCGCGGCTCGCCCGCGCGCTCATCATCGAGTTCCCCGAGCATGCGGATATCTTCGCCGAGAAAAGCGTGCAGGTCGGCCAGAAGAACCTCAGGACGCATAACGGCCTTCTCATTAGCTTTCCCGGCGCCGACGGCATGAAGACCGGCTTCATCTGCGATTCCGGATTCAACATCGTAGTCAGCGCCACCCGCGACGGCCGCAAGCTCGTCGCCGTCGTGCTTGGCGAGCCGTCGACCCGCACCCGCAATGCCCGCGCCGCCCAGCTGCTCGAGAACGGCTTCAAGCGCTACTTCTGGAAATCGCTGTTCGGCACGAGCCTCGACGGGCTGGCGATACAAGCGTCAGCCAGCGACGGCCCGGCTCATCTGCGCTCGGTGATCTGCGGACCGAAACCGTCGACGAAACGCAAGAGCGCCGTCGACAAGTCGCGCATCAATCCCCAGGCCTCGGGCGCCACGCTATCGACCAAGACGGCTGGCTTCCCCGGCACCATACGCGCAAGCGCCGCCAATTGACCTTCCATCGCGTCTCGCGTTCCGGCATTGCGGCCTTCGCAAGCCTCACTCTAATGGCCGGACTTGGCCTCGCGCCGGCACGCGCTGCGGAAGTGCCTGAAAACATCTCCGACACCCTGGCGGAAGCAGCGCAGATCTGCCGCGCCATTGGCGGCAAGCCGGATACCGACGCAATTCTCAGCAACGAGGATCTCAACGGCGACGGTAAGGCCGATTGGGTCGCCGACTTCGCCCGATTCAAATGCGACGGCGCGCGCAATCCGCTGTGCAACGACATCGGCTGCACCTTGCAACTCTATTTCTTCGACGGCGTGAGCTACTGGGACCTCGTGTTCGAGGACTTCGTCAAAAGCTACAAGTTCTCGTCGAGCGGCTCGACCCACACGATGCACGTGACCACGTCCGGCCTGCCTTGCAACAAGCCGGCTGAAGAGACTTGTGCGTTTAACTACCGCCTCGATAAGGACGCGGTGACGCCTGTGCGCTAGCCGCACGCCGAGGATGCTGCCTACAGCAGGAAGTCGCCCTTATCGAGCGCGCCGACTTTTAAGAAGATTTGGAAATCGGCCTTGCCGTCGCCGTTGACGTCGCCCTGCACGATGACTTTGGAGCCCTTGTCGATGTAGTGCAACTCGCCCTTCTTGCCGTGGAAATCGCTCTTGCCGATCCACTTGAACTTCTGATTGCCCCCGCCCTTCTTGGCGTCGATGGTGCTTAGATCGATTTCGTCCTGGCCGCGCTCGAAATCGAGGATCGTGTCGCGCTTGCTGTCCTTGATCGAGTTGAAGTCGAAACTATCGGCGCCACCGTTACCCTCGAGGATATCACGGCCCCGACCGCCGACTAGCGTGTCATCGCCATCGCCGCCAAAGAGCCTGTCCTTGCCGCTGGACCCGTCGAGGAAGTCATTTCCGTCATCGCCGTACAGCGTGTCGTTGCCCGCTTGGCCATAGATAAAATCAATATCCGAACCGCCGTGAAGTGTGTCTTTTTCCGGCGTGCCAAAGATGGTTTCCGGCGAAACATTGCCGACGTGGAGCGTATCGCTCACCTTGCCGGGAGCAGCTGCAACGTTATTCGAGACGATCGTGGGATCGTCGACCTTGACCTCGACCTCGTAGTTGGCCTTGGACTCGAAGTCGAGCATCGTTCCTGCCTTCAGGAACAGCTCGTTACCGACAATCTCGAACGCAAATGCATCGTTGCCCGTCAGGCTCAAGATATTTGTGCCCTGATCATCATCGATGATCACGATGTCCGCGACCTTGATGTGTTCCGCGGTCGAGACGTCTTCCGGGAGTTCCACGATGAAGTTGTCGAGCCTTACGCTTGGCCGATCGTTGACCGGCGTCAGATCGAGTGTCGCCGTCGACGAGACCGCGTTCTCGCCGTCCGTGACGCTATAGGCGAACGTCACCTCGGTATTGTCATTCTCCGCGGGCGTGAAGCTCCACGTGCCGTCGTGATTGTCGACCAATTCACCGTTGCCGCTCTGAATCGACAGCGAGGAGATGCTGAGCGATGGACTGTCGACATCGGATGCGCCAGCCAACAGCTCGGCGGTGGTGATTAGGCGGAATGTATCCTCGTCGATCGCACCGAGGTCGACGGCGACGACAATTGGTTCATCGTTGATGGCGTTGATGATGACCGTTGAGGCCACAGCGGCACTGACATCGAGCCCGTCGTTTGCCTGCCAGTGGATCGTGCGATCCAGATTGGCGCCCATCGCCGTCGGATCCTGGCTAGTCGAGGCGAAACCGACCTGAGCCAGAAGCGCCGCGTAGGTCGCCTTAGCGGCCTCTCCGCTGAAGGAAAGCACGCCCGAATTCGCATCAAAGCTCCAGGTGACGCCGCCGTCGGTCCCGCTCGTCAGCCCACCGACGGACAGCACGTCGCCGGCGGTCAAACCATCGGTGATCTTGACCGTTGCCGAGACAAGCGTCGTGTTGTCGACATCAACAAGGGCGAGGGACGGCGCGAGCGTCTCTGGCGCCGCAAGCTCGGTGTAGCTGGTCTCGGCCAGGATAT
>JAWKWG010000038.1:0-12389 GCA_041397675.1 Hyphomicrobiales bacterium | reverse complement strand
GCGAGCTCGAAGCCATGGTGCACAACGAGGTCGCGGCCCTCGAGCGCTCCTACGGCGAGAACGAGCTTCGCGTCAGAACCTTGATCAGCGAACTTGCCACCGAGCGCGAGGCGCTTGCCAACAACAGTGCCCGCGTCAGCGAGGCGTTGAAGGGCGTGGGCGCGCAAGTTTCGCGCGACATCTCAAACGCGAGCGGCGCGATCGACAAGAAGCTTGCCGAGCGCGGTGCGCAGCTCACCGAGCTCCTCGTGTCCCGCTCCAGCGAAGCCGCGGAGCAGGTGCACAAGGCGCAAGCCAAGGTGGCCGACGCGGTGCCTGGCCTGCTCGAGCGGCTGACCAAAGAGCAAGGCCGCCTGACCAAGGTGATCGACAGCGCGACCCAGAATCTCTCCTCGCTCGAAAGTGTCGTGGCGCAGCGGACCACCGCTCTCGACAACACCATGAAGGAGCGCACCGAGGCCCTGCAGAGCTCGCTCGCCGAGCGCATCAAGGGGCTCGAAACCTCCGTCGCCCAGGGCGCCATCGTCCTCGACAAGACCCTGAAGGACCGCACCGCGGCCTTCACCGGCCTGATCGCCGAGGGTGCTGTCACCCTCGACAAGGCGCTGAAGGAGCGCACCGATACGTTCACCAACGTGGTGGCGCAGAGCGCAGTCACGCTCGACAAGACGTTCGCCGAGCGCACCGACGCGCTGACCAACGTCGTGGCACAAGGCGCCGTCGCCCTCGACAAGACGATCAAGGAGCGCACCGACGGCTTGACCGCGGTGGTGGCGCAGAGCGCCGTCACCCTCGACAAGACGCTCGCCGACCGCACCGAGGCGTTCACCGGCGTCGTGTCGCACGGCATCGTTACGTTCGAGAAGACGCTCGGCGAAGGCACGGCAGCGCTCTCCAAGACGTTCGCCCAAAACACCCTTGGCCTCGAGGAGACGATCAACGAGAAGGCCACTGGTATCGACAAGACGCTGAAGGACCGCACGAACCAGTTCACCTCGGCGGTCAATCAGGGCGCCATCGCTCTCGACAGGACGCTTGCCGAGCGGGCCGACGTGTTCACCAAGTCTCTGCTTGAGAAGGCGAAGGTGCTCGAAGAGGCGATCACTCAGCAGACCGCCGCGCTCGATCAGACCATGAGCGAGCGGGCGCAGCTCGTGATCACCTCGCTCGCAGAGCGGCTCAAGGCTATCGACGTGACCTTCGGTCAGCGCACCGCCGAGACGGATCAGATGCTCGGCGAGCATACGCGCCTTGTCGATGAGACGTTCGGCAAGCAGACCGCACACCTCAACCAGGTGCTCGCCCAAAACTCGCAGATGATGCAGCAGACAGCGGAGCAGGTCGGCGCGCAATCGAAGGAAGCCATCGGCATCCTGACCAGCCAGACCGGCAATCTGCGCGAAGTGTCGAAGGGCCTGCTCGAGCAGATCCACGGCCTCACCCAGCGGTTCGAGAACCAGGGCCAGGCCATCCTCACCGCGGCCAAGGCACTCGATTCCTCGAATGCCAAGATCGACTCGATCCTCGAGGGCCGCCACCAATCGATCATCGCCCTGCTCCACACGGTCAACACCAAGGCGCAGGACCTCGATGCCATGATGCGCAACTATGCGGGCATCGTGGACGGCGCTCTGAACCAGGCCGAGGCCCGCGCCAAGCAGGTGACGACCGCGCTTGGCCGCGACACCGCCAGTCAGGCACAGCAGGCGCTCGCTCAGATCGAGAAGCTGCGCCAAGAGGCGCAAGCCCACACCGCCCGCGCTGTCGGCGACCTCAAGGGTAGCTTCGAGACGGTCATCACCCAGATCGGCAAGCAACTCGAGCAGATGCGCGGGCAGTTCGATCACACGTCGCGCGGCATGCGCGAGGTGGCGCAGAAGACGGCAAGCGATCTCGATGCGTTGCGCTCGGAGATGCAGAAGCGGATGGACACTCTGCCCGAGCAGACCGCGCAGGCGACCGCTGCGATCCGCAAGGCGCTGACCGATCAGTTCCGCGAGATCGAGGCGATGAGCCCTGCCCTCACGCGGCAAGCTTCGTCTCTCAGCAGCAATCCCACTCCTTATCAGCCGCAGCCGCAGCCGGCCCGGCCAGCGCAATCCTTCCCGCCACGTGGAGATGAGGGCTATGGCCTGCCGCCGATGCCGCGCTTCGACCCGAGAGGCCGGCCGCAAGAGGCCACCGATCTCGACCAGGCTGCGGGCGGCCTTGCCCAGCAGATTTCGAGTGCGTCAGGCCGCAGCTGGGCTCCGAGCGATCAAAATTACGGCGGCCAAGCCTATGGCGGTCGCGCCCCTGCCTCGAGCGCGAGCCAGCTCCGCATCGAGGAGCTGTCGCACGCCATCGACCCGCGCACGGCCGCCGATGTCTGGTACCGCTTGCGGGCCGGCGAGCGCGGCGTGCTTGGACGCCATATCTACAGCTACGACGGCCAGGCAACGTTCGACGAGATCTCGGGCCGTTATGACCGCGAAGGCGAGTTCCGCAACACGGTCGACCGCTACATCAGCGATTTCGAGCGCCTGCTCGCGGAAGCCGAGCAGTCTGACCCGCAAGGCCACATGCTGCAGAACTACCTGACGTCCGAGACCGGACGCGTTTATCTGCTGCTCGCGCATGCCAGCGGGCGCTTGCGCTAACGAGACGACGCGAGGCTCCCCCAGAGCCAAGGCCCCCTCCTCACTTCGAGCGAGGGGGCCCTTTCTTTTTCAGGATTCGTTTCAAGGGTATGGCGTGAGCGGCTGACAGGCCGAGTCACATCATCGCGGGATCGCGGAGACTGCTACCGCCTGGCGGCGACCCAGGTGGTGATGTCTTGCAGCACCTCGGTGAAGGCTTGGTTCAGCGCGGCGATGACGTCGCCGGGCTTGTCGGTCGTGGCCGGCACGCGGGCGCTGAAGCCGCGCGTCGCCACCACCCGTCCCGATGCGTTGTTGATCAGCTTGGCGAAGATATCGACCTCGGCGGCGGCGCGGCCGCTCGACACGTCGACCTGGAAGGCGCGAAGCTCCGTGGCGAGGCCAAACTGGCCACTCGTCGCGCTCACCGCCTTGACGGCGCCTGAGTTCTGGAAGCTCTCGATCATGCGGGCCTGCACCAGCCGCGGCAGCCGGTCGCTCCAGGCGACGCCCTTGTAGTAGGAGACCTGGTCGGCCCGCGGGCGGACCATCAGGCGGTCCGTCTCGAGCGCATGCACGGCGGTGGGCTCATAGACCACGAGCTGCCAGGGCGCGGCCCGCGTGCTGCCGGCGAAGCTCCTTGGTGCGACGAGGTCGTAGGTGTCGGGGGCCCTGCCGCCGCCGCCGGCAATCGCGCAGCCGAGCAGGCCCAGGCAAATCAAGCCCGCAGCAAGAATCGGCGCCGACCGAGACATGTCCGATCGCCCCCTATTACCAGGCACTTGGCGGCCCCCCAGGTGCCCTTATTGACCTCTGGGAGTGTATTCCGGCACCTGTGATCCACCAAGCAAAAAGCCCCGCGGATCAGCCTCTAACTTCTCGAGAATCCGGTTCAAAGTGGCCGCCGCGCGGCGCCCTTCCCGCATGGCGGCGCTGAATTCCTGCAGGCTCTCCCTGGCCTGCCGGGTCAACCCATCCATGTTCTCCCCCAGCGAGACCTCGAGCTTGCTGCTCAGGCTGGAGAAGGCCTTGGCGCCGGCGCTCACGTCGGTGATCGCCTGGCTGATCTCCTCGTTCTTCGCATTCAGCATGGTGGTGAACTGCTCGACATTGGTCAGCGTCGTGGTGATTGCCTTCTCGTTCTTGGCGACGAGATCGTCGAGCCGCTCGATGAGCACGTTGGCGTTGTTGAGCGCTGCTGGTGCCGCGTCGAACAGACCCTGCCCTGAGCTCCGGTCGGCCTCGATAACAGGGACCGGATCCTCCGCCGTCGCCACCAGCAGCGGCGAGTCGGGCGTGCCTGGGGTGATCTCGATGCCGCTGCCGCCGGTCAGGCCGAGCGACTGGATCTTGGCGCGCGAGTCTGCGCGCACTGGCGTCTTGTCGTCCACGCTCACCAGCACCTGGACTTTGCGTCCGTCATCCGGGTCCAGAGCAAAAGACTGCACCTCACCGACTTTTATGCCGTTGAAGGAGACGCTCGATCCCGAGGTGAGGCCCGCGACCGAGCTTTCGAACACGATCTTGTAGCGCTTGCCGCCACCGGCAAAGTTGCTCATCCAGAACACGAAGATGAAGGCGAGCACGAGCACGCCCAGGACGAAGCCGCCAATCATCAGGTAGTTGGCTTTGGTTTCCATGAGACCCTCAACAGGCAAGCGACATCAGACAATCAGCCTTCGCTGCTCGGTCGGGCTCGCGGCGCGGGCCCGTTCGCCGCAGAAGTATTCCTTGATCCACGGGTGATTGGGTTGGCGCTGCAGTTCGTCCGGCGATCCCGTCCGCACGATCTTCTTGTCGGCCAAGACGGCCACCCTGTCGCACACCGTGAAGATGGTATCAAGGTCGTGGGTCACCATATAGACCGTCAGCCCAAGTGTCTGTTGTAGCTTGCGAATCAGGTGATCGAAGTCCGACGCGCCGATCGGGTCGAGGCCGGCGGTCGGCTCATCCAGGAACACGATCTCGGGGTCCAGCGCCAGTGCGCGCGCCAACCCTGCGCGCTTGCGCATACCGCCGGAAAGCTCCGACGGGAATTTGTGCGCGGCCACGGGCGGCAGGCCGACCATGGTCAGCTTGAGAAAGGCGAGATCGTCCATCATCGCTTGCGGCAGTTCGAGATGCTCGCGCATCGGCACTTGGATGTTCTGCAAGACCGTCAGCGAGGAGAACAGCGCGCCGTCCTGGAACAGGATGCCCCAGCGCTTCTCGATGGCGAGGCGCGCTTGCGGGGTGAGCGTCTTCGCGTCTTGGCCGAACAACGCGACCACGCCGGTGTCCGGCTTCACCAGGCCGGTGATGACGCGCATCAGCACCGACTTGCCCTGACCCGAGCCGCCGACGATGGCAAGGATCTCGCCGCGATAGACGTCGAGGCTGAGCGCGTCCCAAATCTGATGGCTGCCGAAGCTCTTGGCGAGCCCGCGCACGCGGATGACCACTTCTCGGTTGTTCTCGACGATCACACCCCGATCCCCGACAAGAACATGGCGAACACGGCATCCAAGATGATCACAAGGAAGATCGCCTTGACCACGGCGGAGGTGACGTGGGTGCCGAGAGACTCGGCGCTGCCCTCAACCTTGAGCCCTTCGAGACAGCCGACAAGGGCAATGATAACAGCGGCGAATGGCGCTTTGATCATGCCGGCGAGGAAGTGCTTGTAGTCCACCGCCTCGTGCAGCTTGTCGACATAGGTCGAGACATCGAGGCCAAGCACGCCGAACGCCATGACGCCGCCGCCGGCGAGCCCCATGATATCGCCGAGGAAGGTGAGAAGCGGCAGCGCGACGACGAGCGCCAGCACGCGCGGCAAGACCAGCGTGTCCATGGGATCGATGCCGAGGGTACGCATGGCGTCGATCTCCTCGCGCATCTTCATCGAGCCGATCTCGGCGGTGAACGCCGAGCCCGAGCGGCCCGCCACCATGATGGCCGTGAGCAGGATGCCCACCTCACGCAAGGCAAGGATCGCGACCATGTTGACGGCAAACGGTTCGGCGCCGAACGGTCTGAGCTGCACCACGCCTTGTTGCATGACGACGGCCCCGATCAGGAAGCAGATCAGCGCGATGATGGGCACGGCACGCAAGCCCGCATGGTCGAGGTGATGGAAGAAGGAGATGGGGCGAAAGCGCCACGGCTGCTTGATCATGCGCCAGAAGGCAGCACACACCTCGCCGAGGAACGCCGTCAGCTGGATGGCTTCGTCCCACACGCCGGTCAGCGCCTTGGTCGTGCTGTCGACCAGCTGGCTCGCGAGACTGGGCTTCTCGATCAGCGGAAGCTTGGCTTGACCGCGGCGGTGGACCTCCTCGATGAGGATGCGGAAGCTCTCGGTGGCGCCGGCGTAATGGGTGCGCAAGCCGCCCTTCTGCCAGGCGTTGGCAGTGCGCTGAAGGAGCCAGGCGCCGGCAGTGTCGATCTCGGCGATGCCAGCGATGTCCATCTCGCCGGTAAAGTCCGGCGTGGGCGGGATCGGCACGCGCAAGCGCTTCAGGGCCGCGTCAAGCTCGGTGGCCTCGGCCACGGTCCAGGCGCCGGTCGCGATCAGCCGGAAAGTGGTGCCCCTGAGTTCGACGCGAAAGCCGGGGGCACGGGCTTGCGTCGGCAGGACGAGCTGGTGGTCGCGCTTGAGCATGGAAGGGCTTAGCTTGGCTCGTACTCTACGCTGAAGGCGCCCGACGGCGTTAGAAGTGCTCTGTTTTTGGACGAAAACACAGGAGAAAGAAAGGCGATATGGGGGCTTCCGGGGCTGACCTTAACAGTGGTGGGAGCCCGCTCAAACTCGCCGTCAGGGTCGAGCGCTGGCCGATCCGGGGCACTTTCACCATCGCCCGGGGCTCAAAACGCGAGGCCGTCGTGGTGGTGGCGGAGATCGGCGACGGCCAGGTCGTGGGCCGCGGCGAGTGCGTGCCCTATCCGCGCTACGGCGAGAGCGTCGAGGGCGTGACCGCGGCGATCGAAGCGCTTGCGCCCGCGCTTCATGACGGTCTCAGCCGAACAGCGCTACAGACCGCGCTACCGCCAGGCGCGGCGCGGAACGCGCTTGATTGCGCGCTATGGGATTTGGAAGCCAAGCGATCCGGTACGCGCGCTGCTGGCCTGGCGGGCCTCCCTCCGCTTCACGCCGTGCCGACCGCCTTCACCATCTCTCTTGCCGCGCCGGAGACCATGGCCAAGCAGGCCGCGACGGCCCGCGGCTTTCCTCTGCTGAAGCTGAAGCTCGGCGGCGACGGCGATCGTGAGCGGCTCATGGCCGTCCGCGCGGCGCTGCCCGAAACGCGGCTGATCGCCGATGCCAACGAAGCTTGGCAACCGCATGAAACCGAGTCGCTTCTTGCCGCCGCGGCCGAGGCCGGTATCGAGCTTGTCGAGCAGCCTTTGCCGGCCAGTGATGACGCGATCCTCGGCGAGATCGCGCGGGCCGTTCCGGTCTGCGCCGATGAGTCCGTGCACGATCATGACTCGCTCGAAGGGCTCGTCGGCCGCTACGACGCGGTGAACGTCAAGCTCGACAAGACGGGCGGTCTAACGGAAGCGCTGCGCGTCGCGCGTCAAGCGCGCGCGCTCGGCATGGAGGTGATGGTCGGCAGCATGGTCGCAACGTCGCTCGCCATGGCGCCTGCGCTCCTCGTCGCGCAAGACGCCGACTTCGTCGATCTCGATGGCCCGCTTCTGCTCGAACGCGATCGCGAACCGGGGCTCACCTACGAGGGCGGCATGGTGCTGCCGCCCTCGCCGGCGCTCTGGGGCTAAAGACTATCGATGACGCGCTTAAGCTTGGCCCGAACTTCCGTGGCTACTTCGGCCAGCATGGGGTTATCGATGGCCTGCATCGAGGCGGCGGGATCGACGGCGGAGACCTCGACCTTGCCGCCGTGCTCCTGCACGATGACGTTGCAGGGCAGCATGGTGCCGATCTTGTCTTCGAGCTCGAGCGCACGATACGCGAGCTTCGGATTGCACGCGCCCAGAATGCGATAGGGCCTGAACTCGGCGCCGAGCTTCGCCTTCATGGTGGCGGCGACGTCGATGTCGGTCAGCACGCCGAAGCCTTCTGCCCTCAGCGCGTCGGTCACGCGATCGACCGCTTGGGCAAACGGCACGTCGATGGTCTTCGAGAAATGATAGGTCAAATCACTCGCCGTCGTTCTCGCTATTGCCGCCGTTGCCCATCATGCCCTGGTTGTGGTCGCCGCTCATCATGCCTTGACCGCCCATCATGCCTTGGCCGTGATCGCCGTCGCCCATCGTGCCCTGGTCACCCATCATCCCTTTGGCATGGTCGTCGTTGCCCATCATGCCGTGGTCATCGTCGCCCATCATGCCTTGACCGCCCATCATGTGCTCGCCGGCCTGGGCCAGACCAGACGACGCGGCGATCGCCAACGTTGCCGCCACCAGAATCGTTCCAAATCTCGTCATGGGAGCCTCCTTGAGAATGCCGGAGTCTACGCTCCTGACGTAGCCCTTCATTGAGCGCGATCAACGGCGCGCGGCTTTTGGGCGCACGGCCACCGCCATCTCTGGGTGCGAAGGATCGGCCACCACGACTTCGCCGCGCCAACGCTGCATGAGGAGGAAGGCGCAGGCAGCACCGCCTAGCGCCAGGGCTGCCATAACACCGTAAGCCTCGCCCCCGAGCATGCGATAGAGCGGGCCGCAGAGGATCGTTACCGAGCCCATGACGAGCCCCGCCACCACTGCGGCATAGAGGCCTTGCGCGGTGGCGGCCCGGTCCTCCGGCACGGCGCGCGTCAGGAAATGGATGGCGGCGAGATGGGCCGCGCCGAAGGTCATGGCGTGAAGCGACTGGAGCAACACGGTGGCCCAGAGCGGCGGATCGACCGCGAGGAAGCCCCAGCGCAGGACCGCGGCGAGGCCGGCGAGCATCAAGAGCCGCGCCGTGCCCGTTTTGGCGATGACCCGGCCCGAGACGGCGAACAATGCAACCTCGGCGACAACGCCGATGGACCACAGCGCGCCGATCGTGCCGCCGGTGAAGCCTTGCGCGCGCCAGTGCAGCGAGCCGAAAGCGTAAAGCAGCGCATGACTGCCCTGGATCAAACTTGCCGCGGCCACGAACAGGAGAAAGAGCGGCGCGCGCAACAGCGCGAAGGCGTCGCTCAACTTGAGACGGCGTAGCGTGGTGGCCGCGCCTGCCCCCCTGTCGTCGATGTCACGCGGCACGAGATAGCTGCCGGCGATCATCAGCACGGTTGCGCCGACGAGAAGAGACAGAACCGACTGCGGGCCGAGCCATTGGATGGCAACGCCTGCCCCGAGGCTCGCGGCGATGAAGCTGAGCGAGCCCCACAGCCTGACGCGCCCGTAATCGAGGCCGGTCTTGCGGATCCCGCTGACCGCCACGGTCTCGATCAGCGGCATGATCGTCGTCCAGTTGATGGCGAGCAGGCTGACGGCGAAGAGCATCTGCCAGAAGCCGGCCGACACCCATAGCAGACCGAACGACGCCAACGAGCCCCAGGCGAGCGCGATGAGGATGGGGCGGCGGCCGCCGAGGCGGTCAGCGGCGAAACTGATCGCCGGCGTGAAGATGATGCGAACGTAGAGTGGGGTCGCCAGCAATATGGCGATCTGGTCGGCGTCGAGCGCGCGCGACTTCAGCCAGACCGGGAAATACGGCAGGTAGCAGCCGACCACCAGGAACAGGGCGGCATAGAGGAAGCCGAGGCGCCAAGCCAGCGACGGCCACGCGGGCGCGGTTTGCAAACGGTTTGCCATAGACGTTAACGAATCCCCTGCGTTACGCCTGCTACGTTCGGCCCTTACTCCGAATCAGGTAGCCTTGCCATCATGCCGGAACGCGCTCCAGACGGCGCCAAACCATCGCAACCGAAATCCGGGCCCTCCAAGCAAGGGCTGGCAGAGGATTATGCTGCGCTTGAGGCAACCTTGCGCGGGACGCCGCTCGGCCGCTGGTTCTTGGCGGAATTTGCCCGCCGCAATCGCGCTCCGGAAATCCAGATGCTGCTCGACGCGATGGCCAGGCTGGAAACCGCGGTGCTCAAGCCGCAACGCCATGTCGCCCTGACGAGCGTGCTCTCCGAACTCGGCGACATGAGCGAGGCCATCGCACGCACGCGCCGCGAGATTGCCTCGCTCAAGCCGCCGCACCGGTTCGACAAGCAGCTCACGGACGTCTCCGGCGAGCTTGATCTGATCGTCGAGGCGACCGAGGCGGCGACGTCCGAGATCCTGTCGGCGGCGGAGGACGTGCAGGAGATCGCCTGGACGCTTCGCGAGAAGGGGGTCGCGGTCGAGTTCTGCGACCGGCTCGATCATCGGGCCATCGACATCTATACCGCCTGCTCGTTCCAGGACATCACCGGGCAGCGTACCGACAAGGTGGTCCGGGCCCTCCGCTTCATCGAGCAGCGCGTCAACGCCATGATCAAAATCTGGGGGGTCGACGACATTGCGTCGCGGATCGGCGGCATCAGCGCGGAGATGGAGCGCCTCGCGCAGGAAGAGACCGACCTCCTCGACGGACCGCAGGCCGAGGGCGAAGGCCTGAAGCAGGACGAGGTCGACCAGATGATGGGGTCGGCGCCCCCAGGAGACGCCCCTGAAGCCGAACGGTTCGAGCGGCCCGAGCCCCTGACCCTGGACAAGCTCCACGGCGTCAAACGTTCGGCCCTGTTCGGCTAGAATTTTAAGCGAGCTTCATCAGTAGCTTAGGGCCCCGGGTGCGACAAGTTGGCATCCCACCTCTTGAAAGAATACGGGTCGCTAACCATCTCTGGGTGGACGCAAGTTCCCCCAAAGCGTCCCCCAAACTGACGCATGATAAATAAGCGGCTCGATCTCCCCCCGGTCGAGCCGCTTTCTTTTGCGAAGACCCCCGGCCCCGCCAACGCGGCAAAAGCCGGCGCCGCTCGGGCAGGCCGAGATTGTGCGCCGCCAGAACGTTCTCCACGAACTCCCTCGCCGAATTCTCCCAGCTGAAGTCCAGTGCATGCGCCCGCGCCGCCGCGCGGTCGAGCTTGAGCGCGGCGAGCGCCGCGGCCTGAAGATCGTCGCTGATCACGCCGCAGGCCGGGTCGGTGAGCACGTCTTTCGGACCGCTGGCCGGATAGGCGGCGACCGGCACGCGCAGGCAGCGCCTCGAGCAGCACGAGGCCGAACGTATCGGTCAGGCTCGGGAACACGAACACGTCGGCGGACGCGTAAGCCTTGGCGAGATCCTCGCCTTCCTTGTGACCGGCGAACAGCACGTCGGGATAGCGCCGCTTGAGTTCAGAGACTTGCGGGCCAGTACCGGACCACCACTTTGCGGCCCGGCAAATCGAGATCGAGGAACGCCTTGATGTTCTTCTCGACGGCGACGCGGCCGACATAGAGAAACACGGGCTGCTCGCCGAACACTCGTACGGTACGCGGGCGGAACAGCTCGATGTCGACGCCACGGGTCCAGCGCATCATGCGCTCGAAGCCGCGCGCTTTCAGATCGTCCTCGACGGACTGCGTGGCGACGAAGGTCGCGGCGGCACCATTGTGAAAGCGGCGCTGGAACGCTAGCACCAAGACTCAGGAATTGGCAGCCGGGCCGAGACATATTCAGGGAAGCGCGTGTGGTAGCTCGTGGTGAAGGGTCGCTTCATCTTGCGGCAATAGCGCCTCGTCATGAGCCCGATCGGTCCCTCCGTGGCGATATGAATAAAGTCGGGCGCGGCCTCGTCGATAAAGCGCGCGACGGTGCCGGGCGTGACGAGCGCCAGCCTGATCTCGGGGTATGTGGGGCACGGCAAGGTGCGGTAGTTCGTGGGAACGAGGAAAGCGATCTCGGCGCCAAGCTTGGGCACCTCTTGGGCGAGCCGCTCATAGGTGCGGACCACCCCATTCACCTGGGGGTACCAGGCATCGCTCGCGACGAGGATGCGCATCAGGCGGCAGCCTCAAGCTCCTCGGCGCGGGACTTGTCGGCAGGCGTCTCTGGCGAACGCAGATCCCGATGCGGGTTCCAACGGATGATCTTGAAAGTCCCCTCCTCGGTCTCGGCAACGGCGGTGCAGCTTTCGACCCAGTCGCCGGTATTGATGTAGAGCACGTCGCCGACTTGGCGCATGGCCGCGTGATGGATGTGGCCGCACACCACGCCTTGCGCGCCGTGGCGGCGCGCTTCCTGCGCCAGCGCCTGCTCGAACTCGCCGATATAATTCACCGCGCGCTTCACCTTGTGCTTGAGATAGGCCGACAGCGACCAATAGGGCATGCCGAACCAGCGGCGCACCACGTTGAGATGGGTGTTGAGCCACAGCGCCACCGTGTAGCTCCAGTCGCCGAACAGCGCGAGCCACTTGGCGTAGCGCACCACGACATCGAACTCGTCGCCATGCATGATGAGATAGCGCCGGCCGTCGGCGGATGTGTGGATGGTCTGGCGCTCGATCGACACGCCGCCGAAGCGCGAGCCGCAATAGTCGCGCATGACCTCGTCGTGGTTGCCGGGAATGAACACGAGGTCGGTGCCTTTGCGCACCTGGCGCAGCAACTTCTGCAGCACGTCGTTATGGCTTTGCGGCCAATAGATGCCGCGCCTGATGCGCCAGAAGTCGACGATGTCGCCGACCAGGTAGATCTTGGGCGCGTGGTGATGGCGCAGGAAGTCGAGAAAGGCCTCGGCCTGACAGGCCTTGGTGCCGAGATGAATGTCGGAAATAAAGAGCGCGCGGTACCGCCTGGTTTCGGCGTGCTCTGGCGCGTCGTCTTCGGGCGTCGTATTCAGCATCGATAAGGCCGCGACTT
>JAWKWG010000037.1:0-13542 GCA_041397675.1 Hyphomicrobiales bacterium | reverse complement strand
TACGGCGAGGCGGCCGGCGATGCGACCCAGGCCCTCGATCTCGAGCCCGATCTGCCGCAGCCCAAGCTCGTCTTGCTTCGCGCTGAGGCCTACGCCGCCGAGAACAGGTTCAAGGAGGCGATCGCCGACTTCGACAAGGCGCTCGAGCTCGATCCCAACCTTGTCGAGGCCTATGTCGAGCGCGGCGTGCTGTTTGCCAACAACCGCCGTTACGACGATGCGATCGGCGACTACAACCGCGCCCTAGAGATCGATCCGACGAACGCGAAGGCCTACGCCATGCGCGCCGAGGCGAAACTCAGGTCCGACGCGGTCGACGAGGCTCTACTCGATGTCAATCAGGCACTCGAGCTCAGTTTGAGCGATCCGCTCGCGCTGCGCATCAGAGGCAATATTTACGAGGCGCAAGAGCGCGTCGACGAGGCGATCTATGACTACAACAAGGCCCTGGCCAAGGATCCGTTCCAGACCGAGAGCCGCGAAGCCCTTGTCCGCCTAAAGCAGGAAGTCCCCGTTGCCGTTGGTGCTCCGCTGGGGCCTGACGTCGACGGTTGGATCATCACCGAACCGTCGCCCGGTCGCTACCTGGCAAGCAACCCCGACTACGGCTCGCTCCGGGCCGAACTGGAGATGTTCGGGGCGGGTAAGCCGAAGATCCTGGAGTGGAAGCTGTTGCGCGGTGCGTTGACCGGCATTGGGCTCTTGAAATACGACGCCGGTATCGTCGGTGATGGCGAGGACCTGCAATACGTCGCCATCGTCGACACGCGCGCGAACAAGGTCGTCTCCATCGAACCCCATGCTTGGGGCGACAAGCCCGCGCAGTGGAATTGGCAGGCCGTCTCGGTGGTCGTCACCGATCCCGACGGTCACGCCAACGAGATTACCCTTCGCCAGACGCGGCAGAAGTCGACGCCCGTCGCGCGTCAGGACGACGGCTTCTTTGGGTTTGGCGGCCAGCCACAACCGCGATCGACCCGGCGGGGGCGGACCGCCGCGCCGAGCGGTGGTAGCGGCGGCGTCTTCGATTGGCTATTCCGCTGATGCCCGCCAAGCCTGACGGGACGGCCTCATGACCCGGTTGCTCGCAAGCGTGCGCGACCCCGCCGAGGCCGAGACGGCACTCCGCGCCGGCGCCGATATCATCGACCTCAAAGACCCCGCCAGGGGTGCGCTCGGCGCTGTCGATCCGGCCACGTTGATGGCATGTGTCGCGGCCATGGACGGCCGCGTGCCGGTGAGCGCCACCATTGGCGATCTCCCCATGGACGCCGATGCCGTCGAGACGGCTGTCCTGGCCACGGCGGCGTGCGGCGTCGATTATGTGAAGTTCGGCATTTTTCCGGGCGGCGATCCGCGCGGCTGCCTCGCGCGCGTCGGCGCGAGCGCACCGTCCGTTGACGTCATCCTGGTCCTTTTCGCCGACGCCATGCCGGCGTTCGACGCGGTGGCTGCGGCTGCCGAGATGGGAGCCCGGGGTGTCATGCTCGATACCGCCGATAAGGCCCACGGCTCGCTCCTTGATCACATGACGATTGAGGACATCGGTCGCTTCGTGGAAACAGCTCGGGCGCGGGACCTGCTTGCGGGCGTCGCCGGAGCACTGCGGCCGGCGCATGTGGCGCCCCTTCTGGCGGTCCGGCCTGACGTCATCGGCTTTCGTGGCGCGCTGTGCCGCGATGGTGAGCGGGACGGGGGCATAGATCCGCTCGCCGTGAGCAGGATCCGGGCACTGATCCCCCAAGAAATCGGTTTACCCGAAGCGCAAATGCAGGCGCCCGACACCGCCACAGTGTGCTAGAGGTCGGCGCAAGCCAAGCGCTCTGACAGGACCGGGACCGATGACGGAGAAGCTGGGACGCGTGTCGTCCAACCAGCAGACGATGGGCCAGAGCCTCGACCGCATCTTTGTGCACGACTATGTGCGCGACGTGGAGATTGGCGTGCACCACCACGAGAAGGGCGTCACCCAGCGTGTGCGCTTCTCTGTGGATGTCGACCTGACGCCGGCTCCGGCGTCCCTTGAGGACGACATCGGCCGCACCTTCGACTACGACGAGATCATCGGCGGTATCAACACCATCATCGCTCGTGGCCATATCAACTTGGTCGAGACCTTGGCGGAGGAGGTGGCGCAGCATTGCCTGTCGCACCCGCGCGCCGCGCGCGTCTTCGTCAAGATCGAGAAGCTCGACAAGGACCCGGGCGCCGTCGGCGTCGAGATCTCACGAGGCGGAGCGGAGCGGTGACCGTGCACGCGCCGGCGCGACCGCATGCTACCCCCGCGACCTCGGCTGACACCAACGCGCCGGTCGTGGTCAAGCTCGGCGGCAGCGTCATCCGCTCATCGGAGCTCACCGCATGGCTCGACGCCATTGTATCGGCGCGCGTGCCTGTCGTTATCGTGCCGGGGGGCGGGGCTTTGGCCGACGAGGTGCGCCATTGCCAGCAACAGCTCGGCTTCGGTGACCCCTCGGCCCACCGCATGGCGCTGCTCGCCATGGATCAGCTCGCCTGGGCGGTCGCGGGCTTGCGTCCTGGTCTCGAAGTGGGCGCGACCGAGGAGGCGCTCCGCGCGAGCCTTTCGCGTGGCCTTGTCGCGGTATGGGCGCCCTATGCGCTCATTTCGAACCGCGACGACGTCGAGGCGAGTTGGCGGCTCACCTCGGATAGCCTCGCGCTGTGGCTCGCCGGCAGGCTCGGCGCCACGCACTGCTACCTGATCAAGTCAATTGCGCCGCGGCGCTCGCATCTTGGCGCAAGCGCGCTCGCCCGTGACGGCGTAGTCGACGAGGCGTTCCCCACGATGCTGCTCGACATCGGCGTGCCGGCAAGCCTGCTTGCCCGCGGCGAGCAGCAAGCGCTTGCCGCCTGCTTGTCCGGCGAAGCGGCAAGCGACGCCCGGATCGAGTAAAGTCGGTCCCGCCATGACCGAATCCATCCTGTTCCTGACCGGGCATCTGGCGCGCCCGCGCCTCGAAGCCGTGCTCCACGGCATGGACCCGGGCTTTGACTGGAAGGTGCTCGATATCGGCGTGAAAGTCGCGGCGCTGATGACCGAGGACATCATCTTGCGGCGGCTTCCCGATCACGGTGAAGCCGACAAGATCATGCTCCCCGGCCGTTGCCGAGCCGATCTCGACCGGCTGTCTGATCGCTACGGCGTGCCTGTGCTGCGCGGACCTGACGAGCTCAAGGACATTCCCACCTATTTCGGCCGGGCGGCAGAAGGCGGCCGATCTGTCGAAATACGACATCAGGATCTTTCGCCGAGATCGTCGATGCCTCCGCTCTCACCGTCGATCGATCCTCAAGCGTGCCGCAGACTACAGCGGCAAGGGTGCCGACGTCATCGAACTGGGCGGCTTCGCTCCGATACGCCATTTCCCCATCTCGAGGAGACGGTCCGCGCCCTGAAAGAGAAAGGCTACAAGGTAAGCATTGACTCCGCCGACACCGACGAATTGCTGCGTGGCGGAAAGGCGGGCGCCGACTTCCTGCTCAGCCGAATGAACAGACGCTTCACATCGCCGATGAGGTTCAATCGACGCCGGTGCTGATCCCCGGACCACGGCGACATGGCCTGCCTCTATCGCGCCATGGACGCTCTCGACAACAAGGGCAGGAAATATCTGGTCGACCCCGTGCTCGACCCCATCCATTTCGGCTTCATGGCCTCGCTGGAGCGTTACGCCCAGGTGCGCCGCGAGCGGCCCGACGCCGAGATCTTGATGGGCACCGGCAATCTCACCGAGCTGACCGACGCCGACACCACGGGCATCACCGCCGTTCTGCTCGGCATCGCCTCGGAGCTGCAGATCGAAGAACGTTCTCGTGGTCCAGGTGAGTCCGCACACGCGGCGGACTGTCGAGGAGCACGACCTCGCCCGCCGCATCATGTATGCCGCGCGCCGACCATGAATTGCCCAAGGACTATGCCGACGGGCTGCTCGCGCTGCACGCGCGAAAACCGTTCCCCATGAGCATCGAGGAGTCGTCGAGAACGCCGAAGCCGTACGCGACAGGAATTTCCGCATCGAGATCGCCGAGGACGGCATCCACATCTATAACAAAGACGGCCATCACATCAGCCGGGAGATCTTCGATCTCTATCCCAGGCTCGACCTCGGCACCGACAGCGCGCACGCGTTCTATCTCGGTGCCGAGCTTGCACGCGCCGAGATCGCCTGGCGGCTCGCCAAACGCTATGCCCAGGATGAGCCGCTCGATTGGGGCGTTGCGGCGGATGCGCCGGCCGACGATAAGACGCGGCTGAAACAGGCGGGCCATACGCTCATCGCCAAGAAAGAGGCCGCCAAGAAGACGCGGGATGCCAAGTAAAGTGTCTTACGAGGTCAGTTCATGCCCATGATCCGCGAATGCATCGTCACGACCCTCAGCGGCGAGGGCGGGGTGCATATCGCCCCGCTCGGTCTGATCGAGGACGGGGAGGGGTGGATTATCGCGCCGTTTCGCCCTCGACCACCCTCGACACCTTCGCGCCACGCCGTTTGCCGTGGCGAACTTCACTGACGACGTGCTGGTGTTTGCCGGCTGCCTCACCGGTAACAAGGACTGGCCCACGAGGTCGGCAACCCACATTCCCGGAGCCGTGCTCGACGGCGCTCTGGCTCATGCCGAGCTTGAGGTTGTGAACGTCGAGGAGGACGAGCTACGGCCCCGCTTTCACACCCGCGTCGTATACGAGGCGAGCCATTCGCCGTTCAAGGGCTTCAACCGGGCGCAAGCCGCGGTGATCGAGACGGCGATCCTGGCGAGCCGCTTACGCATGCTGCCGCGCGAGAAGATCGAGCGCGAGCTTGCTTATCTCCAGATCGCCGTGGAGAAGACAGCGGGCCCGCGCGAGCATGAAGCGTGGCGGCTCCTGATCGAGAAGATCGAGGACCACTACAAGCACGCACCGCCGCAGAGCTAGTCTCGTCGGATCACGCCTCCAAGAAGGGCCGAAACATCTTGCGGTACTGCCCGGGCGTGAGCCCGGTCGCACGCTTGAACAGGCGGCGGAAGAACGCGAGGTTCTCGTAGCCGAGATCGGCGGCGATGCGATCAAACGGCGCCGTCTCTGCCTCGAGCTGGCGCTTCGCCTCCTCGATCCTCAAGTTTTGTACGTAGCCAATCAAGGTCGTGCCCGTAGCGGCCTTGAATCGCCGCTTAAGAGTACGCTGCGGTATCCCCGCGGCATCGACCACGTCTGCGACCGCGGTGGGTGAGCGAAAATTCGCATCGAGCCATTGTTCGCATCGGCGCACCACGGAATCGGCATGCGGCTGGCGCCGAACCAGCGCAGCGTAGGGAAGTTGCCCCTCGCCATGCCACTTCATGAGATAGACTTTGGCGATGCGGAGCGCTTCGCCCGGGCTGCAATGACGCGCGATGATGTGAAGCGCGAGATCGTGCCACGATGTCGTCCCGCCCGCGGTCACGATGCGACCGGCGGGGTCGGCAAAGGCGAGATTGGGCTCTGGCCGAAAAAGAACTTGCGGATAGCTCCTGCGAAACAAATCTTGATAGCCCCAATGCGAGGTCGCTTCCTTGTTATCGAGAAGTCCTGTCGCCGCGAGCATCACCGAGCCTGAGCACGCCGAGTAGATGGTGCTGCCGGCGCGGTGCCGCCGTCGAATCCAGTCTAGCAATTCGGCGTAGCGTCCCTTCATGTCGTCGTCTGGCGCGAGCCAGAGCTCGGGCAGGATGACGATGTCGGCGTCGGGGTCTTCGTCGATACTCACATCCGGTGCGACCGGAACGTTGTTGCCGCAAACGAATTGCGCGCGCGAAACGGACACGATGCGGGGATGGATGGGATGGCGCGCCTCCTCGGTGCCGGCGAGTTCCTGCCAAAGATTGCCGGCCGCCGAGAGCACGTCGAGCATGCCGTAAAGGGCGGAGCCGGCGGTTTCCGGCACTGCGACGATCAGGGCTTCGACAGTTGACTCGGCGTTCATGACCCGATTTTGGCACGAATCGATCCTTTTTGACGAAAAACGATCTGAGAGGTTGGAAAACCGAGCCCCACCTTGAGCCCAGACGCCGCCGGAAGGTCCGGCGGCCAACACGCTCAATGGAGGTATCGATGAAGACCCGGACAGCTATGGCCCAGCCAACCACGGTGAATGGGCTCGATATGGATGCGGCCTTTGCCACGGTCGACGCCATCAAAGCCGACCCAAATCTAGCGCGGTTCCAATTCCGTGCCCGGAACACGTGGATCGACGGCGGCACCAACCGCTCCACGATCCGCGACTTCTACGGGGCAGGGCGCGAGGACATGTCTCGCGCTTCAGACTTCGAGTTCATGAACGGCGAGCCGCCGGTCCTACTTGGCAACAATGAAGGCGCCAACCCGGTGGAGTTCCTACTCCATGCCTTGGCCGGCTGCGTGACGACGACGCTCGTGCTGCACGCGGCGGTGCGTGGCATCGCCATTGAGGCGTTGTCGACCGAGCTTGAGGGTGACCTGGATGTTCGCGGACTTCTCGCGCTCGACGAGTCCGTTTCGCCGGGTTACGAGCAGATCCGAATCCGTCTCAATGTGAAGGCCGACTGCTCCGACGATGAGCTCGACGATCTCTTGGCGTTTGCCCAAGCGCATTCGCCGGTCTGCAATACCGTTTGCCGCCCGGTGCCGGTCAGAATCGAACGAGTGACAGCGTAGCCCGCACTCTCAGCGCGGCGCTTATGCGTCGCGTTGAGAGCTTGGCGCAGGACGACCTTGGTTATTTCGGGCCGAGATAGGGGTCGTTGTAGCGGGCGTCGACGCAAGCCCTGCCGTTCCAGTAGTGGTATTGGCCGCAACTTGCCGGCCGCAAGGGCACCACGACGATGTCGCCGTCGTCGGTCTCGATCACCACGTCATTCTCGATGATCGGGGCCGGCGCCGTCGGCCACACGCCGTTGCGCCGCCAGTAGCGCCGGCGCCAATCGATGGTCTGCACCGCGCTAGGCGCGCCCTGCGAGAGGGTCAAAGAGGGAAGAGGCGCCGCGGTCGCATCGCCGGACATAATCGCCAGTCCAAGCCCGGCCGTCATCACGGCGCCAATCGCCAGAAATCCAATACGCATACGGAACTCCATTATCGTTTTGTGCTGACTTATGTAACGGCTGAACGCCGCGATGGTTCGGAGAGAGATCCGATACGCTCAACAATTGGTTTCCGTTAGATGGCGTTAGGACCGGCTGGCACCAGGGTTAGCAAGCCGCGTTCCGACCGATGTCATCAGAAGCTGGTGGGCCCGATCGACGATCTCGTCGAACGATTTGGTCCTGGCGAACATCGCCTTTGCCTTGGCGGCGACCTCATCGCGGCTCGGCATATGCGGCAAGTGCAACGTTGCCAGCACTTCCGTAGCGCGGTCGTGAGCGCGGGTCAGCCGTTCCCGCAGCGCGGCCAACTCGGCGCCGTGCAACGCCGAACTGATGGAAAGTGCAATGCGCTCGGAATTGAAATGCGCCGCGAGCTGCTCGGCCGCTCGGTTGATCACGCTCGGACCGAGCTGCTGCTCGTTGCGCAAGATTTGCTCGGGCGGCATCCTCAGCGCCCAGACGAGGCCGGTCCACGACAAGGCTTTGAGAATGTAGAAGGTCGGGTCGATCTCCCACCACCTGAAGCCTTGCCGCACGCTGCTCTGAAAGGCGTGGTGATTGTTGTGCCAGCCTTCACCCATGGTGAAGATCGCCAGAAGCCAATTGTTCCGCGAATCGTCGCCGGTCACGTAGCGTTTGCTGCCGCTCACATGAGCCAGCGAGTTGATGCAGAACGTGGCGTGGTAGACGAGCACGGTGCTCCAGAAGAAGCCGACGAACAGGCCTGACCATCCGGCAATGAGGAAGCAGAGCCCGGCGAGAACCATGGCCGGCACGAGCTCGAATTTATGCAGCCACCTCAGTTCTGGGTAGCGCATGAGATCGGCGACCCGTTCCTCATCGAACGTGTCGTGTTGCCGCGAGAAGATCCATCCCAAGTGACTGTAGACGAAGCCGGTGTGTCGCGGTGAATGCACGTCGAGCTCAGTATCGGAATGGAGATGGTGATGCCGGTGCTTGGCGGCCCACCACAGCACGCTTTTCTGTGCGGTGCTTTGGCAGAGAACGGCGAGCACGAATTGAAAGGCGCGGCTGGCGGAATAGGCGCGGTGCGAGAACAGCCGGTGGTAGCCGGCGCCGATGGCGAAGATGCGCAGCCAATAAAGCCCGATGCACAGGGCCAAGGCCGGCCACGTCACGCCCGACCAGATCGCCCCGAAGCAAGCGAGATGAACCAACACAAAGGGAATGGCGGACGGATAGATGATGTCGTCATGGCCATTCTCAGCGTCGATATGTGTCGTCATGGTTCCCTGGGTGCCCTTCGATTCCGTTGCACCGATATGTAGCGTGTTTTGACGAAAAAACCAGCAGGTAAGGGGCTTTGGGGCCAAGGCTCCCCCGGACCGCTATTTTTTGAGCAGGGCCAAGGCCACGGCGGGCGCACAAACGGCCACTATCTCCCGCAGGTCAGCCGCGCAGTCGATGATCTCGGCGAAATCGCGGTAAGGTTGTTGAATCTGGCGCGCAAGTTGCGCCGCGAGGAACCGCCCGCAGCCGGCGCCGATCACCGGCGCGTCCTTCGCGAGCCCCTCGCGCTCGATGAGCACACGTGCCGCCTCCTCGATCTGCGAGAGCTGACGTCGCGCAAAGAAGTGTGCGAGCGCCCGCCAGGCGATTGTGTCGGCATCGTCGGCATCGCGCCCGAGCATCCTGGCGAGACGTGCCGCGCTCTCGTCGGCGCTTTTGCCCCTCTGATCCGCGGATGGGTAGGGGTCCGCATCGTCCGGGAGAGCGCCAGTCAGCCGATAGACGTCGGCCATGGTGGCAAACCGCTCGGCGGCCACGCCCTGCAGGCGTCCCTTGAACGGCGCCGCTTGGGCAACGGCCATGACCGGCGTGCGCACGACGCCTGTATACACGAGCTCGCCCTCCGTCAGCCGCGCGCCGTCGGCAAGGCCGCGTGCGGCCGCCTTGCCGTCTTTCAGTGGAATGAGGTCCGTCGTGGTGGTGCCGACGTCCACAAGCAGTCCGTCGCCGCACGTGGAGGCGGCGAGGGTGGCGCTTGCGTGCCAATTGGCCGACGCCACGTCCTGCCAGCGCGCGGTCGCCGCATCGGCGCCAATCAGCTCGCCGCTGATGCTATAAAACAATGTCTTCGCGCCGGTCGCTTTGCGCATCAGCGCCACCAGGTAGCCGACGCCCTCGCTCCGCGTCTCGAACACGTCCGACAATTCGCCGGTCATCGTCACGGCGTGGCTGGCGCGCTTGCCGCAGAGCTTGAGCGCCTCCTCGACCGCCGCATCGAACTTGCTGCGATCGGGAAGGATCGGGCAGGGGATTTGGGCCACGGCGACGACCCGGCCTTTCTCGGCGCGGGCCAACTTGAGGTTGGCGCCGCCCAAATCCCACCCAAAAGACGCTGCCATTCAGCCCTCATTTGCCAGAACAATATTTCGCGTCATGATAGGGGTCGGCGCCCGAAAGACAGGAGCCGCCATGACGCTTCTACCTGAAGCCATCGCCACCGGCAGCATCGGCGATTTCGCCGTCATCCCCGTGCTCGACCTCAAGGATGGGTTAGTCGTCCATGCCCGGGCCGGCAAGCACGCCCGCGCCGGCAAGCGGGCCGAGTATCGGCCCTTGGCGACGCCCTTCGGCCCGCCCCACGACGCGGTGGCCATCGCCCGGGCACTGCTCGGCATCACCTTCTCGCCCGTGCTCTACGTCGCCGATCTCGATGCAATCTTGGGGCGTGGCAACAATTTCGCACTCTGCCGCGAGTTGGCCGACGCTTTTCCCGACACGACCCTGTGGATCGACGCCGGGTTCTCCGACGCCAGTGACTGTGGGTTCTGGCTGCCGCTCGGCGCCACCCTTGTCGTCGGCAGCGAGACCATCGCGAGCCTCGATGCTTGGAACAACATCCGCTCGAGCTTCGGCCACAGCGTGATCCTATCGCTTGATTTCGACGAGCGTGGTGTGCGCGGACCGAAGGAGCTTACGGCCGAGCCGTCGCTGTGGCCTGATCGTCTCATCTTGATGTGCCTTGGCCGCGTTGGCACCGAGCAGGGAGCCGACATCGAACGGCTGCGACAAATGCAAAGCCGCGCCGGGGCGCGCACGATCTTTGTCGCCGGTGGGGTGGGCAACCTCGACGACGTCAAGCAGCTGGCGGAAGCGGGTGCGCGCGGCGTGCTGGCTGCGACCGCGATTCATGCGGGCATGCTGACGCAAAACGAAATCGCCGCCCTCTTGCGAGAGCGGCGATCTCAATCTTGAGGGCGGTCAGCCCTGTAATCTAGAAACCAAGTTTCTGCAGCCACCGCCGAATCGGGCCCGGCCCGTTTCCACCGCCGGGTTTGTCCCGACCTGGGGGTTCTCCCTTTCAGCCAGCGGCGAAGGGATGGCTCGCAGAGTCCTTCTTCGCGGTCACCTCGGAGGCCTTCGGCTCGCCCTTGACGGCGCGGGCGAGGGCTTCCTTCGTGGCGCGATAGTTGAAGTCCTGGATCTTCTTGTCGTCCTTGGCTTCCCAGTGGATGAACACGCCAACGCAGACATAAAGGTCGTCTGCCTCGTTGGCGGGGATCACACCTTCGGCCACGGAGTCAGCCACGGCCTTCGCCACGGCGTACTGCGCAGGACCGAACATCTGGACGGCCTGACGCGCGTCCTTGATGGTCACCTTGTTGTAGAGAATGGTCGGAGGCTTGCAGAGGAGGTTCGGCGTGACCACCGCGAGAAGGGTAGTAAAGCCGTCCTTGTTGTTGGTCAGCGCATTGCAGAAAGCCGTCTCAACGGCACTGCCACGCGGGCCAAGAAGCAAATCGATATGTGCAACCTCGTTACCGTCACCGACGAGAGACTCGCCGACGCAAACACCAGTGATTTTGGCCATGAGCCAACCCCTCCCTAGTACTGAGACGTGGTTCAAACGAAACGGCGCCGCCCGGCCCTAGCCCGGCGACAAGCCGACGAAAGTGCTTTGGGTGAGCGCTCCTCCGTCCGCAACTCCTGGTCAGAAGCTCCGCGGGGGTGAACATAAGCCGGGGCCGGAACAATCGGCAAGTCGATTATTGGCCCCGCAGCCGATTGTATTTGTTCCATATCTGCACACCTAGTGGGCGCGCAGTGCATCTGCGAACAGGGTGGCGACGGTCAGATCGGCGGAAGTCCCTGGATTCAGACCACGTTCCTTCAATGCCTGGTCGAACGCCGCAAGCGGTGCTGCCATTTGGTCCGGTCCGCTGCACTGCGAAAGACCCGCTTCGATGGGCCGCGCCTCTTCGCGAACTGCGCTGGCAACGTCGCTACCGAACTTGCGTTCGATCAGCGTGTCGGGGATGTGGGCCAGGAAACCGAGATAGACATAGGTCACCGTCAAGGGCACGTCGCCCCAGCGTTGACGTCCGCCGGCGAGCCATTTCAGTCCGAGCTCGAAGATATCGACGAAATCATGCGTGTAGTTCCAGGCGATGCGGTCGCGCGTCTCGGCCGCGCGCATCGCCTCAAGCAATGTCACAGAGGGCTCCGCGCCGATGTCATGCTGTGGCGCTTGCCCGAGCCCGCCCGGCTCTGCCAATCGAATGGCGCGATAGGCCGCGCGCGCGTCGTCGACGCTCAGCGACGCGAGTACGCGCGCAAGCCTCGTGTGGAGATCGCCGTCGCTTTCGTCGAAGCCCGCCTGGGCGAGGGGAGCCGCAAGCAGAACGATGCCGAGATTGGTGTTCTGGCCGACCACCGCGTTGGTTGCCGCGACTGCCTGCTCGATGCGCGCGCCGACCGAGAGACCCTTCGTCCCAATCGGCGGCGCCGCGGCGGCCGCGCTCTTTTCGAAATTGGCGACCGTCATGCGATGACCGTTCGCGAAACGATGCACGTTTCCAGGTTTGAGCGCGTCAAGCTCGGCAAGGCACGCGTCTTGGAAGGCGCGGGCCACCGCGTCGGGCTTGAGCGCCGCGATCACGCGCCTCCTTGGTCGGTGCGGCGGCGGGCAGGCGGCAGCGCCGCATCGAGGAACCCATCGACCACGTGGTCGGAGATGCGGATACGGCTCACGCGCTGAAGTCCATTCCAGGCCGGCATCGAGTTCACTTCAAGCACGAGAAAGCGGCCATCTTGCGCCTGGATGATGTCGACCCCGGCGTAGTCGGCGCCGACGGAAGCCGCGGCGCGCACGGCGAGATCGGCAAGGTCGTGGCTGGCGATCGCCGCCTTGGCCCGTGCCCCTTGTTTGATATTGGTGATCCAGCTCGCGCCATGGCGGATCATCGCCGTGACGACCCGTCCAGCACAGACGAAGATGCGCCAGTCTTGGTGATGCTCTTGTGCGGGCGGCACGAAGTCCTGGAGGTAGTAGGCGCCGTTCACCTCGTCCTCCGGCGCGAGGTCGGCCGGCGAGGAGATGAGGCGCAGACCTTTGCCTTGTGCGCCGAACAGCGGCTTCTGCACCAGCTTGCTGCCGTCAGCGACGACCGTTGCGACGATGTCCTCAGCCTCGTTTCGATCTACGGTCGCGAAGGTCCGCGGCGTCGGCAGTCCGGCGCGCTGCAGGAAGTACGTCGTGGTCGACTTGTCGACGCAACGCTCGATGGCCCTGGCATCGTTCCACACCGTGACGCCCAGTTCGCGCAATGCATGGAGCACGCCGAGATAAAGCGTCACCTGCTCGAAGCTGCCGCCCGGAACGAAGCGTACGAACGCACCTTCCGGGCAATGATCGCCAAGACCGGGGATCGCGAGCCCCGTCGCGGTCTCGGTGGAGAAGCCACAATTCGTCAGCGGTGCCACCAACGGCGCGATGCCGCGACGTTTGAAGGCGCGCAGCAGGCTCCTGCCATGCCAATCTCGTCCATCGCCGAACAGGACGATGGACGGGTTGGTCGAAGCTTGATTGTGCATTGGCGTCAGCTGAACGAGCGGGCGAGCACGGCGTTGTCGATGTGGCCGCTCTCGAAGCTCTCGCCGGACTTGAGCGACGTCACCGTGACCTTTGCCGGACTGAACAGCATTGGATCGATCGCATAGAAGTCGCCTTTCACCGCGGCGAACAGCTCGGCGAAGGGTTTGCCATAGTCCTTCGACTTCAGGCTCGGCAGTTCATCGGCGAGTTTCTTCGCCGCTTTTGGATCGCCGGTGACGTAGAGTTGCGCGCGGCCGCCGTAGATGATGGCGTCGTTGGTGCGGCCCATGGCGTCGATGAAGCCTGGCGCCGGCGGCGGCAAGGGTACGGTGGCGATGCCGTCGACAATGTCCTCCAGCGGGAAGTGCAGCTCATGCGCCTTGTGCAGCGCCACCTCGAGACAGCGACCGGCGATCTGCACGGTGCCGGCGAGGCTCGATGTCGGCGCATAGAGGATAGTGAGCTTCTCTGGCTTGAGCTTGCAGGCCTTGGCCACATGCTCCACCAGAGCCTTGGGCGGCGCCTTGTCGGCCTCGATCACGAGCGCTGCGCTGTCGGCCTTGTCCCGGTAGCCGAGCTCGTCGAACAGCTTCTCCGAC
>JAWKWG010000036.1:0-20129 GCA_041397675.1 Hyphomicrobiales bacterium | reverse complement strand
TGTCGGCTGGGATCGCTTCAACCGCGGCGTTGCCGCCAAGGTGTCGCGGGCGCAAAGCACGGTGGACGCCTAATGGCCGAGATGGACATCAAGACCCGAGAGCTGGATAGCGGCAAACGTGAAGGCGACGACCGTACCTTCACCATCAATTTCGGGCCTCAGCACCCGGCCGCGCACGGCGTGCTCCGCCTCGTACTCGAACTCGACGGCGAGGTGATCGAGCGCGTCGATCCCCATATCGGCCTCCTTCACCGAGGCACGGAGAAGCTCATCGAGCACAAGACCTTTCTCCAGGCGCTCCCATACTTCGATCGGCTCGACTATGTCGCGCCGATGAATCAGGAGCACGCCTATTCGCTCGCCGTGGAGAAGCTTGTCGGCGTCACGATTCCCAAGCGGGCGCAGCTCATCCGCGTGCTCTATTCGGAAATTGGCCGGCTGCTTTCGCATCTCCTCAACGTTACGACGCAAGCCATGGACGTCGGCGCACTGACGCCACCGCTTTGGGGCTTCGAGGAACGCGAGAAGCTTATGGTGTTCTACGAGCGGGCGAGCGGCAGTCGTATGCACGCAGCGTATGTGCGTCCTGGCGGCGTGCATCAAGACCTGCCGCCGGAGCTCGTGGACGACATCTATGCCTTCTGCGATCCGTTCCTAAAGGTGTGCGACGACATCGAGGGATTGCTCACCGACAACCGCATCTTCAAGCAGCGCAATGTCGACATCGGCGTCATCACGCAAGAGGACGCTTGGGCACACGGTTTCACCGGAGTCATGATCCGTGGCACCGGCGCAGCCTGGGATTTGCGGAAAGCCCAGCCTTACGAGTGCTACGACGAACTCGAATTCGATATCCCCATCGGCAAGAACGGCGACTGCTACGACCGCTACCTAATCCGCATGGAGGAGATGCGCCAGTCCGTCCGCCTCATGAAGCAGTGCTGCGAACGCCTGACGACGACCCCCGGGCCGGTCACGGTCGAGAACCACAAAATGGTGCCCCCCAGGCGGGCCCAGATGAAGGGCTCCATGGAGGCCCTGATCCACCACTTCAAGCTGTACACCGAGGGGTATCATGTGCCGAAAGGCGAGGCTTACGCGGCGGTCGAGGCGCCCAAAGGCGAGTTTGGCGTCTATCTGGTGGCCGACGGCACAAATCGCCCTTATCGCTGCAAAATTAGGGCTCCGAGCTTCGTTCACCTCGCCGCGCTCGAATTCCTCTGTCGTGGCCACATGTTGGCAGATGTTTCGGCCGTGATCGGCTCCATCGACATTGTCTTTGGAGAGATCGATCGATAACACCATTGTGCAGTTGCGAAATGAGGCCTCGTCGGTAACACTCCGCAAGACCTTCAAAAAGAGACCCTGGGAGCGCTCGCGTCAGTCTGAGCAACGTCTTACGCGAGATAAATAAGGCAGAAGATGAGCGTCCGCCGCCTCGCCGCTGAACAGCCTGAAGGCTTTGCCTTCACCCCCGAGAACCTCGACTGGGCCAAGGCTGAGATCAAGAAATACCCCGAGGGCCGCCAGGCCTCGGCGGTGCTGTCGCTTCTGTGGCGTGCGCAGGAGCAGATGGGCGGCTGGATCACCGAGCCGGCATTGCGCTACGTCGCCGACATGCTCGGCATGCCCTATATCCGCGTCTACGAGATCGTGACGTTCTACACGATGTTTAATCTCGCACCGGTCGGGCAGTACTACGTGCAGGTGTGCGGCACGACGCCTTGCATGCTGCGTGGTGCCGACGACATCAAAGCGGTTTGCCGAAAAGCGATTGGTCCTAAGGATACCGTCAGCGACGATGGGAAGTTCTCCTGGACCGAAGTCGAGTGCCTCGGAGCTTGCGTGAACGCACCGATGGCCCAGATCAACAAGTACTACTACGAGGATCTCACGCCGGAGAATTTTGAGTCCATTCTCCAACGGCTTCGCAAGGGCGAGCCTGTCGAGCCCGGACCGCAAGATGGGCGACAGTCGGCCGCGCCGGCAAGCGGCCCCAACACGCTCACCGATCCCGCACTCTATGCGAACGACCCCTCCGGCCCCGAGCCCGGTTACGCCGGTGTCACTGTAATCGACGACACAACTAAGACGCCGCCGAAAAAGCCGAAGGCACGCTGATGCTGCAGGACAAGGACCGCATCTTCACCAATCTGTACGGGCTGCACAGCTGGCAGCTGAAGGCTGCGCGCGCCCGCGGTGCTTGGGACGGTACCAAGGACATGATCGCCCGCGGGCACGAGGCCATCATCGACGAGGTCAAGGCATCGGGCTTGCGCGGTCGCGGCGGTGCGGGCTTCCCGACGGGCCTCAAATGGTCGTTCATGCCGAAGAACGACAGCCGTCCAAGCTATCTCGCCGTCAATGCCGACGAGTCCGAGCCTGGCACGTGCAAGGACCGCGAGATCATGCGCCACGATCCGCATCTCCTGATCGAAGGCGCGTTGCTCGCGGCCTTCGCCATGCGGGCGCATACGTCTTACATCTACATTCGCGGCGAGTTCATCGCCGAGCGCGAAATCCTGCAAGCGGCGATCGACGAAGCCTATGACGCCAAGCTGATCGGCAAGAACAATGTCAATGGTTGGGACTTCGACATCTACGTCCACCACGGGGCAGGGGCTTATATCTGCGGTGAGGAGACAGCGCTTCTCGAAAGTCTCGAAGGCAAGAAAGGACAGCCGCGACTGAAGCCGCCGTTCCCGGCCAATTGCGGCCTATGGGGCGCGCCCACCACCGTCAACAACGTCGAGACCATTGCATCTGTCCCAGATATCCTCCGCCGTGGCGCGACTTGGTTTGCGGCGCTCGGCCGACCCAACAACACTGGCACGAAGCTCTATTGCATCTCCGGACATGTGAACGAGCCATGCACCGTGGAGGAGGAGATGGGCGTGCCGTTACGCGAGCTAATCGATCACTATGCGGGCGGCGTGCGCGGCGGCTGGGACAACCTTCTCGCCGTAATCCCGGGTGGTTCGTCGGTTCCCTGCATTCCTGCGGACGTTTGTGAAAACCTGCCCATGGATTTCGATAGCCTGAAAGCTGTCGACACGGCGCTTGGCACCGGCGGCGTCATTGTCATGGACAAGTCGACAGACATCATCCGCGCCATCGCGCGCATCTCGTATTTCTATAAGCACGAGTCATGCGGTCAATGCACGCCATGCCGCGAAGGTACAGGCTGGATGTGGCGCGTTCTGGAGCGCATGGCAAATGGCGAAGCCGAGAAAGCTGAAATCCAAATGCTGCTCGACGTGAGCTACCAGGTGGAGGGCCACACGATCTGTGCGCTCGGCGACGCGGCCGCCTGGCCGGTGCAAGGACTAATCCGCCATTTCCGTGATGTCATCGAGGCACGCATCGACGCGCAAGCGACGAAGCCAATCGCGCCCTCAGTGCCGGTGGCGGCGGAGTAGGGCCGCATGCCAAAGATCATCATCAATGGAACCGAGCACGATGTGCCTGACGGCATTACGCTGATCCAGGCCTGTGAGTTGGTAGGCATCGAGATTCCACGTTTCTGTTACCACGAGCGTCTGTCGATTGCCGGCAATTGCCGCATGTGCCTCATCGAAGTTGAAGGCATGCCCAAACCCGTTGCGTCCTGCGCCATGGGCGTCAATGACCTCAGGCCGGGAAGGGACGGGACACCACCGACAATCCTCACCGATTCCCCAACCGTGAAGAAAGCGCGGGAAGGGGTTCTCGAATTTCTATTGATCAATCATCCGCTCGACTGCCCGATCTGCGACCAGGGCGGCGAGTGTGATCTGCAAGATCAGACCATGGCGTATGGCTTCGATGCCGGCCGCTTTCAGGACAATAAGCGTGCGGTCGAAGACAAGTATCTGGGAGCCACTGATCGATACCTACATGACGCGCTGCATTCACTGCACGCGCTGTGTGCGGTTCATGACAGAGGTTGCGGGCGTCCAGGAGCTCGGCGCCATCGGCCGCGGTGAGGACATGGAGATCACCACCTATCTTGAGCGCGGCATGCGCTCGAACTTGTCGGGCAATGTTGTCGATCTCTGCCCCGTCGGTGCACTGACCTCGAAGCCCTATGCGTTCGTGGCGCGGCCCTGGGAACTCTCCAAGACGCCGACTATCGACGTCATGGACGCGCTCGGCTCGGCCATCAGGGTCGATGCCCGCGGTCGTGGTCTTGCGCATCCTTCCGCGCATCAACGATGCCGTGAGGAGTGGATTGCCGACAAGGCGCGCCATGTATGGGACGGCTTGCGGACGCAGCGCCTCGACCAGCCCTACGTGCGTCGAAAAGGCAAACTCGTGCCGTCGACCTGGGACGAGGTGTTCGCCACCATTGCAGACAAGCTTGCAGGCCTCGACGGTGCACGCTTCGGTGCGATCGCCGGTGATTTGGCCGCAGCCGAAGAAATGTTCGCACTGAAGCGACTCGCCGAAGCTCTCGGCTCGCCCAATATCGACTGCCGCCAAGACGGCGCCAAGCTCGATCCCGCCCTTGGCCGCGCCACGTACTTATTCAATACGACCGGCTGCCGGCATAGAGACCGCCGACGCCGTGCTTCATCGGCAGCGATCCGCGGATTGAGGCGCCCGTCCTGAATGCAAGAGTCCTCGGAACGCTGGCATCAGCTTGAGGGAAAGCTTCCTGGTCGGCCTGATCGGCGCCGAAGTCGATTTGACCTACGGTTACGACTATCTGGGGCCGGGCCAGAAACCCTGGCTACATCGCTGATGGCTCGCATCCTTCGCCAAGACGCTGCAAGGGGTCGAGCACCCCATGATCGTCGTGGGCCAAGCGGCACTTGCCAGGCCTGACGGCGCCGCCGGTGCTGGCGCTCGCTGCCAAGGCCGCCATCGCCAGGCCGGGTGCGGCCAAGTCCGGCTGAACGGCTTCAACGTGCTTCACACGGCTGCTGGCCGCGTCGCCGGCCTCGATCTCGCTTGCGCCCGCCAAGGGTGGCCTCGATGTCGAAGGCATGCTCGAAGCTGCTAGCGCCGGCAATCTCGACGTCGTCTGCTGGAGCCGACGCGAGATCGATGTGGAAGCCCTCGGCAAGACCTTCGTCATCTATCAGGAAGCCACGGCGACCGCGCCGCGCACCGCGCCGATGTCATCCTCCCGGGCGCCGCCTACACCGAGAAGGACGCCACCTACGTCAATACCGAGGGACGTGCGCAATGACGTCCCGGGCGGTGTTCCTGCTCGGTGAGGCGCGCGAGGACTGGAAGATCGTCCGCGCGCTGTCTGCCGCGTTCTGGCAAGCCATTGCCGTCTGACAGCCTACAGCAAGAGCTGCGAGGCAAGATGTACGAGGTGGCGCATCCTCAGCTTGCATTACTTGAAATGGTCGAACCCGCCGACAGCGCCGCGATCGAAAAAGCTGCGTCGAAAGCCGCCAAGCCAGGCAAGGACCGGTTCGCCAGCGATCGACGACTACTACCTCACCAACGCCGTAGCGCGCGCCTCCGCCATCATGGCGGCCCTGAGCGCGATGCATGCGGACGAATTTCCGAAGGCGACAGGCACCGATGGCTGAGTTCTGGACAGACTACGGCCTGCCGACGCTGTTTCCATCGTGGTGCAGAGTGTCGCGCTGGATCGTGATCCTGTTGATCACCATTGCCTTCATCCTTTATGCAGACCGCAAAGTGTGGGCTGCCGTTCAGATGCGGCGGGGCCCCAACGTGGTTGGACCGTTTGGGCTGTGGCACCGTTCGCCGACCTCCTCAAGTTCGTGTTCAAAGAGGTGATCATTCCGGCGGGCGCCAACAAAGGCATCTTCCTACTTGCTCGTCGTTGGCAGGCCTGGCCATCTCGGCCTGGGCGGTGATGCCTGTCGATATGGGTTGGGGTATCGCCAACATCAATGTTGGCGTGCTGTACATCTTCGCCATCTCGAGTTTGCAAGTCTACGGTGTGATCATGGCCGGCTGGGCGTCCAACTCGAAATACGCTTCCTCGCGGCGCTTCGCTCTGCCGCACAAATGGTCTCTTACGAAGTCTCGATCGGCTTCGTCATCATCACCGTGCTGCTGTGCGCCGGCAGCCTCGTCCTCACAGCGACATTCTGTCTCAGGACCGCGGCCTCGGGTTGTTCGGCTGGTACTGGCTGCCCTTGTTCCCGATGTTCGTAATCTATTTCATTTCCTGCCTGGCAGAGACAAACCGCCCGCCCTTCGACCTGCTCGGCGAGTCTGAACTTGTTGCCGGTTTCATGGTCGAATACCCTCGACCCCTACATGCCTCTTCATGCTCGGCGAGTATGTCGCAGGACCATCCTGCTATGCGCGCCCGGGACGGTGCTGTTTCTCGGCGGCTTCCGCCGTTCCAGGTGGTGCCCTTCTACGGGATACCAGGCGTGGCGCGGTTCATCCTGAAAGTCGGCTTCCTGTTCTTCCTAGTCTCCATGGTCAAGGCCATGGTGCCGCGTTACCGCTACGATCAGCTGGATGCGGCTCGGCTGGAAGTAGGCTTCTGCCCTTGTCACTTGCCGCCGTCGTGGTCGCTGCGGTCTTGCGCCTTTGGCAATACGGCATTTAGAGGAATGAGCCCAGACCCGCGTTGCCCAAGCCGCGAAGTCGCTCCTGCTGATGGGAGTTTGTGTCGGCCTTTTGGCTCGCCATGAAATATTTCGTGGCGCCGAAAGCGACGCTCAACTACCCGTTCGAGAAGGGGACCGCTCAGTCCACGCTGGCGGCGAACACGCTCAGGCGATATCCCAACGGCGAGGAGCGCTGCATCGCCTGTAAGCTGTGTGAGGCGATCTGCCCGCCGAGGCCATTATCACCATCGAAGCAGGCCCCCGCCGAAATGACGCCACGCACCACGCGCTACGACATCGACACAGGAAGTGCATCTATTGCGGCTTCGTCAGGAAGCATGCCCGGTCGAAGCCATCGTGGAGGGGCCGAATTTCGAGTTCGCCACGGAAACGCGCGAGGAGCTCTACTACGACAAGGATCGCCTATTGGCGCGAACGGCGACCGCTGGGAGCGCGAGACGCGGGAAAATATTGCGCTCGATGCGCCATATCGGTGAGGGGCAAGTGGACCGACCTGTGGCAAGCTTGCGATCTCGTGCCCGGGCCTCGACGCCGGGCACACGCTGTCGTGTCCTAGCCGGCGGGATGGCTGCATGATTCTTCCGCGCTGTTCTTCTATCTCTTGCCATCATGTTGATCGGCGCGGCTGTCATGGTCATCGCCACCAAGAACCCCGCATGCCGTGCTGTTCTTGATCTTCGCGTTCTTCAACGCGGCAGGCCTGTTCGTTCTGCTTGGTGCCGAGTTCCTCGCCATGATCTTTGGGTGGTCGTCTATGTCGGCGCCGTGCTGGTGCTGTTCCTGTTCGTGGTGATGATGCTCGATGTCGATTTCGCCGAGCTTCGCGCCGGCTTCCTAAAAATATCTGCCGATCGGTGCCACCATCGGCCTCATTCTGCTTGCCGAGCTTGAAGTTTGGTGGCCGGCACATGGGTCACGGCGCCGGACGTTTTCACTGACGCACCGACACCACCGCCGGCAGAGGTCAGCAATACCCAAGCTCGGCGAGATCTCACACACGCTACGTCTATCTGTTCGAGGCAGCCGGGCTCATTCTTCTGGTCGCCATGATCGGGGCCATTGTCCTCACCCCCTGCACCACAAGCGCGACGTGCGCCGCCAGTCGATCGCCGCGCAAATCGGCCGCACCCGCAGGGATGGCGATCAAGTGGTCCAGGTCAGATCGGGAGGGTCAAATGACCGTTTGGGCTCACCCACTATCTCACTCTCGCCGCGATCCTATTCACGAGTCAGCGTCACTCGGCATTTTCACCATGCAACCGCCAAAGACGTCATCGTCATCCAGTGTCGATCGAACTGATGCTGCTCGCCGTGAATATCAACTTGGTTGCGTTCTCCGCTTTCCACATCTGATCGGCCAGATCTTCACCCTCATTGTTCTCACCGTGGCGGCGGCTGAGGCGGCGATCAGCCTTGCTATCGTCGTCGTCTACTTCCGCAGTCGGCGGCACTATCGATATTGTCGCCAGAAATCGACGTTGAAGGCTGACCGCTCAAGCGATGTATCAGGCGATCGTGCTTCCTGCCCATGATCGGGAGCCTGTTTGCAGCCATACTTGGCCCTTCGTCAGCGCGCGCGCGCCTGCGAGGTATCCCTGATGTTCGATGTCTGCCGTTTTGTGTATTGGATTGCGTTCTACCAGGTCGCTCTTCAAGGGCATGACGTTGCACCCATCGAGCTCGTTCCAAGTAGATCCCGCTCGGGCACGCTGAACCCTATTGGTCGACGCATCGACACTCATTCTGCCGTGATGCTTGTCGTGGTGAACACCGTCTCGAGCGTCGTGCATCTCTGCTCGTCGGCTATATGGACGAGGATCCGCACAAGCCGCGCGCTTCTTCGCCTATTTGTCGATGTTCACCTTCGCGCCATGCTGGCGCTGGTGACATCCGACGACGTCGTGCAACTGTTCTTCGGCTGGGAAGGTGTCGGTCTCGCCCGTCTTGTCTCTTGATCGGCTTCTGGTACCAGAAGCCCGCCGCTAACGCCGCCGCGATCAAGGCTTTCATCGTCAACCGCGTCCGGCGATTTCGGGTTTGCGCTGGGCATCTTCGCCATCTTCGTCGTGTTCGATGCCGTCCAATACGACACGATTTTGCCTCAACCGGACCAGGTCGGCGAAGACCATGGAGTTCCCTGGGCTATCAGGTGCCCATTCTGGAGCTGATCTGCTTCCTGCCCTCCTATTCATGGGCGCCATGGGCAAGTCAGCCCAGTTCCTGCTCCACACCTTCTGGTTGCCAGACGCCATGGAAGGTCCCGACCCCGGTGTCCGCCCTGATCCATGCCGCAACCATGGTCACCGCCAGCGTGTTCATGGTGGCGCGACTGTCGCCTCTGTTCGACCTCGCGCCGACCGCTCCGCTTTCGTGGCAATGGCGTTTATCGGCGCGACAGGCGCCTTCTTCACGGCAACGGCGGCCGTCGTGCAGACTGATAATCAAGCGCGTCATTGCGTATTCGACGTGCTCGCAGCTCGGCTACATGTTCTCGGCGGAAGGGGTGGGGGCCTTCGGCGCCGGTATCTTCCATCTGTTCACCCACGGCTTCTTCAAGGCACTTCTGTTCCTGTGCGCTGGCGCTGTCATTCATACACTTGCCGACAATCCAGGACGCATGTGCTTATTGCGCCGCATGGGCAGTCTGCGCAAAGTTATCCCGTTCACGTAAGGCGTGTGTTGATCGGATCCCTGGCGCTGACCGGCGCTTCCACATTCACCTCCGGATTTGTCTCGAAGGATTTCATCATCGGACAACGTACAGCGATCACACCTGGGTCAGCCAATATACCTTCGCGCTGACGCTATTCGCCGCATTCCTCACTGCTTTATACTTGGCGGCTCATGTTCATGACCTTCAGAAGGCAAGAGTTCCGCGACAAGCCGGAGGTCTAGCGCATGTCCACGAGCCGCCCTGGACCATGGGCGTGCCGCTCGTCTTCTTGCCCTCGGCATTGCTAGCCGGTGGCATCTTCGAACATCTCTTCATCGGCGTCGACCAAGCGGCGTTTTGGCGCGGCTCCGTCGATCTCCCCAACACGCGCAGGGAGGACATGCCCGTCTGACGACGGTGGCCCCGTCGCTCGCCATGGCCCTCGGCCTTCTTCATCGCCTGGTACTGCTATATGTGGCAGCCACTCGTGCCGTTCGGCCTTGCCAAGCGCTACCCGGCGATCCGGGAATTCTTCTTCCACGCGTGGTACTTCGACGCGTTGTAAGCTTTCTGTTCGTCGTCCCGCCAAGCGCCTCGGCTATTTCCTGTGGAAGTATGGCGACGGCGCGACGATCGACGGTCTTGGGCTGACGGCATCGCCGCCCGTGTGATCGACATCACCAACCGCGTGATCAAGCTTCAGACCGGTTACATCTATCCACTCTACGCCTTCGTTATGCTGATCGGCGTAGCGCTCATCATCACCTACTTCATCTTCACCGGTGGGGTCATGCCATGAGCTATAGTTGGCCGATCCTCTCTACCGTGACGTTCCCTGCCGCTCCTCGGCGCGCTCCTCATCCTGGCGCTACGCGGCAACGAGAGCGCCTTCCTGTGCGCGCTATATCGCGCTGTGGACATTTACTGATCACCTTCGTCGTTGCTGCTGTGGCGGGACTTCGATCTTGAGACGGCGCAGTTCCAATACGTCGAGAGCTGAGACCCTGGCTTGGCCCCATCACCTTCCACATGGGCGTCGACGGTATCTCCATGCCGTTTGTGGTCCTGACCACGCTGCTGATGCCGCTCACCATCCTGTCGAGCTTCGGCGCCAAGGTTCGCGTGAAGGAGTTCATGATCGCCTTCCTGGTACTCGAGACCTTGATGCTCGGCGTGTTCTGCTCCTCGATCTCGTGATGTTCTGCCTGTTCTTCGAGGGCGGACTGATCCCGATGTTTCTGATCATCGGTATCTGGGGCAGTCCACGGCGCGTCTATTCGATAGCCAAGTTCTTCCTCTACACGCTGACGGGCTCGGTGCTGATGCTTCTGGCCATCCTGGCGATCTACTGGGAGGCCGGCACAACCAACATCCCCGCGCTGCTCACCCATGATTTCCCGCCGCAGATGCAGACCTGGCTGTGGTTCGCATTTCTGGCCTCGTTCGCGGTGAAGCTTCCCATGTGGCCCGTGCACACTTGGCTGCCTGATGCGCGTGGAGGCGCCGACCGCTGGCTCGGTGATCCTGGCAAGGGTATCCTCTCCTCAAGCTCGGCGGCTACGGCTTTTTGCGGTTCTCGATCCCGATGTTCCCGCTCGCTTCGGCTGAGTTCGCGCCGCTGATATTCCGCCTCTCCGGTTGTTGCGGTGATCTACACCTCGCTGGTCGCGCTCGCGGGGAGGACATGAAAAAAGCTGATCGCTTATTCCTCCGTCGCCCGCATGGGCTTGTCACCATCGGCATTCACCCTCACCATGCAGGGCCTGCCACGGGTAGGTATTTTTCTGATGCTGTCGCACGGCATCGTCTCAACTGCGCTCTTCCTCTGCGTCAGCGTGCTCTATGACCGCATGCACACCCACGAGATTTCCGTGTTCGGCGGCCTCGTCAACCGCATGCCGCTCTACGCCGCCGTCTTCATGGTGTTCACGCTCGCCAATGTCGGTTTGCCGGGCACCAGCGGCTTCATCGGCAGATTCCCTGAGCCTTCTTGGCGCGTTCCACGCATTAATACGTGGGTCGCAGTGTTCGCCACCCACCGGCATCATTCTCTCTGCCGGTTATGCCCTTTGGCTCTATCGCCGCATCATCTTCGGCGTGCTCGGCAAGCCCGCGCTCAAGAACATCAAGGATCTCTCTTGGCGAGGTCGCGATCATGGTGCCGCTCGTTGCCATCACTATCTGGTTTGGATCCATCCAACCCGATTCTCGATGTCTCGGCTGTTTCCGTCGAGGCGCTCATGTCGAATTTCAAAGCAAGCTTGGCCGCCGCCGAACAGGCGCGGCGCGCGCTTGCGCCTTGAGGGCCGGTAACCGTGCTCGATTCACTCAATCTCGCGCCGATCTTGCCGGAATTATTCTGGCCGTGGGCGCCATGGCGCTCCTCATGCTCGGCGTCGCCACGCGGCAGGAACAAGGGCGAGTTCGTCCTGTGGCTCGCAGTCATTCTGATTGCCGTGGCTACGGGATCGTCGTCGCGACTGGTGAGGGAACAGAGCGTCTATTTGCTTACGGCAGCTTCATCGTCGATCCGTTCGGCCGCGCGGTGAAGCTGCTGACGTGATCGGCGCCGGCGCGGCGCTTGTGCTTTCAGTCGACTACTGGCGCGAGGCCGGTGGGCTGAAGTTCGAATACTGCATCCTCGTGCTGTTCGCCACGACGGGCATGATGATGATGATCTCGGCTTTATTGATCTCATCGCGCTTTACGTTGGGCTCGAGCTGCAAAGCCAGCTCTTTATGTCATCGCTGCCTTCAGACGGGACTCGGAACGCTCGGCCGAAGCCGGTCTCAAGTACTTTGTCCTCGGCGCGCTCGCGTCGGGCATGCTGCTCTATGGCGCCTCTCTTGTTTACGGCTTCACGGGCTCCACCGATTCAGTCAGATCGCCGCGCTGCGGTCAACCTTCCAGGCGCCAATCTCGGACTGATCTTCGGCCTCGTGTTCTTGATGGTGGGGTTCGCCTTCGGAATCTCCGCCGTGCCGTTCCACATGTGGACGCCCGACGTCTATGAAGGCGCGCGCCGAGCACCGGTAACCGCGTTCTTCGCCGCCGCTCTCCGAAGCTCGCGGCCATGGCGCTCACCGTCCGCGTCGTCATCTCGGCGTTCCCGGCGGCGGAAGGAAAGGCCCGTGGAGTGTAGCGCCAGATCGTGGTGTTCCTCGCGATTGCCTCCATGGCGCTTGGTTCGTTCGCGGCGATCGGCCAGACCAACATCAAACGCCTGATGGCCTATAGCTCGATCGGCCATATATGGAGCACACGCGCGCTTCTGGTCGTCTCGCTGCCGGCACAGCCCAGCCGCAGGTGTGCAGGGCGTGATCATTTATCTTGCCATTTATCTGGCGATGACTCTCGGCACCTTTGCCTGCATCCTCGCCATGCGGCGGGACGGCAAAATGATCGAAGAGATCGACCAATTGTCCGGGCTATCCCGCACCAGTCCGATGATGGCGCTCATGCTCGCCATCCTCATGTTTTCGCTCGCCGGGATTCCGCCCCTTGCAGGCTTCTTCGCCAAGTTCTACGTGTTCCTCGCGGCCATCGAGGCTGGCCTCTATTCGCTCGCCGTGATCGGCGTGCTTCTCAGCGTGGTGGGGGCGTACTACTATCTTCGCATCGTCAAGATTATGTATTTCGACGACCCGGCCGAACGTTTCGAGCCCATGCAAGCGCCGCTTGCGATTATTCTCGGCGTCACCGGCCTGTTCACCTTGCTTTATTTCGTCTACCCCGCGCCACTCGTCGGGTTCGCCAGTGCCGCCGCCAAGTCACTGTTCTAAATGAGCTATTTGTCCTCGCCAACGCCCAAGATGCCAGCCGGCTATCGGCTGCTCAAGCTCGACACGGTGGACTCCACCAATGCTGAGGCGAAGCGGCGCGCGCCGAGATGGGCGAGGCCTGGACCGCTATGGATCTGGTCAGCGCGCCAATCGAAAGGCCGTGGCCGCGCCGGACGCGAAATGGACCTCGCAGGTGGGCAACCTCTTCGCCGAGCCTTCTGATCAGGCCCATTGCACGCTGCAAACACGGCGAGCCAGCTCGCGCTCGTTACTGACATCGCCACCTACGACACGCTCGCAAAGCTTGTTGCTTATGAAGGCCGCGCCGACTTGCTCCCTGAAATGGCCCAGCGACGTCTTGTTGGCTGAGGGGGAAAAGGTCGCTGGCATCCTGCTCGGAGGCAATCAGCGGCAGTGCCAAAGAGTGGGTCCGTGGTCGTTATTGGTACAGGCATGAATCTCGCCAACCATCCGCCGAACTTGCCGCAGCCGGCGATCAGCCTTGCCGCCTACGGTCTCCCAGGTCAGCCCCGGCGACGCGCGCTTCAGGTCTTGGCGTCCACCACCCATGAATGGATCATGCGGTGGGGAGAGGGAACAACGCGTTCCCGACCATCCGCCGGGCGTGGCTCGATCGCGCTGGTCCTGCGGGTCGGCCGCTGCGCTGACTCAGCGGAGGAGAACAAATCGAGGGCACGTATGCGGGCCTTGACGCCGACAGGGCGCTTCGGCTCAGAACGGCGGAAGGCGAGCGGCGCACATCACCGCTGGCGACGTCTTCTTCGCAAGCTGATAGGGGCCATGGCAGATCTCCAGTGGCCCGAAAATCCGATCGCAAAAGGGACCAGCTTGTCTTCGTGCCACTCCGGCGGCGTGGGCGAGACGGCATGAACCTCTACCTCTGCAGCTACGAAGGGCGCTTACCAATGGCTCATCGTCGACATGGGTGTGACGTTTGGCACCGAGGCTGAGCCCGGCATCGACGTCATCTTGCCCGACATCGGCTTTCTAGAGGAGGAACGCCACAACATCGTTGGTGTTCTGCTCACCCACGCCCATGAGGATCATTTCGGCGCTGTCGCCGATCTGTGGCTGATGCTGGGCCGCGCGAGCGTCTATGCCACGCCGTTCACCGCCGAAATGCTCAAGTCGAAGCTTGGCGAGATGGGTCTTGTCGATAAAAATACCACTCGAGGTCGTTCACTCTTGGGAGCCGGCGCGAGATTGGCCCATTCGACGTTGAGCTGATCAATATGTCTCCTGCGCACTCGATCCCAGAGCCATCAGCAATCGCCATCAGAACGCCGCTCGGCGTTGTTGTGCACACTGGCGACTGGAAGCTGGACGACAATCCTTTGACAGGTCCTCCAACCGACGCGGCGCGCTTTCGGGAGCTCAAGGTGGAAGGGTCGCGGCGCTGATCTGCGATTCAACTAACGCCATCCGCGAAAGGCATCGCCCTCGGAAGCCGATGTGGCCAAGACCCTGCACGACCTCATTGCCAAGGCGCCTGGCATGGCCGTCACCACCATCGCCTCAAACGTCGCGCGCGGCTTCGTTCTGTGGCCAGTGCCGCGCGCCGCAGGTCGCGAGCTTATCGTCGGCCGCGCCATGTATCGCGTCATCGAGGCGGCGCAGGCGACCGGGTATCTGGATCCCGACCTGCATTTTCGAGAGACGGCTTTCGCCAAGCTGCCGCCACGCAAAGTGGCCTATGTACCGGCAGCCAAGGCGAAGCGCGAGCCGCCATGGCTCGGGTCGCCTCAGGCGAGCATCCCAACGTCGCACTCCGATCCTGGCGACTGGGTGATCAGCTATCGTCGCGCACCATTCCGGGCAATGAAAGGCCCGGTTGGCCGCGTGCAGAACGCATTCGCCAGGCGACAGTCGAGGTCATTACCGACCAGGACGCTCTCGTCCATGTTTCAGGCCATCCGCGCCGCGGCAGGGCGAAGAGCTGTATCGCTGGGTGAAGCCGCGCGTGGCGGTGCCGATGCACGGCGAGGAGGCGCCACCTCGAGGCCCATGCCAGGTCGCCGGGGAAAAGGGCTTGGCGTCAACGAGGTGGTGCGGGCCACGCAATGGCACGATGGTTCGGCTTCTGCCGGGACCTGCTGAGATTGTCGACGAGGTGCCGGTTGGGCGCGTCTCTACCGCGACGGCAACATTCTCACGCGCGCGCCGACGAAGGCGTCCGTGAGCGCCGCAAGCTGAGCTTCGCGGGAGGATCGGTTTTCGTGTCGCTGGTGTACTCTCGGAGAAGGGGCGCTCTCATGGCGGAGCCGGAAGTCTTCTGGCCGGTCTGCCGGCCACTGACATGAATGGCATCCCCCTGGCAGATATCGCCCGGGATACGGCTGTCGGCACCATCGAGAGCATTCCACGCCCACGCCGCAAGGGCCCAGCGCTGGTGCGCGAAGCGGTGCGGCGCCGTTCGCGCAGCCATCAATCAGGCCTGGGGCAAGAAGCCGGTGTGCTCTGTCCTCCCCTGACAGTGCTATAGGCTCGCGCAGCATGGATATGTTGTGTAAGAGCCTTGGCCCGGCAGAGTTTTTCGATGATTGGCCGTTTGAACCATCGTCGCCATTGCTGTGCCCGATTTGAAGGCCGCCACCGAGGTCTATCGGTGTCATCGCCTGGCGCCAAGGTTCCGCCGAGGAGGACCAACCCGAGCACGGTGTGACGACCGTCTTCATCGAACTCCCCAACACCAAGATCGAGCTGCTCGGCGTATTGGGCGACAACTCTCACCCAACAAGCTGGCTTCCCGAGCGAAACCCCACTTTCTGGCGGCATTCATCATCTCTGCTACGAAGTGCCGACATCAAAGCGGCCCGTGACTGGCTTGCCGCCGCAGGCGCGCGAGTATTGGGGGCAGGGCGAACTGAAGATCGGTGCTTCACGGAAAGCCGGTCCTGTTCCTGCACCCGGAAAGACTTCTGCGGCACACTCGTCGAACTCGAGGAGGCTTAAGCCGGTGAGCTTCGCTTTCGCCGCCGCTCTCTATTTCATCATTTGGCGGATCACGCTGTTCGCAATCCTGCCGTTCGGCGCGCACATCTGAAGAGGCCGAGAAACTGCCCCCGGTTCAGCCGAGAGCGCCCCCCGCACCGGCCGAACCTCCTGCCGAAGATCGTCGCGACGACAGTTGTTTCCAGCATCATCTTCGCTGCTCTCGCCGCAGTCACTTCCACCACGTGATTACGCCGACGAATTCCCCTTCTTTTCCGCGCTACGAGAAGGTTCAGTAAGGCGGACTGCAGACAAAAAAGGCCGAGCGGACCTTGCTTCAGTATCGTGACCTTTGTCTCAAGGCCGACACGCTCGTCGTCACGAGGACTTGGCTATCGGCTGAAGAGCGGCGGTGCCGGTCGGCGCGCCTGGAGTACTTCCTCCCAAGACTTGGACCTAGTCCAATCTCCCAACGCGAAACTTCGAGATCGTCACCGGTCCCGATCATCCTACGTTGTGGCCGGAACACTACCCCAGGCGTGCCAAATTGTCACCATCATTGTGACTGGCCGCCGCAGATTTATACAAGGAGCGCCTCTAGTTAAGGCAAGACAAATCCACGCTTTTTTACAGTTTCCCGCCAGACAATTTCGCTCAACGCATGGCAACTCTGGCCACAATCGAATGTGGTCGGCCAGTCTCTACTACTGCGCGTTGTGCCCAGGCGTTGCTTGGTAGCGGGCCGTAGGAGGCTGCCTCTCGCTACAAAAATCGAGCCACCTGAGATTGATCGACGGGGCTGATTAAGCTAGCCTTACAGAAAACTGGCTATTAGCCGCGCGAAGGGGCTCCGGGGCGGAGTTCTCGTTTCCGCGCGCTAAATCAATGCTCATTGCATCGGCGGGCGCTCTAAGCCTGCTCTCAACGCCGAAAGCTGCCAATGCGCCTCAGCCGCTATTTCCTGCCTCTCCTTGCGCGACGATCCGAAGGAAGCAGAGATCGTCTCCCACCGGCTGATGCTGGAGAGCCGGGCTCATCCGCCAGTCGAGCGCCGGCATCTATTCGTGGCTTCCCATCGATATCGCGTCCTCAGCAAGATCGAACAGATCGTGCGCGCGAGGAGCAGGATCGCGCCGGCGCCATCGAGCTTCTCATGCCCACGATCCAGCCTGCCGAGTTATGGCGCGAGAGTGGGCGCTGGCCGGCTTACGGCAAGGAGATGCGCATCAGCGATCGCCATGAGCGTGAGATGCTCACGGCCCTACGAATGAAGAGATGATCACCGGCGATCTTCGCGCGGGCGCAAAGTCCTACAAGGACTTGCCGCGCATCCTCTATCACATCCAATGGAAATTTCGCGACGAGGTCAGGCCGCGCTTCGGTGTCATGCGTGGGCGCGAGTTCCCGATGAAGGATCTGGCTCCTTGATCTCGACAAAGAGGGCGCCGTCAAACTGTACAACAAGATGTTCGTCGCCTATCTGCGCACCTTCGCCCGAATGGGACTCCGCGCCGCCGATGCGGTGCCGAGACCGGCCCGATCGGTGGTGACCCTCGCATGACCATCATTCTCGCCGAGAGACCGGGGAGTCGCAAGTCTATTGCCACAAGCATCTGGTCGAGATGCCGATGCCGCCGGCTGACATCGACTATGAAGGCGACCTCACGCCCTATGTCCGTCAGCTACCTCGCTCTATGCTGCCACTGCGGACGCACGATCCCAAGCGTTTTCGAGTGAAGATGCCCGCTGACATGCGGCTCACGGCACGGGGCATCGGAGGTGGGCAGGTTTTTTATTTCGGCACCAAATATTCCAGAGGCGATGGATGCCAAGGTGCAAGCCCCGACGGCGAGCTCATCGCCGTCGAGATGGGATCTACGGCATCGGTGTCGCGGCTGGTTGGCGGTACTATTTGAGGCGTCCCACGATGACGCGGGCATTATGTGGCCGGCATCCGTGGCGCCCTCGATGTCGGGCTCATCAATCTCAAGGTAGGCGACACCGAGACCGATACCGCCTGCGAGGGACTTCTACCATCGGCTTCAGCCGCTGGATTTGACGTTCTCTATGACGACCGCGACGACAGGGCGGGGCGAAATTCGCCGCCATGGACCTCATCGGTCTGCCTTGGCAGGTCATCGTCGGCCCCAAGGGCCTGAAATCTGGGGAGATCGAGCTGAAGCAGCGTGCGACCGCGGACGCCGTCTCACCTTCGATGCCGCATTGAATCGCCTGATCGACTCCAGCCAAGGCAAAGGAAGGAAGCGGCATGAGTTCCACGACGAGCACGCCAGCGTTCGCGCCTCGAATGGATGGTGGCGCGTTATTTGCGGGCGCGCCGCAAAGAGGGATTCATCTCTGTTATTGCCGGCTTCTCGTTCATCACCGGTATCACGCTCGGCGTCATGACGCTGATCATCGTCATGGCGGTGATGAACGGCTTCCGCCAAGAGCTGCTCGATTAAGATGCTTGGCCTAAACGGCCATGTAGTGGTGCACAGCCTAGGCGAATTCACTGACTATGACGATGTTGCGTCACGCAATCCGCAAAGGATTAAGGAAGTTGGCGCTGCCGCTGGTCGAAGGCCAGGTCCCTGGCCTCGACGCCCTATACGTCGACCGGGGCGCTGGTGCGGGCTTGCGCGAAAAAGATCTCAAGCACCTCAAGGCCATTGCGAACAACATCCAGTTTGGCACTCTCGACGGCTTTGATAAGAAGCCAGGTCTCGCGATCGGCAGCCGCATGGCCAACGACCTGAATGTCAAGGTCGGCGACGAGGTATCGATCCTCACGCCACGCGGAGCATCGACGGCGCTCGGCACGGCACCGCGAGTCAAACGCTACCCTGTGGTCGCCATCTTCGAGATCGGCATGTCGGAGTACGACGCAAGCATCATGTTCATGCCGTTGAACGAGGCGCAGCTCTACTTCAATCAGCCCCACAGTGTCACCGTACTGGAGGTCGTGCTTCATTCGCCTGATGAAGTCGGCGAACTTGCACCCAAGATCGTCACCGCCGGCGGACCGACCATCTATGTCAGCGACTGGCGTCAGCGGAACGCGACGTTCTTCACGGCTCTCCAGGTCGAACGTAACGTGATGTTTCTCATCCTCGCGCTGATCGTGCTGGTCGCCGCGCTCAACATTATCTCCGGCCTGATCATGCTGGTGAAAGACAAGGGCCGCGACATCGCCATCCTTCGCACGATGGGAACGACGCGTGCCGCCATCATGCGCATCTTCTTCATCACCGGCGCGAGCATCGGCATCGTCGGCACGCTTGCCGGCTTCATCCTTGGCGTCCTGGTGTGCCTCAACATCGACCACATCCGCGAGTTCATCGGCTGGCTCACCAACACCAATCTGTTTCCCGCCGAGCTGTACTATCTTTCGGCACTTCCAGCCGAGATGGATACCGGCGAGACCATTTCCGTTCTCGTAATGGCGCTCGTATTGTCAGTGCTGGCCACGCTCTATCCGTCTTGGCGGGCGTCACGTCTCGATCCCGTCGAAGCGCTGCGTTACGAATAGAGGGCGCTGGTGGACAATCCCGAAAGAGCCCCGGTCCTTCGCCTCGAGCACCTCGAGCGGGGCTTCACGCAAGGCGACCGACGCATCGACGTGCTGAAGGAGGCATCGGCGTCGTTCTATCCAGGTGAGACCGTCGCGCTGTTGGGACCTTCCGGTGCCGGCAAGTCCACGCTACTTCACATCGCAGGACTGCTGGAGCAACCCGACAGCGGCGCCGTGATCATCGACGGGGTTGATTGCGGCACACTCGGCGACAATGAGCGAACCCGCGTACGCCGCATGGAGGTCGGCTTCGTCTATCAGTTCCATCATCTGCTGCCGGAGTTCTCAGCGCTCGAGAACGTCGCGCTGCCCCAGCTTATTCTCGGCGCCACCAAGACTGATGCTGAGACCCGCGCCAAGGATTTGCTGGAGACCCTCGGCCTCGCGGAGCGCTGGGATCATCGTCCCGCGGAACTTTCCGGCGGTGAGCAGCAGCGCGTCGCCATTGCGCGCGCGGTGGCCAACCGGCCCAAGGTTCTGCTCGCCGACGAGCCCACGGGAAACCTCGATCCCCACACCGCCGAGCGCGTGTTTGAGGAGCTCATGCGGCTCGTCAACGAGGAAGGGGTGGCAGCCGTTGTCGCCACCCACAATCTCGATCTCGCGGCCCGTAT
>JAWKWG010000035.1:0-23276 GCA_041397675.1 Hyphomicrobiales bacterium | reverse complement strand
ACTCAGGAGGAGGTTGCCCCCGCCTACATCGCCCAGCTGGCCGACTACCGTTTGGCGCTGTCCCGGTTGTTCCCTGGGAAACCCTTGCGCGCGGCGCTGTTATGGACCGACGGGCCGCGTCTCATGGGGATTTCATCAACTTTGCTTGATGCCGCGGAACGCGACATGTTGTGCCGGAAGCCAGCCTTGACGCCATAGGGGGGCGCACCTAGGTTCCCGGTTCGGGTCCCACACGGCCCCCGGCCGGCGACGAGGAGACAAAATGATGACTGACAAGGTTTCCGACGACACATTCGAAGCCGAGGTGCTGAAGTCCTCGACCCCCGTCGTCGTTGATTTCTGGGCCGAGTGGTGCGGTCCCTGCCGGCAGATCGCGCCCGCGCTCGAGGAGATCGCCAAGGAGCTCGACGGCAAGGTGAAGATCACCAAGCTCAATATCGACGAGAACCCACGCACGCCGGGCACCTACAACGTCCGGGCGATCCCGACGCTGATCCTATTCAAGGATGGTCAGGTGGCGGACACGATCCGTGGCGCCTATCCCAAGAACCATCTTGCGGCTTGGATCAACGGCGCGCTGGACGCGACCGCGTAGCAGCCAACCTAACCATGTAGCTTGAGGACGTGGCCCGCGAGATAGAGCGAGCCGCAAATGAGGACGCGCGTCGGCACGCCCTTTGAAGCCGACCTAAGCAGCGCCTCGGGCACGCTATGGACCGCCACCGCGTCGAAGCCTTCGGCGCGCGCGATCTCGGCAAGCGGCTCGGCGGCAAAGGCATTCGGTTCCTCGGGGATCGGCACCGTATAGATGCGCTCGACCAAGCCCTTGAACGGGGCGATGAAGCGCCGCGCGTCCTTGGTCTCCATCATGCCCCAGATCACATGCACCGGGCGCGGTACGCGCTCCTCGAGCTCGGCCAATGTGTGGGCGATCGCTTGGCCGCCGGCCTCGTTGTGGCCGCCGTCGAGCCAGATCTCGGTGTTCTCGTCGACATAGGCATGCAGTCCACCCACCGAGAGGCGCTCGAGCCGCGCCGGCCAATGGGCATTGGTGACGCCCTGCTCCAGCGCTCGCTGCATGAGGTTATCGCCGAACACGATGCTCGCCGCGGCAATGGCGGTGCCGGCATTTTCGATCTGATGCCGCCCGGCCAGGCGCGGCAACGGTAGGTCGAGGAGGCGCGTCGTGGTCTGGAACACGAGCCGCCCCTGCTGCTCGTACACATCGAAGTCGCGGCCGGCGACGGTAAGCGGCGCCCCGATCTCTTCCGCGCGCGCTTCTATCACGGCGAGCGCTTCTCTCTCCTGGCGGCCCACGATGCATGGCACGCCAGGTTTCAAGATACCGGCCTTTTCGCCGGCAATCTCCTTCAGCGTCTCGCCGAGAAACGACACGTGGTCGATGGAAATCGGCGTGATGACTGTGAGCAACGGCTTCTCGACCATATTGGTCGCGTCGAGCCGTCCGCCGAGACCCGTCTCCAAGAGCAATAGGTCCGCCGGCGCCTCGGCGAAGGCAAGAAATGCCGCGGCGGTGGTGATCTCAAACAGGGTGATGAGCTCGCCGCCATTGGCCTCCTCGGCGCGCGCGAGACAATCGACGAGGACGTCCTCGGTGATGGGCGCGGCGCCATGCGGTCCGGCGAGCACGATGCGCTCATGGAAATCGACCAGGTGCGGCGACGTGTAGACGTGGACGCCATTGCCCATCGCCTCGGAAATGGCGCGCAAGAACGCGATCGACGAGCCCTTGCCGTTGGTGCCGGCGACGTGGACTACGGGTGGCAGCTTGTCTTGCGGGTTGCCGAGAGCGGCCAACAGGCGCTCAATGCGGCCGAGCGACAGGTCGATCGACTGCGGATGCAGCTTCTTCAAGCGCTCCAGCAGCGTGTCGCTCATCGGAGCCCGGGAACGGGGCGATGGGCGCCCGGCGCTATCGGGGAGTGTCGTCAATCGTAAGAGACCTTAAGCCTGTGGCGTATTGGGATTAGCGCCATTGCCCGGGGCGGTCGTCAAGGCCTCATCGCTCTCGTCGTCCTCTGCATGATGCTCGATGGCGAGACCATTGCCGCCGAGGCCCTTGCCGTCGAGTTGAATGGTCGGGTGTGCCGGACGCTCGGCATTGACCGCAACGTCGCGGCCGGGACGGCGATGGGTCAGGATACTGCACAGCCGTGCGAGCGTATCGCGGAGCTCATGGCGATGGACCACCATGTCCACCATGCCGTGGGCGTGGAGATATTCGGCCCGCTGGAAGCCGTTCGGCAACTGCTCGCGTATGGTCTGTTCGATGACGCGTGGGCCGGCGAAACCAATGAGGGCCCCCGGCTCGGCGATATGGACATCGCCCAGCATAGCATAGGACGCTGTTACGCCGCCTGTCGTGGGGTGTGTCAGCACGACGATGTAAGGAAGTTTCGCCTCGCGCAGCTCCTGCACGGCGACCGTGGTGCGCGGCATCTGCATAAGCGACAGGATGCCCTCCTGCATACGCGCGCCACCTGAGGCGGCAAAGAGAATGAAGGGGGCATTGCGCACGAGCGCGGCACGCATCGCCGTGATGACCGCTTCGCCCGCCGCGGTTCCGAGCGAGCCGCCCATGAAATCGAAGTCCTGTACCGCGGCAACGACTGTCTCGGCGTAGAGCTTGCCGATGCCGGCATGGACCGCATCGTTGAGACCGGTCTTGCTGCGCGCATCCTTCAGACGGTCGCTGTAGCGGCGCTCATCACGGAACTTGAGCGGATCGAGCGGAACGTCGGGCAGATGGATGGCCGCGTATTTGGCGTCATCGAAAAGCGACTTGAGCCGGGCGGACGCCGACATACGCATGTGATAGTTGGAGCCCGGAACGACGAACTGGTTCGCCTCGAGATCCTTGTAGTAGATCATCTGCCCGGTCTCTGGGCACTTCACCCAGAGATTGTCCGGCATCTCCTTCTTGCGAAGGATGCTACGGATTTTGGGTCTGACGACGCTGTTGATCCAGTTCACGGGTCTTCTCTAAGTCGCAAAATCTCGTTCAATCATACCGCCGCGGCGGTTACCTGTTCGCGCAGCGCGGACGACAAGCGTTCCACAAGGCCGAGAACGGCAGGCTTGGTGTCCTTGGTCGACTTGCCGTCGGCATCGAGGCTTTGGGCGACCGCCGAAACCAGGGCCGAGCCGACAACGACGCCTTCGGCGACGCTTCCCAACGCGCTCACTTGATCCTCTGTCTTCACGCCAAAGCCGATGGCGATCGGCAGCTTGGTACGGGCCTTGATCCGTCCCACGTGGGCGCTGACCGAAGCGATGTCCGGTGCCGCCGTGCCGGTGATGCCGGCGATCGAGACGTAGTAGACAAAGCCCGATGTATTCGCGAGCACGGCCGGCAAACGCTTGGCGTCGGTCGTTGGCGTGGCGAGGCGGATGAAATTCAGCCCTGCCGCGGTCGCGGCCGGGCGCAGTTCCTCGTCCTCTTCTGGCGGCATGTCTACCACGATCAAACCATCGGCTCCGGCGTCCACCGCGTCGGCGATGAAGCGATCCACCGGATATACATATATGGGGTTGTAGTAGCCCATTAGCACTATGGGTGTGGTGTCATCTTCGGCCCTGAATTCCCTAACCATGGAGAGCGTCTTTTTCATGGTCTGGCCGGCCTTCAGGGCCCGCTGAGACGAGGCCTGAATGGCCGGGCCGTCGGCCATGGGGTCCGAGAACGGCATGCCCAGCTCAATCACGTCGGCTCCGGCGGCGGGCAACCCTCTCAAGATATCGAGCGACGTCGCGTAGTCTGGGTCGCCGGCGGTGATGAAGGTCACAAGCCCGGCGCGGCCCGCGCGCTTCAGCTCCGCAAATCTGGTGTCGATCCGTGTCACGGCTCAGTTGGACCCTCGTGTTTTCGCGGCCAGATAGCTCGCGACGGAATCGAGGTCCTTGTCGCCGCGGCCCGAAACATTGACCACCATCAAATGATCCTTCGGCTTCGTCGGCGCGATGTCGAGCATGCGGGCGAGCGCGTGCGCCGGCTCAAGCGCGGGAATAATGCCTTCGAGCTTGCTGCAAAGCTGGAACGCCGACACCGCCTCGTCGTCGGTCGCCGACAGGAACTGCACGCGCTTCACGTCGTTGAGCCAAGCATGCTCCGGCCCGATACCGGGATAGTCGAGCCCGGCCGAGATCGAATGCGCCTCCTCGATCTGGCCATCCTCGTCCATCAGCAAGTATGTGCGATTGCCATGCAACACGCCCGGCTTGCCGCCCGCGATCGAGGCCGCATGCTTGCCGCTGCCGAGGCCGTGGCCAGCAGCTTCCACGCCATAGATCTCCACGTCAGGCTCATCCAGGAATGGGTGAAATAGGCCCATGGCATTCGAGCCGCCGCCGATACAGGCAATAAGCGAGTCCGGAAGCCGACCTTCGGCCGCGAGCAACTGCTCGCGCGTCTCGCGGCCGATGATGGACTGGAAGTCGCGCACCATTGCAGGATAAGGATGCGGGCCAGCCACCGTGCCGATGCAATAGAACGTGTCGTGCACATTGGCGACCCAATCGCGCAATGCCTCGTTCATCGCATCCTTGAGCGTCTTCGAACCCGACTCGACGGGACGCACCTCCGCGCCGAGGATGTTCATGCGCAGCACGTTGGGTTTTTGCCGCGCAACGTCGACGGAGCCCATATAGATGATGCACGGCAGGCCGAACTTGGCACACAGCGTTGCAGTCGCCACGCCATGCATGCCGGCGCCTGTCTCGGCGATGATGCGTGTCTTGCCCATACGCAGCGCCAGCATGATCTGGCCGAGCACGTTGTTCACTTTGTGCGCGCCGGTGTGATTGAGCTCCTCGCGCTTGAAATAGATTTTCGCGCCACCGCAGTATTGCGTGAGACGTTCGGCGAAATAGAGTGGCGACGGGCGCCCGACATAGGTCGCGAGGTGACCATTCATCTCCGCCTGGAACGACGGGTCAGCCTTTGCATCGTTGTAGGCACGCTCGAGATCGAGAATGAGCGGCATCAACGTCTCGGCGACGTAGCGGCCGCCGAACATGCCGAAATGGCCGCGCTCGTCGGGGCCACTGCGATAAGTGTTGGGCGCGAGCTTGTTGGTGATCGTGCTCATGAGGCCTTGGCTTGCTGTTGGGCGGCAGACCGTGCCGCCTGAATGAACTTCGTGACGAGCTCCGCGTCCTTCACGCCAGGTGCGGTCTCTACGCCCGACGACACATCGACCAGAGTCGCGCCGGTCAGGCGGATCGCTTCGGCGACATTGCCGGGATTGAGGCCGCCGGACAGCGCAAACGGCGCGGGCGCCTTGGCAAGGGAGCTCCAATCGAACGGGACGCCATTGCCGCCGGGGAGGACCGTACCGGGTGCGGCCTTGGCATCGAACAGAATGTGGTCGGCTACGTCTGCATAGGCTCTCGCGTCGGAGACATCGTTGGGGCTCGCCACGGCAATCGCCTTGATGACCGGCAAGCCCGTACGCGCCTTGATCTCAGCGACACGCTCGGGCCGCTCGTTGCCGTGCAGCTGAAGGAAATCGGGACGAACCTTTTCGATGATGACATCGAGCAGGACGTCGTCTGGATCGACCATCACGGCGACCGTGCCGATCCGGCCGCGCGCTGCCTCGGCCAGGGGTGCCGCCTCCGCGAGCCTCAGGTTTCGTGGGCTCTTGGCGAAAAACACCAACCCAACGAGGTCCGCGCCGGCAGAGGCCGCCGCGTCGAGAATGGCAGGCGTTCGCACGCCACAGATTTTAACCTTGACCGTCACGGGGGCTCTACGGGCTCTCGGGTGAGGGTTTTGCCGGCCCCAGGGGCTCGCGCGGGCTCACCCTATGAAATCCGGGGCTCCAAGTCCATCGCACTGCAACATTGGCGTTGCCCAATGGTTCAGCGGGTCCCAGCCTGGGGCGTCAAGGGTGGCTAGTCAGCTGGCAGCTGCGGGCGATGGTGGGCAGGATCGAGGGTCTCGATTTCCTGCTCTAGGCGGTTTGCCTGAAGGCGCCAGGCCCGGGCCTGGCGCGCTTCCTCCCGGGCGGTTTGGCGCCACTTGCCCTGGTTGAGCCAGGAGGCGATCCCGCCAACGACAAGTCCAAGCGCGAACGCGCCGAGCAGAAACAGGAAGAATGGCGCCTCGAGAGACAGGCTGGGTTCTTCGCCGCCGAAGGGATCGAGGATCAGCACTTCGGGCTTGCGGTTCACGACGGCGAGCGCAATGAGCACGACGCCGAGCGGAACGATCACGAGTGCGAGAATGAGCTTACGCCACACGGCTGCTCCTTAGGCGACCGTCGGACCCCTAGCTCTTTCGGTGACTACCGTCGGGGTTCAAGCGCTCGCGCAGCTCCTTGCCGGTCTTGAAGAAGGGCACGTACTTGTCCTCGACAAAGACCGTGTCGCCAGTCCGCGGATTGCGTCCCTGGCGCGCCGCGCGATGCTTCACCGTGAACGCGCCGAAGCCGCGCAGTTCCACGCGATCACCACGAGCGAGCGCGCCCGTGATCTCATCGAGCACGATGTTGATGATGCGCTCGACATCGCGATGAAATAGATGCGGATTGGCGGATGCCACCCGCTGAATCAGCTCTGATTTGATCATGACACGCCCCACCGGAACCGCGGCCGTTCTTCCGCGCGGTCCTACGCCCCCCACTAGTTGCTGCCAGGGTGCCAAACAGAAACCATACCGTCAAGGTCAAGGGCGGCCGAAGTTCGCGTAAGAAGTGTGGCGATTTTGTCGGTAGAAATCCCGAACATCTCGGTCGCGGAATCGAAGAACCAACCTAGGAGACCGGTCGATTCCTCCCTAGGCTTCCATTGGACCACCTTGAGACCCGCAGGAATCTTGCGTTCCTTGGATAGCCAGCGAAGCGCCGCCCGTTCATCGCCGATCTGGTCGACGAGCTTGAACTTGACCGCCTGCCGCCCGGAGTAGATGCGGCCCTCGGTGAGGCCCGGAACGGAGCCAGGCTCGATCTTGCGGCGTTCGCCGACCAGATCGACGAACCACACCTTGGCGTCCTCGACCATTTCCTTAGTCACTTCGCGCGCCCGCTCGTCGGTTGGCTCGAAGGGGCTCGGCACCGCCTTCAAAGGACCGCTCTTCACCTCCTCGACCTCGATGCCGAGGGTGTTCAGAAGCTCGGTGACATTGGCCCACTGAAAGATGACGCCGACGGAGCCGGTGATGGTGTTGCCGTAGACAAAGATGCGATCGGTAGCCAGCGCCACGATGTAGGCGGCGGACGTGGCAAGCGTGCCGCAGGTCGCGACGACGGGCTTCTTCTCGGCGAGGCGGCGAATTGCGTCGTACATGGCCTCACCGCCGGTCGTCGTACCGCCGGGGCTATTGATGTCGAGAATGACGGCCTTGACCTGATCCGCCTTGGCGACCTTCTCGATCAGGTCCTGCATCTTGCGGTCGTCGGTAATAATGCCGGAAACACTGATGCGCGCGACATGGGGCAGGATCGAGGACCCCGCTACGTCGCGGTCGCCCAGCATGACGAGGGCGAGCAACAGAAGGCCGAACACGACCGCGGCAATACGCCAAATCGTGACCCGCCGCTTGAGGCGGCGGCGCTCGATCACACTTTCGGCGTCGAGAACCATCTTGTTTCGCTCAGTTTGTGCGCGCCTCGTGCGGCGCGAGGGTGAAGATTAGGCTGGCCGCCGTGTGAATCATTCGTCGGAGGAGGCCTCAGACTCCGCTGCCTCGCTCTTCGACGCGCGCTTGCGCTTCGGCTTGGCCGCCGGCTCCTCCTCGCCCTCGTCACCCTTGGCCTTGTTCAACGCGGCACCAAGGATATCGCCGAGTGAAGCGCCGGAATCGGTCGATCCGTACTGAGCAACCGCCTCCTTCTCCTCGGCGATCTCGAGCGCCTTGATCGAGGCGGAGACTTTGCGGGTCTTGGCGTCGACCTGGGTCACCACGGCGTCGAACTTCTCGCCGACACCGAAGCGATCGGGGCGCTGTTCGGAACGGTCGCGGGACAGATCGGACCGGCGAATGAAGGTGGTGAGGTCGTGGTCGAGCAGCTTCGCCTCGATGCCGTTGTCCTTGACGGCGGTGACCTCGCAAGTGACGCGCACGCCCTTCTTGAGCTTGGCAGCGGGCGCACCGGACTCGAAAGGATCGGGCGTGAGCTGCTTGATGCCGAGGCTGATACGCTCCTTCTCGGAGTCCGCCTCCAGCACCACGGCCTTCACGGTATCGCCCTTCTTGTATTCCTTGAGGGCATCCTCCCCAGACTTGGACCAATCGAGATCCGACAGGTGCACCATGCCGTCGATGCCGCCGTCGAGACCGACGAACAAGCCGAACTCGGTGATGTTGCGAATCTGGCCTTCGATTTGCGAACCAGGCTCGTGGCTCGCGGCAAAGGCGACCCACGGATTTTCCTGGGTCTGCTTCAGACCAAGAGAGATCCGGCGCTTCTCGGGATCGACCTCGAGCACCTGAACCTCGACCTCCTGGCTGGTCGAAATGATCTTGCCGGGATGAATGTTCTTCTTGGTCCAGCTCATCTCCGACACGTGGATCAGGCCCTCGACGCCGGGCTCAAGCTCGACGAAGGCGCCATAGTCCGTGATGTTGGTGACGGTGCCCGTGAAGCGCGAGTCGACCGGATATTTGGCGGCAATGCCCTCCCACGGATCGGCTTCAAGCTGCTTGATGCCAAGGCTGATGCGCTGGGTCTCGGGGTTGATGCGGATGATCTGCACCTTCACCGTGTCGCCGACATTCACGATCTCGCTCGGATGATTGACACGCCTCCACGCCATGTCGGTGACGTGCAGCAGACCGTCGATGCCGCCGAGATCGATAAAGGCGCCGTAGTCTGTGATGTTCTTCACCACGCCGTCGATCACCTGGCCCTCTTCGAGCCGGGCAACGATCTCACTCCGCTTCTCGGCGCGGGTCTCTTCGAGCACCGAGCGGCGCGACACGACGATATTGCCGCGGCGGCGATCCATCTTCAGGATCTGGAACGGCTGGGGCTGGTTCATCAGCGGGCCGACGTCGCGGATCGGACGAATGTCGACTTGGCTGCCGGGCAGGAACGCCACGGCGCCATCGAGATCGACGGTGAAACCGCCCTTCACGCGATTGAAGATCACACCCTCGACGCGTTCGCCGGCCTTGTACTTCTCCTCGAGACGCGTCCAGCTCTCCTCGCGGCGCGCCTTCTCACGCGACAGCACCGCTTCGCCAGCGGCGTTCTCGACGCGCTCCAGATAAACGTCCACCACATCGCCCACGGAAAGCTCCGTGTTGCGGCCGGTGGCACCAAATTCTCTCAGGGGGACGCGACCTTCGGTCTTCAGCCCGACGTCGATAACCGCAACGTCCTTCTCGATCCCGACAACGGTTCCCTTGACGACACTGCCTTCTTGGAGCGCGGTTCCCGTCAACGACTCTTCAAGGAGGGCGGCGAACTCGTCGCGGCTCGGATGGCTCATGCTCGTCTGCGGTTCGGTCATCTAAACTCCTACTCGGCGTTCCACTCTACGCTGTTGCCAGCGCCGCTTGAACCCGAGGCTCGTGTTGGTCCTGTGCGGTGAAAACCCGCGAAAACCAATGCGACAGCCCGTGATGGCTGCCCGGTCTCCGCTCGATTTACCCGCGGAATTCATTCAAAGATGATGCGCCAGTGCCAAAAGGGCCCGACCTCAACCGGTCCGCCCCGCATGGCCCATCGCAGCCTCGATCAGATCGATGGCCGCCCTGAACGCGGCGTCTATAGCTAAATTCGTAGTATCGAGCAAGACCGCGTCTTCCGCCTGGCGCAAGGGGGAGGTGGCTCGGGTCCGGTCGCGCTCGTCGCGGCTTCTGATGTCGGCGAGGACCGTGATTTCCTCGATTTCGACCCCGCTTTGCTGGAGCTCCAAGAATCGGCGGTGGGCGCGCTCTTCCGGGGTCGCGGTGACGAACAGCTTCACGTCGGCATCGGGGCAGATCACCGTGCCAATGTCCCGGCCGTCGATCACCGCGCCAGGCGGCCCCTTAGCAAATGAGCGTTGGTAGTCCAGGAGCACCGCCCGGACCTTGGGATGCCGCGCCACGACCGATGCCGCCTCGCCGAGACCCGGCGTTCGCAGGGCAGGATCGCCGAGCGTCGCCACGTCCAGCCGAGACGCCGCCAGTGCCGCCGCCTCCTCGTCCGCCAGATCGCTCCCGTTGGCTAGCGTGTCGCGGGCGACCGCCCGGTAGAGCGCGCCCGTGTCGAGATGGCGGAGGCCGTAATGGACGGCGACCCGCTTGGCGAGCGTGCCCTTGCCTGAGGCCGCGGGACCGTCGATGGCGATGATCATGCGAGCGCGGCTCCGAGCTTGGTCATCAGCGGCACAAAGTCGGGGAAGCTCGTGGCGATCATTGTCGTGTCGTCCACCGTCACGGGCTTCTCGGCGGCAAGGCCAAGCACGAGAAAAGCCATGGCGATGCGATGGTCCATATGGGTGTCGATGAGGGCGCCGCCCGTCACTGCACCGCTTCCGCCGCGCACGATCAATGCGTCGCCGTCGACACGCGCGTCGACCCCGCAGGCCGTAAGGCCGGCAGCGGTCGCGGCAAGCCGGTCGCTCTCCTTCACTTTCAATTCGGCAAGCCCTTCCATGCGCGTTTCGCCGTCGGCAAATGCCGCAAGGCAGGCGAGCATCGGGTATTCGTCGATCATGGACGGTGCGCGCTCGGCCGGCACATGCACGCCCTGTAGCGCGCTCGTCTTGACACGGATGTCGCCCACGGGCTCACCGCCCTCGTCGCGTAGATCGAGCACCGCGATGTCGGCACCCATTTCACGCAACGTGTCGATCAGACCGGCCCGGGTCGGATTCATGAGCATGCTCTCGATCACGATTTCCGAGTTTGGGCAGATCAGGCCTGCGCCAATGACGAAGGCGGCGGAGCTTGGGTCCCCCGGTACAATCAGGTCGGCACCTTCAAGCTCGGCGTCGCCGCTCACCGTGACGGTCCGGCCACCATCGCCAAGATCCTCGACACGAACCTCGGCGCCGAAAAATCTAAGCATGCGCTCGGTGTGATCACGGGTCGGCAGTGGCTCGTTGACCGTCGTGCGTCCGGGGGCATGGAGACCTGCAAGTAGGATCGACGACTTTACTTGCGCCGACGGCACAGGAAGGTCGTAGACGATGGGGATGATGTCTCCGGTGCCGCGTACGGAAAGCGGCAGCGTGGCACCCTCACCTTGCGCTTCTACTTGTAGGCCCATGGTGGTCAGCGGCTCGAGCACGCGCCCCATGGGGCGTCGGCACAACGAGGCGTCGCCGGTGAACTCTGCGCGCATATCGTGGCCGGCCACGACGCCGAGCATTAGGCGGCTCGACGTGCCGGAATTGCCGAAATCGAGCGGCGCATCAGGCGCCTGCAATCCGCCCACCCCTTGGCCGAGCACCTCGAAGGCGCCGTCTACCTGCTCTACCGTGGCGCCGAGGGCCGCGACCGCCCGCGCCGTTGCCAGCACGTCCTCCGCCTCAAGCAGTCCGGTGATGCGGGTGCGCCCCGTCGCGACCGCCCCCAGGATCAGGGCGCGGTGGGAGATCGACTTGTCGCCTGGGACCCTGACGCGGCCGGAAATGCGCGCAGAATGGCTGGCGGTCAGGGGGTGCGGCATAGGTTCTCGGTTGGGGTTTTCAGGGGCTCGATAGCTTTTGACACTACGCATGAGGCGTGGCAATGGGGAGTCAACTCACGGGCTAGCTTTGAGGAGAGTCATGTCAAAACCCGCGCGGGGGACTAAGCGCGTTTGCCCGAGCTGTGGGGCCCGGTTCTACGACTTGAGCCGTTCGCCGATTACCTGTCCCGTCTGCCAAGCGATCTACCAAGTGACTCAACCGGCTTCGTCGCGGCGAAGCGAGCGTGCCGCGCCTGTTGAAACGAAGAAGCCGCAAGAGGAGGCCGATCCGCCAGTCAGGGCCGGTCCCGAAGTCATCAGCCTCGACGAAGCGGCGGAAGCTGAGGATGCGGCGGTCGAGGATGAGGAGATCGTAGATCTCGGCGACGACGATGAGGACATCCCAGCCGGCGACGACGATGACGACACCTTCCTTGAGGAAGAGGAGGAAGGTGAGGCCGACGTGTCCGGCATCGTCGGCGGTGGCACGAAAGAGGAAAGCTAGTCCGGCATTCGGGCTCGTATTTCTCTTGAACCGGCAGGACGCCCGGCCTAAGTGATTTGCGTCCCGCGCGCCCTCTTGCGGCCGTGGATTTCTGCCTTCTCATGGGGCCATAGCTCAGTTGGGAGAGCGCGTGAATGGCATTCACGAGGTCGGCGGTTCGATCCCGCCTGGCTCCACCAAATCCCTTCTCCTTGATGACAAGGCGCCGGCGCAAGCAGCGCAGTCTTGACCTGCCCCCCGTGCGCGTCCCGGCGGCGGCCGTGGGCGCACTCGCCCTCGGTGCGCTGGCGATTGGCGCTCTTGCGATCGGGGCACTGGCCATCGGTCGCCTGAGCGTGAGGCGGGTCGACGCGCAGAAACTCCATCTAGGCGAAGTGGAGATCGACGACCTGACCGTGCGACGCCTGCGGGTGATCGAAACCGACGCGGAGGACGGTGGGACGTGAGTGGCTCTAGTGGCCGCCTACGACACCTACGGAGACTTTCGCCGTCCTAGCGGCGCTCACCAGTTTCGGCAGATCCTGATCGTAGGCACCAGGCACGAGCAAGATCTCGTCGCCGGCCTTGGCCTGGTTGATGGCGTGCGACAGTGTCTTGAAGGCTTTCTCAAGACTTTGGCCGTTGCTGTTGTCGCTGCCGGCCTTTGGATCGACGTACCAGATCATCGCACGAGGCCCCCTTCGTCATCCCCCATCACGGTAAAGCAAGCCACCCGGCTCCGGTAAACCCCGCTTTCAAGGCTCGGCAGCTTTTCCTTGAATTTGTAGGCCGATTTCCCATATGCCAGCTTGGTTCACTGGACTCAGCGCCGCGGCGGGCTGAGATGAGAGGTGCCTGAGGGGCCTCGCAGAAGACTCCAGCCCACGCGCGGCGACTGGCATAAGCTTTTTAGGGTGTCGCGCATGACCCTTTTCGACGGCAATCTTTGGTTAAGCCTGTCGGCCGAACCCGTCGACGCGACTCCACGCGGCGGAGGCGATGGGTACCCGCCGTACAACATCGAGCTCCTGCCGGAGAGCGATCACGATCCCGAGATTTTGCGCATTACTCTCGCCGTAGCGGGTTTCGCGCGCGACGAGCTCGATGTCAGCGTCGAAAATGGCGCACTGTTGGTGAGCGGGTCAAAACGCGACGACGGGCCCAAAGACTATCTTCACCGCGGCATCGCCGCGCGACACTTCAAGCGGAGCTTCGCCCTCGCCCAGGGCGTCGAGGTTCGCAAAGCCGAATTGCATGAAGGCCTTCTCGCCATCGAACTAGAGAGGCCGCATCGGGAGAAACGTGTACTCAAGGTGGGGATTGCGCCAGTGAGTTGAGCGCATGGTGCGTTAGAGCGTCTGTGCCTCGCCACGAGGAACCTAGTTGATGAACAAGATGGAAAACGACATGCCCCCGCTTATGAGCCTCAAGGAGCTTGCGCTTCTCGGTGATGGCGAGGTTGCTTATATCAAGCAAGTTGACTCCGATGCCGCCGAACGGCTGTTCCCGTTGCTCGAAGACGCGCCCGAGGGCATCGATTTGTTTGCGGTGCTTGGCGCCGACGGCACGCCCATTGCGTTGACCGACAGCCGCAACGCGGCGATCGCCAACGCCATCGAGAACGATCTCGTTCCCGTCAGCGTGCACTAGAGCTTAGGCCCTATTTCCCATCGCGAATGGTATGCGCTCTTGCGGCGCTAGGCGGCGTGCGAAGACGTCTCGCCTTCGGTAAGGACCGCATAGAGCGCTGACGCATCCTTGGAGCCTCGCAGCTTATCGACGGACGACCCGTCGCGTAGGAGCCGTGAGATCCGGGCCAGCGCCTTCAAGTGGTCGGCACCGGCGCCTTCCGGCGCCAAAAGCAGGAAGACGATGTCGACGGGCTCGCCGTCGGCCGAATCGAAGTCAACCGGCTCGGCGAGGCGGGCGAACACGCCCACAATCCGCTTCAACCCGACGAGCTTGCCGTGGGGAATGGCAACGCCCTGGCCGAGCCCGGTAGAACCCAGGCGCTCGCGCTGCCACAGAACGTCGAACACGTCGAGCTCCGGAAGACCGGCGATACGTGCGGCTTGCGCCGACAGCTCCTGCAGGAGCTGCTTCTTACTCTTCGCCTTCAAAGAAGGAACGACAGCTTCGGGAACAATGAAATCGCTTAGATGCATCAGCTTGCCCGTCTGATCTCGAGGGACGCGAACAGCGCCGATTAGTCCGCCTGCGTTTTCTTTCCAGCCGGATCGATCCAGCCGATATGGCCATCGTCGCGGCGATATACAACGTTAATCTCGCCGTCCCGCACGTTGCGAAACACGACGAACGGCCGATCGGAAATATCCATCTGCATCACGGCGTCGCTGACAGCCATCTCGTGCACCATGGTTTCGGCTTCGGCAATGATGATCGGGTTATCTTCATCGCGTTCCTCATGCTCTTCATGGGCAGCCTGTATGACGTATGACGCTGCCGGCGTCTGCTTCCGGGAGGTATCGCTACCGTGCCGCTTCAGCCTGCGCTTATAACGGCGCACTCGTTTCTCGAGCCGCTCGCAAGCAAGGTCGGCACTCTGATAAGCGTCCGGCGCCACACCATGAGCCTCTAGGCTCATGCCTTGCCAGAGGTGGATCGTGCAGTCGGTGCGGAACTCCCCGTGTTCTCTCTCGATGCGGACGTGCCCCGAGGGTGCTCGCCCCATGAACTTCTCAACGGTTTGTACAACGCGTTCCTGGACGTAACTGCGCAACGCCTCACCGACGTCCAGATTCTTTCCGGTAATTTGTATCGTCATTGCCCGCGGAAGACTGTCGAAGACCCTCGTTGGCGCTTCCCGGGGCGCATACCGCATTCGCGAGGCCGGATTTTGTCAGAGCGCCCATCCATGCGCCCTGGCCCACTTTCGGTCGGCCTCCATAGCGGGGCGGGAAGCTAGACCCGCTCTCCCGGGGTGTCAACGCAATCAATTTCTACTTTGCTCTTTACACGATTCGCAGGCGCGAACAGGGCGTTAGCCCAACTCTTAGGCGTGTGCGGACTGAGCTATGCGCTTCAGGCGCCGGCGCTGCACCGAGGAGGGAATTCCAAGCGCCTCGCGGTATTTCGCCACCGTACGCCGGGCGATGTCGACGCCGTCGTCCTTCAGCCGCTCGACGATCTTGTCGTCGGACAAAACGTCGGCTGCGGCCTCCGCGTCGATCATCTCGCGGATGCGGTGGCGCACGGCTTCGGAAGAATGGGCGTCGCCCTCGGAGGTCGCGGCAATGGCGGAGGTAAAGAAGTACTTCAGCTCGAACAGGCCGCGATTGGTCGCCATGTATTTGTTGGCGGTGACGCGGCTAACGGTCGATTCGTGCATGGAGATGGCGTCGGCGACGGTCTTCAAGTTCAGCGGCCGCAGATGGCGAACGCCATAGGTCAGAAAGGCATCCTGCTGGCGGACGATCTCCTGCGCGACCTTCAAAATCGTGCGGGCACGTTGGTCGAGGCTCTTCACCAGCCAGTTGGCAGTTTGGAGGCAGTCGACCAGATAGGACTTGTCCTCTTTGCGCGTCGCGCTTTTGGAGACAGTGGCGTAGTAGGTCTGATTGATGAGAACGCGCGGGAGCGTGTCGCTGTTGAGTTCAACGTGGAAGCTGCCATCGGGCAGCTGTCGCACCAGAACGTCGGGAACGATTGGCTGCGTCGGCGTGGACCCGTACTTCAACCCAGGCTTCGGATTGAGACGCTTCACCTCGGCGACCATGTCGATGAGGTCCTCGTCCGACACGTGACAAACGCGCCTGAGAGCGACGAGGTCGTGCATGGCCAGAAGACCGAGATTGTCGATGAACGTGGCCATCGCCGGATCGCAACGATCCTGCTCCTTCAATTGCAGCGTCAGGCATTCGCGCAAGTCGCGAGCAAACACGCCGCACGGATCGAAGCTTTGCATTACGGCAAGCGTCTCCTCGACGAGTTCCAACGGCGCACCGAGCAGTTCGGCCAGCGCGCCCAGCTCGCCGCGCAGATAGCCCGCCTCGTCGGTCATATCGATGAGATGCTGGCCGATCAGCCGGCGCGCCGGATCGGCAAACGCCAGCGTCAGTTGCTCCGACAGGTGATCGCGCAACGTCTTCTCCTCGGCCACGTAGGCTTCGAGATTGGTCCCTTCGTCGACGTCGGCGCGCGGTCCTTGGGTCAGCCCACTCCATCCAGAGTCCTTGATGGAGCCAGGCGTGAAATTTTCAGAGTCGGGAAACATGTCCTGCGGCTCCGCATCGAGATCATCGGTGCGGCCCGAGTCGTTGCCTGTCTCCAGGTCGACCCACTCGCCATCATCACCGTCGCCGCTCGCATCGCCATTAGCCTCGCTGGCACTGCCTTCGCCGTTAGGCGTGTCGGCCATGCCGTTAGGCTCATCGCTCTCCGCACGTTCGAGTAGCGGATTGCGCTCAAGCTCGCCCTCGACGAACGTGGCCAGCTCCATGTTGGAGAGCTGCAGTAGCTTGATCGCCTGCTGCAGTTGCGGCGTCATGACCAGACTGTGAGTCTGGCGAAGTTCGAGCTTGGTGTTGATCGCCATCTACCAATTCACTCGCGATCGAAGGCTCAAATCTTGAACTGATCACCAAGATAGACGCGCCGCACGTCCTCGTTGCTGATGATCTCCTGGGCAGTGCCGTGGGTCAGCACCATGCCGTCATGGATGATATAGGCTCGGCTGACCAGGTCCAACGTCTCCCGCACATTATGATCGGTGATAAGCACACCGATACCGCGCTCGGTAAGATGCCGCACCAATGCACGAATGTCGTTAACGGCGATGGGGTCGATACCGGCGAAAGGTTCGTCGAGCAGCATGAACGATGGGCGCGAGGCGAGGGCGCGAGCGATCTCAACGCGGCGTCGCTCGCCGCCTGACAGGCGCATGGAGGGCGACTTCCGGAGCCTGGTGATGCGGAATTCTTCGAGCAGAGCATCGAGCTGGCGCTGGCGCTCCTTCTTGTCGGGTTCGACCATCTCGAGCACGGCGAGAATGTTTTCCTCTACGGTAAGGCCTCTGAAGATCGAGGCCTCCTGAGGCAAGTAGCCAATTCCAAGCCGCGCACGGCGATACATGGGCAGTTTGGTCACGTCCCGGCCGTCGATCTTGATGGTTCCTTCATCGGCGGGGATGAGGCCGGTAATCATGTAGAACACCGTGGTCTTGCCGGCGCCGTTCGGACCCAAGAGCCCCACCGCCTCACCGCGCGACACATCAAGGCTCACGCCGCGCACGACCGTGCGCTTCTTGAAGCTCTTCACAACGGAGCGGATGGTTAGCCAGCCGTTGCCAGGCTCGGCTTGCGGACCAGGCGCGCGAGCGGGCTGCTCCTGCACAACCGCACTTTGCACAGCGGCGCCTTTCGCAGCGGCTCCCTGGGCAGCGGCGGTTTGGGCAGCAACTGCCTGGTGACCTGGAAACGACAGCAACTTGCCCACTGACCCCTTTCGCTCCTTCACCTGAAGAGCCGGCCGGTTAAGATCGAATGAAGCGGCTCAAGCGGCCTACTGGACCTCAGGCACGATCGGCAAAGGCTCGCCATTATCGGCGCCTGAACTGTCATTGACGGGCGTTTCGTCTGCAGCTCCCGGAGCGGTTTGCGCTTCGCCTTTAGCGGAATGGGGTCTTTTGCGCTTCTTGCCGCCATCCTCTTCGTCGGCGCCGGGGGCGCCCCCTTTCGGCATGAACAGCGCCCGGATGCGGCCTCCTCCGGCCGCGGCATTGCCCGTGTTCTCAAACTTGCTCTCGCCCGTCTTCAAGTCGATGACAAGCCGGTCACCCTTTAGCACATTCTGACCTTGCGATAACACCACATTGCCACCCACGGTTACTATCTGGGCTGGTACATCGTAGAGGGCCCAGTCGCTGGTGGTGGTCTGGTCGTCTTCGCTGGTGATGACGACGTTGCCGCGTGCTTCGATCTTGCTGATTTTCGCCTCAGGATCATCTGCGGTCTTTCCTTCGGCGGCGTTGTTGTCGGCGGGTTTTGCTTCGCCGGCTTGCCCCGTCAGTTTCTCGCTGCCACCGACATAGTGCACGTCGAGCTCTGCGGCGCGCAGGGTGGTCGTGCCCTGCACCGCCTTCACGTTGCCTTTGAAGGTCGCATACTTTTGCGCGTCATACACCGTCAGCATGTCCGACTCGATGTCGATGGGCTCGTCGGAACTTTCAGACAGACCGCCGAACGAATTGCTGAGCGTTTGCGCGGACAGTGGGCTCGTCAAGACGAACGCGACCATGAGGATAGCCGCGGCGACAATCGCGGAATCCAGCTGGGTAGCGTGAAGCGCTCTCATTGCGGGCTCACCGTTGGGACCGCACCCGTGGAGGCAGACGCTTCGTCTTTTACCTGCTGTGCCGCAGGCGCGGGTTGCGGCTTGCCGTCGCCCTCCTTCTTCTTCTGCTTGATCAGGTGCACAGTGACGTTGCCGCGAAACACGAGTTCCTTGTCTGCCGACCGTAGGGTAAGCGCATTGGCGCGCACAGTGCCATTGGTGAGATTGAAGAACACGGGATAGTGCGACCGTAGTGTCTGAGTTCCCATGTCGAGCGTTGCGTATTTCAGCTCGCCGGTGACGCCCGCACTTGTGGCGAGAGTGATACGGTCCTGCATCACGAGACGCTCTTCCACGCTGTCGAAGACGCCGCGCGTGGCCTCCATGCGCGACCACCCGCCGGAGGGATTGGACACGTCGGCCTTAATGGCGTGGAGCTTGATCACTTTCGGATTCTTGATGTCCTGGTCGGCATACTCGGCGCCGACAATGTATTTGCCATTCTTCTTGTCGGCGCCCCGCAGCTTGGGATTGAGCATGCGCAAGTTCCCGTCGGCGACCTGCATGCCATCGATGCTCGCCGTAAGGTCACCAACCGTGACGTTGAGGCGGGTCGAGATGAAGTAGGCCGCGAGGACAACGAGGGCGAGCGCGGGGAGCCCCCTGCGCAGGATGTGCACTTGGCGGCTGTGCCGCGCGGCGCTCATGAAGGCGCGCTCACGCTCCGCCTGAGTGCGCACGCGGTAGCGCGGCCCTGACTGCGCGAGATTCGCCTCAAATGTCATCGCAATCGCCCGTTTTTCGGGATCCCCGGGGGGCCAATGTGCCCCAAAGCATAGCTAGCCGCAGGACTTTGATCACATTGCGACCGAAAGCCCCAAGATTCCAGGGCTTCGCGCGCGGCCTAATGGGCGAAGGGGTCGATTTCGGCCCAGCCTTCCAGGTCGAGCTCGGCTCGGGTCGGCAGGAAATCGAAGCAGGCCTGCGCCAAATCTTCGCGGCCCTCCCGCCTTAGCATGGCGTCGAGCCGCTCTTTGAGCGCGTGGAGATAGAGCACGTCGCTTGCCGCGTAGCTGAGCTGCTCAGTGGTGAGCTCGGTGGCTCCCCAATCGGAGGACTGCTGCTGCTTGGACAGCTCGACGCCGAGCAGCTCGCGGCAGAGATCCTTGAGGCTGTGCTTGTCGGTGAAGGTGCGCGCGAGCTTGGAGGCAATCTTGGTGCAATAGACCGGCCGCGCCATGACGCCGAGGAAGTGCTTCAGCACGGCGATGTCGAAGCGGCCGAAATGAAAGATCTTGAGGATGCTCTCGTCAGTAAGGAGGCGCTTCAGCTCCGGCGCATCATAGTCGCCATCGAACTGCACGAGGACCGCGGTGCCGTCGCCGTCCGAGAGTTGCACCAAGCAGAGCCGGTCACGATGAGGATTGAGCCCAAGTGTCTCGGTGTCGATGGCAATCGACTTGGCGGCGAGGCGGCCTCGTGGCAAATCGCCTTTGTACAGCTCGACGTTGGGTGGCTGGCTCACGGGCGTCTTGGTGGTCATCGAGGCCCCCATGACGCACAATGAACAAGCGCGTGGGAGCGAGGTAGGATTGGTGCCCAGGAGAAGACTCGAACTTCCACGCCCTTTCGGGCACTAGCACCTGAAGCTAGCGCGTCTACCAGTTCCGCCACCTGGGCTTGAGGACGTTGAGGTACGATCGGGCGTTCTCGTTGTCAATTGCCGGGACGGCGGGACTTCAAGGAGCCGCCGGCCTCGTGTATTGCTGCATATGCACAATAGCCGAGCCAGGTTAAGAGGCATCTAAGTGGCCATCACCCTGAACAACAGAGCCCTGATCACCATCTATGGCGGCTCAGGCTTTTTGGGCCGCAACGTGGTGCGCGCCATCGCCCGGACGGGGGCACGCATGCGGATCGCGGTCCGGCGCCCGGAGCTTGCAGGCCATCTCCAGCCGCTCGGCAGCGTCGGGCAGATCAACCCGGTCCAGGCCAATGTGCGGTTCCCCGACTCGCTCGTCGCTGCGGCCGAGGACGCGGACGCCGTCATCAATCTCGTCGGGATCCTATTTCCGTCCGGCAAGCAGACCTTCAAGTCGGTGCAGGACGAGGGCGCCCGTCATGTCGCCGAGGCGGCGAAAGCAGCAGGCGTTGGTGCGTTCGTCCATGTCTCGGCGATCGGCGCCGATCCGGACTCACCGTCGATCTATGCCCGAACCAAGGCGGCAGGCGAAGCGGCCGTCACCGAGGTCTTTCCGGGCGCCGTGATCTTCAGGCCGTCGGTCGTGTTCGGTCCCGAGGACGACTTCTTCAACCGGTTCGCCGCGCTTGCCCAACTATCGCCGGTGCTGCCGCTCATTGGTGGCGGACATACCAAGTTTCAGCCGGTGTTCGTCGGCGACGTGGCGCGGGCGATTGTCGCTGCGCTTGAAGGTCGAGCTCCTGAGCCGGCGCCATACGAACTCGGCGGTCCGGAGATCCTGACCATGCGACAGGTCATGGAGCGCGTCCTCGACTACACAATGCGCGAACGGCCACTGGTGCCGGTGCCGTTCTGGTTCGCCAAGCTGCAAGGCGCAATCCTGCAAGTGCTGCCCAAGCCGCCGCTCACTATAGATCAGGTGCGACTGCTTCAGCGCGACAACGTGGTGAGCGACGTCGCCATCGAGGCTGGGCGCACACTCGAGGGGCTCGGCATTGAGCCCGTCGCCGTCGAAAGTGTCGTGCCCGACTATCTCGAGCAGTTCCGCCCACGTGGACAGTTCTCGGTGTACCGACCTTAGAGCCTGCTTAGGTGTAGAGCATCACCAGCAAGAAGCCGCCGAGCACCATGCGGTACAGCACGAACGGCAAGAAGCTGATGCGGCGGACCAGCGCCATGAGGAAGGCAATCGCCGCGAGGCCTGCGAAGAACGTCAGAGCCGCGCAGTAGATCGCATCCATGGTGATGGTGTCGCCGCTCGCCAGTGCATCTCCGACGGTCAGCACGCCTGCGCCGGCAATAGCGGGAATGCCGAGCAGAAACGAAAAGCGCGCCGAGTCCGGACGGGTGAAGCCGAGAAAGCGGGCCGCGGTCATGGTCACTCCCGAGCGGCTCGTGCCGGGAATGAGGGCCAACGCCTGCGCCACGCCGATGATCATGGCGCTGCCGAGCGTCATGTTGCCGATGGTGCGTTCTTGCGGACCAACCATATCGGCAACGAGCATCAAGAGGCCGTAGAGAATCGTGTTCCAGGCGACGACGGCGACGTTGCGCTCGAGGTCGGCGAAGCCGAACTTCTTCAGAAAGAGACCGAACGCGACCGCGGGAATGGTAGCAAGCACGATATAGATCGCGAGCTTGCCCTCGTCGGTCACTTTGCCTTTGAAAAGCTCGAGCCCACCCACGATGATGCGCAAGACGTCGCGCCAGAAATAGATCAAGATCGCGAGCAAGGTGCCGACATGCACCATAACGTCGACGAATTGACCTTGATCGGGCCAGTTCATCAGATTGGGGATGAGGATCAGGTGGCCGGAGGACGAGATGGGCAGGAATTCGGTGATCCCCTGCACCACGGCAATCACGATGATCTGCTCTATCGTCATGATCCCTCGTCGCGGCTTGTTCGGCGCGCGTGCAGGTTCTATACGAGGCCCTGGTCCCGCGCGATTCTTTTCGAGACAATGAGCCGCTTATAGCCGCTAATGGCGACCCTGCTCCACCATCCCCTGTGCGCTTTCTCTAGGTCAATTCGTCTCGCGCTTGCCGAATGCGGGATCGAAACAGAGCTCACCGAGGAAAAACCATGGGAATGGCGGCAGGAGTTCTTGGCCCTGAACCCCGCCGGAACCTTGCCTGTGCTGATCACCGACGAGCACGGTCCGATCGCCGGCGCCTACGCCATCTCGGAATATCTCAGCGATACCGCCGATGAGCGCGGCGCCCGTGGCTTTCAGCCATTTCCTGGCGATGCGGCGGCTCGGGCCGAGATCCGGCGACTGGTGGATTGGTTCCACCGGAAGTTTCATAGCGAGGTCACGGACTATCTGGTCGAGGAGAAGGTTTTCCGGCGTTTCGGCCCTCACAGCACCTCTCCCAATATGGAGGCAATGCGGGCTGGCCACGACAATTTGCGTTATCATCTGACTTATGTCGGCCATCTCGCCGAGACGCGGAGCTGGCTCGCGGGCGACGCCATGAGCTTCGCCGATCTCGCCGCGGCGGCCCATCTGTCGTCGCTCGATTATCTCGGCGAAGTGCCCTGGGAAGAGTTCGAACCGGCGAAGAACTGGTATGCGTTGCTCAAATCGAGGCCGTCCTTCAGGCCGCTCCTCCAGGACCGTATTGCGGGCTTCCAGCCCTCAGGGACCTATGCCGACCTCGATTTCTAGGGCCTCGATGGGCCGGTTGGATCGAGCATGGCGCAAACGCTGAAATCGCGAATCGCGGAAGAGGCAAAGTCGCATGGCTTCGACGCCGTGCGCTTCACCTCGGCCGAGCCGGTCGAAGGTGCCGGCGAGGCGCTCGGCCGGTTCCTCGCTGAAGGCCGGGAAGGCGACATGGCATGGCTCGCCGATACCGCCGAGCGCCGCAAGAGCCCCCGCACGCTGTGGCCCCATGCGCGGAGCGTCATCGTTCTCGGGCTGAACTATGGGCGCGGCGGCGATCCGCTTGCCATCCTCGATCATCCGTCGCGCGGCGCCATCTCGATTTATGCGCAGAGCGCCGACTATCACGATGTGATCAAGAGCAAGCTCAAGACAGTTGCCGCACGCGTGCAGATGCTTGCCGGCGGCGACGTGAAAGTGTTCGTCGATACCGCGCCGGTGATGGAGAAGCCGCTGGCAGCGCGGGCTGGGATCGGCTGGCAAGGCAAGCACACCAATCTTGT
>JAWKWG010000034.1:0-23946 GCA_041397675.1 Hyphomicrobiales bacterium | reverse complement strand
ATCGCCGCAATTCCCTCAAGCAGGAATATCCACCAGACGTCAGACTTTGGTGATGTGGCTGCAACCATGAGAAATGCCTCCCTTTGCCGCCATTGTGAACAGCCAGCGAGAGGGCGGCCACCTCCTCTGGCGACGCGCATTACGGTAAGGCCTTGAGTATACTCTTCTTGTTACAACTGTGCTGCATGGCGCCGCCGGCCCCTTGTTTTTCGGGATTTCTGGCCGAGACATGCGGGTAGCAGAGCGAGCCCGGCTGACCTATTTAGTAGAAGTGATTCTGGTTTCCGGCCCGGGAGCCACGCCTTGAGGCGGAGCATGATTATGCCGCGACCTGTCGTTCGCCTTCCTAGATTCATTTGGCGCGCCACCGGCGCCGCCGAGGGAGAGCGTGCGATTCCTGAAGAGACCGCAATCGCATTCACCTTCAACACGGCCTCCTACGCGGTGATGATGGCGACGCCGCAGGACCTCGAGGACTTTGCCGTGGGCTTTGCCCTGACCGAGGGCGTTGTGTCGTCCATCGACGCCATCGATACCATCGAGGTGGTCGAGGAGGAGATCGGCATCGAGCTGCGCGTGTGGTTAAAGGCGAAGGACGCCGCTGAGTTTCTCGGACGGAGGCGCAAGCTCGCGGGGCCGACGGGGTGCGGTCTCTGCGGCGTGGAGAGCCTCAACGAAGCAATGCGCCCGCCGCCCACTGTGGGCAAGGGCCGGATATTCACGCCGGACCAGATCATGACGGCGGTGGAGTCCCTATTCCCGCGCCAGGAGATCAATCACGAGACGCGCGCGGTCCACGCCGCTGGCTTCTGGGACCCCGAGCGCAGCCTGGTCGCGGTGCGTGAGGATGTCGGCCGCCACAACGCACTCGACAAGCTCGCCGGCGCGCTGGCCCGTGATGGCGCGACCGCCGAGCAGGGACTCGTGGTGCTGACGAGCCGCGTCTCGATCGAGATGGTGCAGAAGTCGGCCGCAATCGGCGCGCCAATTATCGCCGCCGTGTCGGCACCGACCGCACTTGCGGTTCGCATGGCTGAGGCCTGTGGCATGACGCTGATCGCCATCGCCCGGAACGACGGGTTCGAGGTTTTCACCCATCCCCATCGGGTAAAGGACAAGGTCGAAAGCCACGTGGCCTAGAGCGCAGTATCAGGAGTAGGTCACCCAGACGTTGGGCTCTTCATAAGTGCCGGTCTGCTGGTCGACGTCGATCTTGATCGGCGCGATCGCCCCCTTCAAGGCGTACGTTCCGGTCTCCGCAAACCGCTTCCTGGACCAGTTCTCCCAAAAGCCGAGGGGCTCGTGCACCACCATGGACCGTTCGCACGGGCCCACGATCTTGCCGCCAGAGGCGAGATGGCTGCGCACCCAAGGATCGAACGGGCGGCCCTTTGGGTCGGTCCAGGTGAGATATTCAGAGATGGGCACCCAGGGATGCTTCACCTTGCCTGTGGGGCGGACCGGCACCACAACGCCGCCGAGCTTCTTGCTCTCCGCGAGGTCCAGGAGAGAGCGAATCATGAGCCGTGCGTATCCCTTGGTGCGATGAACGGCAGGCACGGAAACGGCCAACGCTCCGAGCATGTTAGCCCTCTTTCCGTTCATGCTTGCCGCGGTTTCGACTAGCCAGTCCCAGCCTTCCGGCGGCAACGCATCGGGGCCGGAGCAAGCGAACGGGACGCTGTTGGCAACAGCAACTGGATACCCGGTCTCCTCATCAACAAGGCACAGCTGATAGTCCGGATATTCATCCAGAAGGTGCTGGTAATACTCATAGTGAGATCGGGTGTAGTTCAGATAGCCGAGCTCATCCCACGCGGCCTGCTCGATAGAGCTTGCCGCCTTCCTTAACTCTGGGCTTTCCGCCCGGGAACGTATGGCGAGTTTCGCCGCCATGTTGGAGCTCGAGAATCCTGACTAATGTCGAGTTGGCCGCACCCTTCCCGAAGGCGGCACGTTAACCCAAAGCCGGGGCTCGGGGGATTAATAGTAAATAGTAGGTTAACGGGCGTTCCGCAATATTCGTTAATCAGTCTACGGTACGGTTTTATTCCGTAGCCTGACAAAACCACCAAAAATCGCGGTTTTCCCGGCTCTGGTGCAAAATTGTTAAGGCGCGGAAAGAACTTCCTGGGCCGTTCGAAACGAGGACTTAACGCCTAGCGGCTAAAGGGGAAAAGCTTAGACCCCGCATCTGCCAGTGAATTTTCAAGTGCTTCCTGACACCGATCGAGACAATCACTTTCGCGGCGACCTTCATCGGTTGACCACCTTGATAGCGGCGGCCATCGCCTTTTTTGGCGTCGTCCTGCTGGCGATCATCGCCTATGCCGGTTGGTCCGCAAACCAGACCGCTGTCGACAGAGAGCGCACGCTTCTCGACAACGCCTTGAACGAGAGCATTCTGCGCGTCTTGAACGAGCAGAAGAGCATTGCCTGGTGGGATGATCCCGTCGTCAAGATCACCGACGATGAGATCGACCTTGAATTCACGGACGCGAACTTTGGCGTCTTCCTGACCGAGACCTACGGCCAGGACGAGGTCTACGTCCTCAACGCCAACGACAAGCCTCTCTATGCCTGGGCAGAGGCGGAGCGCGAAACCCCTTCCGCATTCGAAAGCCGGCGCCCGGCCCTCGAGCCGCTCATCAATGAAATCAGGAAGGGCGACACCTCGGGTCTTAGGGCGCGCCCCGACATGTTCTATGAAACCAAGAACCGTTACGACGTCCTGATTGGCGTCCAGGTTGCGCGATGGGCCGGTCACATCGTTTCCGTCGATGGCCGACCCGCGGTGGTTGCGGGCATGACGATCGTCCCGAACATCGACATGAGTCTTCTAAAGGGCACGCCCAATCTGCTACTGACCATCACATATATCGACGAGGAGTTTGTCTCTCAGATTGGTCGATCGCTGCTTCTGTCCGATCTAACGCTGCAGGCGACTCCGGTTGACGGCATCACTTCTGAGCCCTTCATCACCGACGAAGGGAACAATGGGGGCTATTTGAGTTGGACCTCTCGGCAACCGGGACACGTTCTCCTGACCATCATCTTGCCTTTGGTCGCGTTCGGCGTCCTCGCCACTGGGCTCTTATCGAAGACCATGTTCGGGCGTCTCAGGCGGGCCTCTGCGGCACTCGCACAGCGCGAATCCGAGGCGCGCTATGAGGCCAAGCATGACCCCCTCTCGGGGCTCCCGAACCGCGTTCACATGGTCGAGCAGATCGAAAAATTCCTCAACAGCTATATTGCGAGACGCAACGGACAGCGGGCTGTCGCCGCCTATATCGACATTGACCGCTTCAAGGACATCAACGATACGCTTGGCCACGAAGCGGGCGATCATCTGATCAAGCTGGTTGCACAACGCCTCGGTACGAGGCTTCGGCCCCACGATTTCCTGGCGCGATTTGGCGGCGACGAGTTCGTAATTTTGTGCGCACCCGCGGGACCCGACGCCGCAAATGCCCTGATCGAGCGCGTTTTCCAAACATTCGCCTCACCCTTCATGGTCAAGGGGCAGTCCATTCGCGTGACGGCCTCCATAGGCGTCGCCATCGCACCAGACAACGGCGCGACGGCCGACGAGCTGATGCGCCACGCCGACATCGCGCTCTACGAGGCCAAGAGCCAGGGCCGCGATCGCGCGCAGTGTTTTCACCACCGAAATGGCGGAAGAAGTCGAGCATCGGCGCTCCATTGAGCTCGATCTGCGCACTGCGATCGAGAACAAGGAACTCGAACTCTACTATCAGCCGGTCATCTCTTGCCGCAACGGAGGCATCGTTGGCGTCGAGGCGCTGCTGCGTTGGCACCACCCCGTCTATGGCGGCATGTCTCCTGCCGAGTTCATTCCCGTGGCAGAGAACGCAGGCCTTCTGCCCGCCATTGGCGAATGGGTTCTCGGTCAGGCCACGGCCGAACTCGAAACTGTGGCCCGACCTCCAGGTAGCGGTGAATCTGTCGCCTGTTCAGTTCCGACATCTCGACCTTGAGACGATGCTGCGCCAGCTCATCGTCGAGCACGGCGTTGAGCCGAGCCGTTTTGTCCTCGAGATCACCGAGGGCGTCCTGTTGGAGTCAAATCAGCGTGTCAGCAGGGTGCTGGGTGCGATCCGCGACATGGGCTTCAAGACGGCGCTTGATGACTTCGGCACCGGCTATTCGAGCTTGTCTTATCTCTGCAATTTTCAGTTCGACAAGATCAAGATCGACCGCTCGTTCATCAGCAGCATCTCCCGGGTCGATAGCACCAAGACCATCATCAAGTCGGTGGTGACGCTCGGCCGGGGTCTTGGCATGGACATCGTGGCTGAAGGCATCGAGACCGAGTACGAAGCGGAGATGATGACCCGGTTCGGCTGCACCGAGCTGCAAGGCTTCTATTTCTCGAGACCACTCCCGGCGCCGCAAATGATCGAGTTCCTCAAGACGTTCCAGCCGAAGCGGATCGAGGCCGAGGCTGAAGCGACCGCTGCCGTCGGTGGCGCTGCCAGCTGATCGAGGCTTGCCTTTCGGCGCTCGCTCCGCGAAATCTAGGGCACACGACCTCGCTAGGTGTTTTCCGTGCCCGCAGACACAGATAAGACCCAAAAGACCTCTCCCGCCCGCGCGCCAACCGGGAATGCCGACTACCGTTGGGCGGAGTTCGATTCCGAGGCGTATTTCCAGCATTACTACGGTGAACCGCACCCAGACGACGACCGTGTCATCCACTGCGCGGTGGAGGCCATCAAGCGGGCACCACCGCTCGGCGGCACCCTCGATATCGTCGACGTCGGCACGGGTCCTAATCTTATCCCGCTATTCTGCGCACTCCCCCGCGCCAGTAGGCTCACCGCTTGGGAGTACGCTGAGAGCAACGTCGCCTGGCTCGAGGGAGAGCTCGCCAGTGACGACATGCGTCCGCAGTGGCAACACTTCTGGAAGGTGACACGCGACGCCTATGGCGCAGAATTCGACCTGCCCGACAACCCGATCCCATCCTTGCGGGCCAAAGCCGCTATCCAGCAGGGTTCCGTGTTCGATCTTCCCGAACGCCGTTGGGACGCCGCCACCATGTTCTTCTGCGCCGAATCGATCACCGAGCGGCATGACGAATTCGAAGCCGCCTGTGCCGCATTCGCCCGCTGCGTGAAGCAAGGCGGCGCTCTCATCGCGGCATTTCTCGTGCGGTCCGCTGGCTATGTCGTGGCCGAGCGCCCCTTCCCGGTGTTGAGCCTATCGCCGGAATCGATTGAGGCTGCTTTTGCCGCACATGCCGACACCATGACGGCGGAGCAGATCGGCATCGTCGAGCGCGAGATCCGGAGTGGATATTCAGGCTTCATTTTCTTGACGGGAATCGCCCGCTGACGGCCTGAGAATGGGCCTTCGCCGCGCCACAATAGGCTCCTACCCCTAGGTTGAATCACCCGGAGGTGCTGCGCCCATGAAAGCCCTGCTCGCAACCCTGTGCGCCCTTGCGATTGCCTTCGTCGCCGTGCCGTCGCCGAGCGAGGCAGCGTCGGGCAACGTCATCGACGTCCAAGCCAATGAGACCCTTCACAGCTTCGTCCGCCAAGTCAGCGGCGCCCGCGAGCTCGCCAATAAGGCCAGGGGAATCCTAGTGTTTCCCTCCGTGGTGAAGGCGGGCATCGGGTTTGGCGGCGAGTATGGCGAAGGCCTTCTGATCGTGAACCAGCGGCCCGCCGGTTATTACAACCTGATATCGGCGTCTTTCGGCTTCCAACTCGGCGTTCAGGAGCGATCGGTCATCATCATGTTCATGACCCAAGAAGCGCTCGATGCCTTCCACCGCCGGGCCGGCTGGAAGGTCGGCGTCGACGGCTCCGTGGCCATCATCACGCTGGGCGTCGGCGGCGGGATCGACACCGACAAGATCACCCAGCCGGTGATTGGCTTCATCATCGACCAGAAGGGGCTGATGTATAATCTGACCCTCGAAGGGTCGAAGATCAGCCGTATTGACCGCTGACGCGGCGTCCGGGAGGGCCGTGCAGGCCCCTCCAATCCCCTCCCTTGGCCGTCGGACGCCCGAATATGGCAGTGCCACGCCACGAGCGGTTCTTGAACAGACGCTCCTTAAGAGATTGTTTGTTTAAACTTTGAACTAAACGCGCAATCAAAAGCTCAACCCTCGGAATTTACCTAAGTTTCGGCCTTTGCCACTAGGCTAGACCGGTTTCACGAGCGCGCCGTCAAGCGCGCCGGACAAGAGTACAGGGATGAGTGTAGTCCGCTCCTTCAACGTGGCGTCTAATGCGCACGCGACCGGCAAACGCCCGGCGTTGGGCCGCCGAGTCTTGGTCGCGGAAGACAGCCCGATCACCCAAGACCTTCTGAAGCTTCTGCTTAATCAGCGGGGGCACGAAGTCGACGTAGCTGCGGACGGCGAGCAGGCGTTGGCGGCATTGCGTCAGCAACGCTACGACGTGGCGTTGCTGGACTTCCACCTTCCAAAGCTGGACGGGCTCCAAGTCGCCACTATCATACGTAGCGAGGCCGGCGAGCATCCCGTGCCGCGGCTCATTGCCATCACAGCAGACATGGAAGGGCTGCTCTCTCAGCCAAAGGGCGGCGAGACCTTCGATCAACTTCTTCCCAAGCCGCTCGATATCTATGACGTCGCGCAAGTGGTCGAAGACCAAGCGGAGATTGCCGCTTGGGAAGCCGAGGCGCGCGAGACAGAGGCTGCTCCCGAGCCCACCGCGCCGCAGCGCGTTCACGCGTTGGAGAGCGCACGAGACCGCCGTTCACATTTCGAGGACCTCGGCTACAATTTTCTCACGTGGCCGGGTGATATCGATCTGGGGCACCTCTCCGCGCGCGCCATGCAAGCAAGCTTGGGCGATCCGCGCTTCGACGGCATCCTCATCAAGACTGCAGTCGCCATCGAGGACCTCTCGTCCATTTGGAATGAGAAGGCTCTCTACCTTCTGCCCATCATCGATCTTACTGGCAAGCTTGGTCATATCGCCGACTTCGATGGCTCGAGGCTCACGGCGCTTGAGTCGAACCAACTCGATGAGGTCCTGCGCAGGTTTCAGGATCGCCGCGCACATTTGCATCGCGACCTCCAGTTCAGCAGTGACGCTGCCGAAAAGCTTGTCGGCCGCATGTTTGTGACCAACAAACCCCTCACGCCGCGCTACGACCCAAGCTCCAAGTGGCTCGTATCCTATGACGTGGCATTGGATGCCGCCGTCGTTGCGCGCGAGGCCGAGTCCTTGTGCGAGCGCGGCCTGTTGCGTCACGAGTTCTACGACCGCTTCCACGTCTGTCCCCGCTGCGATTCCCTGCGCCTTCACGTGCGCGAGGAGTGCGCGCAGTGCCATTCATCGAATCTCGAGGAGCAGCAATATCTACACCACTTCCGCTGCGCCTATCAGGGGCCTGAGGAAAACTTCCGCCGTGGCGACCGCCTGGTCTGCCCGAAATGCCGCTACGAGCTCACGCATTTCGGCTTCGACTACGACCGTCCCGGGTCCATGGTCGTCTGCGACGCGTGCGGCCACGCCGCCTCCGATCCGGCCGTCGGCTTCATGTGCGTTGACTGCGGCACGCATGTGGACGGCGACGTGGCGTCCGTCCGCGATGTCTACGCGTATTTCCTCACGGAACAGGGCACGGGCTTTGCGGAGCTCGGCCACTCGCTCTTGGGAACTGCTAGCCGCGCGCTCCGCTTCGCCGATCTGCCACTCGAACTTGTGGTGGCTCTGAACGCCGCCGCCAAGAAGTACAACGACCTCCAGCAGCCCTTCACCCTCATTAATATCTACTATCAGAACGAGAGGGAAGTAGTCGCCGAGCAAGGAGCTCGAGCCTTCGGCAAGGTGCGCGATCTCTTCGTCGAGAACATCCGTGCTGCCCTCGGCGACGGCGCCCTCGTCGTAAAGGGTCAATCCCGCGATTTCGCGCTTCTTCAAGGCGTCGGGCCCAGCCAAGCCAAGGGCGAGTTCGACCTTGTTATGGTTCAAGCCGCAAACTCGTTGCGATTCGATATCGGCGCCTCGTTCCAAGCCTTCGGACCCGAGGATTTTGCCTGATGTGGGAGAGCGCTTCCGACGGCCTCACCTATCTGCTGTCCCAGAGCGGCGAGAGTCTGTTCCGCCTGTTCTGGTTCGTTATCGTGTTTGAGTTCCCGCGCTATACGCTCAGCTTTCTCTCGGTGGCGGCGATTGCGGGCTACACGGCACCAGGGAGCCGCCGTTCTTCCCCTTTGGGAACGGTGACCGCCGTCATCGCCGGACATAACGAAGAAGACTCAATCGAACGCTGCGTCCTCTCATTGCACGAGCAAAGCTGCCCACCCGACGAGATCATCGTCGTTAGCGATGGCTCGACCGACCGCATGCCTCAGAAGCTGAGAGAGCTTCAGGACCGCGGTCTGATCAAGGAGGGCCACTGCACCCAGGTCCGCTCGGGCAAGTCCGCTGCCGTCAACCTGGCCCTGGCGCGCGCTACCGGCGATTTCGTCGTCAATGTCGACTGCGACTGCACCTTCGACCGGCACGCGCTCAAGAACATTATCGCGCCATTGGCCGATCCGCGCGTTGGCGCCGTTTCAGGAAATATCTTGGTCCGAAACGCGCGTGACAACCTCATCACGGCGTTCCAGGGCATCGAATACCTGATCACCATCTCGCAGGGCAAACAGGCGGCTGACCTTACCGATCAGGTGAGTTGTGTGTCCGGCGCCTTTGGCGCATTCCGCCGCAAGGCTTGGGAAGGAGTCGGCGGCCTCGACGCTGGCGGCGGCGAGGATCTCGACGTGACGCTCAGCCTGCGCAAGGCGGGATGGAAAACGGTCTTCGCACCAAACGCGCTTTGCTACACGGACGTACCCGACACCTTGGCGGCTCTGGTCAGGCAGCGCTTTCGCTGGGAACGGGACGCCGTGCGCCTTCGCTACCGCAAACATCGGGACATGCTCGATCCGTTCAGCCCGCGATTTAGTTGGCAGGAGGTTCTACATGAATTTGATTTTCTGATCTTCAACATCGGCGCGGCAATTATCTTCCCCATCTACATTCTTTGGCTCTTCACCACCTATGGGGACCTGGCGTTGATCATTCTCATGGGCGCGCAAGCCGGCATGATGGTTCTTGACAGCGCTACGTTCGCCTTAAGCGCCCTGGTTACGCCGCGCGTGAACGCCCTACGGCTCGCTCCCTACGTTCCCGGTTACAGCCTGTTCAATGGATTTGTGATGCGTTTCGTGAGGCTTGGAGCCTATCTGGAAGAATGGATCCTAGAGGCCTCCTACGGCGACACCTATGTGCCGCAAAAAGTACATCGCGTGCGGAGGTAAGACATGCGCTCGCTAAAGACACGTCTCCGTCCTGACAATATTCCGAACGAGAAGCGCATCGTGCGCGGCCGCACCGGACGCGCCATCTACCTCACCCTGCTTGCGCTTTTTGCTCTAGGGGTTCTCAATTACATGTTCGGCGACTACGTGTTGCTGAACGCCGACGGTCTCGTGCTGCGTGACGAGAATGTCATCGCCACGCCCTATGTCGCTAGGGTCGAGAGCGTCGACATCAAGGAGGGGCAGTCTGTCGATTCCGGCATGCCCCTGCTGAAGCTCCAGTCGACTGAGCTTCTCGAGCGCCTCGCCGACCTGTCCACGACGCGTGCCGAGCTCATCGCCAAGGCGACCGACTTCAAGGTGCGGGCCGAGAGCGTGGCCGAACTTCTGCCACTGGCCGAGCGCCGTGCCGCGGAAGCCGTCAACACCATCAAACAATTCGACAATTTGGCAAACGAGAAGCTCGTCACCTCCGCCCGCTATCAGGAGGCGCTGCGCGTCAGCTATGAAGCAAGCCGCGACCGCTTGAACCTGCTGACCCAAAGCAAGGTACTTTCCGAGGAACTGGCTTCCCTCGACCAAGCCCTCAAGGACGCCAATCAGGCTATCGCCAACCTCGAGCAGGTTTATGCCAATGGCCTCGTGGTCTCTCCGACCGACGGGGCAATCGGCGCGGTGATCCCTGCGGTCGGCAATGTGTATCGCCCGGGTGACCCCATCCTCACCGTCTATTCCGGCGATGAATACGTGCTGGTCTATCTACCGCGCCGCTACCTGTTCCCGATCGAGGTTGGCATGCGCGTCGAAGTGACCGACGGACGCGACATCGCCACGGGCGTCGTCGCCGAGATCTTGCCGGTGACCGACACCCTGCCGAAGGAGTTCCAGAACACCTTCAAGCCCTCGGATCGCAACCAACTCGCGAAGATCAAGCTCGACGGCGGCGCGCCGTTCCCACTCAACCAGAAGGTCAGCGTTTCACGCTACTCATCTGTCGGCGGTTTCTCGGATATCCGCAAGCGGATCGAGGATTTGGTCACGCAAGCCAAGACAGCCGCTGGCCAGATCTCTGGCGCGTTTGAGGCGTCGGCCAGCTACTGATAGGGCCTAGGAGGCGCGGGATACCGACGCGCCAAGGTCGAGCTCCGCATCGGCGACAAGCACATCCGCCTCGGATGCGATCACCACGCGGGCGCCCCCTTCGGCGATAGCCCGGTCGAGTGCGTGGTCCGCAGCGTTGCTGAGCCCCGCAAGGCTATCTCCGTGCCCGGGGAAGACCGCAAGTCCAATCGAGAAGGACATCGGCTCAAGCAATACACCGTCGTGCTCGACGCGCAGCGCCTCGAGCTCGTCATGCAGCACCATCGCCCGCTCCAGCGCGCGGTCGGATGAGATATTTTGCAACAGCATCGACACGCGGCCGTCCCCCGTATGGTAGAGGGCATCATCGCCGCGCACATTCTGCTGTAGATACTGGGCAGCCGCCCGCAGTGTCTGGTCGCGCGCCTCGCCGTCACGATCGGCGACGAACCGCTTTGCCGGGGCATCCATCGCAATGCGCAACATCGCAAGAGTGGTGCCGCGGACCATCGCCTGTCTTACGTTCTGTGCAGCGCTGGCGAGCTCGTAACGTTCGATAAGGTCATCAAAGCCGCGATTCTCCACGTTGCGCGCCTCGCGCACCCCTGTAACCAGTGGAAGTTGCACCGTGAAAATTGCACCCCCGCCCGGCGCCGCCTCGAAATCGACCCTGCCGCCAAGGCGGTCAACGATCTGCTTGACGATGGCAAGCCCTAGACCGGTTCCGCCCTTCTGACGCGAATCTGTTGCATCGACCTGAAAGAATTTTTCGAAGATCCGCCCCCGAGCCGATTCTGGAATTCCGGGGCCGTGATCTCGAACTGACAATCGAACCTCGCTCTCATCCGCATCGACGGTCACGGTCACCTCATCGCCGCGCGGTGAGAATTTGATAGCATTGGACAAGAGGTTGGTGATCACCTGGATGAGGCGATCAGGATCGGCTCGCACGACGGCCGGATAGTCGCCCAGGACGATGCGGACGGGCACGCCAAACTTGTCTGCATAGCCTCGGTTGGCCTCCACGGCCTTCTCAACGAGCGGACCGACCTCGACGGGATTCATGTTGGCTTCCATCGCATCACGTTCGATGTGCTGGATGTCGAGAATGTCGTTGGTCAGGCGAACCAGCCTTTCGCAGTTCCCATGTGCGATTCTCAGAAGATGCATGGCGGTTGCCGGCAGTTCACCTGCCGCCCCGTTGGCGAGAAGCCCGAGCGAGCCCGCAATCGAGGTAAGCGGCGTGCGCAATTCGTGACTGACCGTCGAAACGAACTCGTCCCTGATTTGCTCGTTGAGTTTGCGCTCGGTCACGTCCCGGGAAATTCCGACGAGTCCCGTAATCTCGCCGTCGCGATTGCGCAGCGGCGCCTTGGTCATGGAGAACCACTGAACGCTTCCGTCCTCTTGGAGCATGCGCTCGACCGAGTCGATCAGCGGTTCCCCTGTCGCGAGAACCCGTTGTTCCTCGTCACGCCAGCGCCGCGCGCGCTCGGGCGGGAGAAATTCATCCGCCGTGTGGCCCAGCACGTCGTCCTCATGCGCCGCCCGCAGCAGGCGTCATTCAGCCTGGTTGAGACCCAGGTAGCGCAGCTGTAAGTCCTTGAAACAAATAGCATCCGGCGCGCTCGCTAGGAGCTGGCGTAGCAGCCGGTCCTGCTCCTCGATCTTGTCATGCGCCAGCCTCTTTTCGCGGCGCGTATGAGCTGCGTCCATCTCGCGACTGACCGCCACCGGCAACCGCCCGAGATTCGACTTGAGCACATAGTCTTGCGCGCCCGCCTGCATGAGCGTGATCGCCGTCTCGGCGTCAACGCCCTTCGAAATGAAGATGAACGGCGTGTCCAGCGTGAGGTGCTCACGCACGATATAGATGGCGTCATGGCCATCGAGCTGCGGCAGCTCATAGTCGCCAGGACGACGTCCCAAGACTGCTCTTGAAGCGCGTCGATAAGGGAACCGGAGTCCTGAACTCGCCTGACATTGACGTCGTAGGCACTGCGGATCAGCTCGCCGACAATGCGCTCGGCGTCTTCCTCGCTGTCCTCAACGAGCAGCACATATAGTGGTTTTTCGCTCAAGGCACTTTCCGCGTCCGGGAGCGGCTTAGCGCCGCGAGAGATCGGCGCCGTAGAGGGTCGAGGATTCCGGCGTCGTGCTTTCTGCCGTCCGGCGCAGATCGGCAAACAGTTCGAGCGACGGCTTGACCTGATCGGCACTCACGGCCGCTCCGAGAGCAACAAGACTCTTGAGATGGTTGTCGAGCACGGTCGCAGATTGACTGACATCGGGGAAACCGATCGAACCGCTTGCCCCCTTGATCTGGTGCGCCAAGCCCTCGGCGTCGCGTATCGCAGCAGCACAGTCGGCACCTTGGCCGCCAATCGCCGCAAGCATGCCGCCAAGCCTATCAATCTGGTTCAGGAGATTGGCGTGAGAGGTTCGGACCAGCGCCTTGAGCTGATCCTGCATGGCCACAGCCTTGTCTGCCGCAGCACTTTCTTGAGCCATCTGAACCTCTTCATCGACGCCTGACCGGGGAAGCCAGCCCGAAGGATGGACCCCTAACATTGATGAAAGGTTGAACGAATGGCCCCGGAGGGACTGCCTAGGTCTCCTTGAAGGTCCGCGCGATCTGGTCCTTGAGAAGCTGATCAGGAAGGAGATCACCGTGCGCGGTTCAGTCTCCATAAAGACCTCGACCGGCATGCCAGGCACGAGCTTCAGGCCATGAAGCTCGGGCAGCCTATCTTGGTCGATGGACACCATCACGTCGTAATAGCGCGCCGGAATGCTCGTCCTGACAGATCGGCGCCGATGCGGGTCACCTCACCCGGAATTTCCGGTGTCGTGCGGCCTGTTGAACGCGGAGAAGTGCAGCATGGCCTTTTGACCCGGTTGGAGCTGATCGATATCGGTGGGCGACACACGCGCCTCCACCTGAAGCTTGTCAGCCTCAGGGACGATCAGCATGATGGGCTCACCCGGCTGCACAACGCCACCAATCGTATGCACTTCAAGCCGATGCACGACACCATTCTGCGGTGAACGGATATCGATTCGCTTAAGCTGATCCTCCGCGGCGACTTTCCGTTCGCTGAGCTCGGACAGCTTGGCACGGCCTTCAGAAAGTTCCTGTGCCACCTCGCTGCGCATGTCGCCGTCGACCTGGATGATCTGCAACTCGACCTCGGCGATCTTGCCCTTGGCCTCGGCGATCGCCGCGACCAACTGACCGCGTTCGCCGATAAGCCGCGCTGCGTCACGCTCAAGCGACGTGAGCCGGTTGATTTGAACGAGATTCTTCTCCCACAGCTCGCGCACGCCAGCGAGTTCCTTCTGGACCAAGGCGATCTCCTGCTCCTTGGCATCGGACTGTTCCGTGAGTCCCGCAATCTCCTTGTTCAATTGCTCGATGCGCTCCTTGAGCTGTGCCTTCTGACCTTCGCGCGCCCTTTTGCGCAACTCGAAAAGCTTCTGCTCGCCGGCCAGTAGCTTGGCGACGGTGGGATCGTCCTTGCGGGCAAGAAGCTCGTCAGGAAACACGAGGGCGTCGTCGCCGACCTTCTCAGCCTCGAGCCGCGCCTCGCGCGCCATCAGCTCATCGATGGACTTCAGGATGATCCCGAGATTGGCTTGTGTTTGGGTTGCATCGAGCCGTAGCAGGATCTGGCCTTCCTTGACGTGATCGCCCTCCTTCACGAGCAGTTCGCCAATCACACCGCCCGTCGGATGTTGCACCTTCTTGACGTTGGACTCGACGACAAGCAGGCCGCTAGCGATGACCGCACCGGAAATCTCGGTCGTCGCCGCCCACGTGCCGATCCCTCCGGCAAGGAGAGCCACCACGGCGAAGCCGATCCACATGTGCCGTCTGAGAGAGTTGTGGACAGGCGGTTTGGGCCCGGCGGGCGCCGGTGATCCCTTCAGGATTCGTCCTATGTCAAAGAACCGTCCCAGGTCGGATAACGGCCCCTGCCGGAAAAGCCCTGTGTCGGACTTTGCGTCTGCTCCGGACAAAGGCTTGCGACTGGTCAGGAGCTTACCTGTGACGGGCTTCTTCTTATCTGCCTGAGGCTTCTTGCTGGCCATTACTGGCCTCCTTACTTACTCAGCCGCGCTGACCGCCGCCGGCCGCACGAGACCACGCAGGATCTCCTGCTTGGGGCCAAAGCGCTGCTGGCGCCCATTCATCAGCACCAGAACGAGATCAGCCGCGGCGAGAGCACTCGGCCGGTGGGCAATCACGATGACAATGCCACCGCGATTCCGAACGCTCATGATGGCGCCGGCAAGGGCTCGGTCGCCCTCCTCGTCAAGATTGGAGTTAGGCTCATCAAGCACCACCAGGAACGGTTCACCGTAAAGCGCCCGGGCCAGCGCGATTCTCTGGCGCTGCCCGGCCGACAGCGTCACGCCGCCCTCGCCGATTTGCGTCTCGTATCCTTCGGTCAGGTTGAGGATCAGTTCGTGGACGCCCGCGGCCTTCGCGGCGGCGAGGACATCGTCAGGATTGGGATTGAGCTCGAAGCGGGCAATGTTCTCGGCCACGGTGCCGTCAAATAGCTCCACGCTTTGCGGCAGATAGCCGATATAGCGTCCGAGGATCTCCGGCGACCATTGATCGAGGCTCGCACCGTCGAGGCAGATCTTGCCGCGCGCCGGCTGCCAAACTCCGACAATCATGCGCGCAAGTGATGACTTACCCGAAGCGCTAGGCCCGATCACTCCGAGCGCACTGCCCGACTTCAGTTCGAAATCAACTTCCTGAAGCACAATACGGCGATCAGCCGGGGGTACCGCTGTAGCGTGATCGACATGGAGCGAATGTTGAGGCTTCGGCAGCTCGAGCGGCGTATCGGTTTCCGGAATAAGCTCGAGGGTTTCATTCAGGCGGGTCCGCGCTTGCCGTGCCCCCACGAAGCTCTTCCAGTTGGCGATGGCAAGCTCGACCGGAGCGAGTGCGCGTGACACGAGGATCGAACTTGCGATGATGATGCCGGGGCTCGCATCCTGCATGATCACGAGATAGGCGCCGATAGCGAGCACGATGGACTGAAGCAATAGTCGTACCGCCCGCGAGAACGTGCCGAGACCACCGGCGACATCAGACGCACGGCGATGATTGCGCATGAAATCGGCGTTGGTCGTGGCCCAGCGCTCAGCGAGACGGCCGCCCATGCCCATCGCATGAACCACCTCGGCATTGCGGCGGCTCGCTTCGAGCAGCGCATTGCGCTTGGCGCCCAGTTCGGAGGCCACCTTGGTGGGCTTACGAGTCATCAGCTCGGCCGACAATGTCACGATGAACAGGATGACACCGCCCACGATTGCGGCGATGCCGATCAGTGGGTGGAACAGGAAACAGATACCGAGATAGAACGGAATCCAGGGCAGATCGAAAAATGCCGCTGGGCCGTTTCCCGACAAAAATGTCCGCATTTGATCGAGGTCTCGCACCGGCTGCATCCCGTCGCCCTGCCCTCGCGCCAAGAGCGGCAGCCGGGCCACCAGCGTATAGACACGCGAGGACAACGACTCATCGAGCGACGCACCGATGCGCACCAGCACACGAGAGCGAATTCCTTCGAGTAGGGCCTGAAACCCATAGAGCGCTGCGGTGAGCAACGCGAAGCCGATCAGCGTGGGAATGCTCCGGCTCGGCAGAACGCGGTCGTAGATCTGCAGCATGAACAGCGGCCCGGTCAGCATCAGCACGTTGATAAGCGCGCTGAACACGCCCACGCTAAGGAAGGCACTCCGGCAGCGGGCGAGCGCCGCAGAGAGCTCCGAACGTGCCTCCGCGGCCGTACTGCGTTTTGAGGCCTGACTCATTGGGTGGGCGCAAGCTCCCTGCTGGGCATTGCAGCCATGTCTCCGGCCAAAAGGCTGACGGCAAGAGTCCAGAAACACAAAAGTTTCCGCGACTTGCGACTCGCCAAGTTAGCTGGCGGACGCGCAATGTCTGTCCGGCAAACATCTTGGTTCCGAGCCAAATTTATAGTCATGACCGCCTTAAGGAAACGGAAATGTTAGCGTCAGTTTCTTGACGAATTCTACTCAATCAAGATAACGCCAGCGCTTTGATTTGGAGCGGGAATGTTGCCAGCCTAGATGTGGGCTAGCGGGCTTGGGTTCAAGTCGGCCTCAACAAAGAATCCAGGCCTACTGCGGGATATAGATGCCGTCTGCCCGGCAATACTCTCTGACGGCGCCCTGCTCCTCTTCCTTGGTGGCAACCTTGATAGGCATGAACTCCGTGGCGCCGCTTTGCGGTTTGACGAACATTCCGACGAACCGCTTGCCGTTGACGAAGCCGCACACCAGCGTCTCCCGCTCGGGTCCGACGCCGGCCCGGTAACTACTGCCGAAGCGGGCGGACGCGGGATTCTTCAGGCTCTTGGCGACACTTTTCTGGACGAGCTTCACTTGCGCCGAGGAAAGCTGGGCGGGGCGAATTGGCCCTTGAAACGACAGGTCCGGCGCGGCGCGTTCGGTCGCAAGTTGGGCGCAACCACTAAGCGCCAGCGCCACGAGAACCATGATCCCCCGCCCCATCAGACGTCACCTCTCTGACTTGCGGGTGCAGGGCTCCACTGGCAAAACGGAGGGCATCAGCCCTCCTGCCGGAGATGCGATGGTGCGCGGGACGAAGACCATAGCACTTGGCATTTTGGCACTCGTGGCCTGGTCGCACCAGCCCGCCCGAGCGGCCGACTGCGAGGTGGTCTCAGCCACCCACAGCGCCGACACCAAGGGCGAGGCGTTGCTCATGTCGCGAGCGCTTGCCGCCAAGAGCGCGAGCGAGCTCAGCCACAACAAGGGCTGGCGGCGTTTCACCATGAGCCCGCAGAAGGTCGAGCCCGATCCATTTTTCAAGAAGGTGCGCCCGGTGGTGCCCGAGAGCGCGATCTACGGGACGTTCGTCTCGGCCAAGACCCACACGACGTGCTGGTCGGGCGTGCGGGTGCCCTACGTGTGCACGTCAGGATCGAAGGTCTGCGGCAACTAGCTCTAATCGGCGATGGGCTTCGGCGCCTGGCGCTGCGGTGCGCCCGCGTCGCTCTGGCCGGCACCGTCAACTGGCCCCAAGCGGAACCCGCCGAAAGCCGATTTGGGAAGCTCGACAGCGCAGCCGCCTGCCGCGAGCGCGAACAAACAGACCAACGCGGTCTGAGCAGCGAATCTGATCATGAGATGTGGCGTCCTCGTTTGCCGGACGCATGACATCGAAACGCGGCCAAAGTTTGAAGATGCTGGGTTACCGGAGGCGCCGGAACAGATAGCCGCCTTGAAAGCCCCCGACCGTGTTGGCTTCGCGGCTCTGGAGCGTGAACCACGGGTCCATCAGCGCCTCGAGATATGCGCGCTTGATGAAGACTTGAGGGACAATCCCGTGCCGTCCTAAGGCAACAAAGTCCCCATCCTCTACGTAAGCCATGAAGGCCGGGTCAGCCTTGAAGACGGCCAGGCCACGCTCGCCTGTCTGCACGATCGGGATGGTGTCTTCATCATGAACCGTGATCCAAATGAAGCCGTCGCGGACCGTGATTCGTCGCAGCTCTTGAATCCAGGCCGTGAATAGATCGTCGATATGGGTGAAAATCGAATTGCACAAAACGACATCGAAATACCCATCCTCAAAAGGAAGGTGTGGCTGTGTCGTCGAGACCAAAAAGTAGAATGGCGGGCTCAAATTTGCCTGCGCCCACAGAATGGAGTTGGCGTTGATGTCCACGCCCCATGCCTCTCCATCTTCCGCCCAATCGGCGAACCAACGAAGCACACGCGCGTTGGCGCAGGCGAATTCCAGCGTACGCTTGCCTGCGGCGTGGGCGTAACCAGCCGCAGCTAGCGCTGCGCGAATTGTGTTCGCGTCGCTTTGGCCTCTCTGCAGATGGCGCTCCGCCGTCTCTCGATACTGCATCAGGTGGTCGGGCGGTACCGGCAATGGAGCTTCAGGGTCACGGCGGCGCAGCAAGAGCCGCTGTTCGTCGTCGCAGTCGTTCGACATGAACGCGATCTGGCGCCAGGGCCCCCGGAGATTGGCTCCCATTTTTGATCTCCCAAACAGAGGCCCGACCAGGATTCGACTAACCCAGCCTCAGGTCACCAGTTGTCCAGTCGCTTAGCTGTACAAGTCTGACCCCACCCACTATCGTAGAGCTGATAGATGCCTATTCAAGTGAAGAGCGCAGCTAACAAGCGCTAGTACGCTCTGGTATGGGGGCTCCGCGCCGGCATAACCGCATGTCACGGCGGGACGCAGGTCGATGACGCCTTTTGTAATTCTTGCCCTGCACCGCACAGGATCCACCTTTCTTGTAAAGAGCTTGAATGGGCATCCCGACATTGTTTGCGATGGCGAACTGTTCGGGCCCGACGCTCGTTCCCTGGGCATGGATCCTGATGATCCGAATGGATCTCTGGATCGGTGGCTCGAACTCAGAAGCAACGTTCCCTTCGCAGGATTCAAGCTCATTCTGGATCAAAGTGCCGAAGCCGTGCACGAGGTCGCGCGCAGGCAATTTCGCGTGATCTTCCTGACGCGTCCAAATGAGCTTGCTCGGCATTCGTCTCAACTCATTGCGCGCAAGACAGGGAAAAGGTCGAGCCCCACTTACGCCGCGCGGTTTTTCATGCGCCTGTTCAAGTTCACGACCGGGTCCTACAACTCACCAACTGCGAAGTTTCTGATCGAGAGCGCGAATAGGTATGGGAGACAAAAGACCGAGAAGGTAGATTTCGACAAAAAGCGCTTTCAGACTATGAGCAGAAAAGCAGATGCCTTGGTGCGTGACGCGGACTCGATTTTGGCGCAGCACGGACTGGAGCCTCTCCGCCTCGAATATCCCCATGTTACGACACCAGACGGTATGCGCTCGGTGCTTCGCTTCATCGGTGCCGAGCAGATGGACCTCGTCCCATCGTCGGAGAGGATGAACCCGCCAGACATTCTGGAACGCTTCTCAAACCCGGATGATGTGCGGCAGTTTCTCAGTGAACAGCATCGCCAGGAGTGGGCAACCGAAGGCACACAGGTTTGACCCTGAAGTGGCCGACGGAGAAGATGGTGGTAGCGGAGGAGGGACTCGAACCCCCGACACGCGGATTATGATTCCGCTGCTCTAACCAGCTGAGCTACTCCGCCCCAAGCTCCGAGGCTGCCACACGCCCCTTAACAAATGGCGGGGCTCAGGCGCTATTCGGCCAATTGGCTCTGGAGCCGGCGATATAGGGACCGCCAGTAATTGGTGTCAAGCAAGCGCCTGGCGTGGACCAGGCCGCGGCCCACCGCCCATTTGAGGCGCACCCGGGCCGGCTCGCCGAGCGGCATCCTTGCCCGTCCAGCGATCATCTCGCGCGCTCGCTGAGGCGCCACGCCAAAGCCAGGCTGCTTGACGAATCGGAGCATAGTGAAGAGGCCAAACGGCCTGAGCGACCGGCGCTCCGCGAGTCGCAAATCATCGCAGATCAAGACCCGGTCGATCTCGAACACGGCGTGCCAGCCGATCAGGTCGGCGAACGGCGCCAAACGGCGCTCTAGGAACCCGCGAACGCCCTCTTCCTGGCTGAAATGATTCACCAAAATGACCTCGCCGCCCGGCGCGCACACGCGTTCCAGCTCGCGCATGACCTTGTCGGGATCGGGCACCACGGTCATCACATACATGGCGACCACCGTGTCGAAGCTCTCATCCGGGAAGGCCAGCGCGCCCGCATCCATCTCATGCAAGCCGTCGACATGGTCGAGCTTGGCGCGCGTCACCTTCTCGCGCGCCTTGTCCAACATCTCCGGCGACAGATCGATGCCGGTAATGGCGAGGTGGCTGCCATAGTTGGGCAGCGATAGCCCTGTGCCGACGCCAACCTCGAGCACGCGCCCTCTCCGCTTGTTGATGATCTCGACGGCGTGCTTGCGCCCGGCCTCGGCGACCTTGCCGAACGTATAGTCATAAACCGGCGCCCAGCGGCGGTATGCGTGGCGCACGGACTCCGTGTCCATCACGGTTGCTTTTCCAGACAACGCGACCTCCCCGGCTTTACGGCCGCTTCTACGCGCGGCTCACTCAACGCGACCCGGCCACGACGGTCTCCGCGGGCTCGCGCGAAGCAGAGCCTGCAAAACCATCCTTGGCCAACCAGGCTCCTCCTTCGGCGGACTTGATCCATCCGCCGCCGAGAAGCCGCTCCCCGCCGCTCGTCGCGGCATAAAATACGCACGCCTGACCGGGGGATACCCCGTCCTCGCCATGGGCGAGATCGACCATAACCGACCCATTGTCGATCCGGAGCAGGGCCGGCTGCAAGGGCCCTGTTGAGCGGATCCGGGACAGAACCTCGTAACCGCCACGGGCCTCGATCTCAAAGGCTTCGTCGCCGAGCCAGTTCACGTCGCGCAGCGCCATGGTACGCGTCCGCAGCGCATCGCGCGGACCCACCACGACCTCGCGCCGCGATGCGTCGAGCTTGATCACATAGAGCGGCTCTTGCGCCGCCACGCCGATGCCTTTGCGCTGGCCAATCGTGTAATTGATGATGCCGCCATGACGGCCAAGCACGCGGCCGTCGACGTGAACGATGTCGCCCTCTTCCACCGCGCCCGGCCTTAAGCGCTCGATCACTTGCGTGTAGCGCCCGGTCGGCACGAAGCAGATGTCCTGGCTGTCGGACTTCTCGGCGACGGCAAGGCCGAAGTCGCGCGCGAGCCGGCGTGTCTCCTCCTTGGGAAGATCACCGAGCGGGAAGCGAAGGAACTCAAGTTGAGCGCGCGTGGTGGCGAATAAGAAGTAGCTCTGGTCGCGTTCCTTGTCCTCGGCACGATAGAGCTCCCAACCGGTCTTGCCGGGCTTGCTCTTAATATAATGTCCTGTCGCGAGCGCCGCAGCGCCAAGCCCCTCCGCCGTTTCGAGCAGATCACGGAACTTGATCTTTTGATTGCAGGAGACGCATGGGACCGGCGTCTCTCCATGCAGATAGCTGTCGGCGAACTCGCCCATCACGGCCTGCGCGAAGCGCTGCTCGTAGTCGAGCACGTAGTGCGGGATCTTGAGCGTCTCCGCTACGCGGCGCGCATCCTGGATGTCCTGTCCGGCACAGCAGGCGCCCTTCCGACCCACCGCCTCGCCGTGATCGTAGAGCTGAAGCGTGATGCCGACCACGTCGTAGCCTTGCGCCTTCAACAGCGCCGCGACGACGGAGGAATCGACTCCGCCCGACATGGCGACAACCACCCTGGTGTCAGCCGGGCGTCCCGGTAGGTGCAGACTATTAAGCATTCTCGGCTTCAATGGCGACGAAGTGAGTTGCCCGATCGGTGAAAGGACATGCCGGCTATGGTCTTGGGTGCCGTGCTCAGTGAACAGTCCAAAATAGGCCCCCGCCAGTTTCCTAGGCGCTCAGGGCCCGGACTGAACATAAGAGCCGGGTTCCTGGGAGGCAAGGCGGCCGAGCCCCTCGCTAGACTGGCAAGTACTGCAGAAAACCCGCCAGACCCCAGAGAATCCAGCAAGTTTTGGCTATTTCCTTGCGTGTTCCTTTACCTGGCAGCTTAGGCAATTCTTAAACGGGCCTCTGCTAGCTTCAGACTAGATGTGGCTCATCGAGTGTGGTGTTGAGTACGATGACCGAGCATTACCGGCCGCGCGTCAGATATGTGATCGGACCCGACGGCAGCCCCCTGACTGTCGCTGACCTTCCCCCGAAGGACACGAAGCGTTGGGTCATTCGCAGGAAGGCCGAGGTTGTGGCCGCCGTGCGCGGTGGCCTGATCAGCCTCGAAGAGGCGTGCGAGCGCTATACGCTGACCGTGGATGAATTCCTGAGCTGGCAGCGTTCGATCGACAAGCATGGGCTTCCAGGCCTGCGCGCGACCCGCATCCAGGACTATCGCGGCGGCGGCTAGCGGTTCCTCTTAGGCGAGATTTCACGATGGCCGGGCTCGCCCCGGCCATTTACGTTTCGGCCATGGGCGATCGGCCGGACGCGATCTACACGATTGGCTATGAGGGCGCAGACGTGACGCGCTTCGTCGCCGCGCTCAAAAGAGCCGGCGTCACGCTCGTTCTCGACATTCGTGCCATCCCCGCCTCCCGCAAGAAGGGCTTTTCCAAATCCCCGATTGCCGCGCATCTTGCCGAAGCCGGTATCGCCTACCGCCACCTACGTGGGCTCGGCACGCCGAAGCCCGGCCGTGAGGCGGCAAGGCGCGGCGACATCGCCACCTTCGAGGACATCTTCCGTGCGCATCTGGAGGAACCGGAGGCGCTACTCGACTTCGGCGAGGCCTGCGAGCTTGCTCAAGCCGAGCCGGTCTGCCTGCTGTGCATGGAGCGCGATCCGCTCCGCTGCCATCGGCTGATAGTTGCCGAGCGCATGGCAGCCAAGACGGGCCAAGCGATCGATCACCTGTTCGCTGAAGAATGAGCTACTGGGCGGGCTGAGCGGCGACCTTGGGCCACGTCTTGTTGCAGTTCGTCTCACCGCGCTTCCACCGATCAATGTCGTATTTGATCTTGGCCTCTTGTTCGGGGGTCATGCCGCGGTTCTGGGTCGTGACCACCGTATAGGGGCCTTCCTGATTGAAATCGATGGCATAGGTGGACTTGCCCGCGCGGCCGAGCTTGATCTTGTCGTGAATGGAGATCTTCACCTTACCGCCGTCAGGGCTGACATCGGCCCGATAGACATGATCTGGGAACAGGGGGTCGTTCGGGTTGAACCAGCAGGTCTTGATGCGGCCCCCGAGCATCACATAGGCGTCGACCGGCTTTGCCGTCGCGATCGACATGCGGTTGGTATTATAGGCGGGCACCGCGCCAACGCTCTCGTCAGACGCCACGCTCGCGCTACCGCCCGAGCGCCAGCCGCAGCCGGCGCACCATAGCGCCGCCAAAGCGAGCACGATCAGAACTCCTACTGGCCTCGGCAAGACACTCCCGCGCAAAAGCATCCCCTACGGTCAATCGCGAAAATTCACATATTGGAGCGGCTGCTCGACGTTGAGCCCTTTCAGGTGCTGAATCACCGCCTGCAAGTCGTCGCGCTTCTTGCCCGTGACCCTGAGCTCGTCGCCCTGAACGGCGATTTGCACTTTGAACTTCCCGTCCTTGACCTCTTTCACCAGGCGTTTCGCCAGATCGCGGTCGATGCCCTGGCGGACCATTGCCTTCTGCCGCACGGCCTGTCCGGCCGCCTTCTCCACCGGCTTATAGTCGATAGCCCCTGCGTCGATTTTGCGGCGCGCCAAGTGGCCCTGGAGCAGCTCGTGCATCTGCTTGAGCTTGAGGTCGTCGTCGGCGCTGATGGTGATCTCGGCCTCCTTGCGCTCGATCTTCGACTGCGAATTCTTGAAGTCGTAGCGCTGGCTCATCTCGCGCGTCATGTTGGCGAGCGCGTTGTCGACCTCGGCGAGGTCGGTCTTTGAGACGATGTCGAAAGACGGCATAGGTCCTTCCCGCGCGCTTTCAGGATCCTTCGGGGATAATAGCATCTGATGCGCCTGCCGCGAGCGGCCCCCGTTATGAGGGCCGTCCAGCCTTGGCGGCATT
>JAWKWG010000033.1:0-24794 GCA_041397675.1 Hyphomicrobiales bacterium | reverse complement strand
GCTCGGCGTCGACATCGTCAAGATCGACGGCTCGTTCATTCAGAATCTCGGTACCGACGCGGAAGACGAGATGTTCGTGCGAACCTTGATCGATCTTGCGCGGAGCTTCGGCGTCATCACGGTCGGCGAGTGGGTCAGCGACGAGCGTACGGTGGAGCTTCTGGAAAAGGCCGGCGTGACCTATATGCAGGGCTACTTCTTCGGCAGGCCCGAGCTGCAGAAAGAAGCCGCTTCATCCAAGCCGGCCAAGCCCGCGGGCTAAGTCTCCTTACCGGCGAGCCGTGCGGCGAGATGGGCGAGGGGGGCATCGTGAACACCCGCCTCCTCCAGATGGCGCACGGTATTCAGGACATATTCGATGTTGGCGCCGGCGTGGCCGCGGCACGAGCGCACGATGCGGAACTGCTCGTCGAGGCTTAGCCGGCCCGCATATTGGGGATGGGTCGGATCGGCGAGGTAAGTGAGGGCCTTTACCGTCAGCCCCGAGCCGTCGACCAGCCGCACATTGCGGTACGCCTCCACATAGACATCGGTGACCTGCTCGCGCTCGCGCAAGTAAGCGATCGTGTCCTGCTCGGCGCCGGGGGTGACGCGGAAGACGACGCCCCGGCAGGCGCCGCCGCGATCGAGCCCGAGTACGAGGCCAGGCTGCTCGTGGGTGCCGCGATGAAGCACGGAGTAGATGCAAAGCGCACGGTGTGCGCCCTTGAGAAGACCAGGGGCTTGCGTCTCAAACGGAAAGCCCGGCCGCCACATCAGCGAGCCGTAGCCGAACACCCAAAGCTCAGACATGCCCCAAGTCTTAGTCGCTTTCTTTGGTCCTCAGAAGGTCGGTCGACACGAGCATCGTTGTCTCGTTGCCGAGATTTTGCCACCAATGCGACAGGCCCGGTCCCTCGGCCACGTAGTCTCCTGCCTTGTAAGTCACCGGCACGGCACAGTTCGAGGCATATTCGGTTAGCTCGCCCTTGATCACGTACATGATCGCAGGCCGGTCATCATGGCTATGCCACGGAACGACGGTGCCGGGCTCGATCTGAAGCGTGCGGGTGCGGAGCACGCGGCCCTTGATGTTGAAAGGCTCCTTGTCGATCTCAACGGTGGCGATGGTCTCGTCGGTAATGCCTTCGGTCGCCAACTGAGCGCCGTCCCAAATCTTGTCGCTCGGCGGCGGCCGGACATCCGCTTTCTTGTGCTCGGGCGGGCATTTGGCGGCCAGTGCCGGTAACGCGGTCCCGAACATCGAGCCCGCGATGAACAGGCTCAAGACAAGCGGGGCGTTTAGCTTGAAATGGATCATGTCTCAGCTCCATTTGTGGGCGTTGAACTCGATCATGCGCCGCGTGGCGCCAAGCGCAAGCTAGTCGTCGTGGCCGTGCGGACGGCCGAAGTCGGCGGCAGGGGTATCTTGGCCCGCCTCGATGACGCCCCGGCGAATGGCGCGGGTGCGAATGAAATGCTCCTCGAGCGCCGCGCCGTCGCCCCGCCTGATCGCCTTGGTCAAGGCCGCGACGTCCTCGTTGAAACGGCCGAGCATCTCCAGCACGGCGTCCTTGTTGTTGAGGAACACGTCGCGCCACATCACGGGATCCGATGCGGCGATGCGGGTGAAGTCGCGGAAGCCTCCCGCCGAGAACTTGAGCACCTCAGAGCGCGTCACGGTTTCTAACTCGTCGGCGGTGCCGACGATGGTGTAGGCGATGAGATGCGGAAGATGGCTGGTGACGGCGAGAACCAGGTCATGGTGCTCGGGCGTCATGATCTCGACATTGGCGCCGAGCAGGCGCCAGAATGCGGCGAGCGTCTCGACGGCTTGCGGATCGGTTCCCTCGGGCGGTGTGAGGATGCACCAGCGATTGTCGAAAAGCTCGGCAAAGCCGGCGTCAGGACCGGACTGCTCCGTGCCGGCGACCGGGTGCGCCGGCACGAAATTCACCGTGCTCGGCAAATGTGGGGCCATATCGCGTACGATCGATGCCTTCACCGAGCCTACATCGGAGACGGTGGCGCCGGCTTTCAGATGCGGGCCGATCTCCTTGGCGACCGCACTGCACGCGCCAACCGGCACGCAGACAATCACGAGGTCCGCGCCCTCTACGGTTTCGGCGTTGGAGTCCGTCACCTTGTCGGCGATGCCAAGCTCGACGACGCGGGTGCGCGTCTCCGGCGATCGCGCCGTCGCCACGATGTTGCGCGCGGCGCCGGTCGCGCGGCATGCGCGCATGATCGACGAACCGATCAGCCCCGGTCCGATGATGGCGATGGTATCGTAGAGCGGTGCGGTCATTGCTGAGATATGCCGTTGGTGCCCATGAAGGCCGCGAGCGCTTCGAGCACGGCGCGGTTCTCCTCCTCGGTGCCGATGGTCATGCGCAGCGCGTCGGGGAAGCCGTACTCGTCGACACGGCGCAAGATGATGCGGCGCTCGTGCAGAAACTTGTCGGCCTCGCGCGCGGACTTGCCGTTGCCCTTGGGGAAGTGCACGAGTAGGAAGTTCGCGGCGCTCGGCGTCACGCGCAAGCCCAGGCGTTCGAGCGCCTCGGCCATGCCGCCGCGCCACAGCGTGTTGTGCTCGACGGCTTCTTGCATGTGCTTCTGGTCGGCAAGCGCCGCCACGCCGGCCGCGATCGACGGACCGGTTACGTTGAACGGTCCGCGGATGCGGTTCAGTGCGTCGGCAATCGGCGCAGGGCAGTAGGCCCAGCCGAGGCGCAACGCCGCCAGTCCATAGATCTTGGAGAAGGTGCGCGTCATCACCGCGTTCTGCGACGTGGCAACCAGCTCGATGCCGGCCTCGTAATCGTTGGCCCGCACATATTCGGCATAGGCCGCGTCGAGCACGAGAGTAACGTGCTCCGGCAGGCCGGCGTGGAGACGCTTCACCTCGTCGAACGACAGATGCGTGCCGGTCGGGTTGTTCGGATTGGCGATGAACACCATGCGCGTGGCGTCAGTCACGCGGGCGAGGATCGCGTCGACGTCCGCCGTGAGATCGCGCTCGGGGGCGACGACGGGCGTGGCACCGCGCGCTTGGATGGCGATCCTGTACACCAGGAAGCCGTGCTCGGTGTAGATCGCCTCGTCGCCAGGTCCGAGATAGGAGGCAGCGAGCAGATTGAGCAGCTCGTCGGAGCCCGCGCCACAGACGATGCGGCCGGCGTCAAGCCCATAGAGCTTGGCCAACGCCTCGCGTAAGGGCCGCGCCGAGCCGTCTGGGTAGCGCGACAAGCGCTGGGCTTCAGCCAAGTACGCCTCGACGGCCTTCGGGGAGGGGCCGAGCGGCGTCTCGTTGGACGAGAGCTTGATGACCTTCTGGTCGCCAGGGAGCGCACTCGTGCCCGGGACATAGGGCGCGATGTCGAGAATGCCTGGACGCGGGGTTGGCCCACGTTTGGCCATCAGACTTTGCTCCTTAGCTACAAGCTCTGTGAAGGGCCTCTCATACGGCCATTTCTCAAGCCAACGCAAAGAAAAGATTGACTTTCAACGATGAGGACCTAGCTAACCCGAAATTGTATAGATTTAGGGCATATTGGCTCCGGCGCGGTGGAGAGCCCGCGCGTATCGAGTAGTAGGCGGCCATTACGATGAACGAGAATCCGGGAGCGGAGGGCTTCGCCGACTTGAAGCGTCGGGAGCAGATCACCAATCCCCAGAGCGAGATCGTGCATTTTCCGGCGAGCGAGCCGTTGCCGCTCGACTGCGGGGGTGCGCTCGCGCCGCTCACCATCGCGTATCAGACCTACGGCACGCTCAACGCCGACAAGTCGAACCTCGTGTTGATCTGCCATGCGCTCACCGGCGATCAGCATGCCGCGAACCTCCATCCCGTCACCGGCAAGCCCGGCTGGTGGGAGACGATGGTGGGGCCGGGCAAACCGATCGACACAGACCGCTATTTCGTACTGTGCCCCAACGTGATCGGCGGCTGCATGGGCTCGACCGGGCCAAGCTCGATCAACCCGGCAACGGGGCGCCCCTACGGACCGGATTTTCCCGTTATTACCGTGCGCGACATGGTGCGGGCGCAGGCGCAACTCCTCGATCATCTCGGCGTCGACCAGGTGCTCAGCGTGCTCGGCGGCTCGATGGGCGGCATGCAGGTGCTGGAATGGGCCGCGACCTATAAGGACCGCGTGTTCTCCGCGGTGCCGATCGCCTGCGCTGCGCGCCACTCCTCGCAGAACATTGCCTTCCACGAGGTCGGCCGCCAGGCGGTGATGGCTGATCCAGACTGGTGCCAGGGCCGCTACGCCGAACAGGGCAAGAGCCCGCGCAAAGGCCTCGCTGTTGCGCGCATGGCCGCGCACATCACCTATTTGTCGGACGCGGCGCTGCACGACAAGTTCGGCCGGAATCTGCAAGATCGCGACAAGGTTACGTTCGGCTTCGATGCCGACTTCCAGGTGGAGAGCTATTTGCGCCACCAGGGCATGACGTTCGTCGACCGGTTCGACGCCAACTCCTATCTCTACATCACGCGCGCGATGGACTATTTCGACATCGCCGCGGATCACGGCGGCGTGCTCGCCAACGCCTTCGCCGGCACAAGACACGCTTCTGCCTCGTGTCGTTCACGTCCGACTGGCTGTTCCCGACCGAGGGCAGCCGCGAGGTGGTGCATGCGCTGAATGCGGTCGCCGCCAATGTCAGCTTCGTCGAGATCAAGTCGAACAAGGGCCACGACGCATTCCTGCTGCATGAGCCCGAGCTGTTCGACACGGTGCGCGGGTTCTTGAGCGCCGCCGCGCGGAGCCGCGGCGTCAAGGGGGCCGAAGGGTGGCTGCCGTGAACGTCAATGTCCCATCCCGCACGCTTCGTCCCGCCGAGACGAGCCGCGTCGATCTCCTGTTCATCGCCGAGATGGTGAAGCCGGGCTCGCGGGTGCTCGATATCGGCTGCGGCGATGGCACGCTTCTCCGTATCCTCGCCGACAAGCGCGATGTCGACGGTCGCGGCATCGAGCTCAGTCAGGCGGGCGTGAACAGTTGCGTGGCGCAAGGGCTATCGGTGATCCAGGGCGACGCCGACACCGATCTTGCCTATTACCCCGACCTTGCCTTCGACTATGCGATCCTGTCGCAGACCATCCAGGCGACCTACAGCCCACGCCTCGTACTGGAGCAGCTGCTGCGCATCGGCAAGCGTGCCATCGTGTCGTTTCCAAATTTCGGCCACTGGAAGGTGCGGGCGCAGCTGATGTTCGGCGGGCATATGCCCCGCACCGACAATCTGCCGGAAGAATGGTACGACACGCCCAACATCCATCTCTGCACCATCAAGGACTTTCTCGGATTGTGCGACGAGATCGGCGCCAAGGTGGAGCGCGCCGTGGCGCTTAACGCCAAGGGCTACAAACTCGGCGTGTCCATGCCGCAATTCGCGCAGAACCTGTTCGGCGAGCAGGCGGTGTTCCTGCTGTCGCGGTAGGAGAGCATCGCCGCGCCGCTACAAGAGCGCAGCACTCATCTGTCATCTGCAGGGCACACACTGGCGCGCGGTGTGACAGCGCCGGCTGGGACCGGCATGACGCGGCGGCGGACGGCGCGGGCACCGACGCGCACCGGCATGGCCGCATAAACCTGCTTGGTCGCCTCGACCATGATCACGCCGGAGAAGGTCGGCCATAGGATGAAACCGAGCCGTTCCCAAAAAGCCGGCCAGCGCGTCAGGATGCGCCAGTTGAACGGCGGCGTGTATAAGGCGTAGTGCCAGCTCTCGGGCGAGAACATTGACTCCTTCAGGAGCTTGGTAAGCTGCGAGCGGCTGAATGGGCTGCCGTAGCCAAACGGCGTGGTGTCGACTCGCGCCCATAGACCCCGCCGGTTGGGCACGATGAGCAGGAGCCGGCCATTTGGTTTGAGCACACGCCATAGCTCACGCAGAAGCGTGCGCGAGCGCTCGGACCATTCCAGCATATGCACGAGAAGGATGCGGTCGGCGGCCTCGTCGTCGAGCGGCAGTTCGGTCTCGTCGACAAGGGCTGTCAACGACTGCGCGCGCTCGGGCCACGGGAGCGCGCCGAGCCCGCCGGGCATCAACGCGCCGATCCGCTCGGCTTCACCTCGGAATTCGCCGAGGTAAGGCGTGGCGTAGCCAATGCCCATGATTGTCATGCCCTTGAGGTCGGTCCATCGTGCGCGGATACGGGCCCGGAGCAGGCGGCGCACCATGAGCCCGAGCGGCCGCGCGTAGAAATCCTTGAGGTCGAGGACGTCGAGATGCATGACTGATCTTCACGCTCGCGCGTTTAGAGTTCGTTCTCAAGTGCTGAAGGGCTGGTTCCAATCCACGGGCGTTGGGTGCTACGGTCCGGCCCCTGGCAGAAAAAAGGACGAAAAGCGCGGATGGCGAGGCTCGAAATCTATCAATTCCCGACGCGCGCCGACAATTACGGCGTGCTGATCCATGACCCGGAGACCGAGGCGACGGCGGCGATCGACGCGCCCGACGCCGAGGAGGTCGCGGCCGCGCTGCGCGACAAGGGTTGGACCTTGACCGATATCCTCGTCACGCATCATCACGGCGACCATACCGCGGGCATCGAGATCCTGAAGAAGAAGACGGGCTGCACCGTGACTGGGCCGGCGCGCGAGGCCGGGTCGATCCCGGGGCTCGATGTCGAGGTGAAGGAAGGCGACGAGGTCGCGATCGGCGGGGCGAAGGCTCGCGTGATCGAGACGCCGGGGCATACGCGCGGTCACGTCAGCTACTACTTCCCCGACGATCATGTCGTGTTTGTCGGTGACACGCTGTTTTCGGTCGGCTGCGGCAAGTTGCTCGAAGGCGATGCGCCGACCATGTGGTCGTCCCTGGAAAAGCTCGCCGCGCTCCCGCCCGAAACGGCCGTCTATTGCGGCCATGAGTATACCAACGCCAATTGCCGCTTCGCGCTCACCGTCGAGCCGGAGAACGAGGCGCTGCATGCACGCGCTGCGGAAGCCGCAGCGAACCAGGTGAACGGGACGCCGTCGCTGCCGACCACGATCGGTCAGGAGCTCGCTACCAACCCGTTCCTGCGGCCGATGAGTCCGGCGATCCAGAAGCGGCTCGACATGGAGAGACAGCCGCTTGAGGAGATCTTCGGCGAGGTGCGCCGCCGCAAGGACCGGTTCTAGACGTGGCAGGTCCGCTGACAGCCGATGAGGTCATCGCGCACTTGAACCTTGGGCCGCACCCGGAGGGCGGCTGGTTCCGCGAGACGTTCAGGGATGAAGCGGGGCATCAGGGCCGCGCGCATTCGACGGCCATTCTCTTTTTATTGAAGTCTGGCGAGGTGTCTCGCTGGCACCGGGTCGACGCGGTGGAGATGTGGCACTGGTACGGCGGCGCGCCTCTTCAGCTCGAGGTGCGCGACGGGACCGTGCGACACGAATACCGGCTCGGACCGAACCTGCTGCAAGGCGAGCACCCGCAAGCCATGGTGCCCGCGGGCGCGTGGCAGACGGCGCGGTCGCTCGGCGCCTACACGCTGCTCGGCTGCACCGTCGCCCCGGGTTTCGATTTTGCAGGCTTCGAGCTCGCCCCGCCGGGCTGGGAACCGTAGGGGGCGGAGCCCTTAGTCCATCAACTGGCCGCCGTTGATGGTGAGCGTCGAGCCGGTGATCCAAGCCGACTCGTCGGCGGCGAGAAACACCACGCAGCGCGCGACCTCGTCAGCCTCGCCGAGACGGCCCACCGGAATCTGGCCGACGATCGCTTCCATGACCTTCTCGGAGACATTGGCCAAAAGCTCGGTCGCCACGTATCCGGGGGCGATGGCGTTCGCGGTGACGCCTTTGCGCGCGCCTTCCAGCGCCACGGCCCGGGTGAAGCCGATCATGCCGGCTTTTGCCGCGCAGTAGTTGCTCAAGCCCAACATGCCTTGCTGGCCGTTGATCGAGGAGATGTTGATGATGCGGCCGAAGCCCCGCTCGCGCATGCCGTTGATCACTTGGCGCGTCATGTTGAATACGGAGTCGAGATCCGTGCGCATGACTTGCTCCCATTGCTCGCTGGTCATCTTCTGGAGCATGGCGTCACGCGAAATGCCGGCGTTGTTGACGAGGACCTCGACGGGGCCGACCTCGTTCTCCACCGCGACCACGCCCTGCTCGCAAGCCGCGTAGTCGCCGACATCCCATTTGAACACCGGAATGCCGGTTTCCTTTTTGAAAGCCTGTGCCGCGTCGTCATTGCCGGCATATGTGGCGGCGACCTTGTATCCCGCCTTCTTCAGCGCCTTCGAGACGGCCTCGCCGATGCCACGCGTACCGCCAGTGACCAGAGCCACCCTTCCCATTGCTTCCTCCCTTAGCGCGCTAGCGGCGCCTGTTCTTTTAAGACAAAGCCTTGTGTGGGGCGGCGCGCGGCCGTCCCACACGAAATTCCTAGTGCTCTATCCGAGAGCTAGTCACGCTCGACGCACATGGCGATTCCCATGCCGCCGCCGATGCAGAGCGTGGCGAGGCCCTTCTTGGCATCGCGCTTCTGCATCTCGTGCAGCAGCGTGACCAGGACGCGTGCGCCGGACGCGCCGATCGGGTGGCCGATGGCGATGGCGCCGCCATTGACGTTCACCTTGTCGGTGTCCCAGCCAAGGTCCTTGTTGACCGCGAGCGCCTGTGCGGCGAAAGCCTCGTTAGCCTCGATCAGATCGAGATCCGACACCTTCCAGCCGGCTTTCTCCAGCGCCTTGCGAGAGGCTGGGATCGGCCCTGATCCCATGATTTTCGGATCCACGCCAGCGACCGCCCAAGAGGCGATGCGGGCGAGCGGCGTCAGCTTGCGCTTCTTGGCTTCGTCGGCTGACATCAGCACCACCGCAGCGGCGCCGTCATTGATGCCCGAGGCGTTGCCAGCGGTGACGGTGCCTTCCTTGTCGAAGGCGGGGCGCAGCTTGGCGACGCTATCGAGCGTGGCGCCCTCGCGGATGTACTCGTCCTGGTCAACGACAATGTCGCCCTTGCGGGTCTTGATGGTGACGGGGACGATCTCGTCCTTGAATTTGCCGGCCTTCTTAGCGGCCTCGGCCTTGTTCTGAGACGCGACGGCGAACTTATCCTGTTCGTCGCGGGTGATCTGCCACTGCTTGGCGACGTTCTCGGCGGTATTGCCCATGTGGTAGCCGTTGAAGGCTTCCCACAAACCGTCCTTGATCATGGAGTCGATGAATTCCATGTTCCCCATCTTCTGGCCGTTACGCAGATGAGCCACATGGGGGGAAAGGCTCATGCTTTCCTGGCCGCCGGCAACTACGATACCGGCATCTCCGGTGGCGATCTGCTGGGCGCCAAGCGCCACGGCGCGAAGCCCCGAGCCGCACACCTGATTGACGCCCCAGGCGGTGGCCTCGATGGGAACGCCGGCCTTGACGGAGGCTTGCCGCGCCGGGTTCTGACCCTGGCCTGCAGTCAGCACCTGACCCATGATCACTTCGTCGACATCGTCGGCCCCGACCTTCGCGCGATCGAGGGCGGCGCGAATGACGACTTCGCCAAGCTCGTGCGCGGGGAGGCTCGCCAGCGAGCCGTTAAACGAACCGACAGGCGTCCGCGCGGCGCCGACGATGACTATCTCCTCGTCTTTCATACTTGTCTCCATACCCGAAATGAGCCCCGGTCATACCCCAGCGGTTGGCGGCTGGAAAGCCCGACGAAAGTCCCCCGTTAAGCCTCGTGGCAAAGCCTCTGGTGCTATGCACAAGGAACGTGGTAGTGATTTCGCAGGTGCGGCATAGAGTAGCCCCCGACCGGGGCTTTGGGGCCGAGGAGCAATAGACACGTGGCTAGAGACGCGGAGCAGGAAAACCGGCCGGTTATCATCAAGAAGTACGCCAACCGCCGGCTCTACAATACCGATACAAGCACTTACGTGACTCTAGAGGATCTCGCCGAAATGGTGCGCGGCGAGCGGGATTTCGTGGTCTACGACGCGAAGACTGGCGAAGACCTGACCCATGCCGTCCTGACCCAGATCATCGTCGAGCAGGAGAGCCGGGGCACCAATCTTCTGCCTATTGGTTTCTTGCGCCAACTGATCCGCTTCTATGGCGACAGCATGCAGAAGCTCGTGCCGAGCTATCTCGAGTTCAGCCTCGATTCTCTCACCAAGCAGCAGGAGCAGTATCGGCGCCGGTTCGCCAGTGCCTTCGGCACGGCGGCGTTCGATGCCATGCAAGAGCAGGTGCGGAAGAACTTCGAGACCTTCGAGCGGGCGCTCGGCATGTTCACACCCTTCGCAGGGTCCGATGCCGGAGGCGCCAATTCGGGCGAAGGCATCGAACAGGCCAAGTCGGCGCCCGGCGCCGCCAAGCCGACCGGGGACGATATCGATACGCTCAAGGCCGAGCTGCAGGCCATGCAGCAGCGGCTCGAGAAATTGTCCCGCGGCTAACGCCCGCATCTAATCAGGAAGAAAAGTGGGAAGCCTACGCCGCCTTGGCGTGCCGGCGCATATGCGCGGCTGCGAGGTCGGACTCGACCAGCGCCCGCTCGTGAGCGGTGTCAGCCAAAAGGTGGACGTGCACCTCGTTCGCGCCGCACTTCGCGCCCTCATGGCGGAGATGGGCGAGGTTCAGGGTGATCGCGTCGTCGATCGTCTGACCGAAGGCAATCGCCTCGCGGGTGCCGTCCTCGTAGCGGCGGACCAGGATGTAATTGGCTTGGGGCAGGGCGGGGCATCCCAGCAGCGTGTAGACGCTGTGGAGATAGCGACGGCCCGAGGCGCCGCGCCAATAATGGAAAGCCTGGGAGAAGGCAGCCTCGGCGCAGACCCGCGCAGGCTCATCGGCCGGCCCCCAGGGGGCAGTCGCGGCGGCTTCAGCTTGGCTCGTCCACATCGAGGAAATCCCGTCCGTTAACTCTTTCGACTCAAGTCAAATGGGTTGACCGGTGACAAATTCAAGACGGCGCTGATCACGAATCCGTCTGTGGAACAAATGATGAACTTCTGCCACGCCGACGTCAAGCTTTTAAGTGTTAACAAGGGGTTAACCGGTCGCGGCCGATGCCTCAGCCTCGGCCAGGAGGCGGCTCGAAGCGGTCTCGATGGCGGTCTCAAGGCGTTTGAGGAACTCCGCCCGAGGCAGGCCCGGCGGGATCGGCTCGAGGAACTCGACGATCACCGTGCCGGGTGACCTGGTCCAACTCCGCCGCCGCCAGAAGACGCCTGAGTTGAGCGCCACGGGCACGCAGGGGACGTTGAGCGCGTTGTAGAGGAGGGCGATCCCCGTCTTGTAGTCAGGCGACGCCCCTGGCGCCCGGCGCGTGCCTTCCGGGAAGATGATGATCTCGCGGCCCTCCTTGATGCGCGTCTCGGCGGCGTGAAGCATGCGCCGCAGCGCCGCCGGTCCCTTGTCCCTGTCGACCGGGATCATGCCGAACTTGTACGAGAACCAGCCGTGGAACGGGATCCAGAACAGCTCGCGCTTCATGAGAAGCGTGGGGTCGCGGAACAGCGGAATCAGCGCGAAGGTCTCCCACGCCGATTGATGCTTCGATGCTATCAGACATGGGCCGTCCGGCAGCTTGTCCCTCCCGCGCACCTCGAGGCCGAGCCCGACGATGTGCTTGAGCAGCCAGAGCTCGGTGCGTGAATGGAGCTTGAGCGCTGCCATGGCCCAGGCTCGGGGGGCGAACAGAAGCGGGCTCCCGAGCACGACGAACAGCGCCGTCGTCACGTAGAACAACACATTGAAGAGGAACGAGCGGGCCATCGCCTGCGCCAATCCTAGGGCTCCGGCCCCTCCCTGATCGTGCTGGTATCGCCCGGCACGATCATCCGCACGAGATTGGTGGCGCCGAGCCGCCCAAGTGCCGGGAGATATTTCAGATACTCCGAAAGCAGGAGCTTGGTCGTGCCGGGATAAGTCCACCAGCGTTCGACATGCACGTTGTTGTCGACTACGGCGTAAGGAATCAGGGTCACGCCCGGCAAGACGCGGGCCAGCTCGGCGAGCGCCCGGGGCATGTGATAGTTCGAGGTAACGATAATGATCGACCCGTAGCGGTGGAGTGCCACCCACTCGGCGGTTTCGGTAGCGTTGTCGATCGTATTGCGCGCTTCCTTGTCGATGTCGACGCAGCAGTTGAAATACTGCTCGCCTTGGGTCGTAAGAGTCTTGAGCTCATCCATCGTGGTTTCGCGGCCGACACCGGTGATCAGCATGCGCTTCGCCTTGCGCTTGGCGAGCAGCTTCGTCGCCTCGTCGATGCGGGAGACGCCGCCGGTGAGCACGACGATGCCGTCGGCCGCGTAGGCCGGTTCGCGGGGCTCGCGGGCGATACTGTTGGCGAACACGATGAAGCCGATGATCAGCATGACCAGCAGCAGGATCATCCCGTCGAACAGGAGCCTGACGCTGCCCATAAACCCGCCGAAACGCCGGAAATGCGACTGGGCTTCGATCTGCTGTGCGTCTTCCCCCACCACTCACTCCGAACTGCCCTGGCGCGGCGCAGAATAGGCAAAATCACCCGCAGGTGAAATCGGCTTCGCTGCCGCTCTTCTGGCGGCTCATGCGTAACTCTTCAAAACCCGGATCACGCCCAGCCTGGACGTGATCATGCAAAGGCCCGCCACCACGACCACCACCAGCACCAATAGCAGATAGCCGCCGATGTCGAGCTCGCCGGAACCGACCAGACGGCGCGTCTCCGCCTCGGTGACGATGCCGCCGCCCATCAAGTGCATGATAACCGGCAGCAGCAGAAAGGCGATTGCCGCAGCGAGCGCGCCGACCAGCCCTGCGCGCACACCGAGCCCCAAGAAGTGACGCTCGAATTCGCCCGAGATAAAGCGTTCATTGGCGCCGACGAAATGCAGCACCTCGATGATCTCGCGGTTCGAGGCCATGGCGCTGCGCGTCGCCGAGATGATGACGGCGATGGTCGCCGCGGCGACGAGACCGAGCACGGAGATGCCGCCGAGCGCCGCGGTGCGGGTAAGGGTGCGGATCTCGGCTTGCCACCGGCGGTGATCGTCGAGCGTAACGCCCTCGAAGTTCTGCGACAGTGCGGTCTTGATGAGCTCGATGTCGGGCGGACTTGAGCGATCGATCTCGACCGCGATCAAGCGCGGTATCGGCAGCGCCGACAGCGCCGCGGTCGAGCCGAGCCATGGCTCGAGCAGCTTGGCCGAGTCGTCGGCGCTGAGCGGCCTCACTTCGGTGATGCCCTTCTGCTTGGCGAGAAACAGCGACACCAGCGTGATCTTCTTCTCGATGTCGGGCGAGTTGACGGGATCGAGCTCGATGGTGATTTCGCTGGCGATGTCGTTCACCCACGCGCTCGCCGACTGATTGACCATGTAGACCGCGCCGGCGGTGAGGCAGGCGAGAAACGTCATGATGGCGATCACCACGGTGAGGGCGTTGCCGGCAATGGATGCCGACGGCACGATCTGACTGGTCGTCGCCTGGAAGCGCCGCGGCAGGAACCCCGCGAGCCGCTTCGGCAGGATGCCGGCAAGCAAGCTCGTCCAAGGATAATCCCTGATGTCGGTGATGAAGGTCACGGCGCGCTGGCCTGCAATTGGCCCTCGTAGAGCATGAGGCGCGGCGCCTCGAGCTGTTCCATGAGGGCATAGTCGTGAGTGGCGATGATGACGGAGGTGCCGAGCCGGTTCAGCTCGACGAACAACCGGAGCAGGCGGTTGCCAATGGCGGGATCGACGTTGCCGGTGGGCTCGTCGGCGAGCAGGAGCTCGGGGCGGCCGATCACGGCCCGGGCGATGGCCGCGCGCTGCTTCTCGCCGCCGGACAGGATCTCGGGATAGGCGTGGATGCGGTCGCCGAGCCCGACCCAGCGCAGGAGGTCGGTCACGTCCTCGGCGTAGTCGCTCTCCTTCTTGCCCATCACCCTTAACGGCAAGGCCACATTCTCCCAAGTGGTCAGGTGGTCGAGCAGGCGGAAGTCCTGGAAAACGATGCCAATTCGCCGCCGCAGGGCCGCTCGGCCGGCTGGAGGCAGATCAGCCACGTTCTCGCCGAACACGAAGATCAGCCCCCGGCTCGGCCGCAAAGACATGAAAAGAAGCCGCAAAAGCGAGGTCTTTCCGGCTCCCGAGGGTCCGGTCAGGAAGTGAAAAGACCCTGGAAGCACGTGAAAGGTGACATCGCGCAAGATTTCCGGGCCTGAGCCGTAGCGTAGCCCGACATTGTCGAAGCGAATCACCCTTCTTCCTTAAGCCTCTTAAGATTGCCCACCCAGGGCACTTTATGCTGAACTAACAGTCAGGTATCAATGGAATTGGGCAACGGCATGGGGCGTCCGCATATTCCTTGCGTAGCGGACGATTGCGGCATCTTAGATGGCTAGTCTTATCATTTGCCCGGTCTGCGAGACCCGGTACGAAGTCAAGGCGGCGTTTCCACCAGAGGGCCGTAAGGTTCGATGTGCGAAATGTAGTCATGTCTGGCAGGCTATGCCGGTTGGTGCCGAGGCACCCGCCGCCGCGCCGCAGGCTGCACCTCCGCCTCAAGCTCCAGCGCCGCGGGCTGCGCCACCGCCACCGCCCCCGCCACCGCCTCGAGCAGCGCCTCGAGCACCTCAGCCGCAGCCGCAACCTGCGCCGCCGCCACCGCCTCCGCGCGCGGCACCGCCACCGCCGCCTCCGCCCCCACCTCGGATGCCGCAGTCGGATGCCGAGTTTGGCGCCGACGATGCGCTTGCCGAACAAGTCGCGCGCATGAACGCAGAGGCGATGCCGCCTCCGCCGCCTCCGCCGCCACCAGAGCCCGAGAAGAAGGGTGGCCTATTCGCCAAGATCATGGGTAAGCGTGGGGCCGAGCCTCAGCCCGAGGCTGCGCCGCCACCGCCGCCTCCACCGCCGTCGATGGGCGAAGCCGAAACGGCCTATGTGCCGCCGGGCTCGGAGGATGCGTCGTTCGACGCGCGCTATCCCGAGGACGAGGACCAGGATGCGGCGCTGGCCGATCCGGAATTGGTCGCGGCTGCGTTCGGCGAGGCGCCGCCAAAGAAGGCCAAGGCGCCACGCAAAGGGCTGTCCATCGTCACCATCGGCTGGGGCATCCTCGCATTGTTGGTCGCCCTCGTTGTCGGCCTGTTCGTGTTCGCGCCGAGCACGACGATGTCCATGTTGCCTGGCGCGGGTCGCCTCTATTCGCTGTTCGGCATGCCTGTCGGCACGCAAGGACTCGAATTCGCGGGCGTGCGCTACGGCTGGACCAATGACGGCAGCCAGACGGTGCTTGAGGTTCAGGGCAATGTCCGCAACACGGGCTCGACCACGATGACCGTGCCGACCGTTGTCATCGCGCTGCGCGACGAGAAGGGCGAGGAGATCTCGGAATGGACCACCGAGGTGGGTGCCTCGGAGCTTGCCGCCGGTGAGGAAGCGCCATTCCTGCGGCAAATCCCATCGCCGCCGAGCAACGTGAAAAGCCTCAAGGTCCGCTTCGCCAATGCGAACTAAGCATGGCCGAGGTTTTCGCGGCTGACACCATCAAGCCGCTCTATAGCGCCGAGGCGATCGCGGCGCGGGTCGAGGAACTCGCGCACGACATCGCCGCGGCCAAGCTTGAGAACCTCATCATCGTCGCGGTGCTCAAGGGCAGCTTCATCTTCGCCGCCGACTTGATCCGCGCGCTGCACCGGCAAGGACTCGATCCGGAGATCGATTTCATCTTCTTGGCCAGCTACGGCTCAGGGACGACCGGAGGCGAGGTCAAGGTGCTGCGCGACGTGGAGAGCGATATCTCGGATCGCGACGTAGTGATCGTCGACGACATTCTCGATTCAGGCCGCACCCTCGTATTCGCCAAGGACCTGCTCCAAACCAGAGGCGCGCGCTCGGTCAGAACCTGCATCCTGCTGGATAAGAAAGTGCGGCGCGCGGTCGCGGTCGCGCCAGACTACACGGGCTTCCATTGTCCGCCGGTTTACGTGGTCGGCTACGGCATGGACCTCGCCAATCGCTACCGCGAGCTGCCATTCATCGGTGTGCTTGAAGAGCGACCCTAGCGGTCGAGCACCAGCCTGATCTCGACGAGGTTGGAGCGCACGCGCAGCACATAGAAGCCGAGCGTGGCCAGATGGGTCGGCATCATCCAGCCGGACTCGGCGCCGTTCGAGATGATCGCGGGTTGGATATTAAGAGAGGCTTGGAGCTGCTGCTCAAGCTCGTCCCATAACGCTGTGAGGCGGCGCTCCTCGATCACATCGGCAAAGTCGGCGCGCGCCGCAGTGAGAATGCCGTAATAGCCGCAGAGCTGGCCGTAAGCGAACCAGAAGCGGTCGTCGGCGCGGGTGTCGAACCAGCCGCTGCTATAGTTCTCGGAGCGCTCGCGCAGGATCGCCGAGGTGGCGCCGATGTCGTTGGCGATACGGTCGACGAATTGCAGCAGATTGTCGGCGCGCGCGTCGAACACCGCGTCGCATTTCTCGAGCCGGTCATTGAACTTGCGCAGGTCCTTGATGGCGGCGCGGTAGAAGCTCGGGGTTGGCGTCTTGGGGCCGAACGGGCTCCAGCCGAAATACCAGGTGTATTCGTCGAACTGGAGGTTGCCGCGCGCATTCTGCAAATCGGTGTCGATCTGCGAGGTGCCGCGCACACGCCCCAGAACGTCGACCAGCTCAATGGTCGTGCGGCGGACGGCCTGGTTCACGCCGCGCTGGAATGCGGCCTTGTTGTCGAAGAACGGCGTCTTGTCCCAATCGAGCCCGAAGAAGCCGAGCTTGTAGAGCAGCATCGACGAGATCCAGGCGTTCTGATTGACGTTGAAGTCGACCAGGTCTGCGGTCGCGTCGACCACCAGAGAGCGTCGGCAGGTCTTCACCGCGCTCTCGTCGGATTTCGCCTCGTCGTCGGAGCTGATGATTCCGGCGCTTGGAGTTGCGGGCGCCTGCGCGGTCTCTCCGGCTTTGCCTTCGTAGGCGGACACATAGTCGGTGTCGAAATTGTTCCAGTGCTGGGTAGTCCAGAAGAAATAGCCGTAGAGCGCGACGAGGCCGAGCAAAACCACGCCGACGAGCATTTTGATGATCACGCCGCGGCTCGTGACCCAGCGGCCGAACCACACGAACGGCTTGAGCACGAAGGCGACGGCGAGGCCGAGCCCGCGCCCAATCGCCTGAAAGGTGCTGGTGAAGAAACTCACGATCCGGTCAAGCATGGACGTCACATCTCCGGCTACGGCGAAGGGGCAGTAGACATATAGGAAGTCAGTGACGCGTAGGAAGTCAGTGACGAGCGCCAATCAGAACGAGCGGATCAGGCGCTCGAGATAGTCGAGCTCGAGCGGCGGCCGGGTCGGATCGCCGATGCGGCGGCGCAGCTCGTCGAGCACCTCGCGCGCCTTCTGAATGTCGATCTCGTCGGGCACCTGGACGGAAAGCCCAAGATCGGGACGATTGGAGCGGTCAGGCCGGCCGAGCGGGTCGCGCCCATTGGCGCCGGGGCCTTGGCCCGCCTGCATGTCACCCTGCTCCATCATCTGCTGGGCCATGCTCTGGGCGCCCTTGCGCATACGGTCGAGTGCGAGGGTCTGGTTCTGCGTGGCGCGGTCGAGGCTGTTTTCGCCAATCGCCTGCTCCGCATCTTCCATGGCTTCCTTGGCGCCCCCGAACGGGTTTTCCCCCTCGTTGCCTTCCATCTTCATGCGATCGATCAAGCTTTGCAGCTTCTCGGCCAGCTCTCTTTGGCGCTTGGCGAGATCGCCGAGCGGACCTTGCGGCTGCCCTTGCGATTGGCCGAGCTGGGTTTGACCGCCGCCGGGCGCGTCGCCTTGCCGGCCCGACTGGCCTTGGGCCTTGGGGCCGCCTTGTCCGCTTTGCGGCATCTGGTCCATGAACGGCGTCATGCTCATGCCGGGCCCGAAGTCCATGGGCTGGCCCGGCGGGCTCACCTCGAACTGATCGCCACCGCCGCCGGACTGACCCTGCTGTTTGCGCTTCTCGGCGAAGGTGTCGTCGAGGAGCTTCTGCTGATCGGAGACGACGTCGTTTAGGTCCTTCATCATGCGGCCGGCGCGCTGCTGCTTGGCGTTCTCCGCGAAGTTTCCGGTCTGGAGCCGCTCGAGAATGTCGTTCAGCTCAGACAGCATGCGTTCGGCCATGTCCTTGGAGCCCGCTTCCGCGAGGTCCTCGATGTTCTTGAGCATCTTGTCGAGGTCCTGTTGCGACACGAGTTGGTCGCCGTCCTGACCGGCCTGGGCGGGCATGTTGCCCTTGTCCTGCTGTTGCGCGGCGAGCGCCTGGAGATAGCGCCCAAGCGCTGCGCGCAGCTCCTCGACCTTTCGCTTGATCTCGTCGGCCGAGGCATTTTCCTGCAATGCGCGCTGTAGTGCGTCTTGTGCGTTCTTCAGCTCGCGCTCGGCGTCGGGCAGATCGCCTTCCTCGATGCGCAGCGCCGTCGACCACAGCTGATCGACCACGCTGGCGACGCTCTCGCGGGAATCGTCGTTCAACAGACGCCAATAGGCATCGCGCAACGACAGATAGACCGTCCGATCGTCGATGACCTTCTCGTCGCCGATGGTGAGCGCGTCGAGCGCGCGCGCGACGACGCCTTGCGAGGTCGGATCGCGCACGAGCTTCTTGCGCTGTTCGACCACCGCCTTGGCGAGCGGTTTGGTGAAGGCGCGCTCGGGCAGAACGAACTCAAAGGGCGGGCTGGCGCCGGTCTGCTCAGCCTGGTCGCGGGCGATGAGCGTCATGCGCACCTTCAGCCCCGCCCAGGGATGGGCGGTGAGGTCTTGTGTGGCGCGGCCCTCGATCTTCTTGGCGTTGGTGCGCGGCAACTGGAGCTTCATGACGGGTGGCCCAAACAGGGGCTCGACCTCGGCGAGGTCATCTTCCTCGATCGCGTCCTCCGGAACGGGCGCGAAATTCTTTTCCTCGCCGGCGGAAAGTTCGAAGTGCGCTTCGGCGCTTGCCACGCCGTAGTCGTCGCTTGCGCCATAAAGAATGCGAAGCGCGCCGCGGGGCGTGGTGGTGGGCTCTTCCAACAGGCTAATAACTGGCGCTGCGTCCTCGGTCAGCGCGAACTGCCACTGGGCCACCGTCGTGCCGCCGATCCTGACGTCGGCCGTCATCGGCTCCAACAGCCCGACATTGAACTCGACGAGCCCGGCGCTGCCGCCGGTCTTGGGCTCGATGGCCTTCGCCTCGCCGCCGCCCTTGCTGACGGTGAGGCTTACCGTCTGCCCTTCAGGCGCGTGGGTGCGCACGATGAGCTGGCTGCGCTCGGGCACTTCGAGCGCGCGGAATGTCTCGGCGCCGGAGCCGACCGCCTCGCTGCCATCGGCAAGCACGATGGGGGCAAGTCCGGTGTACACAGGCGGAGTGACCCAAGCGTCGAGCCGGAGCAGGGCGGCTTGGGTGGTTGCGGCGGGCGAGAATGCCGCGCGCAGGCGTGTGCTCGTGTCAGCGCCGGCGGCGAGCACGGCTGCGATCAGCCCGAGCAGAAGTGCGGCCCTAATCGCGTAGGGGTCCTTGCGGTCAGTGCGCGGCGCGGGCCACGACGGACGCAGCTTGGCGATCAGGCGCGACAGCCGCGCGCGGTGGAGATCCCACAACGCCGCCGTTTCGGCGGGCGGCGTCGAACTCAACTCGTCTTCGTAGGACGAGGCGGGGCGATGCTTGACGTTGGCGTTGCGCTCGAGCCGCCGCAGCGCCTCGGCGCGGGTCGGCAGTACGATCCGCACCAGCGGCAGGAACGAGACGATCAGCGCCAGGCCGAAGGCGCCGAGCCCAATGCGATGGGCGAGCGGCGGCAAGAGGCTCCAGCCGCCGAGCAGCGTCACGATCAGGAAGATCGCAATCACGATGAATGGCCACAGCAAAGACTCCCAGACGCGCTCGCCGAGCAGCGCAAGCCAGCTCAGCCGCACCCTGCGCTCGAAGCGCTTGGTCAACGGGCTAGGCGTGGGCGCTTCGCGCGCGGTCTGCTTCGGTTTTGACGGTCTCGCCATGGTCCATCGTATTTAGCACAGGCGCGGGCCTGGGCAGGTTACTTCACAGTAACGTCAAGGCTGAACGTGGGGGCTGAAACGGGCGAAATATAGGCCCTGCGCGGCGCATCAAAGCCAATCCGGCAGGCGCTCGGCCGCCAGCATGTCGTCGTAGGTCGGCCTTGGCCGGGTTACGCAGTAGCGGTCGCCCGCGACCAGCACCTCCGGTACCAGCAGGCGGCTATTATATTGTGAGGCCTGGACCGCGCCGTAGGCGCCGGCCGTCATCACGGCAATGAGGTCGCCTGCGTTCAACTCCGGCAGCGGCCTGGCGTGGGCGAGAAAGTCGCCGGTCTCGCACACCGGGCCGACCACGTCGGTGACACGGGTCGGCGTGCCCGCCGCCGGCTCGATCACCGGCAGGATCTGGTGGTGGGCGTCGTAGAGCGTGGGGCGGATGAGGTCGTTCATGCCTGCGTCGACGACGGTGAAGGTCTTGTGGGGACTCGTCTTCACATAAAGCACGCGGGAGACGAGGATGCCGGCATTGCCGGCGATCATGCGTCCCGGCTCGAACAGAAGGCGCACGCCGATATCGCCGACCGTCTGGTTGACGAGCCGCGCATAGTCGGTCGGCAACGGCGGCGCGGGCTCGTCACTGCGATAGGGAATTCCTAGGCCGCCGCCGAGATTGACGAACTCGATCTTGAAGCTAGCATTGCGCAAGGTGCTGACCAACTCCTTCACCAATGCAAATGCGTTGGCAAACGGGTCGAGGTCGGTGATCTGGCTGCCGATATGCATGTGCACGCCGACAGGGGTCACGCCCGCAAGCTGCGCCGCCTGACGATAGAGCGACAGCGCTTGCTCGAACGGCACGCCGAACTTGTTCTCCGCCTTGCCGGTCGCGATCTTGTGGTGGGTCTTGGCGTCGATGTCGGGGTTCACCCGAAAGGCGATGCGCGCGGTCTTGCCCTTCGCCTGTGCCACCTCGCTCAGCGCGCGAAGCTCAGGCTCGGACTCTACGTTGAAGGCGTAGATGCCCGCATCGAGCGCGAACGCCATCTCGTCTTTGGTCTTGCCGACACCAGAAAACGCGATGCGCTCAGGCGGCACGTTCACGGCCAGCGCGCGGCGAAGCTCTCCTTCGGACACGACGTCCATGCCGGCGCCAAGCTTGGCGAGCGTCGCCATCACGCCGAGATTTGAGTTCGCCTTGATCGAGTAGCAGACGAGCGTGTCAGGCCTCGAGGCGAAGGCCTCGGCGAACACGCGGTAGTGGCGCTCAAGCGTCGCCGTGGAATAGCAATAGAACGGGGTTCCGACGGCGTCGGCCAACGCGCAAACGTCGACCTCCTCGGCGTGAAGCACGTTTGCGTGAGACACGCCGCGCCGGTAGGCGAAATGGTGCATGGGAGGGCAGTAGGTTTATTCGATCAAACGGTCGAGAATTGGCAAACGCCTCTCTGGAGCCTTAGACATCTTGGTCGAAGGATTGGCGTCCACCTCAGGATAAGACGGTTTCGGCCGGTCCAAAGACCCGCGACGCCCGCAGGCGCTAAGCCCGACAGCTAATACCAGCGCAAGCGTTAGCAGGATGCGCAACGCGCTTCCCATGGTCGTGCCCCTGTGGTCTGGGCCCATTCCTGGCCCTTTCCCACCCTTTTATCGCGACAGGGGGGCCTTCTCCAAACGCTTTATCCACCGCCGGGCCTCCCGCCGGACGTTGGAGGGCGCGGTTCCGCCTTGGCTTTTGCGGCTTTTGGCCGATTTGGCGGGATCGAGGACGGCGAACACCTCCTCGCTGATCCTGGGCTCGACCCCCTGAATCTCGGGAAGGGTCAGCTTTTTCAGGCCGCAGCCCTTGGAGTCGGCCAGCGCCACGATTCGCCCGGTAATGTGGTGGGCCTCCCGGAAAGGGATGCCGAGGGTCTGGACCAGCCAGTCAGCGAGGTCGGTGGCGGTGGCATGTTCCTTGGCCGCCGCGCGCTTCATAGCTTTCATGTTGATAGTGAGGTCGCCGACCATGCCGTTCATCGCGGCCAGGCCAAGCTTCAGCGCGTCGAGCGCGTCGAAGACCGGCTCCTTGTCCTCCTGCATGTCCTTCGCATAGGCGAGCGGCAGGCCCTTCATCACCATGAGCAGCGCCTGGAAGGCGCCGGCGATGCGCCCGGTCTTGGCCCGCACCAGCTCGGCCGCGTCGGGGTTCCGCTTTTGCGGCATGATGGACGAGCCGGTCGAATATGCATCGGAGAGCTTGGCGAAGCCGAACTGAGGCGATGTCCACAGCACGATCTCCTCGGCAAGACGCGAGAGATGCATCGCCGTGATCGAGGCGGCAGCCAACGTCTCGAGCGCGAAGTCGCGATCTGATACGGCGTCGAGCGAATTTGCGGTGGGGCGCGCGAAACCGAGCGCTTTCGCCGTCATGTCACGATCGATAGGGAAGCTCGTGCCGGCGAGGGCGGCGGAACCCAGCGGAGACTCGTTGAGCCGTTCGGCGGCGTCGGCGAACCGGCCGCGGTCGCGGGCGAACATCTCCACATAGGCCAAGCAGTGATGACCGAAGGTGACGGGCTGCGCGGTCTGCAAATGCGTGAAGCCCGGCATGATGGTGCCGGCGTGGTCGAGCGCCTTCTTGGCGAGTGCAAGCTGAAGCGCGACGAGAAGCGTTTCGATCGTGGCGATCTCGTCTCTTACATAGAGCCTGAAGTCGGTGGCGACCTGATCGTTGCGCGAGCGTGCGGTATGCAGCTTGCCGGCGACGGGGCCAATCAGATCGTGCAAGCGGCTCTCGACATTCAAATGAATGTCCTCAAGGGCTCGCGTGAAGTTGAACTTTCCCGCCTCCATCTCGGCCAGAATCTGGTCGAGACCTTTGGTAATTGTGTCGGCCTCCTTGGATGTGACGATGCCCGTCGCCGCAAGCATGGCGACATGAGCCTTGGAGGCTTCGATGTCGTGGCGCCACAGCCGCTTGTCGAAGTCGATGGAGGCATTTATCTCCTCCATGATCTCCGACGGGCTTGCGGCAAAGCGGCCGCCCCACATGGTGTTCGTCATAGTCGTCCGAGCCTAGAAAAGCTGAACTAGAAGGGAGTGGCGTGACCGCTCGCAACACACGCAAGCACACCGGATCGCCGGCCATGTATGTGATCGCCGCGGTGGCTGCGGTGATTGCCGGATTTGGCACGGTATATTGGAGTTTTGGGCCTTCTGACAATGGTTCGGGGCCAGATTCAGGGTCAAAAACGCAAAAATCGAGTGAATCCGGAGTCGCGGAGATCGTTCCCGGAAGTCCGCTCAACGGGCTGAACAAGGGGGCAATGGCCCTGTTCGTGATCAAGCCCAAACCGCTCGATCTGCCGGACTTCACGTTCGAGGATGCTGACGGGACCACCAAGTCCCTTGCCGACTTCAAGGACAAGGTCGTGCTCCTCAATATTTGGGCGACGTGGTGCGTGCCGTGCCGCGAGGAGATGCCTCAGCTCAACGCGCTCGAAGCGGAGCTCGGCGGCGAAGACTTCCAGGTCGTGGCGATCAACATCGATCGCGGCGGTCCCGACAAGGCGGCAACGTTTCTCGACGAGACCAAGGCTACGGACCTCTCGCTATATACCGACCCGACCGGCAAGCTGTTCTCGACCTTGAAGGCGGTCGGCATGCCGACCACGCTTCTGATCTCCCGCGACGGCAAGGAAATGGGCCGTCTCGCCGGGCCCGCCGATTGGGCAAGCCCGGAGGCCAAGCGGCTCATTGAGGCGGCAGTTTCGGCCGGCTAGCCGCGAGACGCCAACAAGCTCCGATTAACCACAACCCCCGATAGACGACTTTCGCCAGATGGTTTAAGCGGGAATTAGGCGCCTCCGGACAATCTACCGAAAATTTTCGGAAGGCTTGGCGGGGGAAAGTAAGTGTCCATTAACCTTGGCACGCTGGCCGAGGACGGGACGAGGGTCATCAGCAAGGCGCAGCTCCTCTCCGGATTTCCGGAGCTCGGACAGCCGGCTTCGATCGTCTCGTTCTTCATCCAGACCGGCGCGGGCAGTCTCTCGAGCAACGGCAACGGCTCGTGGACCTATACAGCTGCGCTCAATGACGATAGCGCCGTGGAGTTCGCCGTCACGGCGACCAACGGCTCGACGACCTTGTCGACGACTGCAGACCTCGATCTCATTCCGGTGAACGATGCGCCGGTGCTCACGCCAATCTCGCCGCACCTCACCACGATCACCGAGGATGATGCAGGTAACCCGGGGCAGACCATTGCCTCGATCATCGGCTCGAGCATTACCGATCCCGACGGACCCGATGTCCCAAAGGGCATCGCCGTCATCGGCGCACAGAGCGCCAATGGGCATTGGGAGTACTCGCTGGACGGAGGCGAGGCATGGACGGCCTTCGGGTCGTACTCCACGTCGTCCGCGCTTCTGCTCGATCAGACCAGCATGGTGCGCTTCGTGCCGGACGGCATCAGCGGCGGTTCAAGCACATTCACCTATGTGGCTTGGGACGAGACCGTCACCTTCGGCACGACAACCGATGTCGTTCCCGGTGGTGGGATTACGCCCTATTCGATCCAGTCGGACACGGCGCATATCTCGGTGCTCGACGTGAACGACGCACCGGTCCTGTCCAATGTCCCGGCTGAGATCAGCTACACCGAGCTTGCGACGCCCAAGACGCTCGCGCCGTCCCTCGCCCTTGTTGATGTCGACAACCCGACGCTTGTCTCGGCAACGGTCAAGATCACCGATGGTTTGACCGCCGGCGACGTACTGTCCGTCGGGGGGCTAACGAGCGGGACCGACGGCGACGTCACCTGGAGCTTTGATGCGAATTCAGGCGTGCTTTCCTTCAGCGGAGAAGCCGCCACGGCGACCTACGCTGCGCTTCTGGCTCA
>JAWKWG010000032.1:0-27148 GCA_041397675.1 Hyphomicrobiales bacterium | reverse complement strand
ATCATCATGCGCAAGACCATGCCGGGGGACGCGAGCGTGTAGTTCGTCACCCAGTCGGCGAAGTCGAGCGAGACAGTTGGCAGCTTCGGCACGTCGTCGATGATCTCGACGATCTCGCGCAGCTTCTTGCGCTCGATCTTGGGCGGTCCTTCACCCTCGGGCCGGCGCCAAACGGCCGCGAGATATTCGACAGGTCCGAGCGGAACGACCACGAACTCGCCCGGGTCCACATGGTCGCCCTTCGGCACCAGGTAGTCGTAGGGCGCCGGCAGCGCGAGCGGCAGCAGCACCGGCACGGTGTCGGGGCTGGTCTTTGACTGGGACTTGGTCTGGCCCTTGGCCAAGGCGCGCGGTTCCGGTTAAGTGGGGTTTAACGACTCACCGACCCATAGTAGCGCGCAAGGGCACAAGTCGAGGGGCTGATGGCAGCCAAGGCCAAAGCGCAGAAAGCACGCGCGCTCGGCGCAGCGCCGGACGTCGACCGTGCGATCAATGCCTGGTTCGTCTATCTGATGACCGAGCGCCAGCTCGCCGCCCACACGATCGAAGCCTATCGGCGCGACCTCAGCCAATTTCTCGCATTCCTCGTCGGGCATTGCGGGCGCAAGCCCGATCTCAAGCTCCTGCTCAAGCTCTCGGCCCGCGATGTGCGCGCGTTCCTCGCCGCACGGCGCGCGGACGGTGTGGTCAGCCGAAGCTTGTCACGCACTTTGAGCGCGCTTCGCATGTTCTACCGTTTCCTCGAGCGGCGAGGCTTGGGCAAGAACGACGCGATCCGCGCCGTCCAGCTGCCCAAGCTGCCGCATTCGGTGCCGAAGCCGCTCACCGCGCCGAAGGCGACCGCGCTCGTCGACGGCGCCGACGTCACGCAGCCCCACGCACCGGAATGGATTCTCGCCCGCGACACCGCGGTGCTGACGCTGTTGTACGGCTCCGGCTTGCGCATCTCGGAAGCCTTGTCGCTCCGCATGAAAGACGCACCGGTCAAAGGACGCGACATGCTGCGGGTCACCGGCAAAGGCTCAAAGACACGCGTGGTGCCAGTGCTTCCCGTCACGCGCCAGGCGATCGAGCGCTATCTCAAGCTCGTGCCGGCGAAGCTCGGAGCCGACGATCCGCTGTTCGTCGGGGCGCGCGGCAAGCAGCTCAGCCCCCGCATCATTCAGCTCCGCATGGCGAAGGCGCGGGCCGCGCTCGGCCTGCCCGACACGGCGACGCCGCACGCGCTCAGGCACTCCTTCGCCACGCATCTGTTGGGCGCCGGGGCGGACCTCCGGGCGATCCAGGAGCTGCTCGGTCACGCCAGCCTCTCGACCACCCAGGGCTATACAGAGGTCGACCGGGCGCACCTGCTCAAGGCCTACGAAAGCGCCCACCCGCGCGCCTGACCTCTGTCAGCCCTCTTAAGCATTTTTCCCAGTTTTCCGGGCGACCCAGCCGGTGTACCCTTGTGGTACTGACCAGTCAGTCATAAATAGGGATGTCAGCTCACGCCTTCAGGAGTGGCGGCTGACCGACGCCGAAAACGGCGAACCAAGCGGAATTTCGAGGAGAGGCAAGACGTCATGGCCAAGACCCAAGCCCTCAAGCGCGATGCCGACAAGGCGCCGCGCCGTCGCGAGCGGAAAGAGAACCGGTCGGAAGAGATCGTCGAGGCGGCCTTCGAGGAGTTCGTGACCCACGGATATGCGGGGACCAGGCTCGAGGATGTGGCCGGCCGCGCCAAGGTCTCCAAGGGCCTGCCCTATCTCTACTTCAAGACCAAGGAGGAGCTGTTCAAGGCGGTGATCCGCAGCGTCATCTCCCCCGTGTTCGATGCGATGCGCGAGCGCATGCTCAACACCGACATGTCGTCGGAAGATTTTCTCAGAGGACCGTTCCTCAGCTTCCTCCAAGAGCTCGTCAAATCGCGCCGCATCCTCATTGCACGGCTTCTGATCGCCGAGGGGCCGAAGCATCCCGAGCTCACGACCTTCTATTACGAGCAGGTCATCGCCAAGGGCCGCGAGACGTTGCAGGCCTTCATCGATCGCGGCATTGAGCGTGGCGAATTCAAACCGACCGCGCTGCGCGACTTTCCGCAACTCCTCATCGCACCGGCGCTCATGTCGGTCATTTGGCGCACGCTGTTCGAGAAGAACCTCAAGCTCGATACCGATGCGATGCTCCAGACGCATATCGATCTTGTGCTCGATGCGATTCGCGCGCCGGCGGCGGGAGAGTCGCAATGACACGCCGAGTTGTAGTCCTCCTGATCGGCCTGCTCGTGGCGGGCGGCGTGCTGCTGCTGACGTCGATCTCCACCAACGAGGACAACAAGATCCCGGGCTACATGGAGGCCGACCTCGTTCTGGTCGGCTCGGAGCAGGGCGGCCGTATCGCCAGTCTCTCCGTCAAGGAAGGCGATACGGTTTCCTCCGGCGATGCCGTCTTCACGCTTGAAAGTTCAGAGCAGGAGGCGTCGGTCGCCGCAGCCAAGTCGCGGCTCGCGGAGGCGGAGGCGCGCCTCGCGGACGCCAAGGCCGCGACCCAGCGGCCGGAGGAGATCGAGGTGCTTCAGGCGGCACTCACGCGCGCCGAGGCTATGCTTCAGCAGTCCACCTTGAACCTCGAAAGGGTAAAGGCGCTCTACGACAAAGGCTGGGTCGCCAAGGCGCAGCTCGACGACGCCGTGGCGCAGCACGACAGCAACGACGCGGCGGTCGAGGAAGCCAAGCGCCGCATCGAGGCGGCGAAGCTCACCGGGCGTTCGGGCCAGATCGATGCGGCAGCGGCAAGCGTGGAGGCGGCGCGTCACGCGCTCGAAGAGGCCGAGAAGAACCTCGCCAAGCGCAAAGTGTTCGCGCCCGCCGGCGGCACCGTCGAGGAAGTCTACTTTCGTCCCGGTGAGGTGGTGAACGCGGGCCAAGCCGTCGTGTCGCTATTGCCGCCGGGCAATCTCAAGGTTCGCTTCTACGTGGCGGAGCCGGTGCGCGCGAAGCTCCATCTGGATGAAACCGTCTCGGTGACATGCGATAGCTGCCCGCCGGACCTGACCGCCAAGATCAGTTTCATCTCGCGGGAAGCGGAGTTCACGCCGCCGGTCATTTTCTCGCGCGAGCAACGCCAGAAGCTCGTCTACCTCGTCGAGGCGCATCCCGGGCCCGAAGCGGCCAAGCTGACCGCAGGCCAGCCGGTGACCGTGGCGCTTGCCCCGGAGCAGCAAGTGGTGCGGCAATGAAAGAGATCGCCATTGACGTGCAAGGTCTGACCAAGAGCTTCGATGGCCGCACCGTGGTCCGCGACCTGAACCTCCAGGTTCCGAAGGGCGAGATTTACGGGTTCTTGGGCCCCAACGGCAGCGGCAAGACGACGACGCTTCGCATGCTGTGCGGGCTGCTCACGCCCGACTCGGGCGAGGGCACGTGTCTCGGCTACGACATCCTTACTCAACAGGACGAGATCAAGCGCCACGTCGGTTACATGACACAGCGCTTCAGTCTCTATGCAGACCTGTCGATCCGCGAGAATTTGGAATTCGTTGCGCGCGTTTACGGCGTTCCCAATCCCCGCACCGCGGCGAAGGACGCGATCGAGCGCCTCGGTTTGTCGGGGCGCGCGGAGCAGCTCGCCGGCGAATTGTCAGGCGGCTGGAAGCAGCGGCTCGCTCTCGGCGCCTGCATCCTGCCGAACCCGCAGTTGCTATTGCTCGACGAGCCGACCGCCGGCGTCGATCCCAAGGCGCGGCGCGAATTCTGGGACGAGATCCATGGCCTCGCGGCCGAGGGGATCACGGTGCTGGTGTCGACCCATTACATGGACGAGGCCGAGCGCTGTCACGAGATCGCTTATATCGCTTTCGGCGAGTTGCTGGCGCGCGGCACGGCGAAGGAGGTCATCGCCCAGTCCGGCTTGAGCACGTGGATCGTGTCGGGCAAGGGGTTGCACGATCTCGCCATCAAGCTTCAGACGCGACCTGGCATCGACATGGTGGCACCATTCGGCGCCGAGCTCCACGTGTCGGGTCGTGACAAGAAGGCGCTCGATGCGGCGATTGCCGCCGCCAAGAAGCAGGACGGCGCCCATCGCTGGACGCGGAGCGAGCCTTCGCTCGAGGACGTGTTCATCGGCCTAATGGATCAGTCCAAGGACAACTACGTATGAAGACGTCCGTCTATAGGCGCCCCGTCATCGCGCGCGCGGACCCCGGCTTCCTCAGGCGCATGTGGGCGATGATGGTGAAGGAGTTCGTCCAGATGCGGCGCGACCGCATGACGTTCGCCACCATGCTGATCATCCCCATCCTGCAGCTTACCTTGTTCGGCTACGCCATCAATACCGATCCAAAGCATCTGCCGACGGCGGTGCTGGTGCGCGACGACGGGCCGCTGACCCGCTCGGTACTCGAGGCGATGAAAAACAGCGACTATTTCAAGTTCACCAAGCAGGTTCGCGATCCGGCCGAACTCGACGCCATGATCCGCTCGGGCGAGGTCCAGTTCGGCGTCGAGATCCCGGCGAGCTTCGAACGCGACGTGCGCCGTGGCGACCGGCCGGCGCTGCTCGTGATCGCCGACGCGACCGATCCCGTCGCCACCGGCACGGCGATCTCGGCGCTCCAAGGCCTCACGGACACGGCGCTCCGCCGCGAGCTGCGCGGGCCAGACCAGTCGATCGAGGCGAGGGCGCCCCCGTTCGAAATCACGCTCCAGCGAAGGTACAACCCCGAGGGTCTTACTCAGTACAACATCGTGCCGGGTCTGCTCGGCGTCGTGCTCACCATGACGATGATGATGTTCACGGCGCTCGCCGTGACGCGCGAGATCGAGCGCGGCACGATGGAGAGCCTGCTTGCTATGCCGATCAAGCCTGTCGAGATCATGATTGGCAAGATCGCGCCGTTTGTACTGGTGGGCTTCGTGCAGATGAGCATCATTATCGGCGCGGCGCATCTCATGTTCGGCGTGCCGATCATGGGGAAGCGATGTGGCTGCTGGTCGCTGTCGACGCTGTTCGCCGCCGCCAACCTCGCCGTGGGCTATACGTTCTCCACCATCGCCGAGAACCAGCTTCAGGCGGTGCAGATGACGTTCTTCTTCTTCCTGCCCAATATCTTGTTGTCGGGCTTCATGTTCCCGTTCCGGGGCATGCCGGAATGGGCGCAGTGGATCGGCGAGGTTTTGCCGCTCACGCATTTCATCCGCATCGTGCGGGGCATCATGCTCAAGGGGAACGGCTTCGCCGACATGCAGGTCGACGTGCTGGCGCTGGTGATCTTCCTGGTGGCGGCCATGGGGCTCGCGCTGATGCGCTTCCGCCGCACGCTGGATTAGCCCCGTCACATGTGGATGGGGCGCTTGTCGACGGCGAGCGCCGCTTCCTTGACCGCCTCGTTCAAGGTGGGATGGGCGTGACAGGTGCGGGCCAGGTCCTCGGCCGAGCCGCCGAACTCCATGAGCACCGCGGCCTCGGCGATCATGGTGCCGGCGTCGGCGCCGATGATGTGAACGCCGAGCACGCGGTCGGTCGCCTCGTCGGCCAGGATCTTGACGAAGCCCTCGGTGGTGCGGTTGACCTTGGCGCGGCCATTGGCGGTGAAGGGAACTTGCCGACCTTGTAGTGGGACTCCGGCCTCCTTCCAGCTCGTCCTCGGTCTTGCCGACGCTGGCGACTTCGGGCGCCGTGTAAATGACGGCGGGGATCACGTCGTAGTTCACGTGGCCGGCTTGGCCTGCGAGGTCCTCGGCGACGGCGACGCCCTCCTCCTCGGCCTTGTGGGCGAGCATCGGCCCGGCAATGACGTCGCCGATGGCGTAGATGCCGGCTACGGTGGTCTGGAACTTGTGATCGACCACGACGCGGCCGCGGCTATGAGTCTCGACGCCGACGTCAGCGAGCCCGAGGCCTTCCGTGTTGGGCACGCGGCCGATCGCCACCAGAACCACATCGCACGCAAGAGTCTCGCTCTTGCCGCCGTCGACCGGCTCGATGGTGACCGTCACATCTTTGCCCTTGGCGTCGACCTTGGTGACCTTGGCGCCGAGCTTGAAGGTCAGGCCCTGCTTTTGCAGGATGCGCTGAAGATGCTTGGCGATCTCGCTGTCCATGCCCGGCGTGATGCGATGAAGCATCTCGACCACGGTGACCTGCGTGCCGAGCCGCGACCACACGGAGCCGAGCTCGAGCCCGATATAGCCGCCGCCGATCACCACCATGCGCTTCGGAACTTTGGGCAGGGATAGGGCGCCGGTCGAGGAGATGATGCGCTTCTCGTCGATGTCGATGCCCGGGACCTGCGCCACGTCCGAGCCGGTGGCGATGACGATGGCCTTTGTCTCGAGGACCTCTTTCTTGCCCTTGTCGTTGGTAACCTCGACCTGATGGGCGGCGAGGATGCGGCTGGTGCCTTGATAGGTGTCGATCTTGTTCTTCTTCAGGAGGAACGCAACGCCGTCGACGTTCCCTTTCACACCTTCGTCCTTGAAGGCGAGCATGGCGGCAAGGTCGAGTTCGGGCTTCACCTTGATACCCATGTCGGCGAAATGATGCTCGGCGTCGGCGTAAGCCTCGCTCGCGTGGAGCAGCGCCTTGGACGGAATGCAGCCCACGTTGAGACAGGTTCCGCCATGGGTGGCCCGTTTCTCCACCACGGCGACTTTCAGCCCAAGCTGCGCGGCGCGGATGGCGCACACATAGCCGCCGGGACCCGTGCCAATGACGATGAGGTCGTACTTGGCCATTCGTTAAGCACTCACAGATCGAGAACGAGACGTTGGGGAGATTCGAGAGACTCTTTGACGTTCACCAGGAAGGTGACCGCCTCTTTGCCGTCGACCAGGCGGTGATCGTAGGAGAGCGCGAGGTACATCATCGGCCGCGCCACGATCTGACCGTCGCGGACGACAGGGCGCTCCTCGATGCGATGCATGCCGAGAATGCCTGACTGAGGCGCGTTCAGGATCGGCGTCGAGAGTAGCGAGCCGTAGATGCCGCCATTGGAGATCGTGAACGTGCCGCCTTGCATCTCCTCGAGACCGAGCTTGCCGTCGCGCGCACGGGCGCCGAAATCGGCGATCGCGGTTTCGATCTCGGCGAGGCTCATCGTATCGGCGTCGCGCAACACCGGCACCACGAGTCCGCGGTCGGTGCCGACGGCGACGCCGATGTGATAATAGTTCTTGTAGATAATGTCCTCGCCGTCGATCTCGGCGTTGACGGCCGGGATGTCCTTCAGCGCCTGCACGCATGCCTTCACGAAGAAGCCCATGAAGCCGAGCTTCACGCCATGCTTCTTCTCGAATGCCTCGCGATAGTCTTTGCGCATCTGCATCACCGCGCTCATGTCCACGTCGTTGAACGTGGTGAGCATCGCGGCGGTGTCCTGGGCTTCCTTCAGGCGTTTGGCGATGGTCTGGCGAAGGCGCGTCATCCGCACGCGCTCCTCGCGGGACTCGTCGTCAGGAGCAACAGGCGCGCGCGGGACGGAAGGCGGCTTGGGACGCCGCGCGCGAGCCAGCAGCGCCTCGGCGGCTTGGGCGGCGACGTCGTCCTTGAGCACCTGGCCGCGGCGGCCTGAGCCTTTGATGTCGGTGGACTCGAGCCCTGCCTCGGCCAGCAGCTTGCGCGCCGCGGGCGAGGGGGGCATCTCGTCGGTCGTGATCTCCTCGCGGATCTGCGGCTCACGCTCGAGCTTCTTTGCCGCGACCTGGGGCGGCGGCGCCTTGGCCTCCGCCTTGGCGTGGGGGCCCTTGGCTGCCTTGGCTTTTGCCGGTCTCGCCTTGCCGTCACCGTCGGCGATGGCGCCGAGCAGCGCCCCCACGGCAACGGTATCGCCCGCATTCACGACGATTTCCGAGAGCACGCCGGATGTGGGCGCCGGCACCTCGATCGTGACTTTGTCGGTTTCGAGCTCGACCAGGGGCTCATCGACGGCGACCGCGTCGCCCGCCTGCTTGAACCATTGCCCGACCGTCGCCTCTACGACGGATTCTCCCAAGGCCGGCACTCGGATCTCAGTCGCCATCGGTCTTCAGTCCGTCCTTTCGGCCTAGCCCAGCGCCTCGTCGACGAAGGCCTTAAACTCGCGCAAATGCTTGCTCATGAGACCGGTCGCGGTGGCTGCCGAGCTCGGACGTCCAGCATAGCGCGGTCGCTTGTGTTTGGCATCGATGTGATCCAGCACCCACGACAGGTTCGGCTCGATGAAAGTCCAGGCGCCCATGTTCTTCGGCTCTTCCTGGCACCACGTCATCTCGGCGTCCTTGAACCGGCCAAGCTCCTGGATCAGAGCGCGGGCCGGGAAGGGATAGAGCTGCTCGATCCGCAAGAGATAGATATCGTTGATGCCGCGCTTCTCGCGCTCCTCCAAGAGATCGTAATAGACCTTCCCGGAGCACAGCACCACGCGTCGAATTTGATCGTCGGGTACCAGGTGAATCGAACATGAGTTTGGATCCGCCTGCGCGTCGTCCCACAACAGACGGTGAAAGCTCGACCCCGGGCCGAACTGATCGAGCGTCGATACCACGCGCTTGTTACGGAGAAGCGACATCGGCGTCATGATAACCAAAGGCTTGCGGAAATCGCGGTGCAGCTGGCGCCGCAAGACGTGGAAATAGTTGGCGGGCGTCGTGCAATTCACGATCTGCCAGTTGTCCTCAGCGCAAGATTGGAGGTAGCGCTCGAGCCGTGCCGAGGAGTGCTCCGGCCCTTGACCCTCATAGCCATGCGGCAACAGCAGCACGAGGCCCGACATGCGCAGCCACTTGCGCTCGCCGCTCGAGATAAACTGATCGATGATGACCTGCGCGCCGTTGGCGAAATCGCCGAACTGTGCCTCCCACAGCACGAGCGCGTTCGGCTCAGCGGACTGTAGCCATACTCGAAGCCGAGAACGGCCTCCTCTGACAGCATGGAATTGATGACCTCGAATTCGCCCTGCTCTTTGGCGATATGCTTGAGCGGCGTGTACTTCTTCTCGTTCACCTGGTCCATGAGCACCGAGTGGCGCTGGGAGAACGTGCCACGCTCGGAATCTTGGCCCGACAAGCGCACGCGATACCCCTCGATCAGCAGCGTACCGTAGGCGATCGCCTCGGCCGTCGCCCAGTCGATGCCGGTGCCATCATCAATCATCTTGCGCCGCGCGGCCATGATGCGGGCGATGGTCTTGTGGGGCGTGAAGCTCTTCGGGATTGTCGTGATCTTGCGGCCAACCTGCTTCAGCACATTGAGGTCGACGCCGGTGGTGCCGCGGCGGGCGCCTTCGTCGGCGAAGCCGATGCCGGACCATCGGCCGTCGAGCCAGTCGGCGCGGTTCGGCCGGTAGGTCTCTCCGGCGCCGAACTCTTCCTCGAGATAGGCGCGGAACCGGGCCTGGAGATCGTCGACCTCCTCGCGGGTGAACAAGCCTTCCTCGATCAGGCGGTCGGCGTAGACTTCGACCACGCTCGGGTGCTTGGCGATGCGCTGATACATCAGCGGCTGAGTGAACGCCGGCTCGTCGGCCTCGTTGTGGCCGTGGCGGCGGTAGCAGAACATGTCGATGACGACCGGTTTGCCGAACAGCTGGCGGAACTCGGTGGCGATTTTGGTGACGTACACCACGGCCTCCGGATCGTCGCCGTTCACGTGGAAGATCGGCGCGTCGATCATCTTGGCTACGTCGGAGGGGTAGGGAGACGAACGTGAGAAGCGCGGCGCGGTGGTGAAGCCGATCTGGTTGTTGACGATGAAATGGATCGAGCCGCCGGTGCGGTGGCCGCGCAGACCCGACAGGCCTAGACATTCGGCAACCACGCCTTGTCCAGCGAAGGCCGCATCGCCGTGCAGGAGAAGCGGCAGCACTTCTTTGCGCTCGCGATCGCCAAGCTGATCCTGCTTGGCGCGAACCTTGCCGAGTACAACAGGATCTACGCTTTCGAGATGCGACGGGTTGGCGGTCAGCGATAGGTGCACGCGGTTTTCGTCGAACTCGCGGTCGGACGAGGCGCCGAGGTGGTACTTGACGTCGCCGGAACCTTCGACGTCATCGGGCTGGGCGGAGCCGCCGCGAAACTCGTTGAAGATGGCGCGCCAGGGCTTGGCCATCACATTGGCGAGCACGTTGAGGCGCCCGCGATGGGGCATGCCGATGACGATTTCGCGCAAGCCGAGCTGGCCGCCGCGTTTGATGATTTGCTCAAGCGCCGGAACCATGGATTCGCCGCCGTCGAGGCCGAAGCGCTTGGTTCCGGTGTACTTGACGTTGAGGAAACGCTCGCAACCTTCCGCCTCGATCAGCTTGGCGAGGATGGCGCGCTTGCCCTGCTCGGTGAACCGCACCTCCTTGTCCATGCCCTCGATGCGCTCCTGAATCCAGGCGCGCTGGGTCGGGTCGGAGATGTGCATGTATTCGAAGCCGATCGGTCCGGCATACGTGCGCCGCAGGATGTCGAGAATCTGACGCAAGGTCGCGAATTCGAGCCCGAGCGCACCGCCAACGAAGATCGGACGATCGTAATCAGCCTTGGTGAATCCATAGGTCTTGGGCTTGAGCTCCGGATGCTCGCGCCGTGAAATGAGCTCCAGCGGATCAAGCTGAGCGATGAGATGACCGCGCGTACGGTAGGCGCGAATGAGCATGCGCGCGCCGAGCGTGTCGCGCGCGGCAGCCAGCGCTTGTTTCTTGGTCAGCGAGCCCGGGGGTAATGTCGGCGCCGGCAGCGCCGCAATATCCGAGCGGCCCCACGATGGCCCTCGGGCGTTGGCGATGACGTCGCCAGCCTCGTCGCCGAGGCTTGCGAAGAAGCTCCGCCATTCGGCATCGAGCGCGTTGGGATCGGTCTCGTAGAGGGCATAGAGCTCAGCGAGATAGGTGGCGTTTGCGCCTTGTAAGAACGACGTCTGGGCGAAAACGTCGTTCAGTTCGTGTCGTGTCATCGAACTAAACCTGCCGGTCTAATGGACCACCGGCGTGCCGGGCAATCAAGGCAACGGTTTGTCTAGCGGCTGATTGCTACGAAAATATTTCTGCAAGCGTCGTTCCAAGGGCCGCAGGTGACGGGGAGACAACGATGCCGGCCTCCTGCATTGCCTCAATTTTACTCTTTGCGTCGCCTTTTCCGCCTGAGATGACGGCACCGGCATGACCCATGCGACGGCCGGGCGGCGCGGTGGCGCCGGCGACGAAACCGACGATGGGCTTCTTGTTGCCGGCCTTGATGAGAAACTCGGCCCCTTCTTCCTCGGCAGAACCGCCAATCTCGCCGATCATGATGATCGCCTCGGTCTTGTCGTCCTCGAGGAACAGCGATAGGGCGTCGACGAAATTGGTGCCATTGACGGGGTCGCCGCCAATGCCGATGCAAGTCGACTGGCCGAGCCCCACGGCGGTGGTCTGCGCCACGGCCTCATAGGTGAGGGTGCCAGAGCGCGACACGATTCCGACCTTGCCCGGCATATGAATGTGTCCCGGCATGATGCCGATCTTGCATTCACCTGGCGTAATGATGCCGGGGCAGTTGGGGCCGATCAGACGCGTGCCGGAGTCGCATAGCGCGCGCTTGACCTTGACCATGTCGAGCACGGGCACGCCTTCAGTAATACACACGACAAGACTGATACCGGCATCGATCGCTTCAAGGATCGCGTCGGCGGCAAAGGGCGGCGGCACATAGACAGCGCTCGCGTCGGCGCCGGTCGCCTCGACCGCGCCCCGCACGGTGTCGAACACCGGAAGATCGAGATGCTTTGTGCCGCCTTTGCCGGGCGTCACGCCGCCGACCATCTTGGTGCCGTAGGCGATGGCCTGTTCGGAGTGAAAGGTTCCTTGCGCGCCGGTGAAGCCCTGGCAGATGACGCGCGTGTTCTTATCGACGAGTACGGACATGATCTTTAGCGGATAGCATGTTGCAAGGTTTAGGCCGCCGCGGCCTTGACAGCGGCGACTGCCTTCTTGGCGGCGTCGTCGAGATCGTCGGCGGGGATGATGGTGAGACCGGACTTGGCGAGGAGCTCTTTGCCACGTTCAACATTGGTGCCCTCGAGACGCACCACGAGCGGGACGGCAAGATTGACTTCCTTCGCGGCGGCGATGATGCCTTCGGCAATGGTGTCGCAGCGCATGATGCCGCCGAAGATATTGACGAGCACGCCTTGCACGTTGGGGTCCGACAAGATGATCTTGAAGGCCTCGGTGACGCGCTCCTTGGTGGCGCCGCCACCGACGTCGAGGAAGTTTGCCGGCTCGCCGCCATAGAGCTTGATGATGTCCATGGTGGCCATGGCAAGGCCCGCGCCGTTGACCATGCAGCCGATCGTGCCATCGAGCTTCACATAGGATAGGTCGTGCTTCGAGGCTTCGACTTCGGCCGGGTCCTCCTCATGGATGTCGCGCAACGCCTCGATGTCGGGATGCCGGAACAACGCGTTGTCTTCGAAGCCGATCTTGGCGTCGAGGCAGACAAGATTGTTCTCCTTCGTCACCACGAGAGGATTGATCTCGATCAGACTGGCATCCTTCCCGACGAACAGCTTGTAGAGCGTCTTGATGAGCTTGGCGCATTGCTTGGCGAGATCGCCTTCGAGTTTGAGTGCGGACGCAATAACGCGCCCATGGAAAGCGCTCAAACCCGAGGCAGGATCGACATCGATCGTCGTGATCAGCTCAGGCGTGTTGGCCGCGACCTCTTCGATATTCACGCCGCCTTCGGTCGAGGCGACGAAAGCGATGCGGCCGGTGCTGCGATCGACGAGAAGCGAGAGGTAAAGCTCGCGGGCGATGGTGGTGTCCTCGACCACGTAGACGCTGCGAACGACGCGGCCCTTGGGGCCGGTCTGCGGCGTGACGAGCGGCTTGCCCAGCATGCGGTCCGCTTCGGCATGCAACTCCTGCAGCGTCTTGACCAGCTTGATGCCGCCGCCCTTGCCGCGGCCGCCGGCATGGATTTGCGCCTTCACGACGAAGACGTCGCCGCTCAGCTCTTTGGCGGCGTTTGCGGCGTCCTCGGCGCTTGTGGCGATCCGGCCGTCCGCGACGGGCGCGCCATAGGCTTTGAGCAGGTCTTTGGCCTGGTATTCGTGGATGTTCATGGCTTGAGCGAAGGCGGTGGGAAACTTGGAAACCTATAGCACCGCCCACTTACGGCAGTCGCCCCCAAGTCGCAAGACGCGCGGCTTGGTCGCGCCTTCGACTTTGGTAGGGAGCCTGCCCCGGGCTGGTTCATAACGGGAAAGTTGCTTTCCCGACAATGAACTAGCTGCTTAGGCCGTCGCCAGGTTCGGCGCGATCCTCTGGCAGAGCTCGACGAGGGCCTTCACCGATTCTACCGAATGGAGGAAGGCGTCTTTCTCGGCCGAGGACAAGTCGAGCTCGATGACACGCTCCACGCCCTTGGCGCTGATGATGACCGGTACGCCGGCATAGATGCCCTTCACGCCGTACTCGCCGTTGAGATAGGCGGCGGCGGGCAGCACGCGCTTCTCGTTGTTGAGATAGGACTCAGCCATGTCGAGAGCCGCAGTGGCAGGGGCGTAGTAGGCAGAGCCGGTCTTGAGCAGGCCGACGATCTCGGCGCCGCCATCGCGGGTGCGCTGAACGATCTCGTCGAGGCGTTTTTGGGTGATCCAGCGCATCTTGACCAAATCGGCCAGCGGGATGCCGGCCACCGACGAATAGCGGATCAGCGGCACCATGGTGTCGCCGTGGCCGCCAAGGACCATTGTGTGGATGTCTTGCGGGCTCACGTCGAATTCTTCGGAGAGGAAGAACCGGAAACGAGCGCTATCGAGCACGCCGGCCATGCCGACCACCTTGTTGCGGGGGAGGCCGCTCGTCTTCTGGAGCGCCCAGACCATGGCGTCGAGGGGGTTGGTTACGCAGATAACAAAGGCTTCGGGCGCATATTTGCGAAGTCCCGCGCCCACCTGCTCCATCACTTTTAGGTTGATCTCGAGAAGGTCGTCGCGGCTCATGCCGGGCTTGCGGGGCACGCCGGCGGTGACGATCACCACATCGGCGTCCTTGATCTCGGAATATTCGTTGGCCCCGCGGAACTTGGGGACGAAATTGTGTACGGGAGCGGATTGAGACAGGTCCAGCGCCTTGCCCTGTGGCACGCCATCGACCACGTCGAACAGGATGACGTCGCCGAGCTCCTTGATGCCGGCTAGGTGGGCAATGGTGCCGCCGATCTGGCCGGCGCCAATCAATGCAATCTTACTCCGCGCCATGAAAAACCCCCTTTTTGAGGAATAGGCCGCATTTCCGCGTGGGTCTGGGCCGCTCGAGCCCGGGGGTTGGTTAAATGCAATCGGGGCAACGCGCAAGGTGTCGCTTTGCGCGAAACGCCATCCCGGTTGGCGTGGCAATGGACCGGCGCGGCGACGATCGGATAGGGTAACACGGAGCGTAAAGCGGGGTTTTACATGGGAGACAAGCGGCCAGCGGAGACTGCCAACCGAGCCGGGCCAACGGACGAGGAGTTAGACGCCACGAGACCGCAGCCGCTCGTTGTGTGGGCCGCGCGGTGCAGCGCCTACTTCCTGGCGCTCGGCGGGCTGATGCTGCTGTCCTACGCCTATTATGGCTTCGATACCGATCCGCAGAGCTTCCCGCCCGGTTTCCGGCTCAATCCGCTGCAAGCCGGCGTCAATTTCATCTGGGGTCTAGCCGGCACACTGATCGGCTTTTTCAAGCCACGCTTTGCCACGGCCTATGTCCTGGCTTTCGCCGCGTTCTACACGCTGGTCGCGGGTCTCGGTACCTTCGCCGGCTCGGCGCTCGGCATGGAACTGGGCACCGCAGCCAAGGTGTTCTACTGGCTCGTGGTCGTCGGTGCTTGGGCCATCGGCATTCGTGTGCTCTTGAAGAAGGGACGCCCCGGCTAGTCTCCTAGTCCTGCGATCCCGCATCCGGATAACCGCCGTTGCCCGGATTGATCAGCTCGGTGAGCGGTTTTCCCACCGGCTTGACACGCACCACATAGACCTTGGCGGGCTGGGTCGCGCTCCTGTTCTCACCGCGGTGGACGACATTGGGCGGAAGATAGAAAGCCTCGCCCGCTTTCAGATCGCGCGGCGGCTCACCCTTCACCTCGAGTGTCAACGTGCCCTCGAGCTCGTAGTCGAACTCATGCGCGTCGGGGTGGATATGCCAGGGCACGGACGCCCCGGGGGGGAAGGTGTAGATCTCGATGTCGACTTCCTTGCCGGGTTCGCCGGCAAGCGGCGCGGTCAGAAGATGCTGCGCCTCGACTTTCGGCGCCACGTCCTCGCGCGCCAAAGGTTCAGCAACAACGAGAAGGCCCGCGAAGATCGCGCTGCACAGGACAGCGATGCATTTTCCCAGACTGCTCATGGGCGCACCTTAGCGCGACAAATCAGGCCTTGGAGAACGAATCCGCGCTAAGGTGGCGCGCTTTGCAAAGCGGAGGGAATGATGAACGGCGTGACCTACAGCTATACTTCGGAAGGCGCCAAGTACGGCATCGGTTTCGGCACGGCGCTCGCCATCACCATCTCGTACGCCAACAACCACTCGATCCTGTGGGCCGTCATCCACGGCATCTTCAGCTGGCTGTACGTGATTTATTTTGCGCTGGTGTACTAGACCTCCAAAAAACCCTCCCCGCGATGGGGGAGGGATCTTGCGTGCTTTAATCAAGCGCGGCTTAGTAAACGGAAACTCCGAAGCTCACGGCCGAGCCCCTACGGTAGTAAGGCCCGCCATAAGGGCTGTAGTAGCCGTAGCGCGGAGCGTAGTAGCTGTAACGCGGTCCGTAATAGCCACGATAATAGTGGCCGCTATAGAGCGGACCCACACGGCCGGCATGGCGGCGGTGCTGATAGTAGCCAGAGCCCGGCTCGATCTTGCTCCACGAGCCACCGAACTGGCCCTCCTTGTGAATGGAGTTGGCCATAGCCGGCGCCGTCATTAGGGCGGCACCGGAAATCAGCGCCAGCGCCAGAGTGCCCTTGCGTATCATGTTCTTCATTAGGAGCCTCCTTTCGTTGGCTTTTTTCCATGTAGGGAAAACGCTTGGGCGCATTGGCGGGTTCCTTAGCCGACAACATGTCGCGGTGCCGCTTCTCCGCATCTTCATTCGCGGATATGCTCGTCATGAGGGTGGCCCTCGACTGTTCGTGGCGTCGGGTAGGGGGGTGACGTGATGGCGTCTAGTTGGCTTGGCTCGCGCGTTCTCACGCGCATTCTTCTTACATGCTTGATGATGGCTGGCGTCGCGACCGGCGCCGTGCTCGCCGCGAGCTATGAAAGCGCACCGACCTTCAGCGCGCGCCAGGTGCTGCCGTCCTCGCTTCTCAACAGCCCCTACTACAAGGTTCAGAACACTGTCGGGGTCGAGAACTATCAGTACGTAGTCACGGTCGATACCCAATGGGGAACGTTCCGTATCGTCGGAACGACCTTGCTGCGTGTGCGTGCCCGCGAGATGGAGGCCACGGCGAAGCTTCAAGAGAGCGGCGGCGGCGAGACGCTGGTAAATGCAGCGGGCAAGACGGCGCTGAAGCCGCTCGGCACAGCCAAGGGACTTCTCACAGAGCCAGGCAAGACCATCGGCGATACATTCAAGGGCGTCGGAAACCTGTTCGGCAGCGTCGGTGCCGCCATGGAGGCGACCGACCCGCGCAAGGAAGGCATCATCGCTTCTGTCAGCGGCGGCGCCGAGGCGCGGCGCAAGCTTGCCTTCGATCTCAACGTCGATCCCTATACGAGCTTCAAGCCACTCGACGAGCAATTGACCCGGCTCGCCACCGCGAGCGCCATCGGCAACACGGGCGTCAATGTCGGGCTCGGCTTCGTCACTGGCGGCGTCGGCATCGCCATCAGCGCGACCTCGACGAGCCAGAAGCTGCGTGAGGCGCTGCGCGACAAGACGGCGGCGCAGCTCGAGCAAGAAGGACGCAAGTTCCTCACGGCAATGGGCATCTCCAAGGACGCGCAGGATGCGTTCTATGCGAATCCGCACCTCACGCCCACGGACAAGGCGGTTATCGTCGTCGCGCTCAAGACGCTAGGGTCCGTGGACGGGCGGCAGATCTATATCGAGACGGCGGCGCAGGCGAACTCCATCGAGATGGCGTTCTATTACCGCCGCCAGTCGGAACTGATCGCCAACTACAACAAGAAGATCGCGCCCGTCACGGGCTTCATCAGGGCCGGGCGCGCGCCAATGGTGCAGACCGGGCGCGGCACCGTCTCGATCCTACCGGTCGACTATCTCTATTGGAGCGCGCCGATCGAAAGCCTTGCTACGGGCGCACCGGGCGGCGCGATGTGGATCACGGGCCGCGCCAGCAAACTCGCAACCTCGCAGCTTGCGGCGCGCGGCTGGAAGCTGACGCCCAACGTGGGCGACCGACTCGACTAGCGGTTTATCCAAGGCAACGGGCGAATCCTCCGTCCCGCGTGCGAGGCGGAGGGTTCACTATGCCCGGCGCATTTAGCGGATGATGATCGAGAAGCCCGAGCCGCCATAGTAGTAAGGCCAACCGTAGCCGTACCAGCCATAACGCGGCGGGCCATAATAGCGCTTCTTCCAACTATAGCCGCGGTTCCAGCCGTAGCTGTTGCTCCGGCCGCGATAGCTGTAGTTGTAGTGCTTCTTGCCATGCTTGTAGCCGTGCTTGTTCCACGACTTCTTCTTCCAGTCGTTGTGGTCGGCCATTGCCGGGGCCGCGACGAGCGCGGTGCCGGCGAGCAGCGCGAGCGCCAGAGCGCCAGTGCGAAGGGTGGTGTTCATAACAAAGTCCTTTTTCATGTTGCCCTCGGCCAGGCGGACAGGCGCGCAGCCGGTCCCATGACGGCAGATAGGAGCCGGGCATCGCAACTTCGCCTATTGCGCAACGTGTCGAAACGTGTCCGCGCGCGGGAATTTTGTGTCGCTCTGTATAAATGTGGCCGCGCCGACATATTCTGCGCGCCGCGCTCGCCAGCTACCAGAAGGACCGCTGGCGCCGACAACGACCGTCACCAGGCCAAGCACGAGATTGATCGCGACAATCATACGAATCTGATTGAGCGTACCGGTGGCGAGCGCGAACTCGCTTGCGTCGACCGCCATGCGGAAGCGGCGCCACGGCGCGAAGTAGAGATGCAGGAACAGCAGCATCATGATGATGCCGATCCCTTGCATGATGTGAATGTGGAGCGGTAGCTCGGCGAACCCGCCGAGATAGAGGATGATCGCGGCGTAGCCGCTCGCGAGCAGAAGGACGATGCCGCCCAGACCCAGGGAAAGAAGCGGCCAAACACGCGGCGCCACAACTGAAGGCGCGCCTCGGGCTGAAGCGGCCCGGCGGACGGACGCAGCACCACATAGGCGAAGAACATGCCGCCGACCCAGACGACGGCGCCGAGGATATGGAGAGCGATCAGGAATGCCACGGGGAGGAATCTATCACATCGCGCCCTTCCGGCAGGGCACGGGTTCTGCCACTTTTGACGCGCAATCTGGCGCTAGGCCCTGCCTGGGCTTATGGAGAGGAATGGACTTGCGCGAGGGAAACCACCTGGTTTCGCGCTTCGGCGCCGCGGAGCGGCGGCTGGCCGCCCTGTGCTGGTCGCGTGCGTTTCCGGGCTGGTCTTGGGTTGCGCCGGCGGCTCGGGCCCCACGGACGCCTATAAGCGGCTCACCACGGTCGACTACGGCAAGCCCTATATCGGCATGAGCAAGGCCGAGGTGCTGAAATGCGCCGGCCAGCCGCGCTCGGTGGTGCCGGCGTCAGGCGGCGGCGAGACGCTGGTCTATCGCTACAACGGCGCTGGACCCGTCCCGGTGAGCGGGGATACGAAGGACAAGAAGAACAAGAAGGACAAGAAGGATAAGAAGGACAAGATGTCGAGCATGTTCGGCAATGCGACCAACGCGGCCGATGGCGATTGCACAGCGAGTCTCACCTTCCAGAACGGTACGCTCACGCGGCTCTACTACGCGCACAACCAAGGGCGTCCTTACGCGTGGCAGAGCGAGAAAGATCCGAAAAAGGCGGAGCAAATGCGCAACGAAGAAGTGCCGACCTGCACCTTCTCGCTGCCGCGCTGTCCGCGTTAGCGCTTGATGCGCTACTTCGCGACTTGAGCGCTTTCCTTATGCGCTACCGCTCGCTACTTGAGCGCCAGGCAGGCGCGTGCGTGGCAGACGGCTTCGATGTTGTTGCCGTCGGGATCACCGAGCAACGAACGCACCATAGTAGTTGGCGTGATAGTGCGGCCGCAAACCCGGCGCCCCGTTGTCCACTGCCGGCGGCAAGCGACGCCTGATAGAACGCATCGATCGCTGGCGCGGGTGTCGGCGACGAACGCCACATGCACGTGGCTATCGCCCGGTGGTGGGCGCTTCGCCGATCCAGGAAGAATCGGTTTCACGTCGGCGCCGAAACCGACCGCGGCGCCGGCGCCCGTCTGTTCCGCCGAGACCTGCTTGACGATACCGATGCTGAAAGCGGCTTCAGCGCCTTGAGGTAGAACTCGGTCGCGCGGCGATATCGCCGACGGGCATGCCGATATGGTCGATCATCTTGGTCCTCTAATGCACTACCGCTTCGCTACTTGAGCGCTCGCGTCTTGATGCACTACCGCTTCGCTACTTGAGCGCTACCGGCGCGCTCAACCATCTTGCGCTTCAAGGAGGCGATGGCCGCAGCAGGGTTCAGCCCCTTGGGACACGCCTTGGTGCAGTTCAGGATGGTGTGGCAGCGGTAGAGGCGGAACGGGTCTTCGAGATCGTCGAGGCGCTCTCCGGTGCGTTCGTCGCGTGAGTCCTCGATCCAGCGATCGGCCTGCAACAGGATGGCGGGGTCGAGATAGCGATCTCCGTTCCACCAATAGGACGGGCAGGCGGTCGAGCAGCACGCGCAAAGAATACATTCGTAAAGCCCGTCGAGCTTCTCGCGATCCTCGTGAGACTGGCGCCACTCCTTCTGCGGCGTCGGGCTATCGGTCTTGAGCCACGGCTCGATGGCGCGAAGCTGCGCGTAGAACCGCGTCATGTCGGGGACGAGATCCTTGATCACCGGCATATGAGGCAAGGGATAGATGGAGATCGCGCCCTTCGCGTCGTCGGCGTGCATGGTGCAGGCGAGCGTATTGGTGCCGGCGATGTTCATGGAGCAGGAGCCGCACACGCCTTCGCGGCAAGAGCGGCGGAAGGTCAAGGTCGGGTCGATCTTGTTCTTGATCCAGATAAGGGCGTCGAGAACCATCGGTCCGCAATCGTTCATGTCGACCCAATAGGTGTCGACATGCGGGTTCTCGCCCGTCTCGGGATCGAAGCGGTAGATACGGTATTCGCGCCAGCGCCCGGGCTCGGCATCGCCCGCCGGCCGGTTCCATTCCTTGCCCTTCTTGACCTTCGAGTTCTTGGGAAGTGTGAACTGGACCATCTCAACCTATCCCTGGCCATGGCCGGTTTTCACCGGGACATGCGCTTTTCTTATAGGCATAGGTAGCCAGGGGCGGCGATCCGGGCAAGCCTCGTTTTTGCCACACTAGGACGCGTCGAGCAGCTCGCGGACTTTTCGGGCAAGATCCTGCTCGGTGTAGGGCTTGCTGAGCAGGTTCACGTCAGCATCGAGACGGCCTTGGTGCACGATGGCGTTGCGCGTGTAGCCGGTGGTGTAGAGCACGGGCAGGTCCGGGTATTTTCGCAGCACCTCCTCGGCGAGCTTGCGGCCGTTAAGGCTGCCGGGCAGCACCACGTCGGTGAACAGAAGGGAAATCTGCGGTTCTCCGTTGAGTGTTTGCAGGGCACTGATAGCGTCGGGCGCCTCGATCACCTCGTAGCCGAGAGCTTTGAGAATGCCCTTGGCATAGTCCCTGACCCCCTCGTTGTCTTCGACCAGAAGGATTGCTTCGCCGGCCTCGGCCCGCGGCGCCGCGCCGACATCGGCCTTGCCGGCGGGAACCGCGATCCTCTCATCGGCGCCGGTCATGCGCGGCAGATAGATCTTCACCGAGGTCCCGTGGTCCACCTCGCTATAGATGCGGACGTGTCCACCCGATTGCTTGACGAAGCCATGGACCATGGCAAGGCCAAGACCGGTGCCTTCGCCGGCGGGCTTGGTGGTGAAGAACGGCTCGAACACGTGATCGAGAATTTCCGGCGCAATGCCGGTTCCCGTGTCAGTGATGCTGAGCAGCACATATTGGCCGGGTTCGACATCACCGAACCGGCGTGAATAGGCGTCGTCGAGATAGGCGTTGGCGGTCTCGATGGTGAGGTGCCCACCCTCAGGCATCGCCGCCTTGGCATTGAGAGTGAGGTTGAGCAGCGCGTTCTCTAGTTGATGCGCGTCGGCGAAGGCGGGCCACAACCCGGCACCGAGGACGGTCTCGATGCTGATGTTCTCGCCGATGGTGCGGGTCAGCATTTCCAACATGCCGGAGACGAGACGGTTGAGATCGACGCGCTCGGGCTCGAGCGTTTGGCGGCGCGAGAAGGCGAGGAGTCGCTGCGTGAGCTGGGCGGCGCTCTTCGCGCCTTGGACCGCCGCGTTGGCCGGCTTGGTCAGTGCCTCGACGAGGGCATCCGGCGCTTTGTCATCCTTGACCGCGTCGGCGAGCCTACGCTTGATCGTGTCGAGATTGCCGAGAATGATGGTGAGAAGATTGTTGAAGTCGTGGGCAATGCCGCCGGTGAGCTGCCCCACCGCCTCCATCTTCTGCACCTGCCGGAGCGAGTCTTCGGCCTCTTCACGCCGCCGCGATTCGTCTTCGAGTTGATGTGTGCGGGCAATGAGCCCTGCCACGGCTTGCCGCGTCGCTATTGCCAGGATACCCACAAGAATGATCGCGCCGGCCAAAGCGGCGATGATCAGGATCGCGAGCCAGCGCCGTAAGTCCGCCACCTCTTCCCGGTGGGCGCGGAGCCGCTCCCGGCCAGTCATGAGGAAACTCGTCATCTCCGACCTGATCGCCTCCATGAGGCCGCGGCCCTGGTCCGTCCTGACCACCTCGACGGCCTGCTCGCGTTGCCCCTGCTGGGCGAGGCTGATGGTCCGCTTGATCTCGTTCATCTTGGCGGCGACCAACGGCTCGAGGGCGAAGACGTGGGTGCGCATCTCGGGATCGTCGGCAGTCAATGCGTGAAGCTTTTCGAGCTGGACAGGCAATGTTCCGACCGCGTGGTCGTAGGGCTGGAGGTAGGAGCCGTCCTCGGTGAGCAGAAAGCCGCGTTGGCTCGACTCGGCGCTCTGGATATCGGCCAGCAGGGCCTCGCCGACTTGTCGGATTTGCAGGGACTGCTCCACGAGCTCGTCGGCCTCGTTGGAGCGGACGACCAGCACGCCCACGGCCACCACCGCGGCCAGCACCAGACCGATGCCCACGAGGATGATGAGCGGGGCATTGCTGACGAGACGGCTGGCTCTGACGACGCGCTGGGGCAAGAGGGCGTTATCCTTGAAGTGGCGAGGAAACGCGCGATGGCGGGTTTTGTGCCACGCTGCTAGTGTTCGGGCTTCAAACGCCCTTTTGTAAGGCCTTTCCCTGTGACCCGCATCCTGATTGTCGACGACGAACCGCTGATCTCGCTTCTTATGGAGGATTGGCTGACCGAGATGGGCTACGAGGTCGTGGGCCCGGCGGCCACGATCGAGGAAGGCCTCGACCTCGCCGGCAGCGCCAGTCTCGACGGCGCGATCCTCGATCTGCGGCTTGGCGACCAGAAGTCCTATCCAGTCGCCACCGTCCTGGCCGAACGGGGCGTGCCGTTCGCGTTCGCCACAGGCGACGAAAATCTGGAAGACCAAGATGACTTCAAGGACGCGCCGATCCTGGTGAAGCCGTTCGACTTCGACGCGGTCAAGGGCGTCATCGACAAGATGCTGGCGCGAGCTTAAGCCGCGTCGCGCTAGTACACCCGCTCCTTGGGCTGGATGTAGCTCACCTCGTTCGACAGGGTGAATTTGTGCACCGGGCGGAAGTCGAGCTTCACCGTGTGCGTGCCGTAGTCGGCATAGGACAAGGTGTGCTTCATCCAGTCCTTGTCGTCACGCTTGGGGAAGTCCTCGCGGGCATGCGCGCCACGTGATTCCTCGCGGGCCAGCGCGCCTTGCACCGTGACGGCTGATTGCGAGATGAGATTGTCGAATTCGAGCGTCTCGATCAGGTCGGTGTTCCAGATCAGCGAACGGTCTGTCGTCTTGATGTCGGCCACATCGTCCCACACCTGCTTGATGCCCTTTACCCCTTCCTTGAGCACCTCCTTGGTGCGGAACACCGAGCAGTCGCGCTGCATGGTTTTCTGCATGCGCAAGCGAAGCTCGGCGGTGGGCGCCGACCCATCTGCATAGCGGAAGCGATCGAGGCGGGCGATGGCCTCTTCGCCGGCGCCCTTGGGAAGCTCGGGGATGGCGGTGTCCTTGCCGATCACCTCGGCGCAGCGGAGCGCCGCGGCACGGCCGAACACCACGAGGTCGATCAGCGAATTGGAGCCGAGACGATTGGCGCCATGCACCGACACGCACGCGGCTTCGCCGAGCGCCATGAGGCCCGGCACGATGGCGTCCTTGTCGTCGCCCTTGGGCGAGATCACCTCGCCATGCATATTGGTGGGGATGCCGCCCATGTTGTAGTGGCAGGTCGGGATGATGGGGATCGGCTGCTTCCGCGTGTCGACGCCGGCGAAGATGCGGGCAAGCTCGGTGATGCCGGGCAGGCGCTCCTCGATCAGCGCCGGATCGAGATGCTCCAGATGCAGATGCATGTAGTCCTTATCGGGACCATGCCCGCGGCCTTCCCTGATCTCGATGGTGATGGCGCGGGAGACCACATCGCGTGAGGCGAGGTCCTTGGCGGAGGGCGCATAGCGCTCCATGAACTTCTCACCTTCGGCGTTGCGCAGGAAGCCGCCTTCGCCGCGCGCACCCTCGGTGATCAGCACCCCAGCGCCATAGACGCCGGTCGGATGGAACTGCACGAACTCCATGTCCTGGAGCGGCAGGCCGGCGCGCAGCACCATGGCGTTGCCGTCGCCGGTGCAGATATGTGCGGACGTGCAGGAGAAGTAGGCGCGGCCATAGCCGCCGGTCGCGAGGATCACTTGATGGCCGCGGAAGCGGTGGATCGAGCCGTCCGCCATGTTGATCGCCATGACGCCGCGGCAACGCCCCTCGTCGTCCATGATGAGGTCGATGGCGAAATACTCGATGAAGAACTCGGCGGAGTGGCGGAGCGCCTGGCCGTACATGGTGTGCAGCATGGCATGTCCGGTGCGGTCGGCGGCGGCGCAAGTGCGCTTCACCGGTCCCTTGCCGTACTCCATCGTCATGCCGCCAAAGGCGCGCTGGAGAATCTTGCCGTCGTCGGTGCGCGAGAACGGAACGCCCCAATGCTCGAGCTCGTAAACGGCTTGCGGCGCGTTGCGGCAGAGATACTCGATGCAGTCCTGGTCGCCGAGCCAGTCGGACCCCTTCACTGTGTCGTACATGTGCCAGCGCCAGTCGTCGGGGCCCATGTTGCCCAGCGCTGCGGCAATGCCGCCTTGCGCCGCGACAGTGTGCGATCGCGTGGGGAACACTTTCGAGATGCAGGCGGTGCGCAAACCCGCTTCACTCGCGCCAACTACGGCGCGGAGCCCTGAGCCGCCCGCGCCGACGACGATGACGTCATAAGCGTGGTCGGTGATGGGATAGGCGCGGCCGTTCACCTGAACGGCGTTGTGCGGAGTGTTTTGCGGCGTGGCGTCTTGAGGCATTCGACATCAGGCTCCAAGACTGATTTTGAGAATGGCGAGCGTGCAGGCAAGCACGATGAAGCCGGCGAAAAACGTGGCGCCGAGAATGCAAAGCACCTTGCTGTCGCTGTGAACGTAGTCGTCGATGATCTCTTTCAGCCCGATGCGCATGTGGATCGCCGCCGAGATGATCAGCGCGAGCATCAGCACGGCGACCACGGGCTGGGCGAGATAGGCCTTAACCTCGCTGTAGGGGGCGCCGATATGGCTGACCACCGAGAGAACGAGGAAGATGACGAGCGGGATGTTGGCAACGGCGGTGACCCGCTGCCGCCAGAAGGTCTCGGTGCCGCGATGGGCGGCGCCAAGTCCACGCACGCGCTTTAAGGGTGTGGCCATGCTCAAGCGCTCCCCATCAGCGCGTAGCCCATGACCCAAATCAGGACCGTGAGCACGATGGACGAAATGATCGTAAGCCAGGCCGCGACCTCGATGCTGGTCTTGTCCAGCGCCGCGCCGGTGTCCCAGATCAGGTGGCGGATGCCACCAAGCATGTGGTGGACGAGCGCCCAGGTGAACAAGAACAGAAGCGCGCGGCCGATGAAGCTCGCGAAGAAATCGGCGACGGTAGCATAGGCCTCGGGGCCGATGCTGATGGCCACCAGCCACCAGGTCAGCAGGACGAAGCCGACCGCGAGCGATGCGCCCGTGATGCGATGCGCGATCGACATCATCATGGTCAGCATCGGCCGGTAGATTTGCAGATGCGGGGAGAGCGGGCGCTCCGCCTCAAGTTTGTTTGTCATTTGCGGTTGCTGTCGTTGCCCAGGCTTGAGCGTTTCTCATAGCCCACTCGCCGGGCAGGGGCAATCAGACGGCCTGCTTCCTTTGGTCCGGGGCCAGGCCGGCCTGCGGGCTGGAATTTTCAGGGTTTTCGCAGCTGCCGCTGGCGGTTAGGCGGGTGCCGCAATCTCGTAGCAGGCGTTCAGATCATCCTCGAGCTTGGACAGGATCCAGGTCTGTCCGCCGTCAACCGACTCCCAAATATGGGAGCCGATGATATAGGCGACCCCGCCCAGCTCGCCTTCGAACGGGCCGTCGAAAGCCATACTGAAAGTCCCCCAACGCATACGAATCGTTGGGAACCAGCATGGGTCTCAAACCTTTGACAGAAGGTTTATTTCAGGCGTTGCGGGGGTTTGACAACATATAACCGTTTGGTTATGAGTTATCCATGACTGGCGCTGCCGACGCGACGTTTGCCGCCCTCGCCGACCCGACACGCCGGGCGCTGTTCGAGCGTCTGGTCCGGGACGGCGAGCGGACGGTGGGGATGCTGACAAAGGGGACGCGGGTCTCGCAGCCAGCCGTGTCCAAGCATCTCGGCATCTTGAAGAGCGCGGGCCTCGTGCGCGACCGGCGCGAGGGTCGTCAAATTCACTACAGCGTCCGACCGCAAGGGCTTCGGCCTCTTGCCAACTGGATGAGCTTCTATGGCGCGTTCTGGCGGGATCGGCTCGATAGCCTCGAGAGTTTGTTGAAGAGGATGGATCAGTGAGCGAGGAGAAAGAGTAATGCCCAACACCGTTCGATTGCACCGTGTCCTGGCAACGAAACCCGATAAGGTCTATCGCGCATTCATCGAGGCGGACGCCATGGCGAAGTGGCTGCCGCCCAACGGCTTCACCTGCACGGTGCATCACCTCGACGCGAAAGTTGGGGGCGACTTCAGGATGTCCTTCCGCAATTTCACCACGGGCGCGAGCCATTCTTTCGGCGGACAATATCATGAGCTCGTGCCCGGAGAGCGCTTGCGCTACACGGATACGTTCGACGATCCGAATTTGCCCGGTGAGATGCAGGTGACGGTGACGCTAAAGCCGGTCTCGGTCGGCACCGAGATCGAAATTCTTCAAGAAGGCATCCCCGACGCCATCCCGGCGGAGGCATGCTATCTCGGCTGGCAGGAGTCGCTGCGCAACCTCGCCCGTCTCGCCGAACCCGAGATCAATCAATAGAAAAAATAGACCTCACAAAGAGGCGGCGCGCACAAGCCTATTTGGTGATGACGCCGCAAGCGATGCGCGGGCCGGCGTCGCCCGCCGGATCCGTGACGTAGTCGTCGGGGCCTTCGTGAATGACAATGGCCGAGCCGTCATCATCGAGCAGGCCGTCGTTGAGATCGATCCGCTGATTCAGGATCTCGATCATGAGCTTGCCAGTCTCGGGCACGTGGATGTTGGGCATATCGCCGGCATGCGGTCCAGCCTTGTTCAAGAGACCGTGCTTGTCCTCTTCGGGATTGAAATGCCCGCCGGCCGACTTGAAGTCCGGCGCCTCGCACTTGCCGGTCTCGTGGATGTGGAAGGCGTGATCACCAGAAGGTACGGCGGTCAAATCGACGTCGAGCAACACGCCTGACGGGGCTTCGAACAAGGTGACCGTGCCCACCTGGTTGCCGTCGGGATCTTTCAAGACGGCAGTCGCCTTTTCGA
>JAWKWG010000031.1:0-32038 GCA_041397675.1 Hyphomicrobiales bacterium | reverse complement strand
GGCGACGTGAAAGTGTTCGTCGATACCGCGCCGGTGATGGAGAAGCCGCTGGCAGCGCGGGCTGGGATCGGCTGGCAAGGCAAGCACACCAATCTTGTTTCGCGCGACTTCGGCTCGTGGCTGTTCCTCGGCGCGATTTTCACCACCGCCGATATTGACGCCGATGAACCGGAAGAGGATCACTGCGGCGCGTGCCGGCGTTGCCTCGACGTATGTCCGACAAACGCGTTCACTGCGCCGTACCGCATCGACGCGCGCGCTTGCATCTCGTATCTCACCATCGAGCACAAGGGACACATTGCGTCACGCTATCGCGCTGCCATGGGTAATCGCATCTATGGCTGCGACGATTGTCTCGCCGTATGCCCGTGGAACAAATTCGCGCATACTGCACACGAGACGAAGCTCGCGGCGCGCGAGGCATGCGATAACCCCCCGCTTGCCGAGTTGCTTGTACTTGACGACGCCGCGTTCCGCGCGCGGTTCCGTGGCACACCAATCAAGCGCACGGGCCGTGATCGTTTCATACGGAATGTGCTGATCGCTGCGGGCAACTCTGGGGATCGGAGTCTGATACCACTCATAGAGGCGCTGCTTGATGACACCTCGCCACTTGTCCGCGCCATGGCGGTGTGGGCATTGTCGCGGCTTTCACCTGAGCGTTGGCGTACATTGCGGTCCGCACTCGCCGCGGGCGAGACCGACCCAGCGGTGCGCGAAGAATGGCTGGAGGTGGCGGCGTGAGCCGGCTGTTCGCCTTTGGACTCGGCTTCTCGGCGCAGACTCTCGCCGAGCGTTTGGCGTCGGAAGGTTGGGAAATTGCCGGCACGGCGCGGGACGACGCAAAGGTCGCCCAGCTCAAGGCCGAGGGTTTTGAGGCGGTTCGGTTCGCTGGCGAGCCTGGGAACCGCGACCTCGTCGGCACGCTTCAGGGCGCGACCCATCTGCTGCACTCGATCCCGCCCGGGGAAACCGGCGATCCGGTGCTCGCCCATTATCGCGACGATCTCGCCAAGCTCGGTTCGCTCGAATGGATCGGCTATCTATCAACGGTCGGCGTGTACGGCGACCAGCAGGGTCGCTGGGTGGATGAGACCACGACGCCGAAGCCCAATAGCGCGCGCACTGAAGCGCGGGTTGAGGCCGAGCGTGCCTGGCTCGATTTCGGCGCAGAGATTGGCGTGCCGAGCCATGTGTTCAGGCTCGCCGGTATCTACGGCCCCGGACGGAGCGTGTTCGACAAGCTCCGCGAAGGCACCGCGCGCCGTATCAACAAGAACGGCCAGGTGTTCAGCCGCATCCATGTGGAGGACATTGCCGGCGTGCTCGAAGCGTCGATCGCACGGCCACGGGCTGGCGCGATCTACAACGTTGCCGATGACGAGCCCGCCGCGCCCGGCGACGTGGTGGCCTACGCCGCGAAGATGATCGGCGTGACGCCCCCGCCCGAGATCGACTTCGAGGACGCCGACCTCACACCCATGGCGCGGAGCTTTTATGAAGGCAGCCGGCGGATCGGCAATGAGCTCATCAAGTCCGAGCTCGGCATCTCGCTTCGTTATCCCACGTTCCGCGAGGGTTTGGCGTCGCTCATTCGGCACTCGTCGTGACGGTGTCGACAAGGGCGGCGATAGTTTCTTTCAGCCGGCGAATATCTTCCGGTCGCGACAAGCGATGATCGGCGCCTTTGATCAGCATCAGCTCGACGTCGTCACATGACAAAAGATCGACAAGTGCAAGCGCGTGACGCCACGGCACGTCAGGATCGCGCATGCCCTGCAGAATGCGCACCGGCGCGCGGACGCCGACGCCGCCCGCCACGAGATGGCTGCGGCCGTCCTCAATCAGAATCTTGGTGATGGGATAAGGATCGTCATAGTTCGACGGCGCGTAGTAGACGCCCTCGGTCTCGACCTTGGCACGCGTCTTCTCGGACATCTTCTCCCACATCAGCTTCTCGGTCATGTCCCACGCGGGCGCGATGAGCACGAGACCGGCGAGCCGAGAGTCGCCAACTCTAGCGAGCGCGCGCGCAAGCAGAAGGGCGATCCAGCCACCCAGGGAGGAGCCCACGACGATGACGCGCTTGTCGCCCATCAGCTCGAACATGGCGGTGGTCTCGTCGAGCCAATCGCCGACCGAGGCTTCGAGCAAGCTTCCTTCGGATTGCCCATGGCCCGAATAGTCGAAGCGGAGCACGGCGTGCCCGTGCGCCACAGCCCAGTCGGACACGGCGACCGCCTTGGTCCCTGTCATGTCGGACAGGAAGCCGGAGAGCCAGAGAATCGCGATGTCGCCGCCACCAGCGCCCGAATCACACCAGGAATAGGCCAGGCGGCGACGTTTAGGCCCTTGGCCAAACTCAAGAAATTGTGGTTCTTGCCGGATCATTCGAATTAGCCGTAGCGCGAACAAGGTTTTTCGCCAAAGACAATGCCGTGACGGACCCAGTGACCATATTGCAGGTCGTGCCTCGGCTCGAGACCGGCGGCAGCGAGCAATCGGCCGTCGAGATCGCCGAAGCCCTCATCCGCGCCGGGTCCCGCGCGATTGTTGTCACGGAGGGTGGGCGCTTGGCAAAGGCGGTCACGCGTGCAGGCGGCGAGATCGTCACGCTCCCCGTGGCGAGCAAGAACCCGGCGACCATGCTGGCCAACGCGCGACGGCTTGCCAAGCTCGTTACTGAGCGCAATGTCGCAATTCTTCACGCACGCAGTCGCGCACCGGCATGGAGTGCGCTCCTCGCCGCGCGCTGGACCGGGCGGCCGCTGGTAACGACCTATCATGGCGCATATGGCAAGCCTGGTCCGGTCAAAGCCATCTACAACAGCGTCATGGGACGCGGCAGTCGCGTCATCGCCAATTCCCTTTATACGGCGGGCCTTGTCGCTTCGCGCCAGCCAGAAGCCAAAGACCGTCTCCGCGTGATCTATCGTGGCATCGACGGCGAGATCTTCGACCCATTCGTGGTGCCGCCAGGCCCCGTTGCACGGCTGCGGGAAAGCTGGGGCGTCGAGCCAGAAACCAAGATCGTGCTCCTTGCTGCGCGCCTTTCCGGCATCAAAGGCCAGCGTCACACCATCGAGGCAGCGCGGTTGCTCAGTGAGGAAGGTGCTCTCGAAGGTGCCGTTGTGATTCTCGTCGGCGACGGTCGCGAGGGCTACCGCAAAGAACTTTCGGATCTCATCGCGCGATATGGTCTTGAGGAAAAGGCGAAGCTCGTCGGACATTGTGGCGACATGCCTGTGGCGTTCCTTGCGGCGCACACGGCGCTCGTGCCCTCACTTGTCGCCGAGACGTTCGGCCGGACAAGCATCGAGGCGCAAGCAATGGGCTGTCCGGTGATCGTATCGAACATGGGCGCGCTGCCGGAGACCATCGTCGCCTACGAAGAGGATGCGACCGGTTTCACGGGCTGGCTGGTCCCTCCAGAAGACGCGGCGGCGCTTGCCGCGCGTATCAAGATCGCGCTCGGCCTCACTCCGGAACAACGCGCCGCGATCGGCGAACGTGCGCGGCAGCGTGTCAGCAGGCAATTCGATCTCGCCCAGATGCAGTCGAAAACACTCGCTGTTTACGATGAATTGCTCGGCACCCGGCTCGCGGAACTCTTCGAGCACCCGCCACTCTATGCGGCCGCCGAGGGCGTCGAAGGCAACGCATGAGCGAGCCGGCTGCCTCTCGCCCCCTCACAGCGCGTCTTGTCAGGCCCATTTGCCACCTGTAGAACCTTTGAGCTTGGCGTCAGTTAAATGACGCGTTCGCGCCCCGCGCCTCGCCGCGGCGAGGGTGCCAGTTCCATAGAGGAGTTTGAAACATCGTAAGACGGCCCATGAAACTCACCCCCAATCGGGAAGGCCCCCGTGTCAACGAGGGCATCGACACTCCAAAAATCCAGCTCATTGACGCAAGTGGCCAGAATGTCGGCGTCGTCGACATCGACGACGCGCTGGCGCGCGCGGCGGAGGCCGGGCTCGATCTCGTCGAGATCGCGCCGAACTCCGAGCCGCCGGTGTGCAAGATCCTGGACTACGGCAAGTACAAATATCAGGCGCAGAAGAAGGCCGCCGAGGCGCGCAAGAAGCAGCGCACCGTCGAGATCAAGGAGATCAAGATGCGGCCGAACATCGACACGCACGACTACGATGTGAAGATGCGGTCGATGAACCGCTTCTTCGAGGAAGGCGACAAGGTGAAGGTGACGCTGCGCTTCCGCGGTCGTGAAATGGCGCACCAGGAGCTTGGCGCGCAGCTGCTTGACCGGGTCAAACAGGACACTTCGGAGATCGCCAAGGTCGAATCCGAGCCGCGCCTCGAAGGCCGTCAAATGGTGATGGTGCTGGCGCCGCGCTAGGCGCTACGGCGTACGGAGAGTTCCTCAGCGACGTCAGCCGCCGTCATCGGTTCGGGCCTGCCGAATAGAAAGCCTTGACCCGTATCGCAGCCGAGCGAGAGAAGCTTGTCGAGCACGTCCTTAGTCTCGATCCCCTCCGCAGTGGTGCGCAGCCCCAGGACGTGGCCAAGACTTACAATCGCCCTCACAAGCTTCTGATCGTCTTCGTCGTTCAACATGTCGGTGACAAACGACTGGTCGATCTTAATGGTGTCCAGCTGCAACTCTCGCAGGTGATGGAGCCCGGAATAGCCGGTGCCGAAATCATCCAAGGCAATGCGGACCCCGAGATTGCGCAGCGATTTGAGCGTACTCTTGGCCTCTTCCAGACGCTGCACTACGGCGGTTTCCGCGATCTCGATTTCGAGCCGACCCGGCGGGAAAGCGGCCTCGGCAAGGAGCCCAAGAATGCGTTGCGCAAGAAGTGGATCGGCGAACTGCCGGGGGGAGAGATTGATTGTCAGATAGATATGCGGTGGCCACTCCTTCGCGTCCTTGAGCCCTTGGATAAGCAGGGTGTCCGTAAGACGGCCGATTACGCCGGTATCTTCGGCAATAGGAATGAACTCCGACGGTTCGATCACACCAAGCACCGGATGCTTCCATCGCGCCAAGAGTTCGTAACCAACCGTTTCGCGCGTGTGGAGATCGACTAGAGGCTGGTAATAGGGGATGATCTCGCCGCGTTCGACGGCGTTCGAGATCTCGCGCTCGAGCCGGACACGGTGTTGGAGGCGTTCGTCCATATTCTTGTCGAAGAAGTGGTAGCCGCCACGACCGTCTGCCTTGGCACAGTACATCGCCATGTCGGCTTGACGCAGAACGGTCTCGACGGGACTGCCGTCGCGTACCGGCGAGGAGTCATGCTCGGCTTTGCGATTCCACGTTGCCACGCCGACGCTGGTGCCAATCTCAAGCGACAGAGAGGCGAGCTTGATGGGCCGCGGAATGTCATGAACGATGCGGCGCGCGATCCGCAGTGGCAGGTCTTCGTCGGTCGCGGGGAGTACGATGCCGAACTCGTCGCCGCCAAGTCTCGCGACAATTCCCCGATCCTCGACGATGTCGGATAGCCGACGCGCTATGACGCGCAACACCTCGTCACCCAAGCGATGACCATAGAGATCGTTGATCGGTTTGAAATAGTCGAGGTCGACCACGAACAAGGCGCATTGATCTTTCGCGCCCGCCTCTGAAACTCGAGTGTTGAACTCTTCGAGGAAACGCCGGCGATTTGGAAGGCCGGTGAGGGGATCGTGCCGCGCGAGGCGATGCGCTTCGTCCTCGGCCGCACGGCGCTGTCTTATCTCGCTGCGGAGATCGAGAATTCGCCGCACCGAGAAGACAATGGCTGCAAGGCCAATGAAGAACAGGAGGGCGACAAATTCGTCGAGCTGGTAGTCTTCGTGGCTCCGGCTGAACTCGAAGAACGAATCAAACGCGTCGGCCCAAATCAGCAATGCGTAGACAGGTACGGCGAGCGCGAGGATGACGATAAGGTCGCGCTGGGCGCGCGGCATCCCCTTCAACCAGTACTTCAGAGGTTCGGGCACGCGCTCCTCCGCCGTGGACGACTTTAGGTTGCGCACCTCGTGTGGTACAACGCAACCTGTTGGAGACGCAGTGAAATTCCCTGCTTTTGTACAATCAGGAGTCGAAGCAATCGTTAAATCTCGGGGCCCGGGCTGCAGGCCAATTGGGGCTTTCAAGCCGTCAAAATTCCCCCTATAACGCGCCCTTCAAGGAGCCGCCCGGCAGGGCATGCCGTGGCGGCTCGCATGCTTTCCGTATCAACCAAAAGGCGCCGGGCGGCCGATCCCGCTCGCCCCGGCAAAAGGAAGCCAAATGCCCAAGCTCAAGTCCAAGAGCGGTGCCAAGAAGCGATTCAAGGTCACGGCCTCCGGCAAAGTGAAATGCGCTGCTGCCGGCAAGCAGCACGGCATGATCAAGCGGACCAAAAAGTTCATCCGGAATGCCCGGGGGATGATGGTCCTCGCCGACGAAGACGCCAAGATCGTGAAGAAGAGCTTCCTCCCCTACGCCCGTTAGACGCGTAGGCGGAGACCTCGAACGCAAGGAGCACCGTTATGTCCCGTGTGAAACGCGGCGTTACCGCCCATGCCAAGCACCGCAAGGTGCTGACCAAGGCCAAGGGCTATTACGGCCGCCGCAAGAATACCATCCGTGTCGCCAAGCAGGCGGTGGAGAAGGCCGGCCAGTACGCCTATCGCGACCGCAAGGTGAAGAAGCGCACCTTCCGCAGCTTGTGGATCCAGCGCATCAACGCCGCTGCGCGCGCCAACGGCACGACCTATGGTCGGCTAATCGACGGCCTCAAGAAGGCTGGGATCGAACTGGACCGCAAGGTACTGGCCGATATCGCCGTACATGAGCCGCAAACGTTTCAGGGTCTAGTCGAGGCTGCCACAGCTGCCGCCCGGGCGTGAGCCCCGCAATGGCAGGCCCGCGGAGCCATAAGCCATGAGCACGCCAGAGCTCGACAGCTTGAAGCAAGAGCTGCTCGCAGCGATCGCGCGTGCCTCTGATCTGAGCGCGCTCGAAGACGTGCGTATCGCTGCTCTCGGCAAGAAGGGACGCGTGTCGGAGCTGATGCAGCGGCTCGGGTCCATGCCGCCGGAGGAACGGCGCGAATTCGGCCAAGCCGTCAACACGGTGAAGACCGCCGTCAGTGATGCGCTCGACGCCAAGCGCGAGGAGCTAGCCAGCGCCGCGACCGCAGCGCGCCTGGCGCATGAGCGCGCCGATGTCACCCTGCCGGTGCGCGAGGGCCCACTTGCCGAAGGGCGTATCCACCCGGTGAGCCAGGTGACCGACGAGATCACCGAGATCTTCGCCGATATGGGCTTTGCCATCGCCGAAGGCCCAGACATCGAGACCGACTTCAACAACTTCACCGCGCTCAACATGCCGCCCGAGCATCCGGCGCGGCAGGACCACGACACGTTCTATTTCGCGGAACAGCCCGACGGTTCACGGCCCGTGCTGCGTACGCACACGAGCCCGGTGCAAATTCGCACCATGCTGAAGACAAAGCCGCCGTTGCGGATCATCGCGCCCGGCCGCGTCTATCGTTGCGATTCCGATCAGACCCACACACCGATGTTCCATCAGGTCGAGGGGCTCGTCATCGACGAGGAGACGCATCTCGGCCACCTCAAATGGGTGCTGCAAGAGTTCTGCAAGGCCTTCTTCGAGGTGCCTGAAGTGAAGATGCGCTTCCGCGCGAGCCATTTTCCGTTCACCGAGCCGTCGATGGAGGTCGACATCGGCTATGCGAAAGTTGGCGACGAGATCAGGATCGGCGAAGGCGACCAGTGGCTCGAGATTCTGGGCTGCGGCATGGTGCATCCCAACGTGCTGAGAGCGGTCAACCTTGATCCCAACGTCTATCAAGGCTTTGCCTTCGGTGTCGGCATCGATCGCATCGCCATGCTGAAATACGGCATGCCGGACTTGCGCGCATTCTTCTCGGGCGACCTGCGCTGGCTCAAGCACTACGGCTTCCCGCCGCTCGCTATTCCCACCCTCGCCGCCGGACTGAGCCGCTCGTCATGAAATTCACGCTCTCATGGCTGAAGGAGCATCTCGACACGACCGCGAAAGTGGACGAGATCGCCGACACGCTCACCCGCATCGGACTCGAAGTTGAGGAGGTGTTCGATCCCGCCACCGCGCTCAAAGCATTTCGCGTGGCGGAGGTGGTGAAGGCCGCGAAGCATCCCGGCGCCGACAAGCTCCAAGTGTTAGAGGTCAACACCGGCAACGAGCGCCTGCAAGTCGTGTGCGGCGCGCCCAACGCGCGAGCCGGGATGAAGGGCGTGTTCGCGCCGGTCGGCGCCTACGTGCCCGGCATCGACCTCACACTCACCAAGGCGAAGATCCGCGGCGTCGAGTCGAGCGGCATGATGCTGTCGGAGCGCGAGCTCGAATTGTCCGACGAGCACACCGGCATCATCGAGCTTTCACCCAAGGCTAAGGTCGGCGCCCCGGCCGCCAAGGCGCTCGGCCTCGATGACGCGGTGTTCGACATTTCCATCACGCCCAACCGGCCAGACTGTCTTGGGGTGCGCGGCGTGGCGCGCGATCTTGCCGCCGCAGGGCTCGGCAAGCTGAAGAAAGACGCGATCAAGCCGGTCAAGGGCGCCTACGAGAACCCGATCCCGATCAAGCTCGAGTTTTCGAAAGAGACGAAGGATGCCTGTCCGATCTTCGCCGGACGCATGGTGCGCGGCGTCAAGAACGGCCCAAGCCCGGCGTGGTTGCAGCGGCGACTGAAAGCCATCGGCCTGCGCCCCATCAACGCGCTGGTCGATATCACCAATTACATCTCTTACGACCGCGGACGGCCGCTCCACGTCTACGATGCCGACAAGCTCACTGGCGCAATCCGCGCGAGGCTCGGAAAGAAGGGCGAGAAATTTCTCGCGCTCGACGGGAAGACCTATTCGGTCGACGAGGACATGTGCGTCATCGCCGACGACGCGCGCGTGCTTGGACTCGGCGGCGTGATCGGCGGCGAAGACACGGGCTGCACGGAGAAGACGACCAACGTCTTTATTGAGTCCGCCTTTTTCGATCCAAAGCGCACGGCGCGCACGGGCCGCAAGCTCAACATTCAGTCCGATGCGCGCTTCCGCTTCGAACGCGGCGTGGATCCGGAGTTCGTCATTCCCGGGCTTGAGCTTGCCACGCATCTGGTCCTCGACATCTGTGGCGGCAGTCCGAGCAAGATCATGGTCGCAGGCAAGACGCCGAAACCGAACCCGCCGTTCAAGTTCGATCTCGGCCAGGTCAGCCGTCTCAGCGGACTGTCGCTGCCTCATCGCGACATCAAACGAAAGCTGACGGCGCTCGGTATCAAGACTGAAGGCAAGACGAGTGTCCTGAAGGCGACGCCACCGACGTGGCGTCCCGACATTACCGGCCCCGCGGATCTCGTCGAGGAGGTGGTGCGGCTGGTTGGCGTCGACCACATTGCCGCTGAGCCGCTTGCGCGAATTGCGGGCGTTGCCACGCCGGTACTCACAGAGCGTCAGGTACGGCAGAGGGTCGTGCGGCGCGTGCTGGCAGCGCGTGGCTTCGTCGAGGCGGTGACCTGGTCGTTCGTCGCTCCCGCCGAGGCAAAGCCGTTCGGCGGCGGCAAACCCGAGCTGACGCTCGACAATCCGATCTCCTCGGAGCTCGCCGAGATGCGGCCGAGCCTGCTGCCCGGCCTCATCGCGGCCGCCAAACGCAATCGCGACCGCGGCTTCGCCGATGGCGCCCTGTTCGAGCTTGGCCAGGCTTATCGAGGCGCCGAGCCCGAGGATCAATACGTCGCGGCGACGGGCGTCCGCTTCGGTCAGTCGGCGTTTTCCGGTTCGGGGCGTCATTGGTCCGGCGTAGCGCCTGAGGCGGACTGGGCAGCGGTCAAGGCCGATGCCGTCGCTGCAATCACGGCGCTCGGTCTTGATCAATCGACCGTCACCGTCGCGCGCGAGGCGCCGGGATGGTTCCATCCTGGCCGCTCAGGTGCGCTCAAGCTCGGCCCTAAGATCACGCTTGGTGTGTTCGGGGAGATCCATCCCGACGTGCTCGAAGCGCTCGGCGCCGACGCGCCAATGGCTGCGTTCGAGCTCTATCTCGACAACCTGCCCGCGACGAAGACAAAGGGCACGGCCAAGCCTGCGCTCGACGCCTCAGACCTGCAAACGGTCCGCCGCGACTTTGCGTTCTTGGTTGACGCCGGCGTGGCCGCGGGCGACGTTGTACGCGCGGCCGCGAGCGCGGACCGTTCTCTCATCTTCGACGTGAGCGTGTTCGACGTGTTCACCGGCCAAGGCGTGCCGGATGGCAAGAAGTCGCTGGCCATCGAGGTCACACTCCAACCCCGCGACAAGACGCTGACCGACGCTGAGATCGATGCTGTAGCGGAGAAGGTCGTCGCTGCCGTCAGCAAAGCGACCGGCGGCAGTTTGCGCGGCTAATGCGCGTTAGCGCCGGCCGAAACCCCACGACGGCGTAGATTCGCGCACCTTTTTGTCGACGCCATAGAACGGTTTGTCGGCACACGCCGAGGCAAGCTGGCGCGCGAGCTTCTTCGGTGCGGCAGGCGCCGGGCGCCAGCCGGTGCAAAGCGCGGTGAGCTTGCCGCCGAGCGTCTCGGCGCCGGGCGCGCAGTAGATGCCTGAGCCATCCTGGCGTGGCGTGAAACGCACGCCTTCCGAGGTCGCGCCGTCGCCGAGTTGCGCCGACAAATAGTTGAGCGCGTAGATGCGCCGCGTGCTGTCTTGCGGACTGAAATGCTCGGGCCGCACGTGGGTCTTGGTGAGCGGGATCGCCTCGACCGCCGCGACCCGCCACGCGCCGTCAAGGCGCGCGAGATGGACCTTCGCCATCAGCCCATAGTCGCGGCAGATGCCGAAGCGGGTCATCTCGGCGGTGCCGGGATGCATGAAGTTGCCAAGACCGTAGAAGACCAGAGAGTTGCCTACGAGCTCCACGCCCTGCGCCACGTGTGGATGGTGACCCACGATCAGGTTGATGCCTTTGTCGCGCGCCGCGAACCCGCGCCACTCGTCAAGCTGGCGCTTGTCCGGCACGACACGGCCTTCAAGGCCGTAGTGGATCGACAGGATGCGGTAGTCGGCCGGAAAATTCGCGAGCCGGTTCACGACCAGCTCGAAATCGCCGCGGTTGCGGTAGCCCGCCTGACCCGGCTTGTTCTCGCCGGCGCGATGCTCGTCTCGTTGGCCGGTGATGATGCCGGTGGCTCCGAAGGCGATCTTCGTGCCGCCGATCTCGAGACAGCCCGGGCGCGTGGCTTCCTCGAAATTCGAGCCGATACCGGCATAGGCGATGGCGCGCTCAGCCGCCGCGACCGCCATATGATAGAGCGTCTCCTCCGCGCCGTTCGCGCCGTAATCCATCGAATGATTGTTGGCGAGCGAGAACAGATTGAAGCCCCTATCGATCAGCAGTTTCAGCGCCAGAGGATGGCTCTTGAAGTTGTACGGCGCGTTCTGTCCCTTCGAGTCCGGCGCGAGATCGTTGCGGTCGGTGATCACCGTCTCGAGATTGATAAAAGCAAAATCGCCGTCGATATCTCTGGCGACGCCGGACAGTGAGTCGGCGAAACTGACCAGCGTCTTGTTCTTGTCGCGAAATCCTTCCGGCGCGACCGCGGCGCCGTTCGGATTGAAACCGGCATCGCCAACCAGCACGATGGTGAGACGATCGGGACTCGGCGCTTGGGGGGCCGTGCGGAGGATCGCGGCGGTGATCTCACTACTGGCGCAGGGCTGAAGCCGGTTCGCGCTCTGTAGCGCGCTCGCACCGGCGACGAGGGCGATCGCAGCCACAGCGGCGCCGAAAGGCTTGAGCAGGCGGCGTCGCATCTCTAGCCGCGCCTCATGTCATGGCCTTGGTTTTCGCCGTCGCACGAATCGGTTCCGTATCGAATCCCAGATTGTGATCGCGGGCAAGGTGAACCATGGCGCGCTCGGTGAGCGCCGTAATGGTGAGCAACGGATTGACGCCGATCGAGCGCGGGATCACGGCGCCGTCGCAGACATAGAGCCGCTATGCACGTCGTCGCCGCTCGTGCCGGCGAACACCTGGCATTTGTGATTGACCACGCCGCGGCCTGCATCATCGCCCATGCCGCAGCCACCGAGCGGATGCGCGGTGGCTGGCTTCACGCCCATGCTGGTCGCGGCAGAGGGCTCTTGATGTAGCGCGCACCGACCGCCTCCGCCGCTTTGGTCAGCGCTTCGTCGACCCGCGCATAGACCGGCTGGTCGGCGACATGCGGCCAATGCACCTGAGCGTTGCCGTTGTCGAGCCGGATGCGGCCCTTGGCGTCGTCGTGCGACACGACGAAGAAGGTGTGGAGATGCGACAGCGGGCCTTGATAGACGCCCTTGATGAGACTTTGCGCGGCGCCGAGCAGCCGACCGCCGGCGATGAAGAACACCGGGAGCAGGGGCGCCAACGCAAGAAGGCATCACGCCTTCCTGGATGATCATGCTGCGGTCGAGGTCGGTAGCATCGGGCAGCTCGATCTCGCCTGCGACGCAGGCGCCGATCGCGTCGCCAACATATTTTGGCGGCTCGCCGACGCCGACGCCGTTGACCTTCTCGCGGCCCCCGAGCGCGAAGGCGATGATGTCGCCGTTGGCGGAGAAGCCGTCACCGAGCCGGTCCGACAGTTTGAGTCCATGGTCTCGGGAGCGGAGCAGAATCTCGGTCGAGCCGAGCGTGCCGGCCGCCAGCACCACGGTCTTGGCGTCGACATGGCTCGGCTCGGCGTCCTTCTCCTCCGACGGCGCGAAATGGACGCGCCAACCGCCGTCACGTTTCTCAAGGCGCTTCACCGTCAGCTCGGTGAAGATCTCAGCGCCGTGGGCCTTGGCGTCGGGAAGGTAGGTTACGGCGACGGTATTCTTGGCGCCGACGTTGCAGCCCGAGCAACAATCGCCGCACAAGGTGCAGGCCGGCTGCGCCACGCCAGCGGGGTTGACGGTCTCTTCGAAGCTCACGACGACAGGGGCCGCGACAGGCGGGGTGCCGAAGGCGGTGCTCGCGGCCTCGAGCGCGCGGTACTTGGTGAGTTCACGCGCATCGCGATAGCGCGACGGCCTCAGCATCATTTGCGCCCGCTCGAAGCCGAGATCGAGCAGACCGTCCTTGGTGACCTCATCGGGCCAAGCGCCGTCGGCGAAGACGCGGGCGTCGGGCCGCAAGCCCACACCCGCATTGATGAGCGAGCCGCCACCGAGACCGCAGCCCACCAGCACGTGAATGTCAGTGCCCATCCGAAAGTCGTAGAGGCCGGTGCGGGAGCCGGAGCGCATCTTGCCGCCGTTCAGCTGAAGCTCGCGGCGAAGCTCAGGCAGGCGCGCGGGGAATTCGCCGGTAGGCACTTCCCTGCCCCGTTCAATGACACAAACCCGCTGTCCGGCCCGCGCGAGGCGCGACGCCGACACGCCGCCGCCATAGCCTGAGCCGACGACCACCACGTCGTAGGCGGGCTTCAAGGCACTCGTGGGCGAGGAAAGGCGCTGCGGCATGATCATGGCTTAGCAATCAGGGGCACGGAGGCCAAGCGCCCAGGAAACAGGCGCTTGGGCGCAACCCATCAAATTTGCATGGCGAAGATTGGGCTTCGTTAAGCCTCCGCCGAGTAAGTCCTCGGGGCCGCTCATCCCCTTCCGAGAACCTTTGGCCGGCTTCACTTCAAATCACGGTCGCGCGAGAGGCCCTAGGCGCTTGCGGGCCCACTCCTTATCGTCTCAAGGGACTAATGATCTGGAGACCTAGCCCATGATGGCGCGTTGGATTTGCGCAGGGTTGATGGCGGCGTTTCTTGCCGCGTTCATGCTCGCCGGTGGCTCGACCTATGGTCGCGCAGCCGAAACCAAGACGGCGATCTTCGCCGGCGGATGCTTCTGGTGCGTAGAGGCCGCCTTCGATGAAGTCCCAGGCGTGACTGAGACCATCTCCGGTTATGCCGGCGGCACGAAGCCCAATCCCACCTATGGCAGTCATGGAGGCTACGTGGAGGCCGTCAAGGTCACCTATGACCCATCAAAGGTCACTTATGCGAAGCTGCTCGACCACTATTGGCGCAACATCGACCCGTTCGACCCCAATGGTCAGTTCTGCGACGAAGGCCCCGCCTACCACACCGTGGTGTTCGTCTCTGACGACCAAGAAAAGAAGCTCGCCGAGACCACGAAACAGGAGGTCGCGGACCGCTTCAAGAAGAAGGTCGTGACCGAAATTCGCCCGACGACACCGTTCACTGCGGCCGAGGATTACCACCAGAACTATCACACCGTGAATCCGATCAGCTACAAGTACTACAAGTGGGGCTGCGGACGCGCGCAGCGACTCGCCGACATTTGGGGCGACAAACATAGCTAACAACGAAAAGGGTCCCGCGCTTACACGCGAGACCCTCTAATCGATTGAGGTCGTACGGATCAGATGATGATCCAGATGCCCTTATCGTGGCGCTTCTTCCACGCCCTGTGATTGTCCTTGCAAGCCTTCTTATAGGCCTTATGCGCGTTCTTGTGGTGCGGATAGAGCGCATCGGCACGCGCATCGCAGCCGCTTTTCGCTTCGGCGGGAACCGGGCCCAGAGATACAGCGACACCGCCAAGCAGCACGACCGCCGCAGCGGCCAACGAAACTCTTTTCAGCATTCGACTTTCTCCTTTGTGTTGAACTTACCGCGCGGGCGAACGAAGGGGCCCTGCTCCCTAGTCGAGTAGCAGGCGGTCGGTTGCCAATCGGTTGATGCTCTCTGGAAGATTGTCGGAAAGAGAAAGGGGGCCCAATGGCCCCCCTTCCTTCAACGTGAAACTAAGTCAGGCACAACCCAAGCTACTGGGTCGCCTTCCAGGCCTCCTTGCAGGACTTCTTGAACTCGTGGCGCATCTTGCGGTCGTCCGGATAGTGCATCTTGGCCGCATCCTTGCAGGTCACGGCGGCCTCGGCCGGAGCGATCTGCAGGGGAAGCGTCGTGGCGGAGACGAGACCGGCCGCAACGGCGACGAGGAGCAGTTTCTTGATCATGTTTTTCTCCATTGGGTTGGGAGGAACCTTCCTACCGGACTCGCTCTAGGACCCGACGGACGCAAATTTATGGCGGGACGCCGCATGGTTTTGCCGTAATTTCCAGCCGCACCAGCTTGACCAGCGGCCGCCCCGTCCCCTACCTAGCCGCCCATGAGTCCATCAGAGGCGACCCCCCTTTCCCGTATTCGCAACTTCTCCATCATCGCCCATATCGACCACGGCAAGTCGACGCTCGCAGACCGGCTGATCCAGCTCTGCGGCGGCCTCACGGCACGGGAGATGAAGGAGCAGGTGCTCGATTCCATGGAGATCGAGCGCGAGCGGGGCATCACCATCAAGGCGCAGACCGTCAGGCTCGACTACCGGGCCAAGGACGGCCAGCATTACGAGCTCAACCTGATCGACACGCCGGGGCATGTCGACTTCGCCTATGAGGTGAACCGGTCGCTCGCGGCCTGTGAGGGGTCGCTGCTCGTGGTGGACGCCACCCAAGGGGTCGAGGCGCAGACCCTCGCCAACGTGTACCAAGCTCTCGACAATAATCATGAGGTGGTGCCGGTCCTTAATAAGATCGACTTGCCGGCTGCCGAGCCAGAGCGGGTGCGTCAGCAGATCGAGGACGTGATTGGTCTAGACGCCCACGACGCGATCGAGATCTCCGCCAAGACCGGCAAAGGCGTGGAGGACGTGCTCGAGGCCATCGTGCAGCGCCTGCCACCGCCCAAGGGCGAGATCAACGCACCGCTCAAGGCGCTTCTGGTGGACAGCTGGTACGACTCTTATCTCGGCGTCGTCGTTCTGGTGCGCATCGTCGACGGCGTGCTGGAGAAGGGTCAGCGCGTCCGGCTGATGTCCACGAGGGCGGCCTACCAGTGGACCGCGTCGGCATCTTCCGTCCCAAGAGGGAGATGCGCGACAAGCTCGGGCCGGGCGAGATCGGTTTCTTTACCGGCTCGATCCGTGAGGTGGCGGATACCCGCGTCGGCACCGTCACCGACGAGAAGCCGACCGCCACGCCGCTTTCAGGTTTGCCGGCGCAGCCGGTCGTGTTCTGCGGACTGTTTCCGGTCGATGCATCGGACTTCGAGGATTTGCGCGAGGCGGTCGGCAAGCTCCGCCTCAATGATGCAAGCTTCGATTACGAGATGGAAACGTCGGCGGCGCTCGGTTTCGGTTTCCGCTGCGGCTTTCTCGGCCTGTTGCACCTCGAGATCGTGCGCGAGCGCCTCGAGCGCGAGTTCAATCTCGACCTGATCACCACGGCACCCTCCGTCATCTATCGCGTGTACCTGACCGGACGGCACCATGAAAGAACTGCACAACCCGCAGACATGCCGGAGACCCAGAGGATCGCCAAGATCGAGGAGCCGTGGATCGAGGCGAACCATCCTCGTGCCGGACGAGTTTCTCGGATCAGTGCTGAAGCTGTGCCAGGACCGGCGCGGGCGGCAGAAGACCCTCACCTATGCGGGATCGCGCGCCATGCTGGTCTACGAGCTGCCGCTTAACGAGGTGGTGTTCGACTTACGACCGGCTGAAATCGGTGAGCCGCGGCTACGCGTCGTTCGACTACCACATCATCGGCTACGAGGAGGGGGACCTGGTCAAGATGGCGCTGCTCGTCAACAGGCGGTCGACGCGCTGTCGGTGATCGTCAACCGCTTGCGGGCCGAGATGCGCGGCCGCGCCATGGTCGAGAAGCTCAAGGACCTGATTCCACGCCACATGTTCAAGATCCCGGTCCAGGCCGCCATCGGCGGCAAGGTGATCGCGCGCGAGACCATCAGCGCGCTCAGGAAGGACGTGACCGCCAAGTGCTATGGCGGCGACATCACCCGCAAACGTAAGCTGCTGGAGAAGCAGAAGGCGGGAAAGAAGAAGATGCGGAGCTTCGGCAAGGTCGACATCCCGCAAGAGGCGTTCATCGCCGCGCTCAAGATGGACGCCGACTAGCGTCTCGCAGCCTCTCTTCGATCAGACGAAACCAAATCCGCTTCATCGGCGTTAGGGCTCCAGCGTGCGGCACCCCTGCGTGCCGCCCCCAGTGCTGCGCCCAAGTAGTCGCGATGGCAATACGCCGTCGGCGGACAATTGTTATTGGTTAACGCACCCTTAATAACTTGCCTTGTTCTAGCCGTTTTCCAGTCATTACGGCCATATTTGTGGCAAGAGCTTGATATTGTTATGTCTCATTGACTTCTATACTTGACAGCGACCTTTGCATCACTTTCCATCGCCGGCAGTCGGATCGCAGCACGACGGGGGAATGAAGTCGGGCTCGCTGAAGACCGAAGAGCCCATTCCCCCGCAAACACAAGACCAACCGCTGCGTCAGGGGCCGCCACGCCTTTCGCGCTTCGCGTTGCAGGCCCCCGTTTCGGGGTGAAGCGTTAGAGGGGCCTGTGATGCGTATTGCCCTCGTCGTCGGACTTTGCCTCCTGCCGCTGATCGCGGCGGAGACCGCCAACGCCGCAGACCAGCCGAAGCCAAAGCCGTCGGCGCAATCAATCCGCGAGAGCTATCGCGCGCGACTGAACGAGAACACCGTCACCATCATGGCCGGCAGCTCGCAGGCCACAGATCTTGCGGTGGTGCAGGACATCGCCGCTGTGCTCGATGACGGCGATGCGTTGCGTGTCGTGCCGATGATCGGCAAAGGCCCCACCCAGAACCTCAAGGACGTGCTGTTCATGCGCGGCGTCGACATGGGCGTCACCCAGGCCAACGTCCTCAAATATTTCGCGCGCACCGGCGAGCTCGGGCCCGACCTTGCGAACCAGGTCGCCTACATCGCCAAGCTCTTCAACGAAGAGATGCATGTGCTGGCTCGCGCCGAAATCGAGGACATCGCCGCCCTTAGCGGCAAGACCGTCAACATCGGGCCCGAGGGCAGTGGCGCGGAGATCACCGCGCGGCTCGTGTTCGAGGCGCTCGGCATCACCGCGCACGAAGTTCATCTCGACGAGGCCGATGCCATCGCCAAGCTGAACGCGGGCGAGATCGATGCGACCGTCGTCGTGGCGGGCAAGCCCGCGCCGGTGTTCGCCCATCTCGAACAAGCCCGGGGCCTGAAGCTTCTTGCCGTGCCCTATGCCAAGGGGCTCGAGGATAGCTACTACCCGGCGACCTTGAGCCACGAGGACTATCCGCACCTGATCGCCGACGGTGAGCGTGTCGATACCGTGTCCGTGTGCGCGGTGCTCGTCTCATTCAACTGGGCGAGCGACAGCGCGCGCTATCGCAAGCTCGACCGGTTCGTCGATCGCTTTTTCTCAAACTTCGATGCATTTCTCGCAGCGCCCCGTCACCCCAAGTGGCAGCAGGTGAATTTCGCCGCGACCTTGGAAGGGTGGCAGCGCTCGCCACTGGCGCAGCGGTGGATCGACAATGCCAAGACGACCGCCGCGGCCGATCCGGTGGCACGGGAGCGCTTCGAGACGTTTTTGGCCCAAGCGGATGCCGGCGCGGCGGCAGCCACCGATGAGGAACGGGCCAAGCTGTTCCGCGCCTTTGTCGAATGGAGCAAGAACCAGAACAAGAACTGATCGGGCTCGGTTGAGCCTTCCCTTTGGTGTCACGCGTAGGAGGGTGCCATGGTCCAGTCGGCGCTCAGACAAGTTCCAATGGCGGAAACGCCGAGACCGCATAGCTTGACCGAACGGCTCGAGGCGGAGCTCGCTTCGATGACTGTGGAACCCACGGTGTCGTCAATGGCCGAGCGCTTCGCGCCCGGGGCCTCGCAGACGACGAAGGAAAGTCCGCGCCGCTCCCTGGCCGCCGACGCCAACCTGGCGAACCGACCGCGAAAAGCACGCCGCTTTACCTTGCCCTCGCGTGGCGTGGTCGTCGTCCTGACGGCGGTGGCACTGGCGCCTGCCGCCATCCTAGCCGGACTCCTGTGGATCGGGGCGATCCGCGGTGCAGACAGCGCGTTCGATTTCGTGATGCAACAGACCTCGCCGAAACAGCAAGCGGCGGTGATTTCTGTCCCTGCGCTGCCCGCCGTCGCACCGGCCGCTCCCGAGATCGCGCTTACCGCACCGGAGGAGATCGTCGCCAAGGCCGGCGAGGAGGTCCCCTTCACCATTGCTATCGACACAGCCGACGTAATGCCCGAGCGAAGCGTCGTACCATTCGCGATCTGCCGAAGGCGCGACGTTCTCAGGTGGACGGCCTTATGGCGATACTGAGTGGAGCTTGAGGCCCGATAGATCGCCGGACTTAGTATCACATTTGCCTGAGCGCGAAGGCGGGCGCATCGGACTGCCGCGTCGAGCTGGTCGCGGCTGACGGCGCCGGTGCTGGCGCGCGCGGCGGGCAGGCCTTGACATCGCACCGAACGAGGCGCCGCTCGTGACGCGTCCGGGCGAGGCAGGACCGGGTCGAAGACCCTGATCGCGCATGGCAACAAGATGATCGCGGTCAGCTACTTCGCTGGCGCGCGCCTACGCCGAACGCGCCGCCGATGCAGGGGAGCGGTGAGCGGCGCTTGCGGTCAGCGCCGCGATCCGGCCTTTATCATCAAGCTCGGCGTGCAAGGCATCAAGCCGATCCGCAAGCCGCCGCTGCCTGGTACGAGCGCGCCACGGCGCTCGGCGTCATTGATCGGACCCTCGCGCTTGCTGTGCTCGAGAGCGAATGGACGCGAGGCGACGGGCCGCCGGTCGATACGACCATCGTGCCACCCGAGGAGGCGGCGCCGGCACCAGTCCAGCCGCCGCAGGCCACGCCGGTTGAGGAGGACAAGCCCGGACCGATCGGCCGGCTCATGGCCGCCGCGACCGAGCTCACCAGCGGCGATGAGTGGCTCAAGACCGTAAGCGCGGTCAACATGCGCGCCGATGCCTCGTCGACCTCGGAGACACGTAAGATCGTGCAGAAGGGCTTGCGCGTTCGCGTGATGAGCCGCAAGGGCAATTGGGTGCAGGTCACCGACCCCGCCACCGACGACGAGGGCTGGATCTACGCGCGCTTTCTTGAGCCCGACTAGTCTCTCACGCCGTCGTCGTGCGGACGTGCCAGGCAAGATAAGTGAGCGCCGCGCCTTCGCAGACGAGAAGGACGCCGAGCAGCACACCAAGCACCCACTCCGATGAGAGCGGCATGTTGGCCCACAGGATGAGCGACAGCAGAATGCCGACGAGACCGCTGCCGAGCACCCAGCCCCAGTTGGGGAACGGCCGGATGGTCAGCGCGAAGATGATCTTGGCGATGCCTTCGACCATGAAATAGACGATCAGCAGCACTGTCATGATGAGCAGGCCGCTGTCCGGCGCGCGCAGCAGAAGCACGCCGATGACGATGGCGAGCACCGCGGAGATCAGCTGCAACCAGTAATGCGGCACGTTGCTTGCGCCAATCAGGCCGATGCCCTGCAAGATCCCGCTCACGATCAGGATCCAGGCGAGCAGGAACACGATGGCGACGGAGGCGACGAGCGGGTAGACCAGCGCCAGCACGCCTGCCACCACGAGCAAAACGCCCTGGATGAGATACCAGAGCGAGTAGCGCTTCACGGTCTCGCGCATGGCTTCGCGTAGCGCAGCCGCGGCGGCGTCCAAGGGAATGGCCATGGGTTTGCCCTCCTCTTCATGAACCGAATCAGTATGATGGCCCGCGGAAAGCATACTCCAACGCGGGGCGCGGGGCCCGGGACATGAGCGAAATCCAGGGCCAAATTGCGCATGACTTGAGCAAAGCCGCGCAAACCCCGCGCGCCGACGCGCATCTCGACAGCGCAATTGCCAAAGCCACGGCGCGGCTGATCCCGTTTCTCTGCCTCGCCTACATCGTCAACTTCCTCGACCGGGTGAATGTCGGCTTCGCCGCGCTCCACATGAACCAGGACCTCGGCTTCACGCCGGCGGTCTACGGGTTCGGCGCCGGCATCTTCTTCCTCGGCTACATCCTGTGCGAGGTGCCGAGCAACCTCGCGCTGCACCGCTTCGGCGCGCGCATCTGGATCGCGCGCATCATGATCTCATGGGGGCTTGTCGCCTGCGCCATGAGCCTGGTGTGGGACGAGACCAGCTTCTACGTGATGCGCTTCCTGCTCGGCGTGGCGGAGGCCGGCTTCTTCCCGGGCGTCATCCTTTATCTCACCTACTGGTTTCCGGCCGAGACGCGCGCGCGCATCGTCGCCGTGTTCATGGCGTCGGTGCCGCTCGCCACCGTGTTCGGCGGGCCCATCTCCGGGGCGCTGCTCGAGATGGACGGGATCGGCGGCCTCGACGGCTGGCATTGGCTGTTCATCATCGAAGGCGTGCCGGCGATCGTGCTCGGCGTGCTGGCGCTCAAGATCCTGACCGACAAGCCTGCCGACGCGGACTGGCTTAGCCCCGAGGAACGCCGCGCACTGACAACACGGATCGAGCACGAGGACAACGCCGCAAAGGCTGTCGGCTATTCCGACATCGGCGCGGCGATGACACAGCCCAAAGTTCTCGCGCTCGGACTTTTGTGGTTCCTCATCGTCATCGGCCTCTACGGCATGGGCTTCTGGTTGCCGCAAGTGATCCAGGGCTTCGGCCTCGACGACCTCAGCATCGGCTTCATCACGGCGATCCCTTATTTCTTTGCCGCCGTCGGCATGGTGCTGTGGGGACGGCACTCGGATCAGACGGGCGAGCGGCGTTGGCACATCGCGCTGCCGCTCCTGCTCGGCGCGGCCGCCTTCGCGTGGTCGGCTCATGCGGAGCCGCTCGTGCCCACGGTGATCTCGCTAACCCTCGCCGCGGTCGGCTTCTACGCGGCGCTCGGCCCGGTCTGGTCGCTGCCGACCGCGTTTCTCGCCGGTACCGGCGCGGCCGCCGGTCTCGCTCTGGTCAACTCCATCGGCAATATCGCCGGCTTCGTCGGCTCTTATGTCGTCGGTCTGCTGAAAGAACTCACGGGCAGCTTCTCGGCCGGGCTCTTGTTCCTAGCCGGCGCGTTGGCGCTCGGCGCGCTCATGGCGCTATGCTTCCGCAACCCGTCAGCCCTGGGGAAGACCGATGAGCGATGACACGCCGCCAAGCCTCACCTGCCGCGCGTTGCTCACGGGCGCGGCAGCCTCGCCGCCATGCGCCACGCGAGCGCGAAGCAGGCGGCCGGGCACCAAGCATGTGGTGCTGCTCGGCGACCTGATCTTCGACAACAAAACCTACGTGGGCGACGGGCCCGACGTGATGGCGCGTGCGGTTGAAGCCGCTTTGCCCGACTGGGTGGTGAGCCTCGGCGCGGTTGATGGCTCGACCACCGCCGATGTGAAAGGCCAGATCGAGGGTCTGGACCGAAGGCGCGACCCATCTCGTGATCTCGTCGGGCGGCAACGACGCGCTTCAGCAGAAAAAGATCTTGCAGACGAGCGCGCGTGCAGCGGGCGAAGCGCTCATCGCCGTCGAAGGTGCGCGCTTCGTTCGAGAAGACCTATGCCGAGATGCTGAGCGCCGCGACGGCACCAAGCTCCCCGGTCACGGTGTGCACCATCTACGACTCGAACGATCCCGACGCCGACCAGCGCCGCATCGCCAACACGGCGCTCGCCGTGTTCAACGACGTCATTACGCGGAATGCATTTGCGCGCGGCCTGCCGCTGATCGATCTTCGTTTGATGTTCAATTCACCCGCCGACTACGCCAACCCAATAGAGCCGTCGGTCAAGGGCGGCGCCAAGATCGCCAAGGTCATCGCCGAGGTGGTCACCACCCACGACTGCGGCCATGCGGCGGTCCGAGGTGTATGGGGGTGAGGCCTGGGTTGAATCCGTCGCTTGGCGTGTCTGCTTCCCTGGATAGCGCACGTAACCTGGAGCACCCTGAAACGTCCGCTAAGTGGCGCGAGCAGACTCGCGCACTTCAACCGACCACGCTCAGACCTCGGAAGTCACCGCGCTAGGACCGCTGACGGTTCGCTGGCGTCATGTACACCGCTTCTGCGTGCATTGGGCGATAGACAAGGAAGGGAGCAAAATGACTTTCAACGCTTACACCTCGGCTCGTCGCAGCCCTTGCGCTGCAGTAGCCGTGCAGGCAAGTGCTCAGGACGAAAATTTTCGTCGCTGCAGATGCAGGGCGTCGAACAGGTAGAAATTGAAGTCGATCTCGATGGAGCCGCAGAGCGGCTGTCCAAGGCGGTACAGTTCCCCACGATCTCCAATCAAGATAGAAGCGACTTCGACACCAAAGCGTTTGACGACTATCACGCATTCTTGATGACAGCTTACCCCAACGTTCACAAGACGCTGAAAAGAGAGGTCTTGGGAGACCCGCGTCTCCTATAGCCTGTTGTACACATGGGAAGGCAAGAACCCGGACCTGCCACCAGCGCTATTCCCATGCACATCAGGACGTCGTTCCGGTGCCGGATGATCCCTGGATCAGTGGAAGCAGGAGCTCTTTTTCAGGTGCCATAGCAGATGGCTACATCTGGGGCTGGGCGTTCTGGACGACAAGAACCAGATCCACGGCATCCTGAAGCGGCGGAAATGAAGATCAAGGAGGGCTGCAGCCTTCACGGACGCTGTATTTTGTCTTTGGCCAGGATGAGGAAGTCGGCGGGCCGGAAGGCGCCAAGACATTGCCGATATTCTGGAGCAGCGCGGCAATCAAAAGATCTGCCTTTGTTATCGATGCATCCGCCTCGCTGATACCCGGCGTATTCCCGGCATTCCGGACAACACGGCGCTGATCGGCATTGCGCAGAAAGGCTATGTCAGCCTCGAGCTTGCCGTGAACGGGGCTGGCGCCATTCCTCGCAGCCCCGAAGAATCGAACATCGGTATTCTGGCGGAGGCCATCACCAAACTCGAAAAAGCACAATTCCCCTATCGGATTCATAAGGCCGTTCGCCATCAATACCGCTTCATGGGCCCTGAGCGGATGAAGCCAAACAAACTCGATGTATGCCGCAGTCGCGTTCGGGAAAGACGGCGAAATGACCGATCTCGAAAAGGAATTCATCGAGGAAATGGCTTCCGATCAGGTCACGAGAGCAATGCTGCACACCACGATTGCTGTCACCATGTTCAACGCTGGTATCAAGGATAATGTACTGCCGCCTTCGGCAACTGCCGTGGTCAACTTCAGGCCGATGCCGGGCGACACACCCGAGGTGATCATCGAGCATGTCAAAAAGGCGATAGACGACGACCGCATCACCGTCAGGGACATCTCAGCGTCTACGCCGGCCACCAACATCGCGGACCCGTATAGTGAAGCGTACAAGGCGCTCGAAAAGGCCATACGTCAGATATGGGGCAATGATTCGATCGTGGCGCCGTTCTTTGTGATTGGCGGTTCGGATTCCAAGCATTTCCAGGCGCGCGATTTCGCGCCGGATGTCTACACCATTACCGGTATTCAACTTGAATCGATGAAAGAGTTTGCCGGTTTTCACGGCGTCAACGAACGGACAAAAGTGACGAGTACGGAAAGACGATCGGGTTCTTTTATCAGCTGATGGATAATCTAGAGGATCTGTAGGAACCGGCTCAGTATAATATGAAAGGCCCGCGCCGAGAAAACGTATCAATCCAACTTCATCAGCCCAAGAGCCAGATATGGAGCAAGTAGGCGATGACTGCGGGACAAAACAGCGATAAGAGAAAGCACCACGACCGCAACGACGCGCCAAAACGAGGCGAACTCGTACTCGTTCGACTCCCTGAATTGCCTCCTTCTTCATCTGATATTGACTGGCGATGAAATGCGAGGCCGCCGAAAATCGCGGGCAGTATGTAAGGGGGGAAGTTTTCGGGAAGAAATGGCAGGGTGGCAACCGTCGCCAATACCAGGACCGAGCCCCAGAGGATGGCTTGCCGCGCAGGCGGTTCGTTACCAAGCGACTTGAAGTTCTTCCACACCAGATAGACTGCGGCGATCGGACCGCCGAAAAACGCGCCAGCAAAGATCTGGTACGGGCGAATAGATAGCTATTTGCTTCATGCCGGAAATTTTTCAGCAAATGGTTCGATGCATCGCGCAAAGACTGCGGTCTCAGCGGCGGGAATAGTAATACATTCAGGTGGCACGACAAACTGAGCGGGTCCCCAGAACCACTCTTATTCCGACGTGTCTGCTTTTCCTTGGATAGCGCATCGTGACCTGAGCACCCTGAAACGTCCGCTAAGTGGCAGAAGCGGATATTGAAGTGCGCAACGGGACGTGAGGGTAATCGTGAGTATGAAGTCAGTCGCTGCCAGGGTCAGATGCCCATTGAGTGCGATGGAGAAATCGGCCTTGGCATCGCCGTTGATGTCGGCCTCGACGATGGTCTGTGTCGCCGTGAAGAGATAGCGCAGTTCGCCTGCATGGTGCCCCCATGGGTTGGCTCCGATGAAGGTGAAGTCGTCATCGATGCCATTGGTGGCTGGTTTGGCGTCGATGGCGGAGAGGTCGATGAACTCGCCGTTGCCACCGGGCGTGCCGCCGGGAGAGAAATGGGTGATGACGTCGCGCGTTGCTGCCGTCACGCCGCTGTCCGAGAGAGCCTTGTAGGTACAAAAACTGGATGAGTCCTGCGCCGCCACCAGCAAGCTCTCTGGTCAAAGTATCAGACCCGGCGCCGCCATACAGTTCGCCAGTATTACCGCCAGTAAGAATATCGTTTCCCGCCCCACCGTCGAGGTAGCACGCGTTTGCATGGCACGTAAGAATGTCGTTGCCATCGCCGCCGAAAAGCTGGCTGCCACCGCGGGAAATCCTCAATAACGTCGTCGCCGCCCAAGCCGAAAATTTGCGGCCACGTCGGCATTGCCGGCGTGAAGCTCACTGACAATGTGATTGGCCGCATTGTTCCATAAATGACGGCACTGTTCGAGCTGACGACTGCACCAAAAATTGAAGATGTGGTCGGAGTCGGCCGTCGACGATCACGCTGTTTGCCGCGATGCCGCCGTGAGCTTTGGTGTCGAGATTGATTTGGAAGACCGTGTTGAGCCCGTCGGTCACTGAGGCATCGTAAGCATCGCGGCCGGCGCCGCCGTCGATCGTAATCAATGCCGTCGGCGCCGGTGTTGTGTGCGGCGTACAGCGCGGTCGTTGCCGCCGCCAAGCCAGGTGTCGGCGCCATCGCCGTCTTGCACCTTCTCGGCGTTGTTACCGCCCTTGAACGTGTCGTTACCGGAGCCGAGATCGATGGTCCCGTTCACCGTGCCGTGATAGGTGACCGCCTTCCATGCTTCGGACCTTGGCGAAATCGGTGAAGACATCATCGCCGGCACCGAGCGAGACATCGCCGCCGATCGATCCGTATGTTGTGACCTTCTCGACAACGGAGGCGGCACTGAAGATGGCGACCGGCGCTGTCGATGACGCCCGAATTGATGATCGTACAATGCTGCCGACGGCGCTGCTCGCGCCCTTGTCCAGGTCGATGGCAGGCTTAAAGCCGCAACGATCGAGCCGCTATTGGTGATCTTGTAATCGCCGGCGACGAAGGTCTCGTTGATGGCGCTGCCGGTCGCTCCAAAGGAGACAATGCGGCCCTTGTTGACACGTGTTCGTGTCGTGAGTGTCGGCCACGATTCCCCAGTATCCAAAGACCTCGCCGGTCGTGCCCACGGTGATGCTCGTGCGGCCGTTGAAGTTGTTTACGTAGATGCATGGCATTGCCGCCGCCGCTGAAATCCGAAGACGTGATCTTGCCGTTGATGGTGGCAAATTCAAGGGTCAAAGAAGACAAGGGTGGACCCTGGCGAGACGAGCCAGGCATCTGCATCCATCAGAAGCGTGCTCAACTGGCTGAACCGAAGGCGTTGGTGCCGTAAACGCCGCTGTCGTCAGTGATGTGATAGGTGGGCACGGCCATGTGGGTTCTCCTATGCAAGGGCTACCGAGACGGCGCCCAAGCACTTGCCTGTTAGGGCGAGCAGCCGTCGTCGGCCTTCAAGAACGTTCGCGGCCGAAATTTCCCTGGTGCAGCGCAGGGGCTGCCTGGGATTATCTATCGGGCTTTGGGGGACGCAGTCTTGGCCCCACGGGAACCATGTTGGGTGTAAACCTGTCTTCTGCTTTGAAAATTGGTCCTCGGTCCTAAACTGGCCGGCGGTCAGCACATGCGGCGCGCCCAGCACCATTCTATGCCTGCTTGGTTCCGAGCAGACGTTCCGACAGACGTTCGCTTTGGATTTTGACGTGTTGTCGGACTGGCGGCGTGACGGCGAGACTGACTTCGCCATGCGCCGCAGCGAGGTGTATGGGGGGATAGTCGCAACTTGCAGGACGCTAGCCGTCCAGCCGCTGCATCCGGAAGACAATTGTGGCGACTTACCCGCCGCTGATACTGTCCTCATGGCTTTGCAGAATGTGCGACCACAAGGCTGGAACAGTCGGACCTCGGGAGAAGTCTATGCGTCACTATCGTACAACGCTCCTAGTTGCATTTTCGATCCTGGCAGTATCGGTCGGCATCGCCGAAGCCACGGGCAAGCGCCAATGCGCCGAGGACTATCGCCGCTTCTGCGGCCAATGGGGCCTCGAGACCGCGGACTTGAAAACTGCATGCGACGCCACGGCGACTATCTCTCGAAGCGCTGCATCAAAGGCTTGATCCAAGCCGGCGCCGTTTCGCAATCCGAGGTCAACCGCCGCCGCGCGCAGATCGGCCGCTAGAGGGTTCGCTCGCAACATCGCTGGGCGCCTTCCTGCAGAAGCCGCCCTTCGTGGCCGGGAAGACACACCTGGACGGAAAACCGATCGTCCTCCTCTAAAAGATCATTCCAGCCGAAGCCGCCCTGACTGATAATTTTGCGTTCGGGATCAGGGGCGTAGGGATGTTCCGCGTGTTGCCCGTTAGGCTGTTGTGCTGCTTCGTTGGCGCTGCGGCCTTGGCGTCGCCCGCGATCGCCCAAACGCAAGTCGATCAAAACTTCATCTCGCTCGGCCCGGCACCGAGCTACGGACCGCTCGATACGGTGGGAAGCGGCGACGCCGACGGCGGCGCTTTCGGAACCGTCACGGGCGCGGTTCAAGCGATCTTGCTCGATCCGAAACTCGGTCGCGATACCATTTTCATCGGCACCCAACGGCGGTATCTGGCGGACGACCGACGGCGGCGAGACTTGGAAGCCGCTCACCGACAACGCACACTCGCTGTCGATCGGGAGTCTTGAGCGCGACGTTACCGATCGGACCGGAAAGACCTTGATTGCCGGCATCGGCGTTACGACCAGCGGCGGCTGGGACGCTCTCGGCGCCCAGGAACGGCCAACCGGCGTGCTCTACTCCACCGACGGCGGGCGAAACTGGAAGGCGCTCGGCAAGAAGGACCTCGGCACGCAAAGCGTCATCGGCGTCGCCGCACGAGGCAAGACGATGTTGGCGGCGACGTTCGAACAGCGGGATCCGACCCTCACTCAAGCGTACGGCCTCTATATCAGCAGGAACCGCGGCAAGCGCTTCCACAGGCTTGGAGCGAAGTCGGGTCTTCCGGATGGGCCGATCACATCGCTGGTTGCCGACCCGTCCTCACCGACGAGATTCTATGCAGCGGTCACGTCGCTTGCCCCCAACGCGGATCAAGCAGCGGTCTACGTAACCAACGATTCCGGCCGGCATTGGAAGAAACTCTTCGGCGCCAATACGCAGTTGGCCGGCGGCGCCGCCAATGTGATCGCAACGGCGACCGATCAGCTGGTCCTGCAGCTCGCCGCGGGGCCGAAAGGCTCCGTTGCCATCGGCGTCATCCAAAACGGCGGGTCCAAGGATCAGCCTCTAACCGCGCTTTATCTGCGGCGGAAGAAGGGCGTCACGTGGTCGTCGCTGGCGGTGCCGGCGACACCGCAGATCAGCGACAAGAAGCCCTCGGGGGTCCAACATTTTGCGATCACGATCGATCCCAAGCGCACCTCGACCGTTTACGTGGCCGGTTGGGAAATCGAGGGCTCGCCCACCAACCCGACGACGGTTGCCGCTTTCCGGATCGAGGGAAACCAAATTGCAAGCCTGACCTGTCCGCTGGAGTGTTCAGGGTCGGTCGGGACTGCGCACGCCGATCCGCGTGGCTTTGCCATCGACGCCGACGGGAACCTGCTGATGGTGGATGACGGCGGCGTCTACAAGCGGACCAATCCACGCGGCAACGGTACATGGACGGGGCTCAACACCAGCACGCTGCAGGTCCGCGAACCTTACATTGTTGGCTACGGAGCCAATGCCCATAGGCTCGTGGTCGCGTCGCAGGACACCGGCGTGGCGCTCCAATGCGTGCCGAACAGCGAGAACCCCAGTTGCGCGCCGGACAGCCCACGCTACAGCGCGGTACAGGGCGCCGACGGCCACACCGCGGTCGTCAGCGACGGAACTTTCGCCGATCAAAGCGTGTACTACACCTCTGATCAGACTCTCAATTCCGACGTCTTTGGACGGCTGGTCGTCGACGAACAGGGCAATAGCCCCGCGGGCACAACGCCGAAACCAGGCGGCGTGGATATAACATGCAACGGCGGCCATAGCTGCTCGGACGAAACAGGACTGGCCCCGTCGGAAATCGGCAACGTCTCCGTTGTGCTGAACGCGATCGACCCCACGTTCATCGCCTTGACCAGCGGCCTCAATGTTTACGTCGCCCAAGACACCGCCGCGATTAACGCCACCAGCGTCGACTTGACCTTGTCCGATCTCGGCTACGGCAAGGCTCCACCGTCAGGCCCTTCATTCAGGGCGCTCGCCTACGGCGCGAGCGACAAGGAGTTCGCGCTCCTCGCCGGCGGCGAAGGACCGAATGGCCTTTATCTGAGTTTGCAGGCCGAGCCGGGAAGCCCGGTGGCGCTAAGCCAATTGACGCAATACCATGGCGATACGCCGACTTCGGTGGCATTCGGTCCCACCTCGCAAGCCTTTTATGTCGCCACCAGCAAGGCGATCATTAGTACGAAGGACCAGGGTGCGAACTTCTTCACCGAAGACCTGACCAATTCGAAAATCACGAGCCCAAGCTCGGTCGCATTCATCAACGACAACAACGGCGTTCAGGCGCTGCTTGTCGGCGGCCTCAAGAGCACGGCGAAAGGGCCAAGTCCGATCGCCGTCGCCGATAGCGACACGGACGGCAAGTTGTCCGATTGGCGCCCGTTCGGGCGCGGCTTGCCCAACGTGCTGGCTACCGCCCTGTCGTACAATCCGTTGGCCGACGTTCTTGCCGTCGGCGCCGTGGGCCGAGGCGTGTGGGCGCTGTTCGACGTCACCAGCTACTTTCGGCAGGCAACAACGCTGCAATTCGGGCTGGCAGACAACAATTCGAAGCCAAGCGCACGCCATTTGGTCGACGGCACGTCCTCTACGGGTACGTTCGTCCGCGCACTCAACAAGTATGGCACGGGCATCCTCACCATCGCCGGCAAAGCGACCTATACCGGCGGCACGACGATCTGGGATGGAGCCTTGCAACTCGGCAAAGGCGGCAAATCCGGATCGATACGCGGTGACGTTAGCTTCTGCGATACGGGCGCCTCTTGCAACGCGGGTACCGACAAGTTCCTCGCCTTCAATCGCACCGACACTTACACCTTCGGCGGCGTGATCAGTGGCCCAGGCCAAGTCCTGCAAAACGGTGTCGGCACCACAGTGCTCAACGGCGTCAGCACATATACCGGACCCACTTGGGTGAACCGGGGCACGCTGCGCGTAAACGGCTCCATCGTGTCGCCGGTCGTCGTCAACAATGGCGGCACGTTGGGCGGTTCCGGTAGCGTGGGAGCGACCACCCTAGGCTTTGGCGGAATGTTCGCGCCCGGCAATTCCATCGGCACCACGACGGTGAACGGCAACCTGACGCTTGGGCCGGGCGCCAGCTATGAGGCGGAGGTGAATGCCAAGGGCCAGAGCGACAAGATCGTGGTCAATGGCACCGTCAATCTCACGGGCGCAACGCTGCGTGTTCTGGCGACGGCCGGCGGCTACAGACGCAAGACGAAGTATGTGATCATCGACAACGACGGCAACGATGCAATCAACGGCAGGTTTGCCGACGCTTCTACAAACTCAATATTCCTCGCGTCGTCTCTTAATTACAAAGCGGGCGCCAGCGGCAACAACGTGGTGTTGACGATCACGCACCTGCCATTCTCGAGCGCTGCGCGAACGCGGAACCAGACCGCGGTTGCCGATGCTCTCGACAACGGCGCGTTCGGCCCGCTTGCCGCAGCGATCTTCTTTCAAACACCACAAGGCGCGCGCCAAGCATTCGATGCGCTCTCCGGCGAGATTCACGCGACGGTCGCAGGAACGCTCGCCGACGACAGCCGCTATGTGCGCGAGGCGATCCTGGGACGTCTGATGCAGGCGGGATATTCGAACGCGGCCGGCCAGCCTGCCGCGCTCGGAGCCAGCGGACCTGACGTCGCATCGCTCGACGACCAGGCGATGGCCTTGGGCTATGACGACAAGTCTCTCAGCGTGGCGCCGCCACATTCGTCCGTTGCCTTTTGGACGCGAGCCTATGGCGCGTGGGCCGATTTCAGCGGCGACGGCAACGCGGCAACGGCGGACCGCGATCTCGGCGGCTTCGTCTCCGGCATGGATGCGAGCATCGGCGGGAGCTGGCGCATCGGATTGGCGACCGGCGCGTCGTTCTCCAATGTGAAAGTCGAGGCGCGGAACTCGTCGGCCGACGTCGATAGCTTCGATCTCGCCGGCTATCTCGGCGGCATGGCGGGCGGCTTCGCACTCAGAGGCGGCGGCGCGTGGTCCTGGAGCAACATCGACACCAGCCGCGCCGTGATCTTCCCCGGCTTCTTCGAGCGGCAGAACGCGTCCTACGATGCCGACACCGGCCAGCTATTCGGCGAGATCGCGTATCCCACACAGATGGGCCGGGTGGCGCTGGAGCCGTTCGCGGGGCTGGCCTATGTCTCGATCGACACCGACCGCTTCAAGGAGCATGGCGGCGCGCTCGCTTCCTTGCGCGGCAGCGCCGACGAAGACGTGGGCTACTCGACGCTCGGCGTGCGCGCGGCCTCGATGGCGTATTGGGACACCATGCAGGTCGTGCCGCATATCTCTGTTGCGTGGCAGCACGCGTTCAGCGACGTCACGCCGGATGCCGCGCTCGCCTTTGTTTCCACCGGCATCGGCTTCACGG
>JAWKWG010000030.1:0-32204 GCA_041397675.1 Hyphomicrobiales bacterium | reverse complement strand
AGCGCTCGGCGGCGCGCGCCTGCTCCTCGGTGTCGTAGCGGAACATCTCCGTGCGGCCGTCGTTCCAGCGTACCTTCACGCCGTGATAGATGAGCGGTTCCGGGCTCACATGTAGAAGTCCATGTAGCTCATGTCGGTGTCTTCCTCCTCGCTCCACACGGCGGCCATGAAGTCGCCCCAGGAGCGAAAGGTCATGGCGAAGACGCTGCCGTCGGAGAACACCGGCGTGATCCCGTCATACTGATGCTGCTCGCCGGTCGCCTTGATGTTGTGCGCGACGGCGGATTTTCGGGCGGCCTCCAGATAGGGATGGACCTTCGGGTTGAACGCATCCAGGTAGTCCTTCCAGCGCATGCCCTCCTCGAAGAAGCCGCCCCACCAGCCGATCGCGGTGCCGCCATCGATGGCTGCCGCGTCTTCCTCGTTCCAACTGACGACGTGGAGATCTGCCGGAGGCTCTGGCAGCATGAGCGATGATCCTCCCGGGCGGTTACGACACTCAGCGCCCCTTCTTGTCCTTGGCGGCGACGCTCTCCTTGAGCGCGGCCTTGAGGCCGACAGGCTGCTTGTGCTTCTTCAACAAGTCCTTGAAGGCTTCGTCGGCAAGGTCCTGAAAGCTTTTGCCTGTCTCGTCGGCGAGTGCGTCGAGCGCCGCCCAGGTCTCATCCTCGAACTGTACCCGCTTGCCGACCACCGTCGCCTCCTGCCGTCCCAGACTACCACGTCTGCGGCGTGGTGAAGACGATCAGGACCGGACCGTCATTCCGTCGGCGAGCTTCGCGGAGACCTCTCGCCGCAGCGCCGCGCCTTTCACCAAGGCATAGATCACGGGACTGACCACGAGCGTGAGCACCGTGGACGAGACCATCCCACCAATCATCGGCACGGCGATGCGCTTCATCACCTCGGATCCCGTGCCATGGCTCCACATGATCGGCAGCAACCCCGCCATGATCGCTGCCACCGTCATGATCTTCGGCCGCACGCGCTCCACGGCGCCGGACATGATCGCCGCGTATAGGTCGGCCAGCGTGAACGGCTTGCCTTCCCGTTCGCGGCGCTCCTTCAAGTTTTTGAGCGCACTATCGAGATAGATCAGCATGACCACGCCGGTCTCGGCGGCGACCCCGGCGAGGGCGATGAAGCCGACGACGACCGCGACGGAGAGGTTGAAATCCAGCCACCACATCAACCAGAAGCCGCCCACGAGGGCGAACGGCACCGATAGCATGACGATGAGCGTCTCGGTGATGCGCCGGAAGTTGAGATAGAGCAAAAGGAAGATGATAAGGACCGTAATCGGCACGACGATGCGAAGCCGCTCTTTGGCGCGCTCCAGGTACTCGAACTGACCGCTCCAGGTCACGTAGTAACCCGGCGGAAAGTTGACTTGCTCGGCGACGGCCTTTTGTGCGTCGGCAACGAAACTCCCGATATCCCGATCGCGGAAGTCTACGAAGATATAGAGCGCGAGCTGCGCATCCTCCGTGCGGATCATCGACGGGCCCTGGGATAGGCTTACGTCCGCGACTTCGCCTAGGGGCACCGTGCCGCCACTCGGTAGGGGTATCAGCACCTCGTTGGCGATCGCGTGAGGATCGTTGCGGTAGTTTCGCGGATAGCGGACGGCTACGTTGTAGCGTTCGCGGCCCTCGACCGTAGTGGTGACCGGCTTGGCGCCGAGTGCCGTGGCGATGACGTTCTGTACGTCGCCAACCATGAGGCCATACCGAGCAAGTCGAGTGCGATCTGGGTCGATGTTCACGTAGTAGCCACTGATGGCGCGCTCGGCATAGGCGCTCGTCGTGCCTGGCACGGTGCGAATTGCCGCCTCGATCTCCCGCGCAAGTCGCTCCATCTCGCCCAGATCAGTGCCAAAAACCTTGACGCCAACCGGGGTGCGGATGCCGGTCGACAGCATGTCGATGCGGGCCTTGATGGGCATGGTCCACGCGTTGGACACGCCGGGAAACTGCAGCGACTTGTCCATTTCGGCGATTAGCGCATCGATCGTCATGCCATCGCGCCACTCACTCTCTGGCTTCAAGTTGATCACGGTTTCGATCATTTCCAACGGCGCCGGGTCGGTCGCCGTGGAGGCGCGTCCGGCCTTGCCCCAGACGGACTCCACCTCCGGAACAGTCTTGATGATCTTGTTCTGTGTCTGGAGCAGTTCGCTGGCCTCGGTGACGGAGATGCCAGGCAAGGTCGTAGGCATATAAAGCAGTGTCCCTTCGTTGAGATTGGGCATGAATTCGCTGCCGAGCTGCGAGGCGGGCCAGACGCTCGCCGCCAGGATCGCCAGTGCCAAGAGAATGGTGACCGCCTTGAAACGCAACGCCAGATCGATAACTGGCCGGTAGATCCAGATCAGGAACCGGTTCACCGGATTCTTGCGCTCGGGCATGATGCGTCCGCGCACGAACACGACCATCAGCGCGGGCACGACCAACACCGACAGAAGTGCCGCCGCCCCCATGGCGAAAGTTTTGGTGTAGGCGAGGGGCTTGAATAGCCGGCCCTCCTGCGCTTCGAGGGCGAAAATTGGCAGGAACGAGACGGTGATGATGAGCAGGCTGAAGAACAGAGCGGGCCCAACTTCTACCGCCGCCTCGATCAGGATCTCAGTTCGGGGCTTGCCGGCAGGGGCGCGCTCCAGACGCTTGTGCGCGTTTTCGATCATGACGATGGCGGCATCCACCATGGCGCCGATGGCGATGGCAATGCCACCCAGGCTCATGATGTTGGAGGAGAGACCCAGCACCCACATGCAGATATAGGCGATGAGAACGCCGAGAGGCAGCGTGATAATAGCAACGAGAGCGCTGCGCGCATGAAGCAAGAACACAAGGCAGACCAACGCGACGATGATGCTCTCCTCGACGAGGGTCCAGCGCAGCGTGTCGATCGCGCGGTAGATGAGGTTCGACCGGTCATAGACTGTCTCCAGACTGACACCTTCGGGAAGACTGGGGGCAATTTCCGCCAAACGGTCCCTGGCATGCTGAATGACCGACAGGGCGTTCTCGCCGAAACGCTGCAGCGCGATGCCGGAAACGACCTCTCCCTCGCCGTTCAGCTCGGTGATGCCGCGGCGTTCTTCCGGCGCAAGTTCGATCGTTGCCACGTCCTTGAGTAGGACCGGTACGCCGGAGTCGTTCTTGACGACGATCTGTTCCAGGTCCGAAAGACTTCTAATGTAGCCCCGGCCGCGCACCATGTACTCGTGCTCGGAAAGCTCTACGGTGCGTCCGCCGACGTCCATGTTGCTCTCGCGAATGACGTCCCTGATCTTTTCGAGAGGAATGTTGAGCGCTTGGAGGCGCCGCGGGTCGACGACGACGCTGTACTGCTTGACAAAACCGCCGACGCTCGCAACTTCGGCGATGCCTTGCGCCTTTGCCAATCCGAATCGGACATACCAGTCCTGAAGGGTGCGAAGCTCGGCAAGACTCTTTTGCGCGCCGCGCAGCGCGTACTGATACACCCAGCCGACACCGGTCGCGTCGGGGCCGAGTTCGGGGGTAACGCCCGATGGCAGATCCCGTGCAGCGGCGCTGAGATATTCCAGCACCCGCGAGCGGGCCCAATAGATGTCAGTGCCTTCCTCGAAGATTACGTAGACGAACGACACGCCGAAATACGAGAAGCCGCGCACGACGTGAGCCTTGGGTACCGTGAGCATGGCCGTGGTCAGCGGGTAGGTGACCTGATCCTCGACAACCTGCGGTGCCTGGCCCGGGTATTCCGTGAAGACGATCACCTGCACGTCCGAAAGGTCGGGGATCGCGTCTAGCGGCACCTTCTGGACCGCATAGATGCCCGCAATGGCGATGAAGATGGTGGCGAGTCCGACCACAAAAACGTTGCGTGCCGACCAGCGGATGATTCGAGCGATCATTGCGGCGTCCCTTGGTTGAAGGCTTCCAGGGCCGCTTTCAGATTGCTTTCCGAGTCAATGAGAAACGTGGCGGACGTGACGACCTCGTCGCCTTCGCTGAGGCCTTCTAGGATTTGCACGTGGTCCACGCCCCGCCGGCCGATCTTGACCTCGCGAGGCTCGAACCGGCCTTCGCCTTTGGCGACGAGCACCACCTTGCGCGCCCCGCTGTCGATGACGGCGCTCGAGGGCACCGCCATCACTTTCGGGTCGTCCGCGCCAGGGTGGAACACGACGTCGGCGTACATACCGGGCAGTATCTGTCCGTCTGGGTTTGGCAGCTCGATGCGGACGGAGACTGTACGCGTTTCCATCTTCATTATGTGCGGATAGATGAAGGTCACCTTGCCTTCGCGCGGTGAGTTCGGGAATGCCCGAAGCGTCACGGTTACGGGTGTGCCCACCGCGATGTCGGCGATATCAGCTTCGGCGACATCGGCGACCACCCACACATGGGAGGTATCGGCAATGCGAAACAGTTCGTCGCCAGCCTTAACGAACTGGCCCTTGATGACATTCTTGGTGATCACGTGCCCGGTTGCCGGCGAGGGCCAGTCGAGTGTCCTAGGATTCTCCTTGGTCTTGATCACCTCGTCGATGCGCTTCCGCGGCACGTCGAGATTTCGCAATTTCTGGATGGATCCTTCAACCTCGCGGTCGGCGCCGGGACGGCCCTGGGCGCGCAATGAAACCAGCAGGTCGACCTGCGCCAGCTGGATCTGCGGACTGTAGAACCGGAACATGGGCTCGCCCGCCATGACGTGCTGTCCCGTCTTGTCGACGAACAAGTCCTCGATGTAGCCGTCAGAGCGAACGGTCACGATCGACAGCGTCGCTTCATCGTGCTCGACGGTTCCGACGCCGCGGACCTCACGGGAGAGTTCCATAGGGCCGACTGTCTCGGTCTTGACGCCGCTGCGCTGCACCTTGGCGAGACTGACCTTGACCGTGCCGCGGTCGTCGGCCTCGTCGGCATAGACGGGGATGTAGTCCATGCCCATCGAGTCTTTCTTGGGCACGGGCGATGTGTCGGCCAGCCCCATGGGGTTCCGGTAGTAGAGAATCTGTCGGCCCTTCTCTCCGCTGCCGCTGGTCTCGCTGTGGCCAGCATGTTCGGCAGTGGCGGGCATCGACGCCGGTTCGGATCGATGGCCATACCAGTAGCTGCCGGCGGCACCGGCGGCGAGGCCGGCCACCAACAGCACCAGACTGTTGAGACGCTTCATGATGCGCTCCGTTTCCTTGTTGACGGGCCCTGCGCGCGGCAGAGGGCTCGCGCGTACTGCTCCGGGCGCATCAGGCGCGCGGCATCAGCACGACTTGTTCAAGGATTCAGACGCGGGGAGGCGGGAGAGGCGGGTGCTCCAGAGCAGAGCGGAGCGCCGGGATCACCACCGCAAGCTCAGGCGCTGTCTTGGGTGGCGAGACGAGGTCCTTTGCCGCAACCTGCGTTGCCGGGAGGACGGAGCACTTGAGGGCACAAGATGTCGAGTGACCGCAGTCCTTGTTGGTCTGCTTTTCACAGTGCCCGGCTTGCGGGCAGCACTCGGCCTGGTCAGCCGTTCCGGACATGCCGGCGGCCATGGACGAGCGCATTTCCGCCGCCGAGACCGGCAAAACGGCCAGGGAAAAAGCAAGAACGGCAACGACTATGGCGCGCAGATTGGTCATCCTGGCCTGATTATCCGCCCGGCATCGTTACGGTCAAGTGAACTCGCCGTGAGCTTGAGGGCTAGTAACTTGTCCCCGCCTCTCAAACCTCGTTTACAATGCGTGCGTCCCTCGTCCATGAGGACGCGAGCTGCAGACCGTCTGTGTCTCGGGACGTGGGATGCGGCGCCCGGGGTGGCGCGGTACGGATGGGCTGATCTCGGATGCACAATTCCCGATAGGCCCGGACACCCGCGCCAGGCTAACGGACCGGCCTCGGGGGTCTCTACCTCGCCCGCCTGCGATGTAACGCGTGGGCCGACGGGTGAGGCGCGCTCTGCTTTCGCACCGCGCCTGTGCCACTGGCGATAAGCGGCGATACGAGGCTCTAAAAAGATGCCGCATGCGGGGCGCCGAGAGGCTGCCCATCTTCGCGCGATGGACGCAGGCTCTTCGGTGCCCCGCAGTCCTCACGACCCGGGAGACATTGGGAGGCTCTTTGACAGGACTCGCGCGGGTTTCGCGGCGAGACGATGAAGCACGTCCCGGCGGCGGAGAGGAGGGATCAGCCCTTCGGCGTCGAGCTGGACTGCATGGCCCGGAAAGCGTCAGCCATGAGCCATGACAGCTGCTGCGCCTGAATGCCGAAGGTCTGCATTTGGGTCTGCACGAAGCGGCTTTGCAGGGTCAGCACTTCCTGCATGTCCTTCGCCTTGGCGAGGTCGCTCGCCAGCGCAAATGAGCGTTCGGCGTTCTCCTTGGCGAAGGCGACGGCGCGCTCTTGCAGGGCCTTGAAGTTCCCCGCTTCCGGAACGCCGGACGCGGACCAGGCATTCATGGCCTGGCTCATGAACTCCATGAACTGGCCATAGGCCACGCGCGCCTGCTCGACGTTCTTCTCGGCGAAATCGCGCATCTCCGGCGGGATCTCGAACATAGGATTGTCTGCCATGAATTCCCCTTAAGCCCGGTTTTCTTGACGAGGCGGGCGAGCCCGCTTCGGTAGCGGGCCTAGATTACCGCATTTTCCGTCTATGCCACCATTCTCTGGCGGGACCTTAATTAACGGGCGCCCTGGCGGTCTTGCCGACCTGGAGCTTCCAGTCTTGGATCGGGCCAGAGCCGGTCTTCAGCTTCCCGGTGAGGTAGTAGAGCCGCTTGGTATCCGCGCTTTTGGAGGTGCAGAAGCGGTCCTGAAGGAAGAACGGGGGCGTGGCCTGATAGTAGAGCGTGGCGCGCACCTCGGCGGGCTCGCCCGCGATGTCGGCAAGGAGGATCTGGTAGCGAACCGTGTCCCTGCCACCTTCGGCGTAGTCGGGGTCGTCGCCGATGGCGACGGGCGCCACGTCCTCGGCGAGGTCCTGCTTGGCGCCAAGCGCGCTCGCGATCTCGACGCGGCCGTCCAGCGTCAGGAAGCCGTGGGGCAGGAGGCGGTTGTCCTTCACCTTGGCGCAGATGGCGAGGAAGCTCGAGGTGAGCGGTCCTTCGGGCTTGGCGTGGGCGCCGCACGTTGGGTTCTCGACGTCGGCCGGCGCGGCGGCGAGTTCCTGATAGATCTGCGCCTGGTTTTGCTGGGTGATGACCTGGTAGTGGGGCTGGTGCGCCCGCGCGTCCGGGTCGATGCGCGCGCCGCAATTCGGCGTCCACCACAACTCGCCGGCAATGGCCTCGTCGTTCTCGTCAACGATCACACCGGTGCCGTTGGTGCGGCCCGAGGCCCACAGCACGTTGCCGTCCTTGTCGAGCACGTCGAAGGCGATGAAGGCGCGGCGGAAGGCGACGCCCGAGGGAAACTTGTGGCCCGCATTGTTGACCACGGTGACCTTGGCGGTGAGCGCATCACCGTCGCGTGCCACCTCGCTCACGTCGACCTCGGCGGTGGTCTCGGCCTGCCTGAGCATGGCCTGCTCTGTGGCGAGCAGCGGATCGACGCCGCGCCGCGACGGCAGCATGGGGTCCTCGGTACGGATGCCGAGCAGTTCGGGAAATTGCTGGGCCATCTTGTTGAAGAACAGGTTCAGCCCCACCAGCGTGTGCTTGGCGAAGCCTTCGCGAGGCTCGAGGTCGATGTCCTCGGGCGGCAGCGTGTATTCGGCCTGCGGGAAGCCCGAATATTCCTGGATGGTGGCGATCTTGCTGCGCAGAGGTTTGCCGTGCTTGTCGGTGCTCGGCATGTGGCAGCCCTGACAGGACTTTGCCTTCGCGCCGGCGCCAAGCGGCAGCGCGCCGTCGATCGTCTCGCCGGTGCGGTAGCTGGAGAACGCCCATTCCGGATACGTCGCCTGCTCGTAGGTGTGACCGATCACCTTGCCCTGGTGGAGGACTGGCAGGTGGACGGTATGACAGCTCGCGCAGACCTCGGAACTTTTGACGTGCTCGCTATGGGCCGCAACCAAGCCGGTGGCGTCCTCCATCGGTTTCGTCTTCGGGTCCTTGAAAGGTCCGAAGATGTCGCCGGGAGATGCGACCAGGAAGCTGCCGGTGAAGGTCTTGGCGAGGCCGGTGAGCCCGGGATTGAGACGGTCCTGGCGCTCTGCGACGCAGGCGTTCTGCGGCTCGTCTTTGACCTTCTCTGTCGCCTCCGCGCCCAGCACCATGCTGTGGCAGGTGGTGCAGGCAACGCCATCGCGGCCGAGCGCCGCGTAATGGGCGAGCGAGGCCGTGGGATTGTCAGCCGGGTAGGGGACGGCGTCGAGCACATCGCGTCCGAACGGGGTGCACTCGCCCGTCGCGGCGTGCTTGTCGATGGCGTGCTGGCGTTGCCCCTGCACGGCGTGGCAGCTCAGGCACGTGTCTTGAAGGATCTCCGAGGATTCGGGATGGAACGTCTCGATCTCGCTGGCAAGCTGAGAGAAGAAAATTGGATCGCGCCCGCTCAGCCCCATGGGTGATTTGTGCCACGAGCCATAGGGCGAAATGTTCATCAGCTTCGGGTCTTCCGTCGGCTCCGTCATGTGGAACTGCAAGCCGGTGCCGCCAGCGCTGTGACAGCCGATGCATTGATCCGAGGTCACGAAGCGTGACTTTGCCGTCGGCTCGCCGGCGGGAAACCAAACATGGTCGTAGGTCTGTGAGGGCAGGGCGTCGACCGCGCCGTCTCGTGGCGGGGCACTCTGCAGGAGCTGGAAGATGTCCGTGAACTCGCTGCCGTAAGGCTTCAGATTACGCAAGCTCCGCTGAAACGCGGCAGTCGCGCTCTTCACTTCGTCTTCCTCGGTGGCCACGTCCTCGTGGTGGGTGTGGAACTCCACCACAGGCGAGGACGGGCCTTTGCGGTTGGCGGGATTCTCGTCTGGTGCCTTGAAGTGATCCTCGAGATAGAAGTCCTCGCTCAAGAATGTCAGGGGCACGCCGGGCTCGCCCTTGATGTTGCGCAAGGAGGCGAAGGTCTGGTTGGCCCGCGCCGAGCTGTGGCAGTTGGTGCAGTAAAGCCCGAAGCCGGTGTTGGGATAGCCGTGAGCGGCGTTGGCGGGCCAGGTCGGTGCCCAGTCGCCTTCGCCCCAGCCGAACCAACCCCAATACCAGCCGTCGCGCGACATCTCGCTGGCGCGCACCATGATCGCGCCGCCGTTCTCAGGGAACAGGTGGAGGAGGTCCACGTCTTTGCAATGAGAGGTCGGCGGCGGGAACATCTCCTTGACCATGATGGCGCCGTCGGGCACCGGCGCCTTATCCTCGGTGCTGCCTTCCGCACGGTTTGACTTCAGCCATTCGACCATGTCGGGCGAATACCAGACGACCGCCGGCGCGTGCGTACCGCGATACTCACCGGTCCACGTTCCGTTATGGAATGAGCCGATGAAGGGGCCGGTGTCGCGCATGTATTTGTCGCTCTTCCAGCCCGAGGCTTCGTCGCGATGACAGAAGTTGCGGAGGAACGCGGCGAGCTTCGCTTCGTATTGGTCTTGGGGGAGGGCGCCGGGCTTGCGCACGGCCTGTTCGAGATCAGCGCACAGCGCGTGGTCCGCCGCAACCATAGGTTCGCCGCGCTCGGCGGGGCAGGAAGGTGCCGCCAACGCGCCGCCTAGGGAGATAAGAATCGAACAGGCGCCCCAAGACAGCCTGGTTAGCGCGGACCCGAAAACGTGCACCAAATCCTCCGACGCCGGGAGCATAGGTGGCGGGCGGAATGCCGGTCAACTCAGCCTATTGGTTGATGGTTGAGGGGGTTGGTGAACGCAGCGGTTCGTGGCACCAACGGGAATGACCATCACGCACGATTCCGTGGTGCCGTCCGACAGCGGTCGTGAGCTTACGCCGCGGGCGCTCGCGACCGGCATGATCCTCGGCGCGCTGCTCGCGCCCTGCAACGTCTACTCAGGGCTCAAGATCGGCTGGTCGTTCAATATGTCGATCACGGCACTCCTGCTGGCTTTCGCGTTCTGGGTGCCCGTCACGCGGCTCTTAGGTCTCGCGCCATGGGGCGTACTCGAGAGCAACATCAATCAGACGGCGGCATCGTCGGCGGCGGCGATCGTGTCGAGCGGGCTCGTGGCGCCGATTCCGGCGCTCGCGATGATGACAGGAGGAAACCTGCCATGGCCGACGCTCGCCGCTTGGGTGTTCGCGGTGAGCTTTCTTGGCGTGTGGGTCGGCTGGTATTTGCGGCCACGCATGATCGTGCAGTCGAACCTTGTATTTCCTGCCGGCATGGCGACGGCGGAAACCATGCGCGACATGTTCAGCCACGGGCGCGAGGCGATGAAGCGCGTCGGGGTTCTGATGTCGAGCCTCTGCGGGGCCGTCCTCTTCAACGCCATCGACGACTTCGTATGGCAAGTGCCGCGGTTTGCGCCGTCACTGACGGCGAAGAAGCTCACGCTCGCATTCGATCCATCGCTGCTTTTGCTCGGCTTCGGCAGCATTATCGGGTTGCGGGCCGGGCTCGGCCTGTTGATGGGTGCATTGATCGCGTGGGGTGTGATCGCACCGGAGCTGATCGCGCAAGGCATCGTCGATGTGGCCGGCAACACGGACGAAAACTGGTTTCAGGCACTAGTCGGTTGGCTGTTGTGGCCTGGCGTCACGATGATGGTTACGGCGAGTCTCACTAGCTTTGCCGCTGCTGCAATCGCATCTATGCGTGGGGAGAATTCAAAGAGCACGACGCGAGAGCGGGAGGCCGGTCGCGCGATGCGGCTCGGCGGATTTGCGCTGGCGGCGATCATCACCGTCGCGCTTCAAATCTCACTGTTCGATATTCACTGGACCATGGCGCTCATCGCCATTCCGTTGGCCTTTGTGCTGGCGACTGTCGCTGCACGAGTCGTCGGCGAGACGTCTGTCGCGCCGATCGGCGCCATCGGCAAGGTGTCGCAACTCACCTTCGGGGCAATGGCCCCGGGCAGCCCATTACGAATCTGATGACCGCCAACGTTGCTGGTGGTGCGGCAGGGCAGAGCGCCGATCTGCTCAACGATTTCCGCGCCGGGTACGAGGTGGGCGCAAGCCCCCGCGCGGCAGGTGGCCGCGCAATGCGGTGGCGTGGTGATGGGAAGCCTCGCCGGCAGTTTCGTCTATCTGACCTTGATCTCCGATCCCGCGAACCAATTGATCACGCCGGAGTGGCCGGCGCTGCTGTCGCCACATGGAAGGCTGTGGCCGAGACGCTAAGCGTGGGGTTGTCAGGCATTCCACCCTCGGCTGATCGCTATGGCCATCGCCGGGATTCTGGGCGTTGCGCTCGCGCTGATCGAGCGGCGCTTGAGCCCGACTTGGCTGATGCTGGTGCCGAGCGGTGCGACGCTTGGGCTCGCCTTCGTCATCCCGGCGGGCACGTCAATCACCTTGTTCCTTGGCGCGGCGATCGCCAGCGTCCTTCATCGGCTGGTGCCGAACTGGTCGTCGCGGTTCTTATTGAGCGTAGCGGCAGGGTTGGTCGCGGGCGAAAGCCTCTACGGGGTCGTGGCTGCGTGGTTCTGAGCTACTCGGCCGCCTCGGCGACGTGGTCGATGCCGGCGAGATGCTTCTCGACATCGAGCGCCGCCATGCAGCCCAAGCCTGCGGCGGTGACTGCCTGGCGATAGACATCATCCGTGACGTCTCCTGCCGCAAACACACCTTCAACGTTGGTGGCGGTGGAGCCCGGCTCTGTCACAATATAGCCAGACGGCTTCAGATCGAGCTGACCTTTGAACAGCGCGGTCTCTGGTGTGTGGCCAATGGCGATGAAGATGCCGTCGATCGGCACCGTCGTGATCTCGCCGGTCTTGGTGTTCTTCAACTTGGCACCCGTCACGCCGAGAGGATCGTCTTCGCCAAGCACCTCGGCCAGTTGGTGATCCCACATGACCTTGATCTTGGGATGGTCGAACAGCCGCTGCTGCAAGATCCTCTCCGCACGGAGCTCGTCCCGGCGGTGCACGAGGGTGACCTTCTCGGCGAGATTGGAGAGGAAGAGAGCCTCCTCGACGGCGGTGTTGCCGCCGCCTACGACAATGACCTCTTTGCCGCGATAGAAGAAGCCATCGCAGGTCGCGCAGGCCGAGACCCCGTAGCCCTGGAATTTCTGCTCGGATGGAAGGCCGAGCCAGCGCGCCTTGGCGCCCGTGGCGATGATGAGTGCGTCGGCCGTGTAGTCGGCGCCGCTGTCGCCCTTGAGCCAAAACGGCTTCCGTTTGAGGTCTACCTCGACGACAGTGTCAGAGATGATCTCGGTGCCCACGTGGATTGCCTGCTGGCGCATCTGCTCCATGAGCCACGGCCCCTGGATCACGTCGGCAAAGCCCGGATAGTTCTCGACGTCGGTGGTAATGGTCATCTGACCACCCGGCTGAATGCCCTCGATGAGCAGGGGCTTCAGCATGGCGCGCGCGGCATAAATGCCGGCCGTGTAGCCAGCGGGGCCGGCGCCGATAATGATGACCTTGGCGTGGCGAGGGGCCATGGATGCCTCTAGGTTTTGGAGCGGAGAGGGAGAAGTAAGCATAGGCTGCCGCTTCCGCAACCTGCTTCCGACCCGCGGGGTTTATCCTTTGGTTTCAAGGTCAAGAGCGCGGCGGATGACCGACGCGACCACCTCGGTGTCGTTGATAGGCTCATAGCTCCACGACTCAAGATGGCCTTCGAATGGCCGGGTCGCACCGCGCTTGCGCATGAGGGCGTGGAAGCGGGAGAGCCGGCTCGAGCGGCCCGGCAGAGATTGGACGTAGACTGGTTTACCGGTACCCGCCGCCTCCGTGACCATGTTGACCGAATCTTCCGTGACGACGATCGCGTCAGCCAGCGACAGGAACGCGAAATAGGGATTGTCGCCGGTGCTGTCCCACACAAAATTGGGTGTCCCTTCGATGGCGCGGGACAGGGCTGCGAGTGAATCGGCGCGGGTTCGGCGGGACGGCGTGACGAGAAGAGAGCCGCCGCTTTCACGGATGAGATTTGCGAGCTTGGCGCCGAACGCAGTGGCAGCGTCCGGGGGAAAGCTGAAGGCTTGGCTCTCGCCGCCAAGGAGCACGGCCGTTCGTGGATGCGGCAACCCCTCGATCCGGGGCGCGAATGCATTGCCTGCCTCGGCAAGACGATCGGCCGTTACGCTGTGCACGGCGCCAAATGTCGTGACGACGTTCGGTCCTTCGAAATTATCGTGCGCCGGCGCTGCCACAAGATCGAACAGCCGGGCCGGCACTCTCGGGTTCTGGATATGCAGCGCATACGCGCCTGACACACGTTTGATGGCCAGGGCAATGGCCACACTGCGGCGGCCGATGGAGATGACGAGGCGCGGCCAAGGCGGCTCGATTGGATCATTTGCCGTTACCGAGGCAAGCAGCATGCGCGGCGGCAGCAGGATCTGGAGTGGTGTCGGCACGAGCCGCATGGCGCCTTTGGGGCGGACTCGCTTGAGCACGTATGGAAGCCCGACGGCCTCGGCCACGGCGATGCCCTGGGCTTCCATGCCGACGGACCCATCGGTGACGATCCACGTCTTATCGGCGCGGGCCTTGCGGCTCTCGGCAATGAGGGCCGCAGCGCCCTCCGCGGGGGCCTCGGTCGGGGCGCCGCTAAAATTTCCGGAACGGAAAACGCTCAATTTCTTTTCGATTCTTTTGCTGGGAGGACCTAAAATTACGCGAAGCCGCCATTTTGCAGAGCCCGCGGAAACGCGCTGGAGCCGCGTTCTAGCGCGATGAGACTGCGATCGTCCAGGAGCTAACGACCCATGCGTGCCGCCCGCCTTGATGCCACCGACTGGCTGATCCTGCGCGAGCTCCAAGCCGACGGGCGGATTACCAATGTCGAGCTGGCCCGCAAGGTCGGCATCTCGGCCCCGCCATGCCTGCGCCGGGTACGGGCGCTCGAAGAGGCCGGCATCATTGAAGGCTTTACCGCGACCCTTAACGACAAGGCGCTCGGCTTCGATGTCAGCGCCTTCGCCATGATCAAGCTGCATAGCCAGGCCGAGGCCGATCTGATCAAATTCGAGGATCATGCGCGGCGCTCGCCCATTGTGCGCGACTGCTACATGCTGTCGGGGGAAATCGACTTTCTGTTGCGGTGCGTCGCCCCCAATTTGAGTGCGTTCCAGGACTTCATCATTCACGAACTGACCGCCGCGCCGAACGTGGCGAGCGTGAAGACCTCGCTCGTGATCCGCGAGTCCAAGCACGCGGCTGGTGTGCCGACGGAACTTGCGGCGAAGGAAAGACCCGCTGGCCGAACCGCGGAGCGCGCCCGGCCTTAGCCGGCCGCAAAATAGGATCATGGAGTCGCCCAACCCAACGCTGGTCGAGGTTCATCGGGGTCCGCTGGTCGAGAGCCGTCATCGCGGGTCTATCGCCGTCGCCGACGCCCACGGGACCCTCGCGGTCGCGCTCGGCGACGTGGAGCGCCCGATCTATCCACGCTCGGCGATCAAGGCGCTGCAAGCCATCCCGCTCGTCGAGAGCGGCGCAGCTGACGCATTTGATCTCAGCGACAAGGAGCTTGCCGTTGCCTGCGCATCCCATAGTGGCGATCAAGTGCATCTCGATGCCGTTCGGAGCCTGCTTGCCAAGGCTGGACTCGACGAGAGCTATCTTGCGTGCGGCGCGCACTGGCCGCTCAGCGATGTAACCACAACTGAGCTGATGCGGAGCGGGCAGCGGCCTCGCGCGATCCACAACAACTGCTCGGGCAAGCATGCCGGAATGCTCGCCGCCGCCGTTCATCTCGGCTTCGAGCCGCGCGGTTACGAGAAGCTCGACCATCCGCTTCAGGTCATGATCGGGCGAATCCTTTCAGAGACTTGTGGACTCGCGCTGGACCCGAGTCTGATTGGTATCGACGGCTGCTCCGTCCCCACTTTCGCGCTGCCGCTCGCCGCTCTGGCGCGAGGCTTCGCACGGCTTGGCACGGGTGACGAGCTGGCGCCAGATCAGGCGCAGGCTGGCCAACGCTTGATGCAAGCGTGCTTTGCCGCGCCGGTCTTGGTCGCGGGCGAGGGGCGTTTCGACACCATCGTGCTGCGCGATCTTGCGCCGGCGGCATTCGTCAAGGGCGGTGCCGAGGGCGTGCACTGCGCCGCGCTTCCCGAGCTCGGGCTCGGTATCGCGCTCAAGATCGATGATGGTACCAAACGCGGCGCCGAGCATGTGATGCGCACAGCGCTCGCTGCCTTCCTGCCGCGGGCGCGTGACGTGATGGCCAACGAGCTCAAGGGGGAGTTGCGGAATTGGCGCGGCAAGGTCGTCGGACGGATCGCCGCGAGCGCCGCGCTTGTTCGCGCGCTTGAGCGCGACGGCACGATGGAAGCCCGCGCGGCCGGCTGACCTATCAGCGGACGACGTTGGAATAGACCGCGAGATTGCGGTAGGCCTCGGCGCTCTGTTGCGCCAGATCAGGCCCGACCGGCGTCGCGCCATTCATGGCGCGGATGGCGCCGTCCTTGGCTTCGGTGATCAGATTGTCGGTGATCAGCGCGGTTCCGGCCGACGAGCTGACGGAAACACCGATGCCGATATGGGATTTGCGGATGAGATTGTCGGTGACGGTCACGTCGCGGAGGTAGTTGCCCCAACCCACCAGGATACCGTAGGCGGGGGCGCCCTCGACGACATTGTCGCTGACGACGCTGTCGGCCTCGACGGCGATACCGATGCCGCGGCTGTCGACGTCCTTTCTGAGGAAGAGATTGCGGATCAAATTGCCTTGCACAACCGCGAGGCGGCCGCCTTCCTTGAAGTTCGTAACAGAGACGCCCATCGCCGCTTGATCGACGATGTTGTTGGCGATCACGACGCCCTCGAAGGAAAACTCGGCATAAAGCGCGACCTCGCCAAGGCGGGCGCAGGAATTGGCGACCATCTGGCAGTTGGAGCCGGAATTGGAGCGGATCGCCGAGAAGGCGCAGTCGGTGATGCGGTTGCCATTGATGAGGACCGACCCGGCACGAAAGACGTTGATACCATTGCCATTCTGACCGCTACCGCCGCTCTTGGCGCCGATGCGCTCGATGCGGTTCGACGTGACGAGGGTGCCATCCTGGCCCACCTCGGACCGCCACACGAGGATACCGTTGTCGCCACAGTCGTGAACGTAGTTGTGCGTGATCTCGAGACTGCCGGCATCCTCGCTGAACAGCGCGGCCTTACGGATGTCGGCGAACTCGCAGTCGGCGACGTGGCCCGACACTTTGCGGAGAACAATTCCATCTTCGGCACTTGCGATGAAACGGCAATCGGAAAGGTCGAAATGCGTGGCCTCGGTGGCGATGAGGAGCGCGCCGTCTTCGCCTAGCGGCTCGTTGCCGCCATCGAGCACAAGACCTTTGAGCCGCACATTATCGGTGCCCTCGGTTCCGACGATCGCGCCGCCGGACCGGTACCGCAGGATCGTCAGCCCCGGGACGCCTTCTATATGCGTTCCCGACTTTAGGTTGAGCCGGCCGGTGGCGTAGGTGCCCGCAGGCAGGAATAGCGGCGTGCCGGATTGCGCGGCGGCGTCGGCCGCGACTTGCAAGGTTGCGGTCTGGTCGACGGCGCCGTCCGCCGGCACCACGCCATAGGTGCTGAAAGGCTGCGGAATATCAGGCTCTTCGCGCGCGATGCCAGCGCGCGGCCCCGCTGCGGCCGCGAGCCCGGCGCCGAGCCCGGCCAGCATCAACTCGCGACGTCCGACAGTCATTGCGGCATGTCCGCGGCTCGCATTACCGATGATTGCGGCATGGTGGGGACGCCGTGCGTGGTCGCATGGTCGAGAACGAACGCGACAGTATCTTGCGCGGCAGCGAGCAGCGCATCGCCAGTCATCGGTCCACCTTGTGCGGCCAGCAAGGGCACGTGGACAAACAGGGCCTGACGTTCTTGCGCGTGCGCCCATTCGAGCGAGCGGTAGTAGAGAAAGTTGCAGAGATAGTGTCCGCAGGACCGTGATGCGCGCGCGGTGTGACCACGGCTGCGTAGATGTGCGGACAGCGATGCCACAGGTAGTCGGTATCGAGACGCTGGGGCCCTGCGGCGAGATCGCGTCCGCGCCAGGGAGCGCGCCGCAAGCGTCGACGCGTTGGGATGTTTGGTTGTGCGCCGAGTGCTCAATGCGCAGGCCGGACGTGCCCGGGCTCACGCCAAAGTGAATCATTACATGCGGTTGCAAGTGATCGTGGAGGTGGCGCGTGAGCGCCGCGACCCTCTGCCACTCGGTCGGCAGGACGTGCCCGTGAAGCTCCCAGTCAGGGGCAGGCATCCGAGCGGCAAGGGTCTCGGCAAGCCAGCCAGAGGGGTTCTCGGCGACGCCGGGAAAGGGGCCAAAGCCCGTAACAAGGACGCGCGGCCGTATCATAGCCCTTGGCTTACAAGCCAGTCGGACGGGAGGAAAGCGATTTCGCGGATGCTGGTTTACTCGGCCTCGTCCAGCCCGACGAGGCGGCTCAACTCATCCGCGGCGGCGGCCGGCGTCATCTGGCCGGCGCGAACCTTGTCCTCGATCTCCTGGTAGCGCCGCGCGGCGCGGCGTCCGCCTTTGAAGGCGGCGAGCAGGCGCTGCTCGAAGATCTCGCGCATCCAGGTCGCTGCCTGCTCGCTGCGCCGCTCCGCGAGCAACCCGGACTTGGTGATCGACGCATGGCGTTCGGTGATCTTCGCCCACAATTCGTCGAGACCGCGATTGTCGCGAGCCGACATGGTCACCACCACCGGCGACCAGGTCGGGTGGCCAGAGGCGAGAATGTGCAACGCCGTGCGGTACTCCATCGCCGCGCGGTTGGCGCGCTCGACATTGTCGTTGTCGGCCTTGTTGACGGCAATGATGTCGGCGAGCTCGAGCAGCCCGCGCTTGATGCCTTGAAGCTCGTCGCCGGCGCCGGGGATCGCAACGACGACGAACACGTCGACCATGTTGGAGACCGCCGTCTCAGATTGCCCGACCCCGACCGTCTCCACCAAAACGACGTCGAAGCCCGCCGCTTCCGCGAGCGAGATCGTCTCGCGGGTCGTCTTGGTAACGCCCCCGAGGCTCGTGCCGGCGGGTGACGGTCTGATGAACGCGTTCGATTCGGACGCGAGCCGGCCCATGCGGGTCTTGTCGCCGAGGATAGAGCCGCCGGTGCGCGACGACGTGGGATCAACCGCGAGGACCGCCACCTTGTGTCCCTCGGCGATGAGATTGAGCCCCAGCTGATCGATCACGGTCGATTTGCCGGCGCCCGGCGGGCCGCTGATGCCGACGCGGATGGCCTTGCCGGTGAAGGGGAGGAGGGTCTCGAGGAGTTGTTGGGTGCGGAGCTGGTCTTCCGGCTTGGCACTCTCGACCAAGGTCATGGCGCGGCCGAGGGCCACGCGGTCGCCGGAGCGAATCGCCTTGGCCAAATCGTCAAGACTCTGGGCGCTCTTGGTGCCAGTCATAACAGTGCGGGGTAGGAGGAAACGGGCGCAAGCGCAAGTGGCTGCGCCACGGCCTCTCGGCTATTCGGCGGCGGCTTTGGCGCCGTCATCGACGCCGAGCTTGCCAAGAATGTCGATGGCCGCATCGGCAATCGGCGTGCCAGGTCCGAAAATCGCCTTGGCGCCGGCCTCGTAGAGCTCAGGGTAATCCTGAGGCGGAATCACGCCGCCAACGACGATCATGATGTCGCCGCGGCCTTGGGTCTCGAGCGCCTCGCGGAGCGCGGGCACCAGGGTCAGATGGCCTGCGGCCAGCGATGAGACGCCAAGGATGTGAACATCGTTTTCGACCGCCTGGCGGGCGGCTTCTTCCGGCGTCTGGAACAGCGGACCGATATCCACATCGAAGCCGAGATCGGCGAAGGCGGATGCGATGACCTTCTGTCCACGGTCGTGGCCGTCCTGGCCCATCTTGGCGACCAAGATGCGCGGCCTGCGGCCATGCTCGTTCTCGAAGGCCTCGATCAGCTCTGCGACGCGGCTCACGTTTCCGTCCTTGCGGCCCATCTCTGCTTTATAGACGCCGGTGATTGCCGAAACGTTGGCGCGATGGCGGCCATAAACCTTCTCCAGCGCATAGGAAATCTCGCCGACGGTGGCCTTGGCGCGAGCTGCCGCCACGGCGCCTTCGAGGAGATTTCCCTTGCCTGTCTCAGCGCTTTCGGTGAGCTCGTCAAGAGCGCGGTGGACGGCCTCCTCATCGCGCTCAGCCTTCAACCGCTCGAGCTTTTCGAGCTGCTGGCGGCGGACGGCGCGATTGTCCACTTTGAGGATGGCGATCTCGGCGTCGCTGTCGGCACGATACTTATTCACGCCGACGATGGTCTGGCGGCCTGAATCGATGCGGCCCTGGGTGGCGGTCGCCGCCTGCTCGATCATGCGCTTCGGGATGCCGGCTTCGATGGCCTTGGCCATGCCGCCGAACTTCTCGACCTCCTCAATGTGCTTCATCGCTCGCGCGGCGAGATCGTAAGTGAGGCGTTCCACATAGAAGCTGCCACCCCATGGATCGATGATGCGCGTCGTTCCGCTTTCCAATTGCAACATGAGTTGGGTGTTGCGGGCGATGCGCGCGGAGAAGTCGGTCGGCAAGGCAAGCGCCTCGTCGAGCGCATTGGTGTGCAGCGACTGGGTATGGCCTTGAGTCGCGGCCATGGCCTCGACGCAGGTGCGAATGACGTTGTTGAACACATCCTGGGCGGCCAGGCTCCAGCCGCTCGTTTGGCAGTGGGTGCGCAGCGCGAGCGAACGCGGGTCCTTGGGGCTAAACTCATCCATCATGAGCTTCGCCCAGAGAACGCGCGCAGCGCGCATCTTGGCGATCTCCATGAAGAAGTTCATGCCGATGGCCCAGAAGAATGAGAGCCGCGGTGCGAAAGAGTCCACGTCGAGGCCGGAAGCGATGGCCGCGCGCACATATTCGATGCCGTCGGCGAGTGTGTAAGCAAGCTCGAGGTCGGCCGTCGCGCCGGCCTCCTGCATGTGATAGCCGGAGATCGAGATCGAGTTGAACTTCGGCATGTGCTGCGACGTATAGCCGATGATGTCGGAGACGATACGCATCGAGGGTTCGGGCGGATAGATGTAGGTGTTCCGCACCATGAACTCTTTGAGGATGTCGTTCTGGATCGTGCCTGACAGCTTGTCGTGCGGCACACCTTGCTCTTCGCCGGCGACGATGAAAAGCGCGAGCACAGGCAGCACCGCGCCGTTCATGGTCATGGACACGGACACCTGATCGAGGGGGATGCCATCGAACAGGGTTCGCATATCGTAGATAGAGTCGATGGCGACGCCCGCCATACCCACGTCACCGGTCACGCGCGCATGGTCCGAGTCATAGCCGCGATGCGTGGCGAGATCGAAAGCGATGGACACACCTTGCTGACCGGCCGCGAGGTTGCGGCGGTAAAAGGCGTTCGAATCTTCTGCAGTCGAGAAGCCGGAATACTGGCGGACCGTCCACGGGCGCTGCACATACATGGTGGGGTAGGGGCCGCGCAGATAGGGCGGAATACCCGGCTTGCCATCGAGGAAGTCGAGACCTTCGAGATCGCCCGGCCCATAGACGGGCTTCACCGCGATGGCTTCCGGCGTTTCCCAGGCAGGCGCGGCCGTGCCAAGAGCAGGCTCGCGCGGCTCCTGAAAGTCGATCTCGGTGAATTTTGGTATCCCAGCCACTTATCTCATTCCCTTGCAGCTTGGCGCTTTGCGACCTAAGCACCCAAATTCGTATAAGCCTCGCGCAAAATCGATAACGCATCGGTACCAGTGGACACGAAGCTACGAACGCCAGCCGATTTGACGTCATCCCTCGCTTTGCCGGCAAGGTAGATGTGCTTCGCGCCCGCCGCAGCGAGCGCTTTTGCGGCCTCGGCGCCTTCCGCCCCGTAGACTTTATCGGAGGAACAAAGGCAAGCGAGCTTTGCACCGGACGCTTTGAAGGCCTTCAACATTTCGTCTTGCGACTGCGCGGTTTCGGGTGTGACAGCGGTAATGCCGCCGGCCTCGAACAGGCTTTTGGCAAAAGCCGCGCGGGCGTTGAAGTCGGCGGGGCGCCCGAGACAAGCGAGGAAGACTTTCGGCCGCTCACCATGCTCGGCGAGATGGGCGTCGCTTTGATCGCGCAACACCTCGAACGGCTCAGCGATGCGAATGTACTGCAAAGGGTCCAGCGATATCGCGTCTTCAGGTTCATCTACGACAGAGGGTTCGATATCGAGCACCGCAACTGGCGTTTCGGCAATGTCGGGAAATTCGCTGGTGCCGATGAGGGGATCCTTGCGCTTCGCGGCTGCGGATTCGCGCTCCGCGCGCGTGGCGGCAACTTGACGCTGAATGAGTCCGTCATGCAGGGCCTCCGCCGGCCCGCCGGTCTCCTCGATCTTCTGGAACAGTTTCCCTGCGGTGAGGCAGAGCGCGTCGGTCAGGGCCTCGATCGCACCAGAACCCGCGGCGGGATCGGCGACGCGGTAGAGGTTGGCCTCCTCCAGGAGAATAGTCTGCGTGTTCCGCGCGATGCGGCGGGCGAAGTGGTCGGGCAGCCCGACCGCGGCGCTGAACGGCAGTACCGTAATAGCGTTGGCGCCGCCAACTGCGGCCGCCAGCGCGGCAATGGTGCCGCGCACGATGTTTCCGTGGGGATCGCGTTTGGTCATCATGCGCCACGCCGTCTCAGCCGTGACGAAAGCAGGCTTGGGCTCAAGCCCGCAGGCTTCCTCGACGCGGGACCACAATTTTCGCAGCGCGCGAAACTTGGCGGTGGTCAGGAGTTGGTTCTGGTCCGCGGCCAAGCGGAAGAACACGACGCGGCGCGCTTCATCAAGAGGTATGCCACCCTCGTGCGCGGCGCGGACGTAGGCCAGTGCCGATGCAAGCGCGAAGGCAAGCTCCTGCGCCTCCGATCCGCCTGCGGCGTGGATAACTCTGCCGTCGCCGACAGCGAAGGGTCCCTTAAATCCTTGCCCTTGCATTTCACGAACAAGCTGAGCGAAGACGTGCGACATGTCGGGCCACGCGACGTTGTCCCAGCCATTGGCGGCGATGACTCCAATAGGATCGAAGCCGAAACGTATGTTCACCTCGCTTGGTGAAACGCCCCTCATATGGACGAAGTTCGCGATCATCAGCGCCGCGTCTTTGCACAGAGGCCCAAGTTGCAGGTCCATGACAATTCCGGCGTCGAGCTGCACGCCTTCCATGGCGCCTTTTAACAGCGCCTCGGAGGGGGGCATGGCGTGGCCGTAGTCTCCAACCGAGCCCTGGCATACGAGGGCGAAGCCGTTCGCACCGTTGTTCAAGTCGTCAAGAACTTGATGATTGGCCGTTTCGCCGTGAGCGATCTCGATGCGCTGAATCACTTCCCATGGTGTGCCCGGCGCGCGTCCCGGAATGACGTGCGCGTTCTCGGCGCGACCATAGAGCGGCTCGACGGCGATGCCGTCAGCGGTTTTCGATTCGAGCGAGGAGAACGGTGCGCCTTTCAGCGCCTGTTCTACCAGCGTCCTCCACGCCGTCTCGTCGGCGGCCGGAAAGCCGCGCGCCAGGGGAAGTTCAGCCATGTTCATCAAAGCTCTAAGACGATCCAAATTTGTCCTAGCAGAAGCCTGCGTGCCGAGAAACCCATGGGATGCAATGCCGCTTGCTACTTTGGGGCAACATTGGCTTGCTGGCGCGGGTCCCGCTAGAGTGGGCCGAGGGCCAGGCTAATTGCGAGGAGACGGGGGATGGCGAGGCGGAAGGCGGCGCCGAAAAAGAGAAGGCACCAAATCGGGGCTCTGCGGAAAAAAGCGGGGAAATTCAAGCGCCTCCTGGAAGTGTGTTTATCGGCAAGAGCGAGAAGCCAGAGTTCATCTTGCTCAGGCTTGCCAATCGGCACGGGCTGATTACCGGCGCCACGGGTACCGGCAAGACGGTCACGTTGCAGGGCTTGGCGGAGGGCTTCTCGGACCAGGGCGTTCCTGTGTTCTGTGCCGACGTGAAGGGCGACTTGTCCGGCGTGGCGGAGAAGGGCGAGGAGAAGGGCTGGATCGAGGAGCGGGCCAAGCTGATCGGCTATGAGGTCGAGTACAAGGCCTACCCCGTGATCTTCTGGGACCTGTTCGGCGAGAAGGGTCATCCGATCCGCTCGACTGTCTCGGAGCTCGGGCCGCTGCTCTTGGCGCGGCTCATGGACCTCAGTGAAGCGCAGGAAGGCGTGCTCAATATCGCCTTCAAAATTGCCGACGACGAGAAGCTGCCGCTCCTCGATCTCAAAGACCTGCGGTCTTTGCTTGAGGACCTCGCCGCACGTGCCGACCAACTCACCACGAAATACGGCAACATCACCAAAGCGTCTGTCGGCTCGATTCAACGCTCGCTGCTCGTGCTCGAGCAGCAGGGGGCAGATCATTTCTTCGGCGAGCCCGCGCTCAAGGTCAGCGACCTCATGCGCACGGCACGAGATGGGCGCGGCTATATCAGCGTGCTCGCGGCCGACAAGCTGATGGAGAGCCCACGTCTCTACGCAACATTTTTGTTGTTCTTGCTCTCCGAGTTGTTCGAGGAACTCCCAGAAGTCGGCGATCCCGACAAGCCGAAGCTCGTGTTCTTCTTCGACGAGGCGCATCTGCTGTTCCGCGATGCGCCGAAGGCGCTACTGGAAAAGGTCGAGCAGGTCGTTCGGCTCATCCGCTCCAAGGGTGTCGGCGTCTATTTCGTGACGCAAAATCCGCTCGACGTGCCGGACACCGTGTCCCGCCAGCTCGGCAATCGCGTGCAGCATGCGCTTCGCGCTTTCACGCCGGCCGAGCAGAAAGCCGTCAAAGCTGCGGCCGAGACGTTCCGCAAGAATCCAGACATCGATACGCAGCAAGCCATCATGGAGCTGGGTATCGGTGAGGCATTGGTCTCGACCTTGGACCAGAAGGGCCAGCCGACAATGGTCGAGCATACCTTCGTCAAGCCACCCAATGGCCGAGTCGGGCCCATCACCGACGCGGAGCGCAAGGCTGTGATCAAAGCAAGTTCCGTTGCCGGCGAGTATGACGAGGTCGTCGACCGCGAGTCGGCGCATGAGATCCTGCAGAAACGCACGCAGAAGCATGCTCAGGCGCAAGCCGAGGCCGAAGAAGAAACCAAAAGTAAAAAATCTGGAAGCAGCTCGCGCAGCGACAGCTTCTGGACGAGCCTTGGCAAGGCCATCGTCAAGTCCGCTGTGCCGATGGCGACGCGGGTGCTAGAGGACGCCATCAAGCGCGGCACTCTCGGCGGCATTCAACGGAAACGCTAAACGCAAAGCGGGCGGTTCTTACGAACCGCCCGCTGTCGATCCCTAGACTTGAGCCGCTGTTCTATTTGCTCGGCGCTTGCGCGTACATCTCTTCGACGTATTCCCAGTTGATGAGATGGTCAAACCAGGCCTCGAGGTATTTCGGGCGCTCGTTGCGATAGTCGATGTAGTAGGAGTGCTCCCATACATCGCAGCCGAGTAGTGGCCAGCCGCCGTGAACGAGCGGATTTTCGCCGTTCGGCGTCTTAGTCACTTCGAGCTTGCCGTCTTTCAGCGATAGCCAGCACCAGCCCGAGCCGAACTGAGTCTTACCCGCCTCAATGAAGTCGTTGCGGAACTTGTCGAAACCGCCGAGATCGCGGTCGATCATGGCAAGGATCGCGCCAGGCACCTTCTTGCCGCCGCCGTCTTTTTTCATCCAGGGCCAAAACTGGATGTGATTGAAGTCTTGGGCTGAATTGTTGAAGACACCGGCGTTCTTGCCGAAGCTTTTGCGCACGATCTCTTCGAGACCAAGACCCTCGTACTCGGTGCCTTTGATCAGCTTGTTGAGATTGTCGACATACGCCTTGTGGTGCTTGTCATGATGGTATTGCAGCGTCTCGGCCGACATGTAGGGCTGAAGCGCCTCGTAATCGTATGGAAGGGGTGGGAGTTCGAATGCCACGTCAGGCCTCCGCAGTTTTGCTTGTGGGGTGATCAGAATGGGAAATTCCGGCGCAAGCTAAAGGTTCCACGGGTGCGACGCAAGCAGACGCCCAGGTTTCCCGCATAACAGCGTGAAACTTTTGCCAATGCTGGGATTGATTTTGCTGGGAAAGGGTGGGCGCGGAGCCCCTGAACTCCGCGCCCGGTGCCGAGGAAGGTTCGCTACATCAGTACAGGGATCTGACGCTTCGGACTTTGCGTCTTGCCACCTGAACCCAGCATGAACCGGAAATGCAGCGGGGGTTCAGGAAACCCTACTTGATCAGGGCCTGAAGTTCCTTGAACTCGGGCGTGCCGGCGCGCTCCATCCATTCGAACAGGACCATCTCGCTGTCCACGACATCCACGCCCGATTTCTCCAGGCGGCTAAGAGCGAGCTTGCGGCTTGCCTTCGAGCGCGAGCCGACGGCGTCGGTCACGACGAAAGCCTCGAAGCCTTGAGACTCCAGATCGACTGCCGTCTGTAGGACGCAGACATGGGCCTCTATGCCGCCGATCACGACTTGCGAGCGGCCCTGGCGCCGGAGCTCGTGCAGCCGGTCCTTCAGCAATTCGTTTCGCATACAGGAGAATTCGGTCTTGTCCGCGACAAAGCCGTCGTTGGCAAAGGCGTCCCGGATGGAATCGTGGGTAGGGCCTAAGCCTTGCGGATATTGTTCCGAGAGGGTGATGGGGATGCCGAGCTTGCGCGCGGCGTGCACCAGCCGGACGCAGCGGTCCACGACCCGATCCTTGCCGGAAACGGCGCTCAAGAGCTTGTCTTGAACGTCGACGATAAGAACTTGGGATTTTTCGCGGGAAAGAAGCATGGGCGGCACTCTTGCACAAATTGCGCGCGGCCGCCTAGAGGCGAGGGCTTACGACTTTCCGGTCACCTTCAAGGCGAAGGCGTAGGAGAGCGCAACCTCTTTCAGCCGCTCGAAGCGGCCTGACGCGCCCGCATGGCCCGCCTCCATGTTGGTCCGGAGGAGGATCAGGTTCTCGCCCGTGTCGGCCTCGCGCAGCTTTGCCACCCATTTGGCCGGCTCCCAATAGGTCACGCGCGGGTCCGTCAGGCCCGCGAGCGCGATGATGTTGGGATAGGCCTGCGCGCGAACGTTGTCGTAGGGCGAATAGGACGCAATGGTGCGGTAGTCCTGCTCACTCTCGATCGGGTTTCCCCATTCGGGCCACTCGGGCGGGGTCAGCGGTAGCGTGGCGTCGAGCATGGTGGTCAGCACATCGACGAACGGCACTTCCGCGATGATACCGAGAAAAAGGTCCGGCGCCATGTTGGCGACGGCGCCCATGAGCATGCCGCCGGCGCTGCCGCCGTGGGCAATGATGCGGCCGCGGGATGTGAACTTCTGGTCGGCGAGGTATTCGCCCGCGGCGATGAAGTCGGCGAAGGTGTTCACCTTCTTCTCGCGCTTGCCGTCTTTGTACCAGCGATAGCCTTTCTCTTTGCCGCCGCGCACATGGGCGATGGCGTAGACGAAGCCGCGGTCTACGAGCGACAGCGCGTTTGTCGAAAAGCCGGCCGGCATGGCCATGCCGTAGGCGCCATAGCCATAGAGGAGGAGCGGCGCTGTGCCGTCGAGCTTCGTCTCCTTGCGGTAGAGCAGGGACACGGGAACGGTCTCGCCGTCCTTCGCCGGCGCCATGACGCGGCGCGTGACGTAGAGGCTCGGATCGTGGCCGCTCGGCACCTCTTGGGTCTTTCGAAGCACTCGCTCGCGCGTCTCCATGTCGTAGTCGAAAACTTGCGCCGGCGTGGTCATAGACGAGTAGGTGAAGCGCAACGTGTGCGTGTCGTACTCGTAGCCGTGGGAAATGCCGAGCGCGTAGGCCTCTTCGTCGAAGGCGATCTCATGCTCCTCGCCGTCGGCGAAGCGGCGGATGACGATGCGCGGCAGACCGTCCTCGCGCTCCAAACGGATGAGGAAGTTCTTGTAGGCAATGATATCGAGAATCAAACGTCCCGGCCGGTGCGGCTCGATCTCGCGCCAGTTCTCAGGCGCCGGGTCATCGGCCGGCGCCTCCACAATGCGGTAGTCTTCCGCACCGCCGGAGTTCGTCAGGATGATGAGGCGTCCGTCGTGATGCTCGACGGAATAGTCGTGTTCCGTCTCACGGGGGGCCACGAGACGCGGCATGGCAGCCGGGTCGGCCGCATCGATCAAGCTGACCTCAGCCGTCTCGTGATCGTGGACGCCAAGCAGCAGATATTTTTGGTCCTGCGTGGTGCCGATCTCGAGAAAGTAGCCGGGATCGATTTGCTCATGGATGAGGAGGTCTTTGTCGTCGGCACCGACTTTGTGCGTGAGGAGCTTGCGTGGCCGATGTTCCTCATCGAGCCAGACATAGAGCAGCGTCTTGCTGTCGGCCGCCCATTGGAAGCCGCCATTGTTGTCGTTGATGCTGCTGTCGATGGGCTTTCCGGTGTCGGCCTCGATCACGGTGACCGTGTAGAACTCCGAGCCCTTGGTATCGACGGCGTAGGCGACGAGCCTGTGGTCGGGGCTGTGCGCCACATTGGCGATGCGGAAATAAGCATGCCCTTCGGCGAGCGCGTTGCCATCGACCAGCACCCGTTCATCGCCGCCACCGCGAGGACGCCGGCAGAAAAGGGGATGCTGGCCTCCGACGATGTAGCGCGTGTAGTAGTCGAAGGGACCGTCCGGCGCGGGGACGCTGGAGTCGTCCTCCTTGATGCGCCCCTTCATCTCTTCGAACAGCTTCGTCTGAAGCTCTTCGGTGTCCGCCATCACCGCGCCCGTGTAGGCGTTTTCCGCTTCCAGATGGGTGCGAATGTCCGCCGATAGCACGGCGGGGTCGCGCATGACGGTCTGCCAGTTGTCGGCGCGCAGCCAAGCGTAATCATCGACCCGCTCGATGCCGTGATGACGTGAGGCAAGAGGACGCTTCATCGCGCGGGCCGCGCCCACGCGGGCCAGTTTTCTATGCATGCGGAAGACCTACTTGGTCTCGTTGTCGTCGCCGCTGCTGTTAGCGTCTCCGGTCTCGAATGCCAAGGCCGTGCCGTTGATACAGTAGCGCGCACCAGTAGGCTTGGGCCCGTCGGGGAAGACGTGCCCGAGATGTGCCTCGCAGTTCGCGCAGCGGACCTCGGTGCGCCGCATGAAGAAGGATCGATCCTCGTGCTCGCTTACCGACTCATTCCCGGCCGGCGCGTAAAAGCTCGGCCATCCGGTTCCGGAATCGAACTTTGTATCTGAGCCGAAGAGCGGCGCGCCGCAGCAGACGCAGCGATACATGCCTTCCCGCTTTTCGCCATGGTAGGGGTGACTAAACGCTCGCTCGGTTCCGTGCTCTCGGGTGACGTAATACTCCTCGGGCGTCAGCTTCTCGCGCCATTCCGCCTTCGAAGCGGGCAATTGTGTTTGGGGTGTCTTCTCGATCTTTTCAGCTTTGCTCATCGTCGGAACACTTTCGCTTCGTCTGTGTTTGTTCGTCTAGAATATAGGTTGTGCAATGCGCCTACCGAAGAGGTCTCGTGAGGCTCTCACGTAGGCTTGATTGAGTTGTGTTCTGTATCTTCCTTAGCACTGGCCAGAAGTTGGAGTTGTTGAATAATCCAATCGGCGAGGCGGTTGGCCTAGGTTAAGGAAAAGTCTCGCCACCCTGAAGTTGCGCTGTTTAGCTCACAGTGTTCGCGAGAAGAGATGCGTTGCAGTTTTGTCAAAAAGTGGTATAGGAAGCAAATCAGCTGGACATGCTCATTCAGCACACATTCTGTAGTTGCGTAACATTGTAGTTGCGCGTCACAAAAACGGCGTAATCTGGTGACTCTAGAGAGTCTCTGGACCCAGGAGATGCACAAGCTGCCAACAATTTAAGGCCTGCTTGGTTCGACTGGGGATTGGGCAGGATCAAGGAGCTAAATCCATGGACGCGAACCTAGAGAAGAACGAACTTGTTGAACTGACCGCCGAGATCGTCTCGGCCTATGTCAGCAACAACACCGTGGTCGCGTCTGACCTGCCTGGCGTGATCCACAACGTGTTCGACGCTTTGAGCAGGGCCTCCAGCGTGTCTGGGCTTCCGACTAAGGAAGAACTGAAGCCAGCTGTACCCGTCAAGAAGTCGGTGACGCCGGAGTACATTATCTGCCTGGAAGACGGAAAGAAGTTCAAGTCGCTCAAGCGGCATCTTCGGACGCATTACGACATGACACCTGAGGACTATCGCGAGAAGTGGGGCCTCCCCCACGACTATCCTATGGTTGCGCCGAACTATGCGGCGGCTCGCTCCGATCTCGCCAAGCGTATGGGACTAGGGCAGCGGCGCCGCTAGGCTCTTCGCCACTCGAACTTTTCTTCCAGATTTGCGGCGACGGCCACGCGCAGTTGGGTGGCCGTCTTTTGCATTCTACAAGCCTTTGTGACTCTTAGTGAATCCGGCGCACATCCCTTGCATGTGACAGACGAACTCCACATAGTCGAACGGTTCGCAGCGATTCGCGGGACCCGCAAGGCCCGCAGCGGGGGGATGAGATGCTGTCCGGACGTGCCTTTCGGGCCCAACTGGTAACGCAAGGGCAGCGCGAGCTATTCGACTACTGGTGCCAAACGGCGGGAGAACGAGCGATGCCCGCACGTTCCGATCTCGACCCGCTCACGGTCCCGCGGCTTCTCCCTCATCTCGGCGTCATTGATCTCAGAGACGGCGTCGACCAAGGCCTGTTTCGGCTGGCGGGGACACGACTGCGCGACATCTACGGCCAGGAGATCACCGGCAAACGCATTGATCAGGTGTTTTCCGGAGATTGCTCCGACTACTGGGAGCGCATTCACGGCCGCGTGGTGCAAATGGGCTCGCCTGCGCACGGCGTCGTGCGGGGGCCTGCGGAAGGTCGCGACCATGTCATTCTGTTCTGGCTGAGGCTACCGCTATCGGAGGATGGGGGACGGGTCGATAGGATCCTCTGCCATGACATTGCGGCGCCAACCGAAAGCGCCGAAATTCTGACCGAGTTCACGCTCTACCATGCTCCCCGCATCGCTTCTCAGCCGCCCTTCCTGACGCGCGGCGCCCAATTCGGCTGAGTGGACGTCCTCATCAGGCGAATGCCTGCCAACTCTCCTTTGTATGCGCTCAGCAGGCCGAGATGCCGGTTGAGGTCATAGCTCCAGTGGCCGGCAAGAGCGCGGCGCCGCTCAGCTCGAAGCGCGTTGCGTAGCTTGGCGAGGAGACGTAGCCCGCCTTCCTCGGACCGGTCCTCAATTTCTTCGGGCCAAAGCGCAAGGACTCGCGGCAGATCGCGGGAGCGCACATAGGCGGTGACGCCGGCGGTCACCATGGGTCCGAAGACTCGTCGGGCGGAGTTCTCGCCACGGCTTGAAAGTGGTCGCCTACGCTGCCGGCGGGTCTCCCCAGACATTGGTACCTCCTGGTTTCTATGGGTCTGAGGTCCATGAAGATGCACCGGTCAAAAGACCCCGGGCATTTGGTGGGGATTAGGTCGCCTTATCCCCGCCCGTCCGTTCCCTTCTAGAGTGTGATAGGACAATATTCCTATACCAAGGAGAGTGCGGCGATGCGTGCAGTAAGAACAGGCGACGAGAGTGGTGCGTGGTGGGGCGGAGGCCCTGGCGGCATGCAGGTCCGCCGGGCCATCGATCCGGTCGTGGCCGCGGTGTTTGAGGTCGAAATCCACGATCTTTGTGCAACGACCAGGCGATCACCGCGTGCTGCATTTGCGCGCCAGGTGGCCATGTATCTCGCCCACGTGGTGTGCGGTCTCAGCCTCACGGAGGTCGGGGCCTTGTTCGCCCGGGATCGGACCACGGTCGCGCATGCATGCGAAGTCGTCGAGGACCGCCGGGACGATCCCGAACTGGACGGAAGGCTCGAGCACCTGGAGCGCGCGGTCGCCTCGCTTATCGATGCATTTGCACTGCGCCGGGGGCGCCTATGAGCAGGCGAGCGCCGCGCGGCAAAGCTCAGCTTAAGGGCCCGGATTCAGACCTTTGTCGCTTGCTCATCCGGATTGAGCAGGGTGGGTCTATTGGGCGGACGCCAGAAGGCGGTTTCCAGCTTCGGGAAGAGGGGGCGAGCCGCGGAATACCGGTGGCGCGACGGCACGTGGAAGCCTGCCTAGCGGCGGATTGGCTTGAGCGGCAAGGCACGGTGTTCGTTCTATCAGAGATCGGGCGCTACAAGCTGCGCAGATACGGGGTCGAGACCGATGCGTTCCTTCACCAGCACCAACGCCGAGTGACGGCTGAGAGAGAAATCAACGGTGCCCGCAGGCCTGTGACGGTCAACGAGGGGGAGAGCCCGCTTGGCTGGCTCAAGAGCCGCAAGGATCGCAACGGAAGGCCGCTCATCACAGTTGCCCAATTCGAGGCCGGCGAACGCTTGCGTGCAGACTATTGGTTCGCGCATTTGAGCGCGCGCGTGACGTCCAATTGGTCCGCCTCGGCGCCGTCCGAGCGGTCGCGCCGAGGTGCAACGTCAAATCCAGCGGCGCTTCGTGACGAGGTGCTTGCTGCCAAGGAGCGGGTGATGCGGGCGCTCATGGCCGTAGGTCCGGAGCTCGCAGGCGTGCTTGTCGACATCTGCTGCGAGCTCAAAGGTCTTGAGGACGCCGAGAAGGAAAACGGGTGGCCGCAGCGGGCCGGTAAGGTCGTGCTGCAAATCGCCCTGACCCGGCTGGCCAAGCATTACGGGCTAGTCAAGGACGGAGGTGCCAGCTCACGTCGGCGGCGCGTGCTTCATTGGGGCGATGCCGACTATCGTCCGAGCCTTGACGGGTGGCGGCTAGCGGCTGGTGGAGAGAAGTCAGCAGGTTGAGGCTAATGCGTGGCCGCTATAGCGGCCCCGGCGTCGCTTCTTATGCGCTTCACCATAGCCATGAGACCGTTGGAGCGCTGGGGCGTCAGATGTTCCTTGAGGTGCAACTCACTCAAGGTCTGGGCCGCATCGATCTTCAAGATCTCGTCGGCGGTCTTACCATAGTAGAGGGCGAAAAGAATCGCGATCAGCCCGCGCACGATATGAGCGTCGCTGTCACCGACGAAGGTGAGGCGAGGGGTGCCGCCGTCGGGCTCCACCGTCGTGGAGAGCCAGACTTGGCTCGCGCAGCCCTGGACCTTGTTCGCCTGCGTACGCGCATCCTCGGGGAGAGGCGCGAGCTTCCGGCCGAGCTCGATCACATAGCGGTAGCGATCTTCCCACTCGTCGAGAAGTTCGAAATCCGCGACGATATCCTCGAAGCTTGGCGCGCGAGCGTCTGTCAGCGTGTCCATATCCTCAATATAGAGAGCATTGAAGGCTG
>JAWKWG010000029.1:0-33334 GCA_041397675.1 Hyphomicrobiales bacterium | reverse complement strand
CGAGCGGGTGCTCCGAAATGTAGAGCTCCATCACGCCCTTGCGTAGCCGCTTGAGACGGTCGGTCTGGGTCTTGACCACCATGCCGTCCGCGACCGGCGTTGTGCACGACGCCGGCGTGCCGTTGCGGCCCTCGATCTCCACCAGGCAAAGCCGGCAAGAGCCGAACGACTCGACCATATCGGTCGCGCAGAGCTTGGGGATCTGCGTGCCGAGTTCCATGGCCGCCCGCATGATCGAGGTGCCCTCGGGCACCGTCACCGCCACGCCGTCGACGGTGAGCGTCACGGTCTTCTCGGCCTTCGACTCTGGTGTGCCGTAGTCGATTTCTGGGTTCAGAGACATTTGGGCTTCCTCATTCAGCAGCTTCGAGGCGCTTCTTTGCGGCGCCGAAATCTTCGGGGAAATGGGTGAGGGCGCTCATCACCGGATACGGGGTGAACCCGCCCAGCGCGCACAGCGATCCGAACTTCATCGTGTTGCACAGGTCTTCGAGCACTTCGAGAGTGGCCTCGCGGTCGTCGCCGGCTGTGATCTTGTCCATGAGCTCGACGCCGCGCGCCGAACCGATGCGGCACGGCGTGCACTTGCCGCAGGACTCCACGGCGCAGAACTCCATGGCGAAGCGGGCTTGCTGCGCCATGTCTACCGTGTCGTCGAACACCACGATGCCGCCATGGCCGATCAGACCGTCGGCGGCGGTGAACGCCTCGTAGTCGAACGGCGTGTCGAACAGCTCGCGCGGGAAATACGCGCCGAGCGGGCCGCCCACCTGGACCGCACGCACGGGACGGCCGGAGCGCGTGCCGCCGCCGATCTCGTCCACCAGCTCTCCTAAAGAGATGCCGAACGCGGTCTCGAACAGACCGCCGTGTTTGATGTTGCCGGCAAGCTGGATCGGCATCGTGCCGCGCGACTTGCCCATGCCGAAGTCGCGGTAGAACTCCCCGCCGTCCGACATGATGATCGGCACGGACGCCAGCGACAGCACGTTGTTGATGACCGTGGGCTGGCCGAACAGACCGATATGGGCGGGGAGGGGAGGCTTGGCGCGCACTTCGCCGCGCTTGCCTTCGAGACTGTCGAGCAGCGAGGTCTCCTCGCCGCACACATAGGCGCCGGCGCCGACCCGCACTTCCATGTCATAGGCGTAGTTCGAGCCGGCCACGTTGGGACCGAGCATCCCGGCTTTGCGGGCCTCGCGGATGGCGATCTCCATCGCCTCGATGGCATGGGGATATTCGGAGCGGATATAGATGTAGCCGTAGGTGGCGCCGACGGCGATGCCGGCGATGGTCATGCCCTCGATGAGCACGAACGGGTCGCCTTCCATGATCATGCGGTCGGCGAACGTGCCGCTATCGCCTTCGTCGGCGTTGCACACGATGTATTTCTGTTGGGGGGGCGTTTGCGCGACGGTGCGCCATTTGATGCCGGTCGGGAAGCCCGCGCCGCCGCGGCCGCGCAAGCCCGAGGTAGTGACCTCTTCGACAATGGCCTCAGGTCCGACCTCGATGGCTTTCTTCAGGCCTTCGTAGCCCTTATGCGCTTTGTAATCTTCGATGGAACGCGGATCGATGATGCCGCAGCGGGCGAAGGTGAGGCGGGTCTGCTTCTGGAACCAGGGATACACTTCGACGAGGCCAATGCACAGCTCGTGGTTCTCGCCCTCGTCGATCAGTTTCGGGATGTCCGAGGCTTTCACCGGCCCATAGCCGACGCGGCCCTTGTCGGTTTCGACCTCGACCAACGGTTCGAGCCAATACATGCCGCGCGAACCGGTCCGCACGATCTCCACGTCGAGGCCGCGCTCCTTGGCTTCCTTGCTGAACGCCTTGGCGACGGCCTCTGCGCCCACGCACAGCGCGCCGGAATCGCGGGAGATGTAGATGCGGCGCGTCACGACTGCGCCTCCTTGAGAAGCGCATCGAGCCGCTCCTCGTCGAGCATGCCGTAGACGTCGCCGTCGAGCATCGCTGTTGGCGAGGAGTGGCACAGCCCGAGGCAGTAGACCGGCTCGAGCGTGACGCGGCGGTCGATGGTCGTCTCGCCCATGCCGACGCCGAGCTTCTGCTTGGCGCGCGCTTCGAGCGCGCGGCCGCCGGCCGCTTGGCAGGACTCGGCGAGACAAAGCTTCAGCGTGCGGCGTCCGCCCGGCTCGCGGCGGAAGTCATGGTAAAAGGTGACGCAGCCATGCACCTCGGCGCGCGAAATATTGAGCGCATCGGCGATCAGCGGCTCGGCCTCGAGTGGCACGCAGCCGAACGTCTCCTGCAACGCATGCAAGATTGGAAGCGTTGCGCCCTTTTGGTTCTGATGCTGCGCGATGATTTCGCTCGCGCGCTCAGGCGTCCATGGTTCGTATCGTGGCATTGCCCAGCCGCGGTTTTGAGCAGCTTCAAAAATGCGGAAAGCGCCCCGTGGAATCAATAAAGCAGCTCCGTCGCCCGATCAGGATTCCTGATCGTGTGACAAGGACTTAAGCCCGCTTTGGTCGAATTCAGGGAGTTATCGGCGGGGACGGCTTAGACGCGCTTCGCGGCCTCTCCGAGCGGCACATCAGCGCTCAGGATGGGTGCAAGCTGCTTCGCCTCGCTGACCAGCGCATTGATCAATGGCGTCAGGGGGTTGCGCTCTGGCACCACCAAGCCGATCGAGTGGGAGACCTCCGGCTCGACGATGGGAATGGCGCGCACCTTCTCCGTGAGGCCGAGCACCTCGGCAAGCTTGGCTGGCATGACGCTGGCCCACCGGCCAGTCCGCACATGGGCGAAGAGGACGATAATGGAATCCGATTCCAGAGTCGGGGCCACTTCGGCCCCGGCCTGACCCAACAGGCCCTCGATGATTCGGCGGTTTTGCATGTCCGGCGTCAGCAGGCAGAGCGGCACCTTGCCGACCTCCGCCCACGTCACCTGGTCCCTGTTGCCCAGCGGGCTGTCTGAAGAGACCAGCAGCCGGTATTGCTCGCTATAGAGCGGCACGGTCTGGACGTGTCCGAGCGGCTCGTTGTCGAGATAGGTAAGGCCGGCGTCGACCTCGAGGTTCTCGAGCATGCCGAGGACCTCGATCGAGTTCCGCGACCAGATCGTGAACCGCACGTCCGGATGCTGTGCCCGGTAAGGCGTCGTCAGCATCGAGACCATGGCGAGCGCGGTCGGGATGGCGGCGATCCGGAGATGGCCCGACAAGCCATGCTTCAGGGCGTCGATCTCCTGGCGCATGGCCCGCGTGTCGCCGATGATACGTCGCGCCCAATCGAGCACCCGCTCGCCCTCAGGCGTGAAGCCCTGGAAGCGCGAGCCGCGCTGCACCAGGAGCACGCCCAGCGTGTCTTCGAGTTGCTTGATGCCGGCTGAGAAGGTCGGCTGGCTCACGCCACAGGCTTCCGCGGCATGGCCGAAATGCCGTTCGCGCGAGAGCGCAATGATATATTCGAGCTTATCCAGCATGCCTGTTGGGCCGAGTTGAAGACGCGATCGGACTATAAGGATTTTCGGCGCGCCGCACAGCCGGAGCAACCCAAGATCGGAGGGGCCGTTAATCAGGACCGAAGGGCGGGATGGCTAGTCCGTCATTCGTCCTCTTCGGCCCGGAAGCTTTCGTGGCAGGTTTTGCAGGCCTTTGAGACGTCTTGGAACTTCGCTTTCCAGTCGTCCGCGCCGGCGTCGAGCGCAGCCGCCAGCGCCTCGGCAGCCTCGCCAAGCGATTTTGCGTTTCCGGTAAACTCGTCCCACTGGGCCCAGATCTCAGGCTTGGCCTCGCTGGGATGGCCGTCGGTACCCTCCGGAAACAGGTCGGGAATTTTGGCCGAGGTCTCCTCGATGTCCTTCGCCGCTGCAGCCGCTTTGGGCCCGTCGAATGGTGTCTTCCCCTTGGCCATCAAGCCGATGAGCTTCATGTCGTCCTTCTGGCGATCCATCAGATCCATGCGCTCCTTGACGATGCCCGTCGCCTCCTCGTGGGCGAGCGCGAGCGATGAGGCGAGGACCAAGGCGAGTGATGCCGAAGCGGCTATTCTGGAAGTCATACGGCGTTTCCCATGCTGAATGTGACTATGACCCTGCTCGGCTGTGCATCTTTAACATTGTTCGGCGCTGCGCAAGGCTCGCCCGCCATCACAAAATAGTTTACCACCGGGCCTCGAACCCCTTTCACGCGACCCGTCATGAGCGAGCCGAGCAAGATCCCGTCCCGCGCCCTGGTCGCCGATATCGGCGGCACCAACGCGCGCTTCGCCATCGCCGACTTGGTGACCTTGGAGCTTGCCGCGATCCGCAGCTTCGCGGTCGCCGACCATCCGACCCTGGCCGAAGCCGTCAGCTACTACTTGAAAGATATCAAGGAGATCGCCGAGCCCGTGCATGCCGCCGTGGCCGTGGCCGCGCCTGTCACCAGCGACGAGATCAAGCTCACCAACGCCCCCTGGTCGTTCACCACCGGCGATCTCGTCCGCGACGCCGGCCTCGCCGGCGTCCACGTGCTCAACGACTTCGAGGCGCTGTCTCTGTCGCTGCCCCACCTCGTTGAGACCGAGCTTCATCAGATCGGCGGCGGTGATCCCGTTGCGTATGGGACGAAGGCGGTGCTTGGACCCGGAACCGGGCTTGGCGTTGCCGGTCTCGTCTGGTCGGGCACCCATTGGGTGGCCATGCCGGGCGAGGGCGGTCATGTGACCCTCGGCGCCGAGGACGCGCGCGAGCTCGAGCTGATCGAGCGACTGCGCCGCGGTCGCGAGCGCCTGTCCGTGGAGCGCGCCCTGTCAGGTCCGGGGCTCAGCGATTTGCATCAGGCCGTTGCCGCGTCCTACGGCCATGGCGATGAGCCTCTAACCCCGTCGAGGTGGAAATGCGGGCGCTCGCCGGAGACGACCCGCTGGCCGCCGAAGCGCTCGACATCTTTGTGACTTGGCTCGGTCGCTTCGCCGGCGACGTCGCGCTCGTGCTCGGCGCCCGGGGCGGCGTCTATCTCGGCGGCGGCATCGCGCCCAAGCTCGTCTCGCGGCTGGCCCAGGGCGATTTTCGCGACGCCTTCGAGCGCAAGGGCAGGATGACCGAGTTCGTCGCGCCGATCCCGGTCTATGTGATCCTCGCCGAGTATCCCGCGCTCACCGGCGCTGCGGCGGGCTTGCGGGCAAAGCTCGCAAGTCACTGAAACGATTCAGCCGGCTCGCGTATTGGGTTTACTTGAATTCGACCTTGATGATCTCGTAGGACTTGCCGCCGCCTGGCGTCGAAACCTCGACTACGTCCTTCTTGCGCTTGCCGAGCAGGGCCCGGGCGATGGGCGAGGTGATGGAGATCTTGCCCTCTTTCACGCTGGCCTCCACCTCGCCGACGATGCGGTACTTGACCTTCTCGTCGGTGTCCTCATCGACCAAGGTCACGGTGGCGCCGAACATGACCCGGTCGCCTTTGAGCTTGGAGACGTCGATGATGTCAGCGCGCGAGAGCTTGTCCTCGAGATCGGCGACCCGCATCTCGGTGATGCCCTGCTGCTCCTTGGCGGCGTGGTACTCGGCATTCTCCGAGAGGTCGCCATGGCTGCGCGCGTCAGAAATCAATTTGATGATCCGGGGGCGCTCGACGGTCTTGAGATGCTTGATCTCAGCCTCCAGTGCTGCGTAGCCCTCCGCGGTCATCGGCACTTTTTCCATGGTAGTCGAAGCTCCTTCGGGAAATCCCCTCGAATAATGTCGAGGAATTGCCCAGTCTAAGTCAAGAATCTGTTGATTTTGACCGGTTTCCTAAGCTGTCTCGGCCAGCACTTTTGGGCCTTTGCCGACATAGCTTTGCAGGGGGGCGACGGTCAGACTGCCTTCCCTGAGCGCTTTGATCGCCTCGGTCACGGCGAGCGCGCCCGCCAGGGTTGTATAGTAAGGAATGTGGTTGAGCAAGGCCGACCGCCGGATCGACATGGAGTCGGCCAGCGCCTTGGCCCCCTCGGTCGTATTGAACACGATGTCCACCTCCCCATTGGTGATGGCGTCGACGATATGGGGGCGTCCTTCCAGGACCTTGTTGACCCGCTCGCAGGGGATCCCATGGGCGTCCAGGTGCCGCTTGGTGCCCCGCGTGGCGATGATGCGGAAGCCCATATCCACGAGCTTCCTCACTGGCGCCACCAGCTTGTCTTTGTCCAGGTCCTTCACCGACACGAACACGGTGCCCGACAGCGGCAGCTTGGAGCCGCCGCCGAGCTGGCTCTTGGCAAAGGCGACGGCGTAGTCGCGGTCGATCCCCATGACCTCGCCGGTCGAGCGCATCTCCGGCCCGAGCACGGGATCGACGCCCGGGAACCGGGCGAACGGGAACACCGCCTCTTTGACCGCGATATGATCGAGCTTGCGGCGCTTGAGCCCGAACGATGCGAGCTTCTTGCCGGCCATGACCTCAGCGGCGATGCCGGCGATGGGCAGTCCGATCACCTTGGCCACGAACGGCACGGTGCGCGATGCCCGCGGGTTCACCTCGAGGAGGTAGATGTCGTCGTCCTTGATGGCGTACTGCACGTTCATCAGGCCGACAACGTTCAGCGCGCGCGCAAGTTCGACGGTCTGGCGCTCGAGATCGGCGATGATGGCGGGCTTGAGAGAGTGCGGCGGGAGCGAGCAGGCTGAGTCGCCCGAATGCACGCCTGCCTCCTCGATGTGCTCCATGACGCCGCAGATGAACACGTCGCTGCCGTCGGCAAGCGCATCGACGTCCACCTCGATGGCGTCGCGCAGATAAGAGTCGATCAGTACCGGGCTCTTGCCCGACACCACCACGGCTTCGGCGATGTAGCGGATGAGTTGCGGCTCATCGTGCACGATCTCCATGGCGCGGCCGCCGAGCACATAGGAAGGTCGGATGACGACGGGAAAGCCGATCGCCTTGGCGATGACGATCGCTTCGTTGGCCGAGCGGGCGATGCCGTTGCGCGGTTGCTTGAGCCCGAGCTCCTCGATGAGCGCCTTGAACCTGTCGCGATCCTCCGCAAGGTCGATCGCGTCGGGTGATGTGCCGAGGATCGGAACTTTCGCCTGCTCGAGCGCGGCGGCGAGCTTGAGCGGCGTCTGACCGCCGAACTGCACGATCACGCCCTTCAGCGTGCCGTTCTCTTCTTCCTTGCGGACGATCTCAAGCACGTCCTCTTCGGTCAGCGGCTCGAAATAGAGACGGTCCGATGTGTCGTAGTCGGTCGATACCGTCTCCGGATTGCAGTTGACCATGATGGTCTCGAATCCGGCGTCCGACAGCGAGAACGCCGCGTGACAGCAGCAATAGTCGAACTCGATGCCTTGGCCGATGCGGTTGGGTCCGCCGCCCAGGATGATCACCTTGTCCTTCGCCGAGGGCCGCGCCTCGCAAGACTCGCCGCCCGGGAAGCTCGTCTCGTAGGTCGAGTACATGTAGGCGGTGGGCGAGGCGAACTCCGCCGCGCACGTGTCGATGCGTTTGTAGACCGGGTGCACGTCGAGTTCGCGGCGCTGCTCGGCGACTTCTTCGGGGGTGAGCCCTGCGAGGTTGGCCAAGCGCTCGTCGGCGAAGCCCATGGCTTTCAGCGCGCGGAACTGCGCCGCGGACGTGGGCAGCCCGTGCTGCCGCACGCGGTCCTCTGCGTCGATGATGTCCTGGAGTTGGCGGATGAACCACGGATCGATGCGGCATGAGTCGTAGATCTGCTCGTGATCGACACCGAGGCGCAAGGCTTGCGCCACCTTGAGCAGCCGGTCCGGCGAGGGCGTGCCGAGCGCCTCGCGGATCACGTTCTTGTCGTCGCCCTGGCCGAGCCCTTCGAACGTGATGTCGTCGAGGCCGGTGAGGCCCGTCTCCATCGAGCGCAGCGCCTTTTGCAGCGACTCCGGGAAGGTTCGGCCGATCGCCATCGCCTCACCGACCGACTTCATCGACGTGGTCAAGGTCGGCGTCGAGCCCTGGAACTTCTCGAAGGCAAAGCGCGGAATCTTGGTCACGACATAGTCGATGGTCGGCTCGAACGATGCAGGCGTGGCGCCGCCGGTAATGTCGTTGGCGAGCTCGTCAAGCGTGTAGCCGACCGCGAGCTTGGCGGCGATCTTGGCGATGGGGAAGCCCGTCGCTTTCGACGCCAGCGCCGAGGACCGCGACACGCGCGGATTCATCTCGATGATGACGAGGCGCCCATCGGCGGGGTTGATCGCGAACTGCACGTTCGAGCCGCCGGTCTCCACCCCGATCTCGCGCAGCACCGCGATCGAGGCGTCGCGCATGATCTGATATTCCTTGTCGGTGAGCGTCAGCGCCGGCGCGACCGTGATCGAGTCGCCGGTATGCACGCCCATCGGATCGACGTTCTCGATGGAGCAGATGATGATGCAGTTGTCGTCCTTGTCGCGGACGACCTCCATCTCATACTCCTTCCAGCCGAGCACCGACTCCTCGATCAGCACCTCGCAGGTGGGCGAGGCGTCGAGCCCGCGCTCGACGATCTCGAGGAACTCCTCGCGGTTATAGGCGATGCCGCCGCCGGTGCCACCCAGCGTGAAGGAGGGGCGAATGATCGCGGGCAGGCCGATGTCTTGCAGCGCCTCGAGCGCCTCGATCAGGCCCTTCTCGACATAGCGCCGCCGCCGCTCGCTCTCGTGCCGCGCCCAATCGGCCTCGAAGTCGAGCATCGCTTTGGCGCGCGCTTCGGGCTCAGGGTTCTCGCGCTCGATACGGGCGACCTCTTCTTTATGTGTCTTGCGGTCGGCGCGCTTGAGCGTGGCCGCGTCGGCCAGCCGCGAGCGCGGCGACTCGAGCCCGATCTTGGTCATCGCGTTGCGGAACAGCTCGCGGTCCTCGGCCTTGTCGATCACGTCGGCGCGGGCGCCGATCATCTCGACCCCGTAATGGTCGAGCACGCCGGCACGATGCAGGCTGAGCGCAGTGTTGAGCGCCGTCTGGCCGCCCATGGTCGGAAGCAGCGCGTCGGGGCGCTCCTTCTCGATGATCTTGGCGACCACGTCCGGGGTGATCGGCTCGATATAGGTGGCGTCGGCGAGCTCCGGGTCCGTCATGATCGTGGCTGGGTTCGAGTTCACCAGCACGATCCGGTAGCCCTCGTCTTTCAGGGCCTTGCAGGCTTGCGTCCCCGAATAGTCGAACTCGCAGGCCTGGCCGATCACGATCGGCCCGGCCCCGATGATCAGGATGGACTTTATGTCTTCGCGTTTGGGCATTTGAGGCTGACGTTACACCCCGGCGCGCGGACAATTCTGGAGCACGGTTGCGCGATGCCGGGGCCGGGAGGGTCTTAGACCAGATTCCACCGATAGGGAAGCAAAGCAGTGACCACAATGGCCGGAAAGCCGGGTTTTTGTGCAACTTTTGGCGGCCTTCCACGTTGAATCCCTACCGCACCCGACCTCGCACCCCATGGCATCGCAACCCCGCGCCAACTCGCCCCTCTGGGTCGATCTGCTCCTCCTTTCGGGAATGGTCGCGGCCACGTTTGGCCTCGAGCGTTACCTGAAGCCGGCGGACAGTGCGGGGCGCCGCCCGAACGGTCGCGGCGAGCCTGCCGACGCCATCGAGGTCGAGAGCGACCAGATCGCTTCAGCCTCCGATGACGATACGGAGGACCAGGAAGGTGCCCATGCGATTCGCCCGTCCCAGGAGCCGGAAAGCCTTCAGCACGAGCGCGAGGGTGAGCGGGGCCGGGGGCGGAGCGCCGACAGCCCTCGTCAGATCCCCGCCAAGGGCTGGATGGATATCGGCTGGCGCATGTACACCCAGTTCCAGGACGACAGGCTGCTCGCCGTCGCTGCGGGCGTCGTCTTCTATATGTTGCTCGCGCTGTTCCCTGCCGTCGCCGCGCTCGTCTCGCTCTACGGCCTGTTCAACGATCCCGTTACCATCAACGAGCAATTGTCGCTGCTGGCTGGCGTCATGCCGGCGAGCGGCATCGACATCGTGCGCGAGCAAGTCACCCGCCTCACCGAGACCAGCAGCAACGCGCTGAGCTTCGGTTTTCTATTCGGCCTCGGGCTCGCATTGTGGAGTGCCAACGCCGGCATGAAGGCGGTGATCGATGCGCTCAACGTCGTCTATGACGAGCGCGAGAAGCGGAGCTTCGTCAGGCTCACCCTCGTCGCCTTCGCCTTCACCATTGGCGCGCTCATCTTCGTCATGCTGGCGATCGCCGCCATCGTCGTGCTGCCGCTGGTGCTCGCCTGGGTCGGGCTTGAGACACGGACCGGGCAGATCATCTCGCTGCTGCGCTGGCCGGCGCTTCTCGTCATCGTGCTGATCTGGCTCGCCGTGCTCTATCGCTACGGGCCGAGCCGCACCCGTGCCCAATGGCGCTGGCTCACGGCGGGCAGCGTATTCGCGGCCCTTGCGTGGCTCGCGGGCTCGGCGCTGTTCTCTTGGTATTTGTCGAACTTCGCCAACTACGACGCGACCTACGGCTCGCTCGGCGCCGGCATCGGTCTCATGATGTGGCTATGGTTGTCGGTGATCGTGATCCTGGTGGGCGGCGAGCTTAACGCCGAGATGGAGCATCAAACCGCCGAAGATACGACAGTCCATCCCGAGAAGCCGCTTGGCGAGCGCGGCGCCACCATGGCCGACACTGTTGGTGAGGCGTGGCGTTAGGCCTTCTTCTTCTCCGCCATCAAATCGACGAAGCGCGTGAAGAGGTAATGGCTGTCTTGCGGCCCCGGTGACGCTTCCGGGTGGTACTGCACCGAGAACACCGGCTTGTCCTTGAGCTTGAGCCCGGCATTCGACCCGTCGAACAGCGAGACGTGGGTCTCCTCCACCTCGGCCGGCAAGCTTTCGCGCTCGACCGCGAAGCCGTGATTCATGGAGGTGATCTCAACCTTGTGCGTGGTGAAGTCCTTCACCGGGTGGTTTGCGCCGTGATGGCCTTGATGCATCTTGCCGGTCTTGCCGCCGAGCGCGATGCCCAGCATCTGATGGCCGAGGCAAATGCCGAACAGCGGCACGCCTGACGCGACCAGCTTCTGGATCTCAGGCACGGCATAGACGCCGGTCGCCGCCGGATCGCCCGGGCCATTCGACAGGAACACGCCGTCGGGCTTTCGCTCCAGCACGTCCTCGGCGGTCGCCGTCGCCGGCACCACCGTGACCTTGCAGCCGGCCGACGCCAGCTCGCGCAGGATATTGCGCTTGAGCCCATAGTCGATGGCGACTACGTGGAAGCGCGGCGCGTCCTGCCGGCCGTAGCCCTCGCCCCATGCCCACTCCGTCTCGTCCCAGCTGTAGCTCTGGCCGCAAGTGACGTCTTTGGCGAGATCGAGGCCGACCATGCCGGACCATGCGGCGGCCTCGCACTTCAGCGCGGCACGGTCGAACTTGCCGTCGGGTGCGTGTGCAATCACTGCGTTCGGCATGCCCTTCTCGCGGATCAGCGCGGTAAGCGCGCGGGTGTCGACGCCGGTGATGGCGATGATGCCGCGGGCTTTCAGCCACGCATCGAAGTCTTGCGCGGCGCGCCAGTTCGACGGCGCGGTGATCTTGGCGCGCAGCACGCAGCCGCGCACGCCCGACGAGGCGGCAAGGTTGGTCGTCTCGATATCCTCGGTATTGACGCCGACATTGCCGATATGCGGGAAGGTGAAGGTGATGATCTGCCCGGCATAGGACGGGTCGGTCAGGATCTCCTGATAGCCGGTCATCGCCGTGTTGAAGCAGACCTCGCCGACCGCGCTGCCCTCGGCCCCCGCGCCATACCCCTCGATCACCGTGCCATCGCCAAGCACGAGCAGCGCCGTCGGCGCCTCGTCGGCCCATGGCGCCGCGGTCCGCGCGCGCGGGCGTGCCTCCGTGGCCAGAGCTTCGGGATCGTCGGTCATTGGCGCAAAAACCTGGGCGGCCGTTGCTCGGCCAGGGCCCGCTATGTTCGGTCGGAGTCGAGGAGGCACGCTGCTTTGATCAGCATCCTCGAATGCGCTCTTTACGTCACGCGCGTGACCGGAGTCAATGTGCAGGCCGAAATATTTTCCTGTGAAAACAGAGCGTTAGATGGGCAAATTCGCTTGCGCGCGTCGGTCGTGTCGATTACTTTGAGAGCTTCCTTCCCTGATCGCCCGAAAACAAATCCATGCGCGAGACCATCACCGCCGCCTTGCAAGCTGCGACCAAGGCGCGTGACGCCCGCCGCGTCTCGACGCTCCGGCTGGTGAGCGCCGCCATCAAGGATCGCGATATCGCCGCGCGCACCGCCGGCAAGAAGGAAGCGACCGACGCCGAACTGCTCGAGCTGTTCGCCAAGATGATCAAGCAGCGCGAGGAGTCGCAGAAGATCTACGCCGATGCCGGACGTACCGAGCTTGCCGCGCAAGAAGGCGAAGAGGTCACCATCATCCGCGAGTTTCTGCCGAAGCAATTGTCCGACGCCGACATGGCAAAGGCCATCGACGACGCGATAGCCGAGACGAATGCCGCGAGCGTGAAAGACATGGGCAAGGTCATGGCCGCGTTGAAAGGCCGCTACGCCGGTCAGATGGATTTCAGCAAAGCGAGCGCCGCCGTGAAGGCGAAGCTCGGTTAACATTTGCGTCCTACCGGCGCAAAGCGGACTCAATGACAACACAATGACAGCCTCGTGTGCATGCACATGCATACGCAATGCGCAACGTCATGTGCGATGTGCTCGCGCGTTGTGCAAACTGAGTCGCGATCAAGAAATCAAATCGATTCATTCGTAACATCCTGCGGCAGCCGGACACGCGTCAGTTTGTCTTTGCGGCGCAACATGGATTCGTCGCGATGCAGCATTACGTTGATCGACATGCGGCACGGAGTGATTCCGTGCCGATTTGCGTCAATGGAGGCCTACCAATGTTACGAACGATTCGAACTCTTTCGGCCGCTGCGGCGAGCGCGCTTGGCGTTCTCGCTTTTGACGGCGCCGCATCTGCCGAGCAGCCGAGCGTCAATCTCGGTCCTGTCGGTGCATACGAGCCGATCGTCGCCACGTTTGGCGACAAGCGCGTGCTCGCCTTTTACCAACCCGACGGCGGCAACTGCGCGGTCAGCGCCATCGTGACCGACGCTTCGCCGGCCGATGCCGACAGGACCTCGACGCGGGTGCGCGTGTCGCTGCATCCCGGCGAGCTGTTTCACCTCGACAGCGTCGAGAATCAGAATGTCATACTCACCTGCGGTCCTAATGCCGCCATGCTCATGGTGCTGAACCGCGGCGAGCTTCTGACCCAGTCTGCGAGCGTCAACTAGTCGCGAACGCGAGGAGGCAAAGAGCCGGGTGGGGCGGAAACGCTCCGCCCGGCTTCTCTTTTGCGAAGTATTTCCTTGAGGCGCGACGCCCGACACGGCAGCATGCCCCGGTCATCGAGCGTCAATCAGAGGGGTAATGTGATGCGCGTTTCAAACTTTACGCTGTGGGCTCTCCTTGCGGGTCTTTGCTTGCTGCCGATGCATGCCGTGGCGGCGCCGGCTTACGAGTGTCAGCTCGCCGAGGTGTTTGAATGCACCGCCACGGCGGGTTGCAAGAAGGCGTCTGCGCAGGACAACGATCTTCCGCCCGCGGTGACGCTCAACGTCAAGGAGAAGAACCTGTTCTCAGGTCTGTTTGGCGGAGAGGGCATGCTGGAGTCGGGCGACGTCTATGAAGACGAGAACGTGCTCATCATGCACGGACGGAGGCAACTCCAGACCTGGACTGCCGTCGTGAACAAGGTCACGGGCGCCTATTCCGGGTCGGTTTCCCAGCTGGGCAAGACCTTCGCGCAGTTCGGCACCTGCGTGGCGAACGAGTCCTAACCGCCTAGTGCAATCGAGTGCCGGGCAGGGCGCGGCGCTCTGCCCGGAAGTGCTTCAATCGATGGAATTGGAATTTGAGCGCCGTTCGAGCAGGTAATAGAGCGCGAAAGCGCCGATCAGGAGAAGCGCGATACCGCCCGCCCAGGCCAGCGCCGTCCCGTACCAGTAGATGAGGCAAACGCCGGCGGCCGGCGCGACGACAATGGCGACGATGTCGGCGACGTCGATATCGAGCATCCACCATACGACCAGCGCGACCACGGCGAAGATCGCCAGCGCTATGATCAGGATGGTTTCCATGGCCTCCGCAAATCTCTGTCCGCGACTCCATAATAGCTGGGATGCAAGGCTCGGCGTTGACCGAATGGTTCTCGATTTGTTCTCCAATCGGTGGATAATGGTGATGACCGCGAATCGCTTAGGTCCCTAACGCCCTCAAGGGCCCACTGTTGCTGAAATGAAGTTCTCCGATTCGTTCCTCGACGAGATCCGCGCCCGGCTTCCCGTGAGCCAGGTCGTGTCCCGGCGCGTCCAGCTCAAGCGCGCGGGCCGCGAATGGAAGGGGCTGTCGCCGTTCAACCGCGAGAAGACCCCGTCCTTCACCGTCAACGACCAGAAGGGCTTCTATCACTGCTTCTCCTCCGGCAAGCACGGCGACATCTTCGGCTTCCTCATGGAGACGGAAGGGTTGAGCTTCCCCGAGGCGGTCGAGCGGCTCGCGGGCGAGGCTGGTGTGCCCATGCCCGCGCCCGATCCGCAATACGAGCGCACCGTCAAGGAGCGGCTCGGGCTCATGGATGCGCTCGAAGCTGCGGCCAAGCTGTTCGAGGAGGCGCTATGGTCTGCTTCCGGTCGCGCGGCGCTTGGCTATGCGGAGGGGCGGGGCATCTCCCGCGAAACGCTGAAAGAATTCCGCATCGGCTACGCGGCGGGCTCCCGCGACGCGCTCAAAATCGCGCTCATCAAGAAGGGCTTCACCGAGGCGCAGCTTCTCGACGCCGGTCTCGTCATCAAGCCTGACGACGGGCGTCCCACCTACGACCGCTTCCGCAACCGGCTCACCATTCCGATCCTCAATGCCAAGTCGCGCGTGATCGCCTTCGGCGCGCGCGCCCTCGATCCCGATACCGAGCCCAAATATTTGAACTCGCCGGAGACCAAGCTGTTCGACAAGGGCTCGATGGTGTTCAACTTTGCGCGCGCCCGCGGTCCAGCTTTCGACAAGGGTGAGCTGATCGTCGTCGAAGGCTATATGGATGTGATCGCGCTGCATCAGGCAGGCTTCGTCAACACCGTCGCGACGCTCGGCACCGCGTTCACCGAGCGTCAGATGGAAGTGCTCTGGCTGCTGGCGCCCGAGCCCGTCATCTGTTTCGACGGCGACCGCGCCGGCGAGGCGGCCGCGGCACGCGCCATCGACCGCATGCTGCCGCACTTGCGTGAGGGTCATTCCTTCCGCTTCGCCTTCCTGCCGCAAGGTCAAGACCCTGACGATCTCGTGCGAAGCGCGGGGCCAGCGGCGTTCGCCGCGTGCGTGAAAGGCGCGCATCCGCTCATCGACATGCTGTGGCAGCGGGAGAAGTCGGCGAGCGCCCTCGATACGCCCGAGCGCCGCGCCGCCTTCGAGGCGCGGCTCGACGCGCTGCTCAATCAGATCGCCAACACCCGCGTGAAGGACCATTACCGGCGCGAGGTGAAGAACCGGCTGTTCAATCTGTGGCGCGAGCAACCGCGGCCGCGCAATGGCGCACCGCGCGCGCCCGCCCGACAAGCCGCACGCCGCGAAGTTGTGCGCGAGCCCACTGCCTACGGCTTTGCCATCATCGTCACCATCGCGCTGGTCAATCATCCATGGCTGCTCGATCACTTCGCCGAGGAGGTGGCGAGCCTAGAGATCAAGAACCGGCCGCTCGCGAACCTGCTTGCCGCGGTGACGCGCACCATCTTCGAGGAGCCCGGTATTGGCCGCGACCGGCTCATCGCCATGCTGGAGGAAGGGCCGCACGGTGCGCTACTGGAGCGCATGTTCCGCGAGAGCCCGTACACCCGCGTCGCGTTTCTTCAGCCTGGCGCGCCGGGCGCCGAGGTCGAGAACCAATTCGCCGACGTCATTTATCGCTGGCGGGCTCTGCCCACCCTCAACAAGGAGCTCGAGGAGAGCGCCGATCACTTGGCGGAAATGTCGGAGGCCGAGTTCGAGCGCTTCGCCGCGCTCCAGCAGCAGGTTGCGAGCATAGGCCAGCACCATGAGGCCGACGATGCCGGCGAGCGTGACGCCAACAAACGCTTTGCCGAGACCGTGGCCCGGCTCAAGTCCGAGCGCCCCAAACCCGGGCGGCGCCCCGAAAAGCGCCATTGACCGAACCCTTGGCAGGGCTCGTGAAACCACCGGCAATGGATTAGAGTTAGGCCAGGGAAGGCTTTAGCCGCCTTGGAGACGGGGATGGCACGTTTGCGTTTTCTTGCTGGGATTCTGTTCGCCTTCTGCGTTGCCTGTGTCACGGCCACGGCAGCGCACGCCGGAATCCTCATCGTCGTCGACAAGCCGACCCAGACCATGACCGTGACGGTGGACGGCGAGGTGCGCTACCGCTGGCCCGTATCTACCGGCGCCACCAAATATTCGACGCCGGCCGGCTCCTACACGGCCTTCCGCATGGAGGTCATGCATCACTCGGACGAGTGGGACAATGCCGGCATGCCCCATTCGATCTTCTTCACCACGCGGGGCCACGCCATCCACGGCTCGGATCATCCGGGGATGGGCACGCCGGCGTCCCATGGCTGCGTCCGCCTCTCGCTGTCGAATGCCGCGACCCTCTATCAGCTGGTCGAGGCGCGGGGCATGGCGGGCACCCAGGTGGTCGTCCGCGGCCCCGATCCGCCCGGCTACCACGCCCCGACCGCCATTCCGACGGCGGGGACAACATCGCGGCGCGGGCGGCGGGGGCCCTGGCCCTTCGGCGGTCTGTTCGGCCAGTAGCCCCATCCGGCCCCGATTTTGCAGGTCCAAAAACCGGTGTTTCACGGCGGTTCGAGCCATGAAAAAACCTTGGACCAAAGGGGCTTGCGGGCTTGACAGGGGGGTCGCCCCTCGCCAAGTCATGACAGAAGGCGCAAATGAACATCGCGCACATTCCGTGGAGGAAAACGCGCCGCGCCCAGCGCCAAAAAGCCTTGAGTTTTCAAGTGGTCCCGCGTTGGTCAGGGACCCGGCGAGGGCGGAGGCGGCTTAAGGGCAGTGCGTCGTAAAGTCTCTCGTCCCGTCGATAGCGTTGAGCGTTGGAAACAGGGCAGACGACCGGAGGATCGGCGCCAAAAGGGCCGGAAATTGTGAGCTGGCGCCCGCGATCATCGGGCCATGCTTAATTGACGATTAAGGGAGAGGCCGTTAATCGCTTGTGGGACGGGTCTGCGCGGCCGTCCACAACACTATGTGTATGCGAGAGGCTCGGCCTCTCTGCCCTAGAGGACCGGCGCCGCCAAGCGTGCGCCTCGGAGTGACGTGAATGGCAACCAAGACCGCTGAAGCCGAAGATCAAACCGAGACCGAGACCCAGACCACCGACGGTCCCGTGCTCGACATGTCCGACGCTGCAGTCAAGAAGCTGATCAAGACCGCGAAAACGCGCGGCTTCGTGACCTACGACGAGCTGAACGAAGTCCTCCCCTCGGAAGAAGTGTCCTCCGAGCAGATCGAGGACACCATGTCGATGCTGTCCGACATGGGCATCAACGTCATCGATTCCGACGAGGCCGAGGAGCAATCGAGCGAAGGCGGCGACGGCGAGGGCAAGGCCGTGGTCGCGCAACAGGCGATCGCCAAGCCCGAGACGCCGGCCCGCGAGCCCGCCGAGCGCACCGACGATCCCGTGCGCATGTATCTGCGCGAGATGGGCTCCGTCGAGCTCTTGTCCCGCGAAGGCGAGATCGCCATCGCCAAGCGCATCGAGGCCGGCCGCGAGGCGATGATCGCCGGTCTCTGTGAAAGCCCGCTCACCTTCCAGGCCATCATCATCTGGCGCGACGAGTTGAACGACGGCAAGATTCTGCTCCGCGACATCATCGACCTCGAAGCGACCTATGCCGGGCCTGAGGCCAAGCAGGTTCCCTCCCAGCCGCTGCCCGGCGAAGGCAACGGCCAGGACCAGCAAGAGGAGAAGTCCGAGGAGGAGCAGGAGAAGGAGTTCGAGGAGGAGGAAGAGGACGACGACGACGATCTCGAGAACTCGCTGTCCCTTGCCGCCATGGAGGCCGAGCTCAAGCCCCAGGTGCTCGAGACCTTCGACCTCGTCGCCACCAACTATAAGAAGCTCCGCCGCCTCCAGGACCAGCTGGTCGAGCGCGCGCTGAAGAACGACACGCTCTCCACGTCGCAGGAGAAGCGCTACAAGGCGCTGAAGGACGAGATCGTCACCGAGATCAAGTCGCTCCAGCTCAATGCCAACCGCATCGAGAGCCTGGTCGAGACCCTTTACGACATCAACAAGAAGCTGCTCGGCTACGAGGGCCGTCTGCTCCGCCTGGCCGAAGGCTATGGCGTGACGCGCGAGGACTTCCTCGGCGAGTATCAGGGCAACGAGCTCGACCCCAATTGGCTGCGCCGCGTCGGCCGCCTCAAGAAGAAGGGCTGGGCCGATTTCATCAAGGACGAGCGCGGCCTCGTCAAAGAGCTCCGCTCGGAGATCCAGCGGCTCGCCGCCGAGACCGGTCTCGAGATCTCAGAGTTCCGCCGCATCGTCCACATCGTGCAGAAGGGCGAGCGCGAGGCGCGCCAGGCCAAGAAGGAGATGGTCGAGGCCAACTTGCGGCTCGTCATCTCCATCGCCAAGAAATACACCAACCGCGGCCTGCAGTTCCTCGATCTCATCCAGGAAGGCAATATCGGCCTGATGAAGGCGGTCGATAAGTTCGAGTACCGCCGCGGCTACAAGTTCTCGACCTACGCCACCTGGTGGATCCGGCAGGCGATCACGCGCAGCATTGCGGATCAGGCCCGCACCATCCGCATCCCCGTGCACATGATCGAGACCATCAACAAGATCGTGCGCACCTCCCGCCAGATGCTGCACGAGATCGGCCGCGAGCCGACGCCGGAGGAGCTCGCCGAGAAATTGGCCATGCCGCTCGAGAAGGTGCGCAAAGTCTTGAAGATCGCCAAGGAGCCCATCAGCCTCGAGACGCCGATTGGCGACGAGGAGGACTCTTATCTCGGCGATTTCATCGAGGACAAGAACGCGGTGCTGCCCATCGACGCCGCCATTCAGTCGAACCTGCGCGACGACGACCACGCGGGTGCTGGCGAGCCCACGCCGCGCGAGGAGCGCTGTGCCGCATGCGCTTCGGCATCGGCATGAACACCGACCACACTTTGGAAGAGGTGGGCGCAGTGCCCGGTGACCCGCGAGCGCATCCGCCAGATCGAGGCCGGGCGCTCCGCAAGCCGGTGACCCGTCGCGCTCACGTAAATTGCGGTCCTTCCTGATACCAGCTCCGCGTATAATCAAGTCGGCCGTCGCCAGCCCAGACTGTTCCGGGCATCCATTGTGCTCCGCCATTTGTGGAGCCTCCTCATTGGATTGCCGGGACGAGCCCGGCAATGACGAAGCGCGGGAATCCACGGCGGGCGAAGGGAGGGGGCGTGAGCGGTCTTGAAATCCTCAATGCGCTGCCGCTCTGGGCGCTCGCGAGCCCGTCATCGGCGTGTCGGTGGTGTTCGCCGTGGCCTCCAGCTCCTCGTCCGCTGGCGTTACGGCGTCGACTTCATCGTCGCCAACCACGAGGTCGCCGGCTTCAAATATGCCGTGGTCGGCGTCGCCTATGCGGTGCTGCTCGCCTTCGTCGTGGTCGGCGTGTGGGAGGAGTTCGAGGGCACCAAGCGCGCCGTCGATGATGAGGCCGAGCGCTACTACAATCTCTACCGCAACAGCTACTCTGACGACGCCGGGCTGGAAGATGCGCGACGCGCTCATGGCCTACGCCGTCGCCGCGGCGCGACAAGGATTGGCCGGAGATGGAGCAGGGCGGCGGCGGGCAGCATGGCCGCGGCGGCGCGCCTGTATACTTCGCTGGAGCTATACCGTCGGCCAGACCAAGTCCGAGGACATCGCGCTTCTGCCGAGCATCCTGCACGCCATCAATCTGATGCAGGAGACCGCCGATCTGAGGCTGGAGCGGCTGTCCGACGTCGGCGGCCACCTGACCCCGCTCATCTGGGGCGTTCTCCTGCTCGGCGGCGTCATCACGCTCGCCTACACCGCCTTCTTCGCCACCAGGCAGATCCCGCCGCAGGTGCTGGATAATCGGCAGGGCTCGCCATGATCGTCGGCGCGACCCTGTTGCTCGCCTTCAATCTGAATTACCCACTCGGGGCCCGAGCGGCTGACGCCTCAGCCCATCGACGAGGTCATTCAGCGCATGCGCGAGAGTCATGCCGCCGGCGGCCGGTGAGTTACATCGAAGGCAGCAGCCTCGCTGGCATGTTCTGGGGATGTTACTCAGGCCCTTGGATGCCTATATAATAGTGCGAGGTTAGAATCGAACTGATCTGCTCTAACGCATGCGAAGTGGCTGCGACGACATGCTGTCATCGTCACAAGTTGCCGAGTTGCAGCGGGGAAGGTACGCGCACACAGCAACCACTTCGACATCTTGTCGCTGGGACAAGACCGACAGGCTGAAGCACTACGGCTTGCACTTTGCCAAGTACGTAGGTCGGTTAGCTAGAGAATCGAAAGAATCTATTCCAGTCGAGAGAACAGTGGTTGACGCCGTGCTCGTTTCACTGAGTGCCGCGAATACCCTGCACCAAGATTCGAGCAAAGAAGAACTCAGTTTGTTTGGGGCAGACCAAACGATCCACTCCTGCCAGCTTGCGGATATTTGCTGCCGGACGATTTGCAGATGCGCGAGCAAAATTGACCATATGCGAAAATTTCGTGCCAAAATTGCTCGGTCAGCTAATGTAGACATAATGAGTTGGTTGCTTCGTGAGGCTGATGAGAGAGAAGATCGATCTTTCCGCCGAAATCTCTAAGCGCCGACAGCAGCTTGCGGCTCGACACTTATATTGGCTAGATTTCCATGGCTTTCTGGAGTGACGGGGCTAAAAGGCTGAATTGCCTTTCAAGCAATTTCGGCCTACGACGAAGATAGAGTCGATTGTGCGCTGATACACTTAGGATGGGCCGTCAGTATTTTGTAACCGCTGGTGAGGCGGACGCTGAGTGAATCGACTAGAGATCTTGGAGGAGGGTGAAATCTCTCTCAATTCTCCGGGCTTACTGAAGAGACGGTGACAGTGCTCGGCTGGCACCATCGCATTCATCTCAATACGAACCTCCCTCAAAGAGCAGAGGGTTGGTGAACGTTTCTGGTTTCCATGTCAATCCAGGCTACTCTGCGCCATTACGCTTTGCTGTCTTCAACGCCGGACCCTCTACCATAGCGCATCTCAAAGGGGCGAGGCGTGCTTTCTAATTTGGTATGTGCTGATTCGATTGTGAGGACAAGGACAACATCAAGTCGCCAAGACAGAATAGAAGTTATAGTTGGGGTATTAGCACGCGAGATGTGGCTACGCTGACCGGTGCTGTAAATAGTATAAATATCCTATCTCGTAAGGTTGAGGAACTTCGCGCACTCAAATCTGGATGAAATGGTTCGTAGGAGTGCTTGGCATCACGGAGCGATTGTGATCGCGGTGACCGTGGCGTTTGCGAACGAAGGAATCCGCGCTACCTCTCAAAGGCAGCTGTGAAGGTGCTTGCATATATCTATATGTGACAAAGTGTGATCGGTAAACTGCGATCAAGGCGTCAATCTTTCATGACTAGCTCGTTACTTTTTGCGCGATAGCGAATTCAGACCTTCATTGACCCTGAGCATGTCGTCCTTCAGCAATGCAAAACTCCGGAAATTTTGTCCTGGAGCCGATGAGGATCCAGACTGGTTTTACGGGTGCTATTTTCAGCGACAATCAATGGTCGCGCTCATACCAAGTTCGAAACCTCGCTTGCCATTGGGTCAAGTGCGGCCGAAGTCCCTCGTTCAAAACCTCTATCGACAGTTTGATAGTGCTGCGTGCTGTCGCTTCTAACTTTTGACGCGGGAATACTCTTTAACAACTCTTTGTTACCGAGAAGAAATTGAACAGGAGTCGTACGTTTCAGCGATCATATTCGTCCAGATCGATAGGAGACCGATCTTCTCCGAGTGCTTAGCTCAACCCAAATTGCGTAGGCGACCTGCCGATACCGATATGATTGGGGACGGCCGGAACCTGCCTCCACCTGAACTCTGCCTCATCAATCTCAAATTGCCGGGAATGAGAACCTGATCTCCAACGCCAAATGATGACGGAACCTAAGCACCCACCAATACCAGCAGCCAAACGCTAGCCGATAGTGCGAGTGTCCAAGCTTCCTGATCCCATTTAGCGAAAAGAGATTGAGTGGTTCCGGCGTTGTGGTCGGTGAAGGCTCCATTTAGACGGCATCAGAACAGGTGCATTGTAGCGGAAGGCCGGGCCTTCTCTTCGAGGTCATATATTCGCTGAACGTCGGCGATAAATGTGGCCTGGCCGCCGTAGCTAGGGTGCTCGGACTGCCTCGACCCGAAGTCCAAAGCCGTCCAATGAGCGTTGCGCATCACGACCGAGAGCGACGACCATTCGAGGCTGAAGGGCATCTATCAGCCATTGAAGAAGTGGATCGGCAGGCCACGGCCTCATCCTTGTGTGGGATCGGTTAGACAAAGGGTCTCCAGGTTCATGCGGGTGGTACGGAAACACGTTGAAGAGAAAAATTGACGTCCAATCGCATTTAGCATGCTCCAAACTATGGTAGCCGTGCGCTCTGCCATCGGCGGTCCTTTGTGGTCGCTGAGTAACATCTGCAGTTTGGTAAGAGTGCCGCGTGCGAAGTGAGATGCCATCCTCATCGAAGGTAGTGCCAGCCCGTACGTCTCCCGCCGCGGTAACCAAGGTCGCGAGCAATCCACATTGACCGTTACACCATTTTGTAACGCCGCCTGAGAATGATCCAAATCGTCCTGATGACGGGACGGGGCATCAGGCAGGTACATGGACAGGACAAATTCTGCCGGTAGGGATTAAGACGTGTTTGAATTCAAGTCCCACTAGGCGACACACAAACTCATCTGCTTGGATCCCGCGCAGTGTTTGTCACCTTTCTCTCCCGGTTTGGTCTGATCCAACAGATTGCACCACAAAGCACCTGCCAAGGCGATGCCCCTTGCCTCGGTAGCAACAAGTATGATTAACAACCATGGAGTACAACCTGAAATTGAAAAGATCCGGAAATGGCTCAGGTTTGCAATGTCTTTATCAGCCACGTCCATGAGGACGATGCCGAGCTAAAGGCGCTCAAGGAACTCGTGGCGAGCAAGGGCTGCAATATTCGTGACAGCTCGACGGACAAGTCAAAGCCGAACGAGGCCGGGCGGACCACGATTACATTGTCCCAGATATTGGCCCCCGCATAAAGGGCGGGAACGATGGTGGTTTTGGTCTCGCCCAACACTCACAAAAGCGAATGGGTGGATTGGGAGATCGAGTATGCCCATACAAAATGTTCGGGAACACGTATTGTCGGTGTGAAATGGACCCACGGAGCCCAAGGCTGTGATTTGCCGCATTTTGCTAGATGAGTATTTGCGGATGCTCGGTTGGGTGGCACGGCGACAACATTGCTGATGCGATTTTCGGAAAGGATATCTGGACTGATACGGCAGGCGTTCCAAGACCGGCGCGCACAATTAGCCATTACAGCTGTTGCAAATAGTAAGGTCGAGATTGCACGGCATCTTATGCCAGCCCGAGACTTTGGTTTTGCCCTCAATCCATTTTTCGGGCATGCACGCTGCCACTTGCAAACCCGTAATTCGAAAGACGGCTGACCTCGGAAACTGGATAGCGACAGACGGGCTCGTGCGCGCGTGGTCAACAGTGCCGTCTGACTTTCGTCATGAGAGTCACTGAGGCAATATCATTCGATCAATATTGGAACGATCCGCGGTTTCTCGAAAAGCGACCAAGCTGAAGGGGCAACATGAGCGCGCGCATACGGAGATAACATCTACCATCACGACCCAGAGACATTGGTTTGGCTCCAGGCGCCCTCGCACCATAGCTTTCTGATGGATCTCCGAATTTCCTCACAATATTTGCGAACGATACGCAGGCGGATCGTGAGTTTGATTTCTGAGCAATTTGTTTATTGGGGCGGTTCGGGACCAGTGATCTCACCTCAATTTCGAGACTGGGACGGGTTCGACATTTGGGCTGGCAGGGGACAAAAAAAAAACAAGTTCCCGAAGGAAATGGTGCAAGCATTCTTAGACTGGATTGAGTCGTTAGAAGAAAGCGGATACGTCGCCAGACCGCTCAAGTGGCACAGGGAAAGGCGTAGAACTCGTTCCCCCGCCCCCTAATCCCTCGGCACAATTCGTCGCGAACCTCGGCCGCCAGATGCTGAGCACGACATCAGTTATGAGGAGAAACGGAGCGTCGCCGCGCCCCATAAGCAATGTGCCTAAAACTGCCAGCTTCGACGCCACCAGGCGAAGGCGACCGCCAGGCACGCATTGATGGCGATCGGCACCCATAAGAACCAGGCCACGCCGCCATAGCCGCCGATGAACAGGCTATAGAGCAGCGACAAGGCGATCAGCGCGGTGGCGACCAAGAGGCCCACCACGAGGGGCCGTTGCGTCTCCACCTTGGCCGAGGCGAGCCAGGCCGCCACGCCCACGCCGATGAGGAGCCCGCCGCTCCAGCGCACCCAGCCAAGGCTTGTGGGAACGCCCGGGTCTTGGCTCATGGCGAACATCCATTGCGGCACGAACAGAAACAGCGCGCCGTACACGAAGGCGACGATCGCCTCGATGGTGAGGACGACACTTGAGGATTTCACGTCTGATGGGGTCATCGTTTCCTCCTCTGTTAGCGCCCATGAGAGTACACCACCCGCCGCGCGCCCCCACCCAATGAATGATTTCGTCATGCCTGGACTTGTTCCGGGCATCCAATAGAGCGTTGGCGGGAATGGCAGACCACTTCATTGATTCCCGGGACAAGCCCGGGGTGACGAAAGGAATGGAAACTTTACCTCTCCCCCTCAAGGGGAGGGAGGCGAGGCGCACCACAGGTGCGACGAGCCGGGTGGGGTGCGGGAGCCAGAGCAATCGCCGGCATGAAGCGAGCGCAGCGTCCCCACCCCGACGCTGCGCAATCGCGCTCACGTAGCGAAGCGGTAGCGCATCAAGAGCGCATCGTCGGACCTCCCCTCAAGGGAGGGAGGCGAGGCGCACCACAGGTGCAACGAGCGCGGGGTGTGGGAGGCCAGAGCACTCGCCGGCATGCAAGCGAGCGCAGCGCCCCCACCCCGACGCTGCGCAATCGCGCTCACGTAGCGAAGCGGTAGCGCATCAAGAGCGCATTGTCGGACCTCTCGCAAGGGGGAGGTATGAAGAAGTTATCCCGCCCGCCACGGCGCGCTTAAACTGCGCAGTGCTCCGTCCTTCGAAAGGGGCGTTTCTCGAGGCGTTCTGAGAAGCGGGACGGGGCGCGGCGCCTGCGGGTTTCGTTTCGCGACGGAACGCTCGGGCGGCGCCGGGGCTCCGCCCGGGTCCACTACGAGGCCCTGCCAGGAGCTGGCTGACGATCCCAGGGTCCAGGCCAAACGCGGTACAGCCGCCCCTGACGAGGTGTCGTGAGACTGAAATCGTGCCGCGGGAGCATCTGGGACGAAAGCGCGGCCCGGCGGCCGAAAAGTTCGCCGCGTGTGGCGCCGTGAGGCGCCCGCCGTTTCCTCGATAAGAGAAGCGGACACCATATTTGCGGCCATGGCGCCACCTCCTCGGGGACCTTCCGCGCCTCGCGGTGCAAGCCGGCGAGTTGCTCTGCTACGCCCGCATTCTCTCGCCGCCGCATGCCCGGACTTGTTTCGCATCCAATAGGGAGTCGCTGGCAATTGCTGAACTGCCTCATTGGATTGCCGGGACAAGCCCGGCAATGACGAGCGAAAGGAGGAACGCATGACGAAAGGAAAGGACGAAAGAAGCGGGTGAAGGAGAACAATTCCAACGATGCCAACTACACGAACAGAACGTCGTCGCGGTCGATGGCGAGATTGGTGGGCAGCGTGGCGACGAGCACCTGGTCCGACGGGCGTCGCCGCCGGTCGCGTCGAAGTGAAGCGCCGGTTCCCGCATTGTAGGTGAGGGTGGGCGATGGCCTGACGGGATCGTCGCCGCCGGCGAAGCCCATATAGATGACGTCGTCCGCCGCCACGCCGAAGGCGAGCGCGATGTGGTCGACGCCCGGCGCGAAATCGGGAGCGTGTCGCCCGCGTCCCTGATGTCGGTGAACACGAAGCTGTCGGCGCCGTCTTCGCCGTAGACGGTGTCCATGCCGCCGCCGCCGATCAGCACGTCGTTGTGGGCTCCGCCGTAGAGCGTGGGCCGTCGCCTTGCTCGCCATAGAGCGTGTGTCGCGGCCGTTGCCGCCCATCAGCACGTCATTGCCGAAGCCGCCCATAAGCACGTCGTTGCCGCCGCCGCCTCGAGAGCGTGCGTCGTCGCCGACGTCGCCACAGAGCTTGTCCTTCGCGCCGCCGCCCGAGAGGTTGTCGTCGCCATTGCCGCCATAGAGCGCGTCGCGGCCTTTACCGCCGCCGAGTTGGTCTTCGCCCGGGCCGCCATAGAGCTTGTCGTTGCTGCGGCCGCGCGATCAGCGTGTCGTCCCCGTAATTGCCCAACAGCTTGTCGTTGCCGGAGGCGCCTTTGAGGCGGTCGTTGCCGAAGCCGCCGTCGTAGACGTCTTTGCCGTCGTCGCCCTTGAAGCGGTTGTCGGCTGCACGCCGCAAGCCCACGGTGAGGGCCATCAGTTGGCCGCCGCCGACGATCTCGCCGTCGGGGTCGGCGTACGACACCATGCTGTCGAGCAGGAAGGTCAAGTGGTTCGCGCCGAACAGCGCCGTTGCGTCGACGATGCCCGAGGATTCCTCGCCCGTGCCGAACGCCACGCCGACGCCGGGCACCAGCGCGCCGGGATTGTCGAAGCGGTCCGGATCGTGCTCGGCGATCAGCTTGAGCCCGCTCGTGCCGCCGATGTTGTCGTGGTCGGCGCTTGGGTCGTAGAGCCAGATCTTTGCCGTGCGCGACGAGCCGCCCGGGTCCTCTTGCAGGAGTACGAGGCCGGATTCGGTGACGGTCAGATTGTCGAGCATCACCGGCGCGTTGGCGTTCAGGCTTCCCGCGACGTGGCCCTCCACCACCACTTTGAGCGTGCCGCCGAGATCGGGGCGCGTCACGTCGGTGAAGGTGAGCGCCCACAGCCGGGTCGGCACCGCATCGGTGCCCAGGTTGCCGCCGGTGGTGGCGAAGTAGAAGCGGTTGGGGTCGCTCGGGTCCCACGCCCCGTCCTCCGGGCGCACGAATTGGGTGAGCGGGCCTGAGCCCGCCTGAAGTGCGGTGCCGGTGGTGTGGCTCGCGTCGCCCGCGACGCCTTGGGCGATGAGCTGGAAGGTGCCTGCGCCGGGTGTCGCCTTGGTGGTATCGCCGAACGAGGCGGCGATGCCGTAGAGGCTGCCGCCGGTGAGCCCGGCCCGCTCGATGGTCGAGCCGACGGCCTGCTTGTCGCCGACATAGACATAGACCTCGCCGGGGGTGGCGTCGTCGGTACCGATCACCACGGTCTTGTCGCCGGTCGCAGGGTTGGTGACCAAGTTCTCGAATCGGGCGCGGCCGAGCCAGGGAAGCTCGAAGCTTTGGCCGGCCTCGGCGCCCGTCACCACATGGGCGAACGCCCGGCCCTCCGGGCCGCTCTCCTCTCCGGTGAGGTAGATGCGCTCTTGCGTCCCAAGCCCGCTGTCCACGTTAAAGAACGCCGAGACGGGGGCGAGGTCGGCCGAGCAGAACCGGTCGAACTGCGAAGTTCCGAGATAAGGCGTGGGGGTGTAGGTGTTGGCGTCGCGGTCGTAGAACCACACGCTCTTGACCAGGTCCTCGGCGGCGACGACCTCGAGCGTGGTCTTGTCGATGGTGAGCTTGCTGACGAAGGCGCCGGTCTCGCCGTGCTCGCGCTCCACCCCCTGGGCCGCGCTCAGCTCATGATTGGCAAGAAGCGTGAAGCTGCCGTCGCCGTTATCGAAATAGCCGAGCCCGTCGGTCTTGCCGACGAGCCGCCAGGGGTCGCCCACCAGCGCCACCGGCCCCGCCTTGGTATCCGCCGCCTCGCCCGCCGACAGCAACGAGGTGAACTCCACGCGCCCGACGAGGGGCACGAGATAGGGCGACTGCGACGACGATGGTCCCCTGGTGCTCACAACGCGGCTGATGGTCGCCGCCCCGCGTTACATTCGCCCTGCAACGCTGATCCAAATTTGTGTGAAGTTTTAGATGGTTAGGTTGCACGTCAGAGTGCGGCAACTCTCCCTTGCGCCCGGCCTGTCGAACGGGTCGCGAAATAGCCTTGAGAGCGCTGCTATAAGGGCCCATGAGTCAGATCGTCCTTAGCCCCCAGATCGACCTCGCCGCAGCCGTCATCGCCTCAGGGATCGCCGACGAGCCGGTGACGAACCTGGTCGAGACCGCCATGCAGCGCCTCGTCGCCGTGGGCGTGCCGCTCGCGCGCATGCAGGTGGGCTTCCGCATCCTCCATCCGCTGTTCGACGGCATGTCGATTACCTGGACGGAGGAGGCGGGGGTTGAGATCAACTACTACGAGGCGATCGACGAAGACGGCTCGCAATATCGTACGAGCCCGTTCTACTACATGCTGTCGAACGGCATGATGGAGATGCGCCTGCGGCTCGACCGCGATTCCGTCGTCGAACGCTTTCCCCTTCTTGCCGGGTTCCGCGAGCGCGGGCTGACCGATTATCTCGCGCTGATCGTCGCCTTCGGCGATGCGCCGCTGACCCCTGAGACTCATGACGGGCTCGGCACGTCGTGGTCGACCAAAGATCCGCAAGGCTTCACCGACGCTCACGTCGCCGCCATGCGCCAGGTGCTCGCACCGCTTGCGCTCGCGCTCCGCGTCGTCATCAAGGATCAAATCACCAAGGCGGCGCTCGACACGTTTCATGGGCCGTTGGTGGGTGGCCGCATTCTCGCTGGCACCATCAAGCGTGGCGCCGGCGAGCGGCTGTCTGCGGCTCTTTGGTACTCGGACCTGAGGAACTCCACGGGCCTTGCCGATCAGCTTCCGGTCGAGGCGTTCCTCGATCTGCTCAATGTCTATTTCGATTGCGCCGCCGGTGCTGTCACCGAGGCTGGCGGCCAGGTGCTCGATATCGTAGGCGATGCCATCGTCGCCTTCTTTCCCGCCGCCGACGTGGGTGAGGAGGAAGCGTGCCGCGCCGCGCTTCGTGCGGCGAAAGCTGCACAAACCCGCCTTGCTGCTTTAAAGGCAGATGGCAACTCGCGCGCCGCTAGCATCGCCTTCGGCGTCGGCGTCCATTTCGGCGACGTAGTGTTCGGCAATGCTGGCACCGCTGATCGGCTCAAGTTCGGTGTCATCGGCCGCGCCGTGAACGAGGTCGCCCGCACCCAGGACATGTCGAAACTGCTCGGCCACCCCGTGGTGGTGACCGATGCCGTGGCGTCGCGCGTCAAAACTTCAAGCGGCAATGGTGGAGGCGAGGGCTTCAGCCTCGCCGATCTCGGCGCCCACGACCTTCGCGGCATTCCCGCCGCGCGGCAACTGTGGGCACTTCAGCTCGGCTGATGGTCGATCGAGAGACTTAGAAATAGTCCATGCTGGCGCGTGCGCCGGTTCCGCGCATGGTGTCCTGAACGAGCCGCACGCGGACCGTCGCGACGCCGTCCTCTATCATGTCGATCTTCGCCGCGGCCGCCCGCGACAGGTCGATGATGCGGCCGCCTTCATACGGTCCGCGGTCGTTGATGCGCACCACGACGAACTCGCCGTTCTCAACGTTCTCGACAAGCACGCGGCTGCCGATTGGCAAGGTCGGATGCGCGGCGGTCAACGCGTCGTCGTTCATGGTCTCGCCGCTCGACGTCTCTTCGCCGTCGAAGTCGTACCAGGAGGCAAGTCCCATCTCGGCGGGTCCGGGAGCCAGGTGTGTCGCCTCGGCGTGGTGCCCGGGCAGGTCGGGAGAGGTATCCGCCTTGTCCGGCAGCGGCGCCGCTGTGGCGTCGGCCTTCGGGCCCTCCTTGGCAGAGGTATCGGCGGTAGGTGCGGGAGTGATCGCGTGCGGTCCGCCTGCTTGGTACTTGGACTGTTGCACCCCGAAGAACAGCAAGTAGACGACGAGAAGCAGCACAGCGCCTGCAGACGCCATAACCCATAAAACGCTTCGACTGGCCGGCGACGGCCTCTCGCGTTCACCCATGACTGAACTCCTCGGCTCTCTACTGGGAGTCAAACGCGCTGCCGCCTCCAAGGTTTCTGGCCAGATTCAGCGAGGAATTACAGGGGCATGGTGCTCCCCTCCCAAGAAAAAAGCCCCTCTCCCGAGGGCGGGGAGAGGGGCTCGTCGGGCAAGCGAGGCCGTCTTTTAGTAGGCGTCGCTTGTGCCGCGGGGGATGTTTGTGCCGTTGGCGCGTTCGTCATAGGTGCCGGGCGCGGTGTCCGGCGGCGCATAGGCCTTGACCCAGGGCAACGCGTAGCGGTCGTAATAGTAATTGCCGGTAGCGTCGCCGCGGTCGTCGGCGAGCGCGTGACCGAACGCCGCGAGCAGCGCGAATCGTCAGAAGCGCTCCGATGATTTGGTACAAAGCTGCGCCGGTATCGTACGGGCTCTTGTGGGCATGAACGGCCTTGTGTGCGATCTCATGTCACGAGACTGACACAAGCGGATTGAGAAACCGGTGAGCCGCGTCCGCTAATTTTCCGACAAAGCGGAGCGACGCATTCAGCTTCCGGTAAGGTCGGAAGGATCGCCCGGCGCAGCGCCAACCGGTGGCGGCGGATAAACGGGGCGGGGATGCAGGAATGTCATGGATGCAAAAGCGCCAATGAATGAGCCGGCTGCGGCGAACACCACATAGGCCCAGTGGTTGGTATAGGAGATGACCGCGAATGAGGAGAGCAGGTACCAGATGCTGCTCCAACTCGCGGCGGGCAGGCGCTTGCGTCGCACCACCGAGTTTGTGAACAGCACATAGACCGCGTCGGTTAAGGCCGTTGCGACGACGACGGCAAGAGCAATCAGGGGTTGGATGTGGACCTCGGGCATGGGGGTTCGTCCTTGGAGTTGCGGCGCATTGTTCTAGCGCCGCTGTGGGAGATAAAGAGTGAATCCGAACGACCGCGATGGCCGCTCTGCTGCATTGCACCAAAGGGCCGCTTGTCCTATATCCGGGTGAATCCGATGATCGGAAGCGAAGGAGAACGCGTGTGTTCCTGACCATGCTGAAGGCCAAGCTGCACCGCGCCACGGTGACCGGCGCCGACCTTCATTACGAGGGTTCGATCGGCATCGACCGCGATCTCCTCGATGCGTCGGGCATGCTGCCGCATGAGCAGGTCGACGTGTTCAACATCAACAGCGGCACGCGCTTCACGACCTACATTATCGAGGCGCCGCGCGGCTCCGGCGATATCGCGGTCAATGGCGCCGCGGCGCGGCTGGTCCAGACTGGCGACAAGATCATCGTCGTCGCCTACTGCCAGATCCCGGCCGAGGAAGCGCGCAACTACAAACCCACCGTCGTCGTGCTTGGCGACGACAACGAAATCGATCGCATGTCCTAAGCTATAAGCCGAACGGATAGGTCTCGTCTGGACCGTGCGGTTGCGCGACCGGTCGCGCCGCCACCGCTTGCGTCTCGGTGAACCAGATCCAGGCATCGAACTGGTTGGACAGCTCGGCCTGGAAGTAGTGCGACAGCAGTTCCGTCTCGGGGCGATAGATCACGCCGATGGCGCGCTCGAGCATGGGCTCCGCAAGCGCTCCTCTCACGCTCTCCTTCTGCCCGGGTCCTGTCTCGAGGAAGAAGGCCTCGAGCCCTGCATCCCTCGACCGGCCTTCATATGAGTCGTCGCGAGCGGGTCGCACGCGCTTGATCTCCATCGGCTCGTCCCAATTGGAGGCGGCCGCCACAGTGCCATGGTCGGTGCCGAAGCCGATCAACGCGCAATCCTCGCCGAACCGCGCTCGCGCCAGTTGCCCGATATTGTGCTCGCCGCGCACCTGGCCCATCTCGGTGAACTCGGCGTTGCCGATATGGGAATTATGAGCCCACACCACCGCCTTGGCGTCAGGTCCGCGGTGCGCGAGTACCCGCTCCAGCGTATCGAACATGTGCTGGTCGCGCAGGTTCCACGACTGAGCGTCACCGTAATACATGATGCGGTAGTACTGCTCGGCCGCCGCGACGATGCGTGCGTTCTGCTCGGCGTTGAAGAAGGCCTCGCCGTCCTTGACGAGATAGTCGAGGCGGTTGCGCAATAGATCGAGCAGCGCCTCGATGACCGGCCTCTCGCACATAGCAAAGCCGCGCGACAAGGCCATATGCCCGTAACGCGCTGGTTCCGAGCGGAACGGCGCGAGGCAGCCATAGCGGCTGCGGGCGATGCGCGCGGCATCGGGGTCGACCTTGTCGAGATAAAGCAGCACCGCCTCGATCGACGCGTTCAGGCTGTAGACATCGAGTCCGTAGAAGGCGGCGCGCTTGTCGGGATCGACGATGGTCTCGTTGATTGCCTTCAGGCGACCGAGGAAGTCACCGACTTGACCGTTCCGCCACATCCAGGTGGGAAAGCGCGAGAACGCGGCCTTTGGCACCGCAGGGCGGGGCAGTCCGCGCACATAGGCATCGTAGACGCGCGCATCAGGCCAATCGGCTTCGACCGCGACGACGTTAAAGCCGTGGCGCTTGACGAGCATCTCGGTGATGCGGGCGCGTGCGTCGTAGAACTCGGCAGTGCCGTGGGTCGCTTCGCCGAGCAGCACGACCTTGCGGTCGGCGAAGCGCTCGGCAAGCGCGGCAAGCTCATCGAGATCGCCGAACGGCTCGGCCGCATCGGCGATCAGATGGCTCAAAGTGGTGCGAACGCTCCGCGCACGCTGCGAAGGGATCAGAAGCCCGTTGGCGAAGCCGGACGTTTTGGAATCGATGTTGGTTTCGGCCTTGGCCTTTTCCGGTCCGCCCCAGCCTTCCTCGCCGATGAGCGGCACGAAGGTCACGGCGCCGTGGTCCTGCTCTTCGTAGGTGTCCTCGCCGGTACGCCGCACCAGCATCAAGGTCTGATGGATGTCACGGCCCACGGGAATGACCAGACGCCCGCCTATCGCGAGTTGCCGCTTCAGCGCGTCGGGCACCCGCGGACCGCCGGCGGACACGACGATGGCGTCGAACGGCGCCTCTTCTGGCCAGCCTTTGGTGCCGTCGGCGCAGATGATCGCCACATTGGCATAACCGAGCCTCGCCTCGCGGTCGCGTGCCTGATCGGCGAGCTCCTCGTGTCGCTCGATGGCGTAGACGCGGTCCGCGATACGGCTCATCACCGCGGCGGCGTAGCCGGAACCCGCGCCGACTTCGAGGACCTTGTCGCCGGGCCTGATCTCGGCGAGCTCGATCATCCGGG
>JAWKWG010000028.1:0-36562 GCA_041397675.1 Hyphomicrobiales bacterium | reverse complement strand
AGGTCGATTGATGATCTGGTCCAAGGATCAAAGAAACACGCTGAGCCACAGCGCGGGTCGTTGGATGCTAGGCGCAGGCGTTTGCGCGCTGGCCCTGGCCCTGATTGCGCCGGTCGCTCTGGCGCAGCAGGCCCAGCCCAAGACCACGCAGGCGCCGAAGCAAACGCCGGCGCCGGCCGCCGCCGCACCCATCGCCGCGGCGCCTGAGGGAACACCTGACGATGCCTGGGTCAAGCTCTGCATGCAGAACGAGCAGACCGCCAACAAGCAGATCTGCCTGATCAACCATGAAGGGCTCGAACCGAACACCGGCATGGTCCTGATCGCCGCCGCCGTCCGCAAGGCCGAAGGCGAGGACAAGCAGCAGCTTCTCATCCGAGTTCCGACCGCCTATGCGCTGGTGATCCCCGCCGGTGTGCAGATCCGCATCGACGACCAGCAGCCCATCCCGCTTCAGTATTCGATCTGCTTCCCGACCAGCTGTCAGGTGCAGATGGAGCTGACCGACGATCTCTATCAGAAGATGCGTGCGGGTAAGCAGATGATCGTCGCCGCCATGAACATTCAGCAGAAGACGATGGGCTTCCCGGTTCCGCTCACTGGATTCAGCAAGGCGTATGACGGCCCGCCGGTCGACAATGTCAAATATGAGGAGCAGCGCCGTAAGCTGATGGAGATGTTCCGCAAGCGTCAGGCCGAGCTCGCCGCCAAGGCGAAGGAGGGCCAGCCCGCGGCCGCGCAAGGCGCTCCGGCCGCGCCGGCGAACGCCACGGCGCAGCAGAAACAGGCGCCCGCGACGCCGTAAAGTTCGCGTCGCCAGCGTAGACAAACCAAAGGCCGCTCCGGATCGCCGGGGCGGCCTTTCGCATGATCGGTTCTGGCTGCCTTAGTGTTCCTGAAGGAAGCGGTAGCGGAACACGCCGTCCTGCAAGTCCTCGAACAGCTCATTGACCTGCGGGTGACGCAGCGGCTCATCCGACGGATCCGGCACGAGGTTCTGCTCCGACACGTAGGCGATGTACTCCGTATCGGCGTTCTCGGCGAGGAGATGATAGAAAGGCTGATCCTTCGCGGGCCTCACGTCGTGCGGGATCGAGGCGTACCACTCTTCGGTGTTGGAAAAAGTGGGGTCCACGTCAAAGATGACGCCGCGAAACGGATAAAGCCGGTGGCGCACCACCTGGCCAATCTGAAATCTAGCGTTGCGGATAGCAGACATTACACCGACACCCTATCCCTGAGTCTTTGTGACGATAAGATCGCGAGGACACGAGACTGTCAACGCAGTTAACGCGCATTAAGACCAGCGCCGATTCGACCACATGAACTGCTCCGGCTTCTCCCGGATCCATACCTCGAAGTAACGCTGGATGGCCGCGGTGATGGACCGAATGTCCTCCGCCTGATTGTTCGTGCGGGGAATATGCAGCTCGTTGACGTTGACGTCGAACACGGCGCGCCTGCCGATGCGCACGCAACGTCCGATCCAGATGCGCGCGCCGACGCGCCGCGCGATCATTGCGGCGATCGGCATGCTCTTCGCCAGGTGACCGAAGAACGGCACCTCGATACCGTGGGCGTCGTAGAGGTCGGAGATAAAGCCGAGCCGTCCGCCCTGGCGCACATAATCCATAATGAGGCGCGCGGTTTTCTGCGTCTCATCCTCGCCTGCCGTTCGGCCGCGTCCGAACAGGCCGCCGGGATAAAGATCCTGTCGCTGCGCGCGTAGATAGCGGTCGACATAAGGGTTCTTCACTTGGCGGTAGACGCCCGCAGGCTTTACGCCCGCAAGCGTAACCGGCCACATGCCGATCTCCCAGTTGCCCATATGCATAGTGACGATTAGCGCCGGGCCCATCTTGTCCTTGTAGCGTTGGATCCAATGGCCGTTTGTGACGTGGAGCCGGCTCGGATCCTTAAGGATCTTGTCGATATTCATCGTCTCGACCATGACCCGGCCGAGATTGTCCCAGGCGGCGATGGCGATGCGTTCGCGCTCCTCCGGCGTCTTCTCGGGAAAGGCGCGCTCGAGGTTTGCGAGCGCGCGCTTGTGCCGGCGGTTGCGCTTGCCGAGCACGCGCCAGAAGAACGCCGAGATGTCGCAGGCCCAATCGAGCGGCAACAGGCGCACCATCCCGATCAGGAAGCGCAGGCCCGCATATTCCAGGCGATAGCGCACGTCTCGGGCGAATGGCAGGTTGAAGCTGTTGGCCACAGAGGCTTCCTTAGATTGGCTTTTTTAGGCTAGCGCAGGGGCCATCCTCATGGCCAAAGCAGCCCGGGGCGTCAAGCGTTGACGTGCGGCTCGCGGCGCGGCGGCCGCATCAGGCTCGGCAGATCGACGGGCGGGGCAAGGCCGACCCGCATGACCATGCGCCTCAGCGATGGCAGCGCGTTCAGGCCATGCATGATAAGCCCGCGCGCGGCCTGCACCGGAACGAGACCCGACAGCAGCGATCTGTTGAGAAGATCGACACCGACGGTACGTGACAACACGTCCAGTTCTCGCGCGCGCACATACGCGCTGAGCACCGCCTGGCCCCCGGGGTCTTGACCGCGCCGCCGTGCGTCAGCCACGCAATCGGCGAGCGCCGCGGCGTCACGCAGACCGAGATTGAGTCCTTGCGCGCCAATTGGGGGCAGAATGTGAGCCGCTTCGCCGATCAAAGCGGTGCGGTTTCGCGCGAGCCGCTCGGCGCTCAGACCCGCGACGGGGAACTGCGCACGCGCGCCGATATCAGACACGCGGCCGAGCGCGTCGCCGAGCCGGTTTTGCAGCTCTCTTGCGAACGCGACGTCGTCGCAGTCCATCAACGTTTTGATCTCGGCGGTCGTGCCAACCCAGATCAGGCTCGATGTATGCGGATCCGGAGTCGGGACTGTGGTCACCGAGCCGTGCTCGCGATGCACCTCCGTCGATACGCCGTCATGACGCTCTGCATGGCGGAAGCTCGTGGCGATGGCGCCTTGGTCATACCGCCACTCCTTCGTCTCGATCTCGGCGGCCGCGCGGGCCACCGAACGCCGCCCGTCGGCGCCCGCGACGAGTTGCGCAGTGATCGCCGTACCGTCCCCAAGCGCGAGCCTGGCTTCGCGGGCATCGATCTCGATCCCGGTCACAGTGGTGGAGAGCACCGCCGGCAACACTGTTTGGGCGCACGCATAGAGCGCGGCGAGTAACTTGGTATTGGCGACATTGTAGCCGAACGCGTCGAGACCAAGCTCGGAGGCATCGAAGGCAGTGTCAGGCGAACGCACGATGCTCTTCGAGTCATCGACGATGCGGATCATCCGGAGGGGCGCGGCGTGCGGCTGGAGTGCGTCCCACACATCGAGCCGCTTTAGAAAATCGACAGAGCTGGTGAGCAGCGCCGCCGTTCGTGTCTCCGGTCTCGATGTGTCCGCCTTGGACGGTTCCGGGCCGACCAGCGCAACGCGCGCGCCAATATGCGCGAGCGCCAAAGCCGCGGCGACGCCAGCGGGGCCGGCGCCGGCCACTGCCACGTCAAAGGTTTGACCGAAGTCACTCATTGGTCCGTCTGTTGCTCGTTAGCGCGTTTCTGGTGATAGCGTAGCCCGCTTCGCGGACCGCTACCATCTACGGAGGGGCGTCATCGTGTTCCAGCGGTTTTGGGCCGGATTGGGCTTTGCTGGCTTCGTGACGGCAATCCTCGTCGTCGCAACCGCGCACGGCCTGACGGCGGAGAGGGGACCAACCGTGTTCGCCGCCGCGAGCCTCAAGACCGCGCTCGACGCCATCGCCGAGGATTGGCGGCGCGAGACTGGCGCCAATCCGGTGATTTCCTATGCCGCGACCTCGGCCCTGGCTAAGCAGATCGAGCAAGGGGCCGAGGCGGATGTATTCATTTCCGCCGATCTTGACTGGATGGACTATGTCGAGGAACGCGGTCTGATCGATCCCAAGAGCCGCTTTGATTTGCTCGCCAACCAACTCGTTCTGATCGCACCTAAGAACGCGGAACCAACCGCGGCGATCGAGCCTGGGTTGCCGCTGGCTGAACTCCTTGGCGGCGGGCGCCTTGCCATCGCCAATGTCGATGCGGTCCCGGCCGGAAAATACGGCAAGACCGCGCTCCAGAGCCTTGGGCTGTGGGACGCGGTCAAGGACAAGCTCGCCCAAGCCGAGAACGTTCGCGCCGCGCTTCGTCTGGTTGCCCGGGGCGAGGCGCCGCTTGGCATTGTCTACGCGAGCGACGCCAAGGCAGATCCGAGCGTGACAGTCCTTGGCGTGTTTCCCGAAGCCACGCATCCGCCGATCGTCTATCCGGCTGCGAGTCTCCGGGATGCCCGGGGGCCTCAGATAGGGGCTTTTCTCGCCTATCTACGCTCGCCTGAAGCGGCGCGCCGATTCGAGGCGAACGGGTTTGCCCCCATTGGCTCCCGCTAGAAACCCTGCAATCTCCTGCGAGCGTCACCTCCCGATGGGGCAGGTGAATTCAGTGGGTAGCCCTGACGGCGCGATTTTCGGCAATTTTCCAAACGCCTAGAGTGAGGGCGAGGGGCCGAAACAGGCGGGTCGCACGTCATCTTCCATCGCAGCGTGTCGTGGCCAATCGGCAACAGTGGCCCGCGAAATCCTCACAGTCGTCAGACTGTCACAAGCGCGTCATTGGCCAGGAAATAGAACGGTATCGGTCGCTCGCGACAGCGCAGCGGAACGATTTTCAACGGGAGATAATAAAACCTCCCAAGTAACTGAACTGCTTAAGAAAAGACGCAGCGTCAAACAGGTGGAGAGGGGTCATGAACGGGGGACTACGGAAAACTAGCCTCTATTTGCTCGCCGGCGTGGGTGCATTGAGCATTCTTGCCTCAGGCGGGTCAGTCGCCAACGCGACGGATTCGGTCGCTCAGCTCGAGGCCCAAATGCGGGCCATGCAAGAGCAGATGAGGGACCTGCAGCGGCAAGTCCAGGCGGCGCAAGCCGCTTCGGCGTCCGCGACAAGCTCTACGGGAGAACCCCTTGACCTTAAGGTCAAGTGGAAGGGTGCGCCGCAGCTGTCCAGCTCTGACGGCAAATTTTCGTTCAAGGTGCGTGGCCGCGTCATGGGAGACTATGAGGCCATCGATCAGGACAAGAAGATCACGGGTGCGGACGACATCAACGGTGTCGAACTGCGCCGGGCCCGTCTCGGTGTGGAAGGCACCGTGTTCTATGACTGGAAGTACAAGTTCGAGGTCGACTTCGCCGGCGACGAATCCGAGATCAAGGACGCTTACCTGGCCTATGCCAACTGGGCGCCCACGGAGCTGTCGGAAATCCGGTTCGGTAACCAGTACGTGTATAATTCGCTCGAGCAGCTGACGAGCTCACGCTTCATCACCTTCATGGAGCGTGCTGCGTTCGAGGAAGCCTTCTTCCTTGATCGTCAGATTGGTGCGGGCGTCTTGCTGGGTAACGACCATTGGTCCTTCCAGACCGGCTACTTCGGTGCACCTCCCGGCGATCAGGAGTCGTTCTTCGACGACACCACGGCGTTCTCGGTTCGTGGCACGGTTGCTCCGATCAACAACGACACGACCGTGGTGCACTTGGGTGCGAGCTATCGCCATCGCAATGCTGGTACCCTGAGGGAAACGGCTGCCGCGGATCTGTTCCGCTACCGTGCGCACGCCGCGGACTTCCATCTGGCCGATCGGTTTGTCGAGACGCCGCACATTGGCGAGGACGACGACATGTTCGTGCTCGAAGGCGCCTTCGTGTACAAGTCGTTCTCCATCCAAGGCGAGTACGCGCAACTCGAAGCCAACATTCCTGTCACCGTCGCGCCTGGCGTGAGCCCGACCTACAACGGCTGGTATGTTGACGCGAGCTGGTTCATCACCGGCGAGATGCGCAACTACGAAGCCGACGAGGGCGTGTTCGGCCGCACCAAGGTGAAGAACCCGGTGTTTGGCGGAAGTCATGGCTGGGGCGCATGGCAAATCGCCGGCCGCTATGACGTCCTCGATCTCGGTGACGATGCCCAGGCCATCAATGCCTCCACCGCGCCACATGCCGTCATGTGCACGGAGTGCGGTACCCAGGAGACTTGGCTGATTGGCCTGAACTGGTGGCTGACCGACTACACTGCGCTGAAATTCAACGTCAACCAGTCCGAGATCTCGGGCCCTGGCGTGAACAACGGCGCGACGATCAGTGGCTTCGGCATGCGTGCCCAGGTCGACTGGTAAGCTAGGGAAAGGAACCCGAGAAGTATCTCCAAACGGGAACGAAAGAGTCCCCTTTCGCCTGACCTGCCGCCGTCCTCCTTCCCAGGGCGGCGGTTCTTTTTTGGCGGGCGAGTCGGGGTCCTCAAGTCTCGATCGGGTGTCGGCTCCAGACCGTAAGGCGTTGAAAAGCATAGGGTTCACATGTCTTAACAGCCCATTAACCATCAGGCCTCCAGGGTGGGCGCGGCTCTCCATCGTTCCTGGATGAGGGCGGAGATCTCATCATGCGGAGGTCATGCAGAACGCTTGCGGCCCTGGGTCTCGCGCTGATCTGTGGCGCCATCCCGGGAGCCTTGTCCCCCGCATTGGCCTTTCAAGAAGTCCCCGTGCCGCCTCCGTCTCCGTCAGGGGAGGCCGCACCCGAACCCATGCCGCCGGCGCTGGCGCTGGGCACGCCGGCGGGCAGCCAGGAGCCCCTCGCGAACGAGGGCGGCCTTCACGTGTTCGGCTACGAGGTCATGCCGAAACTCGATTTCGGCCTCGAACTGCTCTATGGCCAGGAGCAGCAGCGATTAGAACTGCAAGGCCTGAATACGTTCGAAAGCGACGGCGACGTCAGCGTGCTGGGGAAGGTCAAGCGCCGCTTTTAGGAGACTTACGGCATGAGCGGGCGGCTCAGAGCGGCCCTGGTCCATGTGCTGACGGCGAGCGGTGCCGTGCTCGCGCTGCTTGCGCTCCGCGCCGCCCACCAATCCGACTGGCGGATGATGTTCGTGTGGCTCGGCGTCACCCTGTTCGTCGACGCGATCGACGGGCCGCTTGCGCGCCGGTTCGACGTCAAGGCTGTCCTGCCGCGCTTCAGCGGCGAACGCCTCGATCTCATCGTCGATTACCTGACCTATGTGGCGATCCCGGCTTTCGTACTTACGGAGGCTGACCTTCTGCCTGAAGCCGCGCGCCTACCGGCGGCAATCGCCATTCTGCTCTCCGGTCTGTTCCACGTCTCCGACGTCGACAGCAAGACGGACGAGGGCTATTTCGTCGGCTTCCCAGCGATCTGGAACATCGTGCTTCTGTACCTTTTCGTGCTGGGACTGCCGCCCATCGGCGCGCTCGCGGCGGTCGCAGGCTTCGTGCTGCTCACTTTCGTACCCATCTTGTATGTGCACCCATTCCGCGTGGAAAAATTGCGCATCGCGACGGCGCTCATGACGTTGATTTGGGCAGGCGCCGCCGTGGCCGCTGTCGCCAACCCGTTCCCGTCGCCGCTGTGGATCAAGGTGGCGCTGCTGGCGACCGCCACATATTTTGCGGCTGTCGGCTTGGCCCGTTCGCTACGCCGGTGACGATGCATCTGGCGATGGACCGGGACCAGGCTCTACGCTAATAGCTCGACACGGCACGCCCGCCCTCGCGATACTCTCACCGATATGGCCATCGTCGACTTCCTCACCGATCCACAAGTCTGGGCAAGCTTCCTCGCTTTGAGCGCGATGGAGATCGTGCTCGGCATCGACAACGTCGTGTTCATCTCGGTGATGGTCTCGCGCATGCCGAAGGCGCAGCAGCTGATGGCGCGGCGCATTGGGCTATCGTTGGCGCTGGTCTTCCGCGTCATCATGTTGGCGTTCATCGCCTGGTTCATCCACATGACGACGCCGATCTTCAGCATCGGCGAATACGACTTCTCCTGGCGCGACTTGATCCTGCTGGCGGGTGGCTTGTTTCTTTTGTTCAAGGGCACGCGCGAGATCCACGAGGGGATCGAAGGTGAGGACGGGGAGAACGGTGCCAACCCCGTCGCGATGTCGCTCACCACGGCAATCGTCCAGATTGCCGTGGTCGATCTCGTCTTCTCCGTCGACTCGATTATTACGGCAGTGGGCATGGCCGATCATGTCGAGGTCATGATCGCCGCTGTCGCTGTGGCCATTGCCGTGATGTATTTCGCGTCGGGCCCGGTGGCCGCGTTTATCGACCGGCATCCGACCACCAAGATGCTGGCGCTGTCCTTCCTGTTGCTCATCGGCGCGGCCTTAGTCGCCGATGCCTTCCACTTCCACATTCCACGCGGTTACATCTATTTCGCCATGGCGTTCTCGGCGGCCGTCGAGGTCATCAATGTGCTTGCGCTGCGCAATCGGCGCAAAACGCTGACAAAAGCGAAGCGTCCGGCGAAGAAGTAGGCGTCCCCGCTCCTTAACTTTGTCACGCAATTCCCATTGGTTAGCCCCAAATTGACCAAGTTTCACAGGCGGTATGTCCTTCTGTGTCAGTTCCAAGACAAGATGGGGATGCAATGAAATTCGGAGCACTTCTCATGGCCGCAGGCCTCGTCCTGCCGGCGACCGTGGCCCTCGGCAGCGAGCCGACCTCGCTCGCGGGCGACGAGCTTCGCGCCGCCATTAGCGGCAAGACCGTCTATCTCAACGTGTCCGGCTTCGAGCTCCCGATCCGCTATGCCGCCAACGGGCGCATGACTGGCAAGATGGGAACGGTCGCGGCAAGCTTCTCGCGCGGCGACGGGTCCTCCGATAGCGGCAAGTGGTGGGTGGAAAACGATCAGCTTTGCCAGAAATGGACGAGCTGGATGGACGGAAAGCAGTATTGCTACAAGCTGACGCAACAGGGCGCGAGCGTGCGTTGGGTGCGCAACGACGGTCGCTCCGGTACGGCCCGGATCGGCGGTTAGCCTAGCCAAGCGGCAGCGCCGCCCAGTCAAGTCTGAAGGTTTCACGAGAGCCGCCCAACCGGGCGGCTCTTTTCATTTTCCATCACAGTTCGACACAGACTTGTGGAGAAAAGTCTCTCTTGATATCCGGACGTCACACGAAAGGGGCGCTGTTGGCCATGTTTCGGAGCAGCCTCGTTCTCTTCTTGGTCGTCGTCGCGATGCTGTCGACACAAGGCGTTCGGGCGGAGGATGCGAGCGCGGAGATCAGACGCGCTTTGACGACGTGGATGGCCGACTTCAACGCCGGGCGTGTCGATAAGGTGTGCGACCTGTTCGCGCCGGATTTGCGTTCCGATTTTCGCGGCCAGCCCGAGCGCAATTATCAGGAGCTTTGCACGCTTCTGAAGCGATCGCTCGCCGAACGGCGTTTCAGCTATGCCCTGGACATCAAAGAGGTGCTGGTATTCGGCGACCTAGCGACCGTTCGTCTCGTGTGGACACTCACAGTCAAAGGTGAGGACGGGAGTGAAACGACGTCAGCCGAGCCAGGTCTCGATGTCTTCCAGAGGCAGCCCGACGGCAAGTGGCGCATCATCCGCTACATGGCCTACGAGCGCTAGCGCATCGCTCGGCGTGGCCTCTTGTGCCGCGCCTCCCCAAATCTGGCGTAATGGCGGAGGGGGAGGGATTCGAACCCTCGAGACGCTTGCACGCCTGCCGGTTTTCAAGACCGGTGCCTTCAACCACTCGGCCACCCCTCCACGTTGATTTTCAATAGGTTCTCGGCTCGCCCCTTTCAACAGTTTGCGGGGATTAGCAGAATGTTTATCGGTTGTAGGAATTCTCAAAATAATTAATGCCCGAAACCAATATTTTTCCAAGCAAATGAAGTCGGCAACGCAGCTCATCGAGCAAATCATTCGTGCTAGCACCGCCTTGCACCTCAGGCTTGCTGCCGACCGAAGCGGCGGGAAGGTTGAGATCGGCGGAACGAGCGTCGAGGACCTGATCCAGGAGGTGGATGCCGGTCTCGCCAACTACGAACGGATCCTGGTTCTGTTTAAGAACGAGCGCGCGGCTGAAGACATGCTGGCATCGATGGAAATGGACTCCGAGGACATTGACGCTGCCAACGGAGAGCCCGGGGAACAGCCTGCTGGGGATACCACCGCCGAGCGGCGTTAAAGGCGCGATCTCGGGCCCGCCATTATCTTCTTGTGTTTCGGCCGCTCCACGATCCTTCATAGGGACCATGAGTCGTAAGCGGGACCCATACGGGCGCGACGCCAGGCGTCCCTATCACATCCCTCTCAAGGGATGGTTGCAGATTGCACAACGAGTTGTCAGCAAGAGCTCCAGCGACAATCTCTCGGTCGTCTCTGCAGGCTGCGCGTTCTATGCGCTGTTCGCCATCTTCCCGGCTCTGACGGCGACGATCTCCTTGTTCGGGCTGATGACGGACCCCGCAACCGTCGAGCGGCAATTCAGTACGCTCGAATACCTTCTGCCGGAGCAGGCCTACCAAATCTTCATCGACCAGATCCGCAGGATCGCCGAAACCTCTGGCGGGACTCTCGGCTGGAGCTTCGGCATCAGCTTGGCGATCGCGCTATGGAGCGCCAATCTCGGTACCCAAGCCATGTTCTCCGCGCTCAACATCGCCTATGGCGAGCCGGAGCGACGAAGCCTGTTGCGCTTCTACGCGAGTGCCATTGGCTACACCATCATCGGCATTCTCGGTGGTGTCGTCATGCTGCTCGCCATCGTCTATGTGCCGATCCTGTTCGACGATGCGGGTCACCTCGAAGCCTACGAGAGAATTGTGCGGATCGCGCGTTGGCCCGCGCTGGCACTCATGAGCTTGGTGCTGCTGGCGCTGATCTACCGCTACGGTCCAAGCCGGCATCGCGCCAAGTGGCACTGGGTTAGTGTCGGCTCGATCTTCGCCACGGTCGTTTGGTTGCTCGCGTCGGTGGCCTTCTCGTACTACGTCTCGAACTTCGCCCACTACGACCAGATGTACGGCTCTCTTGGCGCCGTGATCATCTTGCTGTTCTGGCTCTATCTGTCGTTCTACATCGTACTGCTCGGCGCGGAGATCAACGCCGAGCTCGAACTGCAAACAGCCGAAGACACCACGAGCGGGAGTGCGAAGCCGATGGGAGAACGGGGTGCGTTCGTGGCCGACAATGTGGCGGGCGGTCCGAAAGGCGAAAAGCCGCTTGTAAGTCCGGTCGATCTCGATCCGGCGTCGGCGAAGCGTCCGCGCGCGAGACGGACGAAGGGAAAAGCGGCGGCAGGTTAGGCGCGGTCAGGGGCGCGTCGCAACCATCGCCGTCGTACCATGCCGACGCACAGCACGAACACTGCGCCCAAAACGGCACCGACCTTCCACACCATATGCGCCGTTGCCGGATCGAGGGCGCCGGTGATCAGGGGATCCTTGGCGATGATCTCGCCGGCGATCCAGCCAAGCAATGCCGCGCCCGCCCACACGATCACGGGGAAGCGCTCGAGCAGCGCCATGACGATGGCGGCGCCAGCCATGATCAGCGGGATGCTGACCGCCAGGCCAAACATCAGCAACGCGTAGCTGCCCCGCGCCGCCATGGCGATGGCAATCACGTTGTCGAGGCTCATGACGGCATCGGCAATGGCGATGATCTTGACGGCGTGCCAGAGACTGTTGACCGGCGTGATCTCGCTGTGGGCTCCGTTCTCCTCGGGGCCGAGCAACTTGATGGCAATCCACAGTAGAAGCAGGCCACCGATCAGCTTCACATACGCCATCGCCATGAGACTGGTGATCACGCCGGTGAAGAGGACGCGGAGGCCGATGGCAACGAGAGTGCCTAGGGCGATGCCCCAGGCCCGTTGACTGGGAGGAAGCTGACGGCAGGCGAGGGCGATGACGACGGCGTTGTCGCCCGACAGCAGCAGGTCGATCCAGATGATCTGCAGTACGGCGAGCCAAAAGCCTGGATCGTCAACAGTCATGCTGCTGCTAACCCCCTGATCCCCACGGAGAGTCCGGCCAGTCCCCTCAGACCCGGCCGAAGGCCTTACCCATTGCCGCGAAAAACGGCAAAGGCAAGACCGGTATATGGGGGGCTCCAGAACCGGTTTGAAGGTGACAGAAGGACTTAGTTCGGTTCAGACCGAAGTTTTCCGGCTAGGACAAGCCCTGACGGATCGCTTATGCTTCGCCTCGTCAGTCCAACGAATCGGCCCCGAGGGCCCATTTACGGGAGGGAATCTTGCCAGCCATGGACCCAGTGCTGCTCAATCCGCTGATCGCCCTAATCGCCGGAATTCTCATTCTTCTGATGCCGCGTATCCTGAACTACGTCGTGGCAATTTACCTCATCGCCATCGGCATTATTGGACTCGCGCATCACTTCCAATAGTTCTTACGTCCAAGACTTGCGCCATCGAGCTGCGGCTTCAAGGTAAACGCTGCGGCGTGGCGTTTAGTCTATGGGATCGGCTCGAGGTGGGAAGAGTGACCTAGAACAGGGCCTGCCAATGCCTTATAGTTCGGTCCTCACGCTCAGTATCAGGGAGAGATTGCCCGCGAGAGCGCGGGGCATTCCTTCCAAGAGTTGAAGCCAAGAACTAAGGGCCATTTGGGCCTGTCGAACTCGATCGCGTATCTTTGCCCGCAGTGCTTGCGGTCAGACGGGGTTACCAACGGTACAAATAAGCAAGGCAACCGAGCCAAAGGGCGCCGCGTGAAAAAAAACAACAAAGAGAATTCCGTGTCGGAATTCCGGTCGAAGATGTTGCTCAGTGTTGTGGCGTCGCTTGCGGCGATCATCGCCTTTGCGGCACACGCCGGATTTTATCCCGACGCCGCACTTCGCAGCGAGGCGACGTCCGCGCACGCCGTGACGCTCGCTGCCGCTGCGGAACAGCGTGACCAGTCGACCTATGTCTGGTCCGCGACGCTTCTGGAGTCCGGGCTTCGTCTGCGCGGGGTCGTGCCGTCCGAAGAAGATCACAAGACCCTGCTTGGCATGGTGAAGGCGCATTTTCCTGATCTCGCCGTCGACGACGAACTCCGCGTCGGTGAGGGGGGTCCGCCGAAGGATCAGTGGCTGGGCGCGGTGAGCTTCGGCCTTCAGCAGCTCGCGCATCTCAAGCGCGGCTCGGTGCGCCTGCTCAACGTGACCTTGCGTGTGGTGGGTGACGCCCGCAGCGCCGAGGACTACGTCGAGATTAAGAAGGCGCTTGCCGGACCGCTGCCCACTGGTCTCGTCATCAAGGGGGAAGATGTGCGTCCGCCGATTGCCGATCCATTCGTGTTCACGGCTGATCTTGGCATCAATGCATTGAGCCTCTCGGGAAGCGTACCCAGCGAGGACGCGCGCAAGCACCTGCGGGAATTGTCGCGGCAGCTGTTCGAACGGCCAGGACTTGACGACAAGTTGGAAGTCGCCTCCGGGGCGCCCAAGGATTGGGACGAGGCCGTCACCGCCGCACTTCGCGCCTTAAGCCGGCTCGAGTCCGGCAAGGTCGCGCTGTCTGGTCTCGCCGTCAGCATCGAGGGCGTCGCCCCCGACAAAGGAACCGCTGTCGCCGTGTCCTACCAGTTGCGCCGCGACCTGCCTGCGCTGTTCTCCACCTCCGAAAGCATCAAGTGGAAGGAGGCAGCGGTGCCGCGAGACATGGCGGCGCAGCTCTTGCCGCGTATCAAGAACTATCCAGAGACCAATGGCAGCTGGCCCAAAGGCGAGTTACCGCCGCTCATGCCGCTGGCCGATACCCAATAGGCGGTATCCAAGCGCTTCTAATCGTTGACCGCGAAGAAGGCCCCGATCGCCTCGACCGGCTCTTGCTCTTGCAACACCGGCGCATGACCCTGCTCGGGCACGGTCATGGCGCGCAAGTTCGGGTGGCGCTCCACCATCTCTTCCAACGTATCGGCGCTCAATACGTCTGAGTGCTCGCCTCTGAGCACGAAGGTGGGAAATTGTCCGAGAGCCACGAATTGTGGCCACATGTCTGGCACCGGCCTGCTCAAGTCGACCGTGCCGATGGCCCGCGCCAGCTTGCGGTCGTAGGACAGCACGAGCCGCCCTTTGCGCTCCTCGAACACGCCGCGTGCCATCTGGTCCCATTGGGCGTCGGTGAAATCGGGAAAACCGCGGCCGTTGATCTCCCGCATGATCATTACCGCATCGGCCCAGGTCCGCGGCACTGGCATGCGGCCGACATAGCTCACGATGCGGGCAAGCCCCCTTGTCTCAATCACCGGTCCGATGTCGTTGAGTACGACGGCGCCCATCGCCGTGGGGCGGAGCGCCGCCATCATCATGGCGATAATGCCGCCCCGCGACGTGCCGACGATGCCCACACGATGCAGCCCCTGCACCGTCAGAAAGTCGAGCGTGTCCACCAGCTCGGTATAGGGAACGTAGTTGCGCCAGTTCGGATCATGCTGGGAGCGGCCGCGCCCGCGATAGTCGAGGCAGTAGACGTTGCGGGGCTTCTCCGGGTGCGTCGAGAGATAGGTGGCAAGGGTGTGAAAGTCGCGACTATTGCGGGTAAGTCCCGGCAAGCAGATCACGGCCCGGAAACGTTCATCCGGTGCGGGGTAATGGCGAGCGTAGAGTCGAAGGTCGTCGGACGACTCATAAAAAATGTCTCGCCACGGCTTGCCTTCAAGCTCTGGCATCGTCAACTAGCCAACCTTGGGAGCGCGTTCAGGATCAACGGCTGCGCGACCGTTCGCGCATCGTGCCGCAGTGTTGAGCAAAGTTGATGGGCCAGCAAGGCTCGAAAAGTCAACCCCGGGGCATTCGCTGAAGTTAGGGCGCTTTTGCCGCGGGGATCAAGGCGACGGTCGCCGTCTCCATGGGCGGGACCTTGCGGCCGCGATTAAGGTCCTGCACGAGGTGCAGCGCGCCTTTTGGTCCTGACAATCGCGACCGGTAAAGTTGCAGCGTCTCCATGATCTTGATGACGTAGCGCCGCGTTTCGGTGAAGGGAATGCGCTCGATCCAGTCGATCGGATCGACGTCCGGATTGCGTGGATCCCCGTAGATCTCCATCCACTCCTTTACCCGCCCCGGCCCGGCGTTATAGGCCGCGAGTGCGAGGAAGTAGGAGCCGCTATAGCTGTTGATCAGGTCGTTGAGGAAGGCCTCGCCGAGCTGCTGGTTATAGGCCGGGTTGGTGAGCTGCGATGCGGAGTATTGGACCTTGTAGCGCTTGGCAATGCCGCGGGCCGTTGCCGGCATCAGCTGCATGAGTCCGCTGGCACCGACGGGGCTCTTGGCGGAGGCGTTGAACTCGCTCTCTTGGCGGGACAGCGCATGGACGAGTGCCGGGTCGACCCGTTCATCGAGCAGGCTCTTGAAAGACGGCATCACCCCCACGGGCAGCGCGTAGTCGCCGAGAGGCAGGTCGCGGTTGAAGGCGATCTTCGCGAGCCTGAGCGCGATCTGGTCCTGGTCCATGGCCTTGGCCAGCTCCGCCAACAAGACAACTTCGGCAGCACTATCCAGCGTTCTGGAGAGAGCCAAAAAGAATTGCGGTGCCACCCATCCCAGTCCGACGTCACGCGCGATACCGATGGCGCGCACCGAATCGCGCGACATGAAGCGGTCGATATCTGCTTGGGTTGGAACCGGCGTGGATGTGACTTCGAGCCGTGCGGGCCGGGGATCGAGCGCCTGGCGGCCGAGTTGGCCATAGAAATATTGCGGGTACTTGGCGGCGCCATGGAAATGGATGACGGCCGAGCCGCGATCGCCGAGCGCCAGCGCCGTACGCCCGAGCCAATACTCGCCAAGCGCAATATTGCGCGAGTCCGTCGCCGCTTTGCGGAGCGCCAGGAAGTGACGCAAAGCCGTGTTCGGTTCGTTCAAGTAGCGCAGCGCCACCCAGCCGGCCAAGAACTCCGCTTCGATGTAGGAATCGCCAGATGAAAGACCGTGCTTGGCGGCAATCTCGTAGGCGGTGCGCGGATGCCCGTCATTGAGCGCCGCCCGCACATTGACGCGCCGCTCTATCCACCATTCGTTGAGATCGAGCAGGACGTTCGGCTCGAGCGGCGCATCGAGCAGAAGCTTCCACGCGCGCAGCCTCTGATCCTTATCCATGGTGCGCCGGAGCCACTGGATGTTGTTGAAGCGCAAGCCAACATCCGCCTCGATGGCGTTGTCTGGCAAAGCGTCGAGAAGCTTGCCGGCATTGCCGCCGCGCTTGATCACTGCGATGCGCGCCTCGACTTTTTTCTGTTCGTCGGCGGGAAGCAGCTTGGCGACGCGCAGTGCGGCGGAGGCCGCGCTTGCGTCATCCGGATAGAGCAGCACATCGATACGCGCGCGGTGATTTTCGGCGGTGAGCATGTTGCCGAACTTGTCGAGAATCTTTTTCTCGACGTCTTCGTTCAGTCGGTGATCGCGCCAGGCGGAGACGACCATATCCTTGGCCGCGGTTTCATTGCCTTCCTTGAGATAGACACTGGCAAGCGCAGCTTTGCCGGCACCAGTCTGCGGCGCGGATGCGCCGAAGAACACCTTGATCCGGTCCGGAGATGCGTCTGTCAGGAACAGTGATGTTTCGGCTTTCTCGCGAAGCTCGTCCTGTCCCGGCCATTCCGCATGGGTCAGCCGAAACTGCTCGACAGCCTCGGCCTTAAGCGTCGTGCTCTTATTGTGCTTGTAGCGGTACCAAAGGGCGAAGGCGCGCGCCGCCGAGTCGGAAATCTTGATAGCCGTTGCGGCGACATCGCCTCTCGTATGCGTGACCGCCCTGAGATTGCTCTCGTCGCCAGAGCTGAGGTCGTAGGACAGTAGCGGCTTCAGGATGGAAGCGTAATCGAGAGCCGGCTTCGGTGCCGCCGGGTCCATGGGTGTGCCACGGTTCGGATTGACGTCCGGCAACGGTGCGGGGGTCGCGGGCTGCGCAATGGCCGTCTCCTCAGTCGCGTCGTCCTCGGTCGCGCTGTCGTCGTCAGCTGAATTGTCTTCAGTCTTCGCCTCTTCTGCTGTTGGCGGCGTTTGTGAATTCAGGTCGGGTGCGGGGATGGCGGCGACGGTGGTGATGCTGCTCTCTGGTGCTCCGTCCGGAGTGGAGGACGCAGCTTCGGGCGTTGCCAGCGTGGTCTCGGCGGTCGGCTTGGAGTCTTCAGTCCCCGAGGCGGCTTTCGGCGTGGCGATGGCTTGTTCGGCCGATGCTGCCGGGCGCTCGGGATTGCGGTCGGGAGGGGGGACGGATGACGTTGCTTTGGCCGTGGCAAAGCCTGGCGCAACACATGCCAAAGCAACTAGCAACGAAAAATGGTGCGCGCGAATGCGTTTCATGTCGTCGATCGGTACCGGTTACGACCTGCGTCTAGCGGTCAGGACGTCCCCCGACCGGGGAGCCGCGACGATAAAGTCCACTGTAGTGTACCCAAATTGAACAATGTCTGAAAGAATCCGGCGGAAAAATGACTGGAATCCAGCTGTCCCAAGCTAGAACTACGCTGAAAGGAACAGCGTAAGGTATTCTCCGTTATCAGGTTTTGGCCAGTGGAGAATCGGCGCTTTTGGCCCGGCCTTATCCCTAGCGAAGGGCTGCCGCGCAAGCCCTCGGCTTGCCGCCTCACGTCACAGCCCCTATTGTCCGGCCGATTTCGCGACGGGTTTTCCCACAACAAGCGCGTTTCCCTAGGAGCTTCCGCACGTGCCCATGCCGCCGTTTCAAGGCTCGATCACGGCCCTGATTACCCCGTTCAAGGACGGCAAGCTTGACGAGACCGCCTTCCGGCGGCTGGTCGAGTGGCAGATCGACCAGGGTACCCATGGCCTCGTGCCATGCGGCACCACCGGAGAGTCGCCGACGCTGTCTCACGAGGAACACCGCCGGGTCATCGAGTTGTGCATCGCGACGGCCGCCGGCCGCGTGCCGGTGATCGCGGGAACGGGTTCCAATTCAACGGTTGAGGCGGTCGAACTGACACGCCATGCCAAGGAAGCCGGCGCCGATGGCGCGCTGGTCGTAACGCCGTACTACAACAAGCCGACCCAGGAAGGGCTCTACCTGCACTACAAGGCGATCAACGACGCCGCTGATATTCCCATTGTCATCTACAATATCCCCGGGCGGAGCGTGATCGACATGTCGGTCGACACTATGGCGCGGCTGTTCGAGCTCAAGAACATCGTCGGCGTGAAGGATGCGACGGCCAACATGGCGCGTGTGAGCCAGCAGCGCGCGGCCCTTGGTCATGAGTTCGTGCAGCTGTCGGGCGAGGATGCGACAGCGCTCGGCTTCATGGCGCATGGCGGCGTCGGCTGCATCTCGGTCACGGCCAATGTCGCGCCGGCACTCTGCTCGGAGTTCCAACTCGCCTGCCTCGGCGGCAACTACAAGCGCGCGCTCGAGATCCAAGACCGCTTGATGCCCTTGCATGATGCGCTGTTCGTGGAATCCAACCCCGGACCGGTGAAGTACGCGGCAGAGAAACTCGGACTGTGCTCCGGCGAGACGCGGCTGCCACTCGCGCCGCTCAAGCCCGAGTCCCGCAAGAAGGTCGACGACGCTATCGCGGCCGTGGGCCTCGCCGCCGTTTAGGCGGGGGAGGTCGTGCTATGGCGCCGAAGCGCGAGAGCGGCAAGCTGGTCGCCGAAAATCGCAAAGCTCGTTTCAACTACGACATCGAGGAGACGCTCGAGGCTGGCCTCGTCCTAACCGGCTCGGAGGTCAAGTCGATGCGTAACGGCAAGGCGAGCATCGCGGAGTCTTATGCCTCCAACGAAGGCGGCGAGCTTTACCTGATCAACGCCAACATCGCCGAATATTCCGGCGCGGCCCGGGACGGTCACGAGCCGACCCGCCATCGCAAGCTTCTGCTGCACAAGCGCGAGATGGCGCGCCTGCTCGGCGCCATCCAGCGTCAAGGCATGGCGCTCGTGCCGCTCAAGCTCTACTTCAACAGGAGGGGGATCGCCAAATCCTGCTCGGTCTCGGGCGCGGCAAGAAGGATTATGACAAGCGCGAGACCGAGAAGAAGCGGGACTGGGAGCGCCAAAAGGGGCGTCTCATGCGTGAGAAGGGGTGAGCTCATGGTTGCCGACAGTGGTGAAGCGTCTCATCTCGCGCCGGGCATGGCGCTGTCGCGTGTCACGCTGCCCGCGACCGACGGCACCGACGTCTGCGTGGCGACCTTGCCGGGACGTAGCCTAGTGATGGTCTATCCGTGGACTGGACGCCCAGGCGTTCCCAATCCGCCGGACTGGGATGACATTCTCGGCGCCCATGGTTCGACGCCAGAGCTTAAGGGGTTTCGTGACGGTGCCCGCCTGTTCGCGGCGCGGGATATCACGCTGTTCGGCCTCAGCCGCCAGAGCACCCACTATCAGCGCGAGTTGGTCGAGCGTCTGCGTCTGCCGTTCCCCATCTTGAGCGATGCGGATGGCGCATTTGCAGGCGCGCTCCGCTTACCCACTTCTCAACCGGTGGCGAAACCTATCTGAAAAGACTACACTTGCCGTGAGCGAGGGCGTCATCGAGAGGGTGTTCTATCCGGTGGCCGATCCGGCCCATCATGCTGGAGAGATCCTGAGCGCGCTTAGCTGATAAAGATCAGTCGCCCATCGCATCGTCTTCGGCGTCTTCGACAGAAAAGCCGAGGCGATCCAAGGCCTCTTCGAGATAGTCGGACAGGAGTGGCATGCCGATCAGGTACTCGGCCGTGCGATTGGTCCGTTCGGTGCGGGCCGTCTCCATCGCATCGTCGAGCTCATCGGGCCCGAACGAGCCGCGGCCAATCCAGGCGAGTGCCACCAAGCTCACCTGCTCGTCCTCGTTGAGGTCGTCGATGAACTCCTTGAGCTCAGCCTGGGTCGCATCGTCGGAGAACGCCTCGAGGATCGAGTCGGCGTCATGATCGGACGTATCACCATCGTCCCACGCGCCGACCTTGGCGGCGTATTCGCGCGCCTTGACGATCACAAAACCGACCTTTGTCGGAGAGATTTCGAGCCCCGCCATGGGGAAGACCTCGGAAGTGTTTGAATGACCCGCCGAAAGCATGCCCGACTTGTCCTGCGCCAGCAAGCGGCTCAATGACGCGAGAGACAATCGGCAGCCTCGCGCACAACGGCTTCGAACATCGCGGCCGTCAGGCGCCCCGTGTTCGTGTTTTGCCGGGAGCAATGATAGCTGTCGAACATCACGAGACCGTTCGGCAGCTCATGACGCGCGGCATGGGCAAAGGGGAAGTCACGCTTCTTGAGGCTAAGCGCATCGAGAACGCTGTCATGAGCGATGCGGCCAAGTGCCAGGAGCGTGCGCACATTGGGCAGCGCCTCCATGCGGCCAATCAGGAATTGACGGCAGCGGTGGATCTCATCGGGCTTCGGCTTGTTTTGCGGCGGCACGCACCGCACCGCGTTGGTGATCATGCAATCCACCAACTCGAGCGCCTCCGGTTTCGCCGGATCGTGGCGACCGCGGGCGAGTCCGACTTTCAGCAAGGTGCGATAGAGAAGTTCACCGGCATAGTCGCCGAGGAACGGACGGCCCGTGCGGTTTGCGCCTTGAGCCCCGGCGCGAGACCGACGATCAAAGGCGCGCATCGTCCGGGCCGAACGAAGGCACTGCGCCGTTAAACCAATCGGGATGCGCCGCCGCGTTGTCATGGCGGAAGGTCACCAGCCGTGGACAGAGCGGACAGTCCCAGCGGGTTCGGCTGGCTTCGCTAACGGCTCAGGCTGCATGGCCTATGCCTAGCGCCGGGCGTCGCACAATGCCAGACGCAACGAAGATCAGGTTTCGATCAGATCTTCGGGCTCGAACTCGTCGAGGGGCTCGGGCTCTGGCGGCGCGCTGCTCGCGCTGTGCACGCTCGGCCGGATCACGGCCGATCTCGTTCTGCAAGTTGGCGAGGTCGATGAACTGGTCCGCCTGCCGCCGCAACTCGTCGGCCACCATCGGTGGGTTGGTGGCGAGTGTTGAGACGACGCTGACGCGCTTGCCTTTGTGTTGCAGAGCCTCGACCAGCGAGCGGAAGTCGCCGTCGCCGGAGAACAGCACGATGTGATCGAGATGGTCGGCAAGCTCCATGGCATCGACGGCAAGCTCGATATCCATGTTGCCCTTGATCTTGCGGCGCCCGGCGGCATCGATGAATTCCTTGGTCGGCTTGGTGACCATGGTGTAGCCGTTGTAGTCGAGCCAATCGATCAGGGGCCTGATGGAGGAGTACTCTTGGTCTTCCACGAGCGCGGTGTAGTACAGCGCGCGCACCAACTGACCCTTGCTGCCAAACAGCGTGAGCAACCGCTTGTAGTCGATGTCGAAGGAGAGAGACTTGGCGGCGGCATAAAGATTTGCGCCGTCGATGAAGAGCGCAACGCGCTCCGTCGGATAAAAATTCATTTCGTGTCCTAACACTGAAAAATAGTGGCGACGTACAACAAACACGCACTAGAGAACATTACGGACAACATAGGTATGACAAAGGCGATCCGCAATTGGGGACGAATGGCAAAACGCTGGTAGGCTTTGGCGGAAATTGTCCCGGGCCTTGGGGCACTCCCGTCGAGAGCATTTCTCGCGCGATACGTGAGATGGAGCGCGCCGGAGTCACAGTCGACGCGGTCTCTGGCTTTTATGAGACCGCGGCGATGGGTCGGGCCGGTCAGCCGCCTTACGTCAACGCCGCGGTGCTCATCGAGACGTCCCTGCCGCCGGAGGCCCTGCTCAAGCTGTTGAAGCGAATCGAGCGTGAAGCCGGGCGGCGAGGCGGCAGTCCTTGGGGGCCGCGGACCCTCGACATCGACATTCTCGACCACAAAGGACTCGTTAAGCATTGGCGGAAGAGCCGTCCCCGCTACGCGCGGCCGGGTCGTCGGCCGCTCGTTTTGCCGCACCCTGGATCGCGCAAAGGCCCTTCGTGCTAAGGCCGCTGCTCGATATCGCCCCAGATTGGCGGCACCCCGTCCTCAAAAAGAGCGCCCGGGCGCTGTGGCGGGAGCAGGCGGGAGCCCGCGAAGGCCAGGTGATGCGCAAGCTTTGAGCACGGGTTCGGCTTGCCAGCCAGCCCCGAACTGCATAAATAGAAGCCAAATCAGCCAATTTTCAGAAGGATGACCTGATGGCTCGCGTCACCGTCGAGGACTGCATCGACAAGGTTCCGAACCGCTTTGAACTCGTTCTGCTGGCAAGCCACCGCGCCCGCACCATTTCTGCCGGCGCCCAGATCGCCGTGCAGCGCGACAACGACAAGAACCCAGTGGTCTCGCTCCGCGAGATCGCCGACAAGAAGATCGCCCCTGACGACCTCAAGGAAGACTTTATCCACTCCATGCAGAAATACGTGGAGGTGGACGAGCCCGAGGCCGAGGCTGTGCCGATGCTATCGACGGACACGAGAATGCCGGTCCTCGGTCAGGACGATCAGTCGACCGACACGACGATCGACAAGATGACCGAGGAGGAGCTGCTGCGCCGCATGGCGACACAGGCTCCGTCGGATGGCTCCAATGCGGGACCGCGCGCACGCTGAGCTCGATTGCTCTGCTCCGAGTTCAAAGGATCTCTTTGTCTCTAGACGTCACCCGGCGAAAGCGCGGGGCCAGCACTGATGCCTGACCCGCGGGTTTGGAGTCCGGCTTCCGCCGGAAGGCCGACTCGCGGTTACGGGAGGTGCGGCCCATGACCAGACAATACGAGCTGGTCGAACGGGTGCTGAGCTATCAGCCGTCCGCCGACGAGGCGATGCTGAACCGCGCCTACGTCTATGCCATGAAGGCGCACGGCAATCAGAAGCGGGCCTCCGGCGCGCCGTACTTCGCACCCGCTCGAAGTCGCCGCGATCCTCGCCGAGATGCGCCTGGATGACGCGACGATCGCCACGGCGCTGCTGCACGACACCATCGAGGACACCACCGTCACCCGCACCGAGATCGACACCATGTTCGGTCCGGAGATCGGTACGCTGGTCGACGGCCTGACCAAGATCAAGAAGCTCGATCTTGTAACCAAGAAGGCCGAGCAGGCCGAGAATTTCCGCAAACTTCTGCTCGCCATCTCCAGTGACATTCGCGTGCTGCTCGTCAAGCTCGCCGACCGCCTGCACAACATGCGCACGCTGGAGCATATGAAGCCGGCGAAGCGCAAGATCATCGCCGAGGAGACGATGGACATCTATGCGCCGCTTGCCGGGCGCATGGGCATGCAGTGGCTGCGCGAGGAACTCGAGGACCACGCGTTCCGTTGGCTGAACCCGGAAGCCTATGCTGCTGTCGTCGAGCGCCTGAAGATCCTGCGCGAACGCAACCAAGGCCTGATTGACGAAATCGAAAGCGCGCTGACCACCAAGCTGAAGGAAGCCAAGGTCAGGGGCATCGTCGCCGGCCGCGAGAAGAAGCCCTTCGCCATCTGGAACAAGATGGAGCGCAAGCAAATCTCTCTCGAGCAGCTCTCTGACATCTACGCGTTCCGCATCGTCGTGCCGGAGGTGCCCGACTGCTATCACGCGCTGTCGGTGGTGCATACGACGTGGCACGCGGTGCCGGGCCGCTTCAAGGATTACATCTCCAATCCGAAGCAGAACGACTATCAGTCGATTCACACCACCATCGTTGGCCCGCGCCATCAGCGCGTCGAGCTGCAAATCCGCACCGAGAAGATGCACTCGATCGCCGAGTACGGCGTTGCGGCGCACGCGCTCTACAAGGACATTGACCTCAGCAACGGCAAGAGCACGGTGCCGTCGCAAGACTCCAATGCCTATCGTTGGCTTCGTCACTTGGTTGGCATGCTGCTCGACGGCGACAATCCTGAGGAGTTCCTCGAGCACACCAAGCTCGAGCTGTTCCAGGATCAGGTGTTCTGCTTCACCCCCAAGGGCCGCTTGATTGCGCTGCCGCGCGGCGCGAATTGCATCGACTTCGCCTATGCGGTTCACACCGACGTCGGCAACACTTGCGTCGGCGCCAAGATCAATGGTCGGCCGATGCCGCTCGCAAGCGAGCTTCGCAACGGCGACGAGGTTGAGATCATCTGCTCCAACGCGCAGCTTCCGCCGGCCGCCTGGCAAAGCCTTGCGGTGACCGGTAAGGCGCGCTCGGCGATCCGTCGCGCCACCCGCGATGCCGCGCGCGCCCAATACGGCAAGCTTGGCCGAGAGATCCTTGATCGCGCATTTCAGCGGCGCGGCAAGAGCTTCAGCGAGGACGCGCTGACCCAGGTACTCGGCCGTCTGTCGCAGAAGACCGCCGACGACGTCATGGCGGCGGTCGGGCGGGGCGAACTGGCCTCGGCCGATGTGTTGCGCGCCGTGTTCCCGGAGGAGAAGCCGCAAGATGGGCCCAAGCGCCGGCGCGAGATGAAGCGCACCGAGGAAGGCTGGTTCGGCCTCGGCAACAAGGTCAGGGGGCTGAAGTTTCGCTGGCCCGGCTCCAGCAGCCGCGGCCGCCCTGAGGGCTCAAACGGCATCCCCATTCGGGGTCTGCGCGGCGATCTGCCCGTCAACTTCGCCGACGGCGGCGCCGTTCCCGGCGACCGTATCGTCGGCATCCTCACGCCGGGGCAGGGCATCACCATCTACCCCATCCACGCCAATGCGCTGAAAGCGTTTGATGAGGAGCCTGAGCGCTGGATCGACGTCACTTGGGACATCGACGAGGACAATCCGCAGCGCTTTCCCGCCAAGATCGCGGTAACCGCCATGAACGAGCCTGGCAGCTTGGCGCAGGTCGCCTCGGTGATCGGCGAGGCCGACGGCAACATCCAGAACATTAAGATGACCAACAGGGTCGCGGACTATACGGAGATGTTGATTGACCTGGAAGTCTGGGACCTTCAGCACTTGAACGAAATATTGGCGGGCCTAAGAGCCAAGGATGTCGTGAGCAGCGCTGCTCGCGCCGAAGTCTAGCCCCCCTGGCATCTGGAGAGATTTAGCCCAAATATGGTACGCCTCTGTCGCCCTAGGGCTGACATCATCTAAAGGACGCGTACTAGTCCCTGAAGTGAGGTGGTGATGCTTTTCAGGCGCCGTGAGGCGGAGAGCTTCCTGGAGCGGTTGCGGGTGCATCTGTGGCCCCGCCGCAGCTGGAGTCGCTCAACCCGCTACATCGTGCACCGTGTGCGCCGCCTAAGCGCCACGCCGCACGCGGTGGCGCTTGGCTTCGCCGCCGGAGTGTTTGCGGCCACCACCCCGTTTCTCGGCACCCACATGATCATGGCCGCGCTGGTCGCGTGGATCGTCGGCGGCAGCATCGTTGCCGCCGTGCTTGGCACGTTCGTTGGCAACCCGCTCACCTATCCGCTGCTGTGGTATTCGACCTACGAAGTCGGTCATTTGATGCTTGGCGGTGGCTCGGCGCGCGAGCGTGTCGATCTGTCGGGTGGCATCTTCCGCACCTCGATCGACCAAATCTGGCCGATCCTGAAACCCATGTCGCTTGGTGCGATACCCATCGGCGTCGCGCTTGCTGCGCTGAGCTACGTTCTCGTCAAGCCCATGGTTGATGCCTACCAGCATCGCCGCCGCGAGTTGAGGTCCGACCGCGAGGCCATGGAGGCGAGATGACGTCGGGCGAAGCGAAGTCAGTCGCCGGCGGCATTACGCCGATCAGACTCGGCATCAACATCGATCACGTAGCGACCTTGCGCAACGCGCGCGGCGGGGTTCATCCCGACACGATCCGCGCGGCGAAGCTTGCCGTCGAATCCGGCGCCGACAACATCACGGCACATCTGCGCGAGGATCGCCGTCATATTCGTGACGACGATATTGCCCGACTGATTGCCGAGCTCGACTGTCCGTTGAACCTCGAAATGGCGGCGACTCCCGAGATGCTGGCGATTGCGCTGCGCACGAAGCCGCACGCCGCCTGCATCGTGCCCGAGCGGCGCAACGAGCGCACCACCGAAGGCGGGCTCGATGTCGTCGCTCAGCACAACACTCTGTCGCCCGTCGTCGCCGCGCTCGGCGATGCCGGCATTCAAGTCTCTCTGTTTATCGCCGCCGAGCCGCGTCAGATCGAAGCGGCTGCGCACTTGCGTGCGCCGGCGATCGAGATTCATGTCGGCGCATGGTGCGACGCGCTGGCGGAAGGGCGGCTCGCCGACGCGGAAACCGAATGGCGCGCCATTCGCGACGGCGCGCATCTCGCCCGCGGCCTCGGCCTTGAAGTCCATGCCGGCCACGGACTGAACTACGACACCGCCGAGACCATCTCGGCCTTGCCGGAAATCGTCGAGCTCAACATCGGACATTTTCTGGTAGGGGAGGCGATCTTTGTCGGCCTTGGCGAGAGCGTGCGACGCATGCGCGCTGCCATGGACAAGGGGCGGCAGACCCTTCGGCAGGGCGTCACAGAGGCAAGGGCGGGCCTGGCCTGATGATCCTCGGTCTCGGCAACGACATCATCGATATCCGGCGCATCGAAAAGACCATCGAGCGCTATGGAGAGCGCTTCTTGTTGCGCGTGTTCACCGACATCGAGCGCTACAAGTCTGACGCGCGTGCCATGCGGGCCGCCTCCTACGCCAAGCGCTTTGCCGCCAAGGAGGCTTGCGCCAAGGCGCTTGGAACGGGTTTTCGCCAAGGCGTGTTTTGGCGCGACATGGGCGTCGTAAATTTGCCTTCAGGCCGGCCCACATTGGAACTGACCGGGGGCGCCGCCCGGGCTCTCCAGCGCCTCACGCCCGATGGACATGAGGTACGCATCGATCTCACCATCACCGACGATTTCCCCACGGCGCAGGCGATCGTCATCATCTCAGCCCTGAAAGCTCCGGAACGGGATTGACCCGTTTGCTTGATGACCGGGGAGGGGCTATAGGGGCGCCTGTCTGACGGGGACGGGGGCGAGCCCGACCAGGAAACGAGGAGAGCTTCCGCATGAGCGTAGGCGCGGAAAAAGTGGCCACAAAGAGCAGCACCAGGGATACCGTCCGCGTCATTGTCCATGCGCTGATCCTTGCGCTCATCGTGCGGGTGTTTCTATTCCAGCCGTTTAATATTCCCTCGGGATCGATGATCCCGACACTGCTCATCGGCGACTATCTATTCGTCTCGAAATACAGCTACGGCTATAGCCGCTATTCGTTTCCGTTCGGGCTGAACTTGTTTCCCGGTCGCATCTGGGCGAGCGAGCCTAAACGCGGCGACGTTGTGGTGTTCAAGCTGCCGCGCGACAACGAGACCGACTACATCAAGCGCGTGATCGGTCTTCCGGGCGACGAGATCCAGATGATCCACGGCGTGCTCCACATCAACGGCGAGACTGTCGAGAAGGTGAAGATCGACGATTACGTCGTCACCGATCCGTCGGGCCGCGTGAGGCACATGGCGCGCTATAAGGAGACGCTGCCGAACGGCGTGAGCTATCCCGTGCTCGACCTCGTCCAGGACGGCTTCGGAGACAACACCGAGGTCTACAAGGTTCCTGAAAATCACTTCTTCATGATGGGCGACAACCGCGACAATTCCACTGACAGCCGCTTCCTGTCGGAAGTAGGCTTCGTGCCGTTCGTCAATCTCGTGGGTAAGGCGCAAGTGATCTTCTTCTCAATCGACGAAGAGTCGAACTTCTGGGAGTTCTGGCGCTGGCCCACGGAAGTTCGCTGGGACCGCCTCCTCAAGGTGGTTCACTGACCCTTGCCTAAGCGGCAGACCAACGATCTTGGCGAGCTCTCTAGGCGGCTCGGGCATGATTTTAAGAAACTCGCGTTGCTCAAACTGGCTTTGACCCATGCCAGCGCGCGGGCCAACTCCAAACCGAACGAAGACAATGAGCGGCTCGAGTTTCTCGGCGACCGCGTCCTCGGCCTGGCTATGGCGGAACTTCTCACCGAACGCTTTCCCGATGCCTACGAAGGAGAGCTCGCCCGCTGGTTCAATCATCTGGTGCGCGCCGAGACTTGCGCTGCGGTGGCGGAGACCTGGCAACTCGGCAAGTTCATTCTGATGAGTGGCGGCGAGGCGGGCTCGGGCGGCCGCCGCAAGAAGACCATCCTGGCCAATACCTGCGAGGCCGTGCTCGGCGCGATCTTCGCCGATGCCGGCTACGAGACAGCGAGTAGAGTGGTAACGCGCTTCTGGGAGCCCCATTTCGACGAACTCGAGTTGGCTGCGCCCGACGCCAAGTCTGTGTTGCAGGAATGGGCGCAAGGACAGCAGCTGCCGCTGCCCCGCTACGTTGAGATCTCCCGCGAGGGTCCCGATCACGCGCCGCGCTTCACCACGGAAGTTCAGGTCGAGGGCATCTCCCCGGAGCGCGGGCAGGGCGCAAACAAGCGCCAAGCCGAACAGGCGGCGGCGCTTGCGATGCTGTTGCGCGAGGGCGTGTGGCGCCCGCCCGCCAATGGCTGAGACCGGACCCGAGACCGACGCCACGCGCTGCGGCTTCGTCGCGCTGATCGGCGCGCCGAACAGCGGCAAGTCGACGCTCACCAACGCCCTCGTCGGCGCCAAGGTGTCAATCGTCACGCATAAGGCGCAAACTACGCGCGGGCCTGTGCGTGGGATCGCGCTGATCGGCGACGCGCAAGTGATCCTGATCGACACGCCAGGTATCTTTCAGCCGAAACGCAGGCTCGACCGCGCCATGGCGCAAGCCGCCTGGGAGCGCGCGGCCGATGCTGACATCGTCGCGCTGGTCATTGACGCGAAGCGTGGGCTTGACACCTTGCTCGCGCCGATCGTCGAACATCTGCCGGACATCAAACGTCCGAGCATCGCCATTCTCAATAAGATCGACCTGGTGCAGAAGCCGGACCTGCTGAAGCTGACTTCGGAACTGCTGGCGCTCAAGGCCTTTGACCAGGTGTTCATGATCTCCGCGCTGAACGGTGATGGCGTCGACGACCTCAAATCGTATCTAGCCGAGGCCGTGCCGCCGGGCCCGTGGCTGTTCCCCGAGGATCAGCTCACCGACGCCTCGCTGCGCCAGACCGCCGCCGAGATCACCCGCGAGAAGCTGTTCTTGCGGCTGCACGAGGAGCTGCCTTACGCGCTCACCGTCGAGACCACCGACTGGAAGGAACTCAAGGACGGCAGCGTCCGCATCGAGCAGACCATCTACGTCGAGCGCGAGAGCCAACGGCGGATCGTGCTCGGCGCCAAGGGCGCCATGATCAAGGAGATCGGTTCGGCCGCGCGCGCCGAGATCGCCGAGATCGCCGGTGTTCCCGTCCACCTGTTTCTGTTCGTCAAGGTGCGCGAGCGCTGGGGCGAAGATCCCGAACGCTTCCGTGAAATGGGCCTGGACTATCCGAAGGGATAGGCCAAGCTAAGTCATGGATTGGGGCGACGAAGGCATCTTCCTGAGCGGCAAGCCGCTGGAGCGAGTCGAGGCATCGTCGCCGAGCTGCTGACCCTTGAGCACGGCCGCCACCTGGGGCTCGTGCGGGGCGGGCGCTCGCGGCGCATCAGGCCCGTGCTCCAACCCGGCAATCTGGTACGCGTCACGTGGCGCGCGCGTCTGTCGGAACATCTCGGCGGCTTCAATGTCGAGCTGATGGAGGCGCATGGCGCCCGCGCGCTCGACGATGCGCGTGCGCTCGCGGCCATCGGCTCGCTCGCGAGCCTGGTCAAGCTTCTGCCCGAGCGCGACCCGCATCCCGAGCTCTACGCCACGACCTTGCATGTGCTCCCGGTCCTTCGACGAGCCCGACATTTGGCCCGCGCTTCTTGTCCATTGGGAGTTCCAGCTGCTGCAGGAGCTCGGCTTCGGCCTCGATCTCTCTGAATGTGCCGCGACGGGCGAAGACCGCGCACCGGCGTGGTCTATGTCTCGCCGCGCTCAGGGAGAGCCGTGTCCCGCGAGGCGGCGCCCCTTGCATGGCGACAAGCTGCTGGCGCTGCCGGGGTTCCTGCTGGACGCCGCCGCGCCCTCACCGATGCCGACATCGCCGCGGGCTTCGCGCTCACCGGCTTCTTCCTCGAGCGCGACGTGCTCGAGCCCCACGGCATGAAGCTGCCGTCGTCGCGCGACCGGCTCCTCGATCTGCTCTCGCAACCCGCGCGCCGCTTGAGCGCGAGCCTGCGATGCGCTAAGCGCGAGATATGGGAAAACGCGCATCTCCGCCTGATCTGCAAGGGCCGATCGAGCCCGTCGACCTGAAAGACGCGCTGGAACAGCGCTATCTCGCCTATGCGCTGTCCACCATCATGCACCGGGCGCTGCCGGACGTGCGCGATGGCCTGAAGCCGGTGCACCGGCGGCTGCTTTCTACGCCATGCAGCAGCTGCGCTCGGCCCCCAAGGCGAGTTCAGGAAATGCGCCAAGATCGTCGGCGACACCATGGGCAACTTCCATCCCATGGGAACCAGGCGATCTATGAGCGCTCGCGCGCCTCGCCCAAGACTTCGCCGTGCGCTACCCGCTGGTCGACGGCCAAGGCAATTTCGGCAATATCGACGGCGATAACCCCGCTGCCGACCGCTACACCGAGGCGCGGCTGACCGAGGTCGCCGCGCGGCTCCTCGAGGGCATCGACGAGGACACCGTCGACTTCCGTCCCAACTACGACGGGCGCGAGCTGGAGCCGTCAGTGCTCCCGGCGAACTTCCCGAACCTTCTCGCCAACGGCGCCTCGGGCATCGCTGTCGGCATGGCGACCAACATTCCGCCGCACAACGCGGGCGAGCTCCTCGACGCGGCGCTCCATCTCATCAAGTTTCCCAATGCGACCGCCGACAAGCTGGTCAATTTCGTGCCGGGGCCCGATCTCCCGACCGGCGGTATCATCGTCGAGCCGCGCGAGAACATTGTCGAGGCCTACAAGACAGGTCGGGGATCGTTCCGCTTGCGCGCGCGCTGGGAGCAGGAGGATACCGGGCGCGGCACCTATCAGATCGTCGTCACCGAAATTCCCTATCAAGTGCCCAAGGCGCGCCTCGTCGCGCGCATTGCCGAGCTTCTCCAGCAGAAGAAGCTGCCGCTCCTCACCGACATTCGCGACGAGTCGGCGGAAGACGTGCGCCTCGTGCTAGAGCCGAAGAGCCGCTCGGTGGACCCGCTGCTCCTCATGGAGTCGCTGTTTAAGCTGACGGAGCTCGAGACGCGCGTGCCGCTCAATATGAACGTGCTGAGCCGTGGCCAGATCCCCAACGTGATCGGCTTGCGCCAAGTGCTGCGAGAGTGGCTCGACCACCGCCAGGTCGTGCTGGTGCGCCGCTCAAAGTTCCGCCTCGCCAAGATCGACCACCGGCTCGAAGTGCTGGCCGGCTATCTCATCGTCTATTTGAACCTCGACAAAGTCATCAAGATCATCCGCAAGGAAGACGAGCCCAAGCCTGCGCTGATCAAGGCCTTCAAGCTCACCGACGTACAAGCCGAGGCGATCCTCAACATGCGGCTCCGTGCGTTGCGCAAGCTCGAGGAGATGGAGATCAAGCGCGAGCACGAAGATCTCACCAAGGAGCGCAAAGAGCTCAAGTCTCTACTCGGCTCCAAGGACAAGCAGTGGAAGCGCATCGCCGACGAGATCAAAGCCTTGAAGGACGAGTTCGGCCAGAAGACCGTGCTCGGCAAGCGGCGTTCCAGCTTCGCTGACGCGCCCGAGGGTGTCGAGACCGAGCTCGCCGAAGCGATGATCGAGAAGGAGCCGATCACCGTCGTCCTGTCGGACAAGGGCTGGCTCCGCTCCATCAAGGGCCACAACACGGAGGTCTCGAGCTTGTCGTTCAAGGAGGGCGACCGGCTGAAGAGCCTGGTGCGCGCCCAGACCACCGACACGTTGCTGTTGTTCGCCACCAACGGCCGGTTCTATTCGCTCACCGCCGACAAGCTGCCGGGCGGAAGAGGTCATGGTGAGCCGTTCCGCCTCATGGTCGACATCGAGGGTACGGGCGATAGCGTCGAACTGTTCGTCTATGAGCCGGGGCGCAAGCTCTTGGTTGCCTCGACCAGCGGCCACGGCTTCGTCGTACCCGAGGACGACGTCGTGGCCATGACCCGCAAGGGCAAGCAGGTTCTCAACGTGAAGGGCGACGACGAGGCGGCGGTGGCCGCGCCGGTCGACGGCGACAGCGTCGCGGTGATCGGCGAGAACCGCAAACTCTTGCTGTTCCCACTGAAAGAGTTGCCTGAGATGCCGCGCGGCAAGGGCGTGCGCCTTCAGCGCTACAAAGACGGTGGGCTCGCCGACGCCAAGACCTTCGCCAAGAAGGACGGCTTGACCTACACCGACGCGGCCGACCGCACGTTCACGCTGTCATCGGCGGAGATGCGCGATTGGTGGGGCACCCGCGCACAAGCTGGACGCCTGCCGCCTCGGGGCTTCCCCAAGTCCGGCAAGTTCGGCAAGCGGTTCGATTGAGAGGCTAGCTGCGGATCCAGCCCTTGGCGGTGAGGCGCTCTTGCGGCTGGAAGCGTTCCTTGTAGCGCATCTTGCGCGAGCCCTCGATCCAATAGCCGAGATAGACGAACGGGTAGCCTTGGCTCCGCGCGTAATCGATGTGATCGAGGATCATGTACGTGCCGAGGCTGCGGGGCGGCATGTCGGGATCGTAGAAGCTGTACACCATGGAGATGCCGTCGCTGAGGCGGTCGCACAGGGCCACCCCCATGAGGGGTGAATCGCCTGTCTCGTCCGGCTTCAGCCGGTACTCGGTGACGAAGGTCTCCACTACGCTGTCCTCGACCATCAGCGAATAGTCGAGCACGCTCATCTCGGCCATGCCGCCGTCGGCGTGGCGCGCCTCGATATAGTCGCGGAACAGCGCGTATTGTTCGGAGCTCGGCGCCGGCGGCATGCGGGTCGCCACCAGATCGAGATTGGCGCGCGCGATGCGCTTCAAGGAGCGGCGCGGCTCGAACTCGTCGACCAGGATGCGTACCGGCACGCAAGCCGAGCAGGCATCGCAGTAGGGCATATAGGCAATGTTCTGGCTGCGGCGGAACCCGCCCTTGAGCAGATTGTCGATGAGGAATCCCGGCTTGTCCCGCGTGAGATGCGTAAAGAGCTTCCGTTCGAGCCGGCCCGGCAAATAAGGGCAGGGCTGCGGCGCGGTAATGTAAAACTCCGGAAAGTTACTCTTGTGCTCTGTCACGGCTCACCGACCTGAAGCGAATCCAAGTCAATCCAAGGCAAGCTTAGTGGATCGAAGGCGGGGCGCGCAATCCGCCACGACCGTCACAAAGCCCAAAAAACTTGGAATGGCTAAAATCTACGGCCGGTTGATCACCACCACCCCGGCAAGGATGTCGTGCAGACAGCGCTTGCGCTGGTCGAAGAAAGCCCACAGCAGGATGGGGAAGAACACCACCAGCGAGAACCAGAAGAGCAGCGCATGGAACGCCGCGATCAAGGGGGTCACCTTGCCGCCGTACCACATCGGGACCGTGAGCCCCATCATGCGCTGCCCGATCGTGGCCGAGTTCGGCCCGCCGATCGTGAGCGCGTTGTAGCCAAGGCCGACCGCCGGAAACACGATCCCGAACAGCAGCCAGGCAAGGCCAAGCGTGACGATTCCGAGCAGCGCCACCGCCACATAGGCGACTACGGTCAGTGCGAGGATGATGATCGCATCGATGATGAACGCGATGCTGCGCTTGCGGATCACTGCCTCAAACAGTCGCGGCTGGGTGACTGGATTATAGGCATGGGGCTGGTCGCCGAATCCGGCGCCGGTAACCGCAGGCGTGGAACGGTGCTCAGTCATTTGGATCAGATCTCCGCATCGAAGGGCCAGGCATATCAGCCTTCAACATGGGGAGCCCGTGGTGCTGAAACAAGCATTGTGAGCGCGCCGTATGCGGCTCGCAGTTGCCGAGTCGAAGGCGACGGTTTAAGGATTCTATCTGGCCACGACGAGGCTTACGGGAATCCAGGATGCGGACTTCGGTCATCTGGCTCGCGCTTGCGGGCCTCATCGCCGTTGCTGGCGGAGAGGCTGCCGCGTGCGAGGGCAGCAAGGTCATCTTCGAGGATCAGTTCGACGACGACGCCGGCGGTTGGTCGCTCCGGGATACGGTGGAGGTCAAGGACGGCGACTTCGTCTTCAAGCTCCCCGCGGACGACATGGAGTCGAACCTCAATGTCACGTTCACGGTGGAGGACGCCGACATTTGCGCCGAGGCGATCTGGCCCGAAGGCGGCGATCAGCCGATCCTCGGCGCCGGGCTTCTGTTCTGGGGCGAGGACAATCGTACCTATTACCAGTTCGGCATTCTCAACAATGGCCGGTTCTGGATCGCCCGCAAGCAGGATGGCGAGTGGGCCGGCACCATCGCCGCCAATATCGACTCCGCTGCCATTAAGACCGCGCCTGGCGCCTCTAACACCTTGCGCGTTGACGCCCAAGGCAACACGCTCACTTTCTACATCAACGGCACCCAGGTTCGTGAGCTCAGAGGACAGGCGCCGACCGGCGGGTGGCGCTTTGGCTTGTCGGGCGACAATTTCGACAAGGGTAAGGACGCTACGGTGCTCTTCACCAGCATGAAGGTCACCGACTAGGGGCTAGCGCTGCTCTTTCAGCTGTTTCGCCACCTCGGGCGCGAAATAGGTGAAGATGCCGTCGGCACCGGCGCGCTTGAACGCAATCAGGCTTTCCATCACCACGCGATCCCGGTCGAGCCAGCCGCGCTCGGCGGCCGCCACGATCATCGCGTACTCGCCTGAGGTCTGATAGGCGAGGGTGGGCAGCCGGTAGGTTTCCTTCACGCGCCGCACGATGTCGAGATAAGCGATGCCCGGCTTGACCATCACCATGTCGGCGCCCTCGGCGACGTCGAGCGCGACCTCGCGCACGGCCTCGTCGCCGTTCGCGGGATCCATCTGATACGTCTTCTTGTCACCGCGGAGCTGCGTGCCCGACCCGACGGCATCGCGGAACGGTCCGTAGAAGGCCGACGCGTACTTCGCCGCGTAGCTCAGAATCTGCGTGTGCGTGAAGCCATTCTCCTCGAGCGCCGCGCGGATTGCGCCAATGCGTCCGTCCATCATGTCAGATGGCGCGACGATGTCGCAGCCGGCTTCGGCCTGAACCAGCGCTTGCGTAATCAGCGCCGCGACGGTGCGGTCGTTGTCGACGTCGCCTGCCTCGTCGAGGAGCCCGTCATGGCCGTGACTCGTATAGGGGTCGAGCGCCACGTCGCAGATGATGCCGATCTCCGGAACGGCGGACTTGATGGCGCGCACCGCCCGGCACACGAGATTGCCGGGGTTGAAGGCCTCGCTCGCCTGCTCATCGCGCAGAGAAGGGTCTGTATTGGGAAACAGCACGATCGCCGGGAGCCCGAGCGTGACGGCGTGTTCGGCGGCCTCGACGGCATGGTCGATCGTGAGGCGATCGACACCGGGCATGGCTGAGATGGGTGAGCGCTTACCGTCGCCATCGACCAAGAAGATCGGCCAAATGAGATCGTCGACCGTGAGCGTCGTCTCGCGCGTCAGCCGCCGCGACCAGTCGGTGCGCCGATTACGACGGAGCCGCGTCGCCGGATACCCGGGCGCCACGGAGCCGGCAGGCTTCGTACCGGCGCGCTTTGCCCGCTCGGTGCGGAACGAGACGGTCTTGTCTTTGGAGGGTGACGCCACGTGAGGTTCCTTCCGGCTGAACTGATGCGAAGCTAGCACTCAAGCCGGAAGGCCGCCAGGAGGGCCGCATCACCTGGTTTGCCAGGCTGAAATGCCTATTCGCAATAGGCCGAATGGCGCCGCGGCTTCGTGTCGAGATGGAAGTGGTCCTTGTGAGCCTCGTTGGCCTCGGGCCCGAGTACCGTGCCGAACGTCTTGCAGGCCGCCGCGTGCATCTCCTTGACGAATGTGGCCCGCGGTCCTGGTGACGGTTCGACCGGCGGTGCGGGTGGCGTGGCCTCGGGGGGCGCCATTGGGAGCGGCGCTTGAGATGCAGAGACCGGCGCCACGAACGGATTGGTCTTCAGAGGCGGCGGTGCGACGAACGGATTGGACAAAGGCTTGGCGGGCTTAGGCAGCGCAACGCGTTTTGCTTGCGGGTCGATCGTCTGCTTCACCTGCACGACTTTTGGCTTGGCCGCCGGAGCCTGAGCCGTCGTGACATGGGGCCAATTGTCGAGCACGGTGACATGGTCACCCGATGCAAGGACGAACTCGCCCACATCGAGCGCGTTGGCAAGCGCGTGCTCGCTTATCAGCGTATTCGCGCCGCCATAGCGGTTGCGGCACACATAGGACGACGCGTTGCGGATCTTGACCACGGGCGAGTCGAGCTCGACCTTCGCTGCGGGCTGCACCTTGGTCTCGAGCCACGTGTTCAAAGTTACGGCGAGCTTGCATGTGACCGTCGCCGGCGGCTCGATCTTCACCGCAGGGTCTGAGCCGATCGAGCGCACGAGAATTGGCGCAGGCGTCCCGCAGAGCCCTTCCTTGATAGGCGGAAGCGGCTCGTAGTCGAGCGTGATGTCGGCGAGCATCTTCGTGCAGTCCGCCTTGGCCGCTACGACCTCATCGTCCGTCCAAGCCACGGTCGGCTGATCGCCTGGCAGGTGCGGCTCCGGCTTCGCCGGTTCGTCGATGGCTTCGGCCGGTTTGGGCTCAGGCGGCGGGGGCGCGTCGGCGTCCTGCGCGTACAAAGGTGCCGTGAGCGCGATGAGGGCGGCAAACATTAGCCAAAGGATGGACTTGCTTCTCATCACGCGTCGGTGTGCCCTTTTGCCAAAGCTTGTGGTTTCAGCCATTGAGTGCTAGCTGCCGCGGGCCTCGCTGTGGCGAGTTTTGGGCTGATTTTGCAAGGGATCATCGCGTTTGTCCGAAGCGCTTGGCATC
>JAWKWG010000027.1:0-39867 GCA_041397675.1 Hyphomicrobiales bacterium | reverse complement strand
GGCTGCGCGACGTGGCTGCAAGCCTAAACCGGATCGGCGATTTGCTCGTGGCACAGAGCTTCGGCTCGTGGTCGAAGTACCAAACCTGGAACGTGGACAAAGAGGGCGACCTAAGCGGGAAGGACTTGGGGCCAGCGCTCGCAAGCTACGACGAGAGCCTAAGAATCCACCGCGATCTCGTGGCTAAGGATCAGCACAACACGCAGTGGCAGCTCGATCTTTCCATCAGTCTCGACCGGATTGGCGATTTGTTAGCTGCACAGGGCGACTTGGCTGGCGCGATCGAGAAATATCGTGAGAGCCGCGACATTCGTCGCGCGCTCGCTGCCGCGGACCAGAACAATGCGCGGTGGCAGATCGCTCTTGCCGCTTCGCTCGCCAACCTAGGTCAAGTGGGCGATGAACCCATCGAGAACACCACCCAGGCGATTGAGATTCTCAAACGGCTGCAATCGAAGGGCTTGCTTCCAGCGAGACAACTCGACTGGATCGAGAATATGGAGGCCGACTTGGCAAAGCTGAAGTCGGCGGACAGGCCGCACGCTGATACGAGCGCCGTCGCCCCGGTCTCGGCAGAATAGTCCTTTGTCAGCGGTTTCGAGCGTAGCCCTTGTGGGGCGCACGCTCTAAGATTGAATAAGATCAAATCACGGAGGCAGTGTGCCGGTTTACGACGCTTTCATTTCGTACAGTCACGCCAAGGACAAACCGGTCGCCGCCGCGCTGCAGTCCGTCATTCAGAGGCTTGGCAAGCCCTGGTATCAGCGCCGGGGGCTGCGCGTGTTTCGCGACGATACGAGCCTGTCGGCAACGCCGCAGCTGTGGCCGTCGATCGAGCAGGCGCTTTCTCAGTCCCGTTATCTCATCCTGCTGTCTTCGCCCGAAGCCGCCGCATCACCCTGGGTCGGCAAGGAGATCGAGTATTGGCTCGCCAACAAGAGCCCCGACACCCTGTTCATCGGCGTGACCGACGGCGAGCTTGCCTGGGATGGGAAGACGGACGACTTCGAATGGTCCGGCGAGACGCCTCTGCCGAAAGTGCTCAAAGGCCGCTTCGCCGCTGAGCCGAAATGGATTGATCTTCGCCCCTATCGCGACGGCGCCGATCCTCGCAATGCGAAGTTTATCGAGCTAGGCGCGGACTTCGCCGCTGCGATCCACGGCATGCCGAAGGAGGATCTCCTGTCCCAGGAGGTCCGCCAGCAGCGGCGCGCACTGACCCTTGCCGTTGCGGCGGCCGCGCTTCTGCTAGTGCTCGCGATCGGCGCGGTTACTGCTGGCATCATCGCCAAATATCAGCAAGAGCGGGCCGAGCGGAACTTCGCCGCCGCCAAGGATACCGTCAACGGCCTGATCTTCCAGATCGCGCAAGGCTTGCGCGATGTCGAAGGAATCAGAGTTGAAAGTCTCGATAAGATTCTCGGCCAAGCGCGTCAGACCGTCGAGCGCCTGACCGAAACCGATCCCGACAATCCCGAGCTTGTTCGCAGTAAGACGGCCATGCTCGACGAGTTCGCCCAAACCTATCTCACCGCCGGCAATACCAAGGCCGCGTTGGCTAACGCCGAAGAGGCCGTGACTATCCTCAGACGTGTCGTTGCCGACGAGCCGGACAACTTGCACGCGCTGAGAAGCTTGTCCGTTGTCCTCGTCCATGCCGGCGACGCCAAGCGCAACATGGGCGATAGCGCGGGCGCACTCGCCGCATACGAGGAAAGTTTGGCGATCCGCCAGCAGCTCGCGGACGACGACCCCGACAATGCGCAAGCCCAGCTCGATATCAGCGTCAATCTCGAGCGGATTGGCGACCTCAAGCGGCAAGCAGGCGACACCAAAGGCGCGCTCGAGGCCTACGAGGAGAGCTTGGCGATCAGACGCAAGCTCGGTGAGTTAGACACCGATAACTATCAATGGCGCCGGCACATTCCGGTGAGCCTCGGCAAGATCTGCGACCTGAAGCGAGACATCGGCGACAAGCAAGGCGCGCTCGAAGCCTGCAACGAAGTGCTCGATATGGGCCGACGCATCGCCGCCACCGACGCGGTAAACACCGAGTTGCAGCGGGACGTGGCAATCGGGCTTGAGCGCGTCGGACATCTCAAGCTCGCCGACGGCGATGCCGCCGGTGCACTTGAAGCCTTCGAAGAGAGCCTGAAAATCCGCCGGCGCCTCGCGAACCTCGACCCTGACAACACCACCTGGCAGCGCGACTTCGCCATCATTCTCAATCTCGCGGGCGAGGCAAAGCAGGCCACGGGTGATATCGACGCAGCGCTTTCGGACCATGAGGAGGCGCTACAGAAACTTCGCCGCCTTGCCGAACGCCATCCCAACAGCAGCGAGTTGCTCCAAGATATCTCCATCTCTCTGGACAAGCTGGGCTATGCCAAGCTCGCAAAAGGAGATTTGAAAGGTGCGCGTGCCGCTTACGAAGAGCGGCTCGAGACGGCACGTCAGGTCGCTGCCATCGATCCCGACAATCTCGACTGGCAGCGTAGCGTCGCCCTCGGCCTGAACCAGATCGGCATCCTGCGCAAAGCCGCCGGCGATCAGGCCGGGGCCCTTGCTGCTTATGAGGAAAGTCTCGGTGTCGCCCGGAAGATTGCCGCTGCCGATCCTGACAACATCATGCGTCAGCCGGACGTCGAGATCGCCTTGCAGAAGATCGCCGCGATCAGGCTCGCGGCCGGAGACCAAGACGGCGCCCTCGTCGCATATGAAGAGGCTCTCGCCATCGCCCGCCGGATGCTCAAGGCTCTGCCGGACAATCTCGTTTGGCTCCAAGACGTCTCGCTCAATCTCGACGTGATTGCCCAGATCAAGCTTGCCCAAGGCGACAAGGCCGGCGCGCTCGAGGCGGCCGACGAGAGTCTCGCCATCGTCCGCCGCCTGGCCGAGCAAACAGACCAGAAGGGCGAAACAGATGTCGTGGTAGGCCTCTACAATGTCGCGAGCGCCGCCGATGGCGACAAGCGCAGCGACGCCTTGAAAGAGGCGTTGGCCATCGTCGAGCGCCTCGACCGCGAGGGCAAGCTGCCGCCCGACAAGCAGAACTGGAAAGACATTCTCCTCTCCATGCAGCAGACGGAGCAGCCCTAGCGGGCGTCCCACATTGTGAGGGCCGTCACAGTAGGACCGGCCGATCTCTGGCAGGGTTACAGTCGTGGCGGCGCTCGGCCGCCGATCCGCTCAACCAGGAGACGGCCATGAAAACGCTTGGCAATTTCTATCTCGCGGCGCTGGCGCTCGTCGCCGCTTCGGCCCCGGTCGCGGCTCTCACCGGCCTTTACGCACCTCATTGCGCAAACGCGCTGGTTTGGACCCTCACCGGCTACCACTACCAATATGTCTGCTACTAACCATGAACTACGTCTCACCTCGTCCGGAGCGGTTGGTGGGGGTCGCCGAAATGGACTACCCTTTCCTGCCGGCCATCCCCGCGATTTCTATGGCTCCGACAGGCATGAACGAGACTCTCGAAGACCTGGTCGCGCGATCCGCATTAATGCGCGGAACGAGCGAAGTCGCCCGCGCGCACTTGCGACGCGCGCGGTTGTCATTGCGCTCGCTTGCGGCCGGCGAATGCGTGTTTCGGCCGGGAGACGCGGCGGATGCCATCTATTTCCTGCTCGGGGCGCGGGCAGGCGGCGATGGGCTCGATGTCGACCCATTGGTGCAGGTCGAGCTCAAACCTTCGTCCGGAAAACGCACGCTCCGCTTCGAGCGCATCGTGCACGGCGAGATCTTCGGCGAACTCGAACTGCTGGAGCACGGCCTCATGCCCAAGGCCGTCAAGCGCACGACCTCGGCCTTTGCCCTCACGCCCGCCGCGGTCGTGCCGTTACCGCTCTCGCTCCTATCCGACCTCGTCGCCGACGACGCGTTACTGCGCGCCAGGCTCATTCGCATTGGCTCGCAGCGTTTGCTTTCCGCCCTCACCCAGCAGCACGAAAAAGTGCACACTTATCCCGATCTCCTGCTAGCCGACTGGCTGGTTGAGCTGTCGGCTGACATCGGCATCGCCGAAGGCAACCGCGTCCGCTTCCCCCGTAAGATCGCGCAGAGCGACATCGCCGCCGACCTCGGCGTCTCGCGCGAGACCATCAGCCGTCGCCTCAACGAGTGGGAACGCTCGGGGCTGCTGCGCACAGGCGCGCGCAGCCAGCAGATCGAGATCATCGACTACCAACGCATCAGCCGGCTGGCGAGCTTGCGCACCGCGTGCAGCCGCGCGGCGCTCGATCGCACCATCGACGATATCGACGCAGCAATTGCCTCAGGCGACCTGATCCGCGCCCGCAACATCGGCCTCGATATTCTGCGCTACTACCCGTCGAGTCCCGAGCTGCACCATCGCACGGCACTTGCCGCGGCGCGGAGCGGTGACGCGCGCGGGGCCCTGGAGCTTCTGACCCGCTCGGGCTTGCCGATGGACGGCGACCTCAGCGTGTTGGAAGACGCCATTCGCAAGGCGCGCCGCAATCCCTTCCTGCCGATGGAGCGTATTCTCGCCGATCCATTCGTCGACGACGGTTTTGGCGAGGACGAACCCGAGCCCGCGACTGAGCGCGACTCATATTGGGAGAACCAGCTCGTCGAGGACGTAGCGGCTCTTCATGCGCGTCTCCTCAAGGAGCGTGCCTTCGAAGCGTCGGGTGAGGCAGCGCGGCGGGAGCTGGCAAAGGCCTCGTTCGATGCCTATCACCGCCTCTACGCCGCGCGCGCCGGCTACTACCCCGGAATCAATGCCGCCACCATGGCGCTGTGCGCCGGCGACCCAGCCACCGCCAGGAAGATTGGCGCACTCCTTACCGCTACGTTGAAGGCTGACGCCGAGGACTATTGGCCGCTCGCGACTCTCGCCGAGGCCCTCTTGATCGTCGACCGTGGCGGCGAGGCGAAGGACGTATTGCTCAAGGCCAAGTCCGCGCGCGGCGCCGACGATGGCGCCAAGGCTTCGACCATCCTTCAGTTTCGCCGCATCGGCACGGTACTCGACATGAATTTCGATGTGCTGGTCGATGCGCTACGCCCACGCAATGTTGCGGCTATCTCAGGCCACATGTTCCGCGGAAACGAGCTTGACGCTGCCGCGCAAGACGCCACCGAGGCGGAGATCCGCAAGGCTGCCGAAAAACTATTCACCGCGCACAATGTTGGCTTCGTTTATGGCGCGCTGGCGTGCGGCTCGGACATCATTCTTGCGGAGACGGCGCTCAAGTTGGGCGCGGAGTTTGAAGCGGTACTGCCTTTCAACACCGAGCGCTTCATCGAAACGTCGGTCAAAATCGGCGATCCACCCGGCGAGGAAGGCAAATGGGAAAAGCGCGCCCGCGCAATCCTCGAAGGTGCGCATGGCCCCTGCACCCTCACCATCATGGACCCGCAAGAGCCGGTGGAGCGCGATCTCGACGGTTACTTCTTCTATGGCTTCCGTTACGCCGCGGGCTGTGCGCTTCAGCGCGCGGCCATGTTGCAAACCGCCTGTGGGCTGATCGTTGTCTCGGATGACACCGAACCCGGCAGCATCGCCGGCACGAACCGCATCGTTGCCGATTGGCGCAAGCATGGCCGACCCTTCGACGTCATCCCTTATTCGCACAAGAGGCCACCGCGCCCAAGCCGTGAGCGGGGCGAGACCGCGTTCCGTCCCGTCGTATTTCTCTGGGACGGCGCGCCGGAGGCCAAAGGTGCAGATGCCAATCTCGACAAGCTGTTCAAGAAGGTCGGCAAGGGAATAGACCGCATAGAACGCACCCATCGCGACGGAAGGCGTGGGTGCTGCCTGGTCACTGAAACGACCGAACAGGCGCTCGCCACCGGTCGCGCCGCGGTCGAGGCTGCACAAAAGGCCAAGCACCCGCTCCGGATCATCTGCGATTTCGGCCTTGTGCTCGGCGCAAGCTTGAAGCCCGACAAGAAGCTCGTGGCTCGGCTCCAGTCGGCCGACGATCTTCCCGGGCTCCCCTTGGACTGCGTTCTCGCCACGGAGGCCTACGCAGCGCAAGCGAAGTTCGATCTGGGCGGCAACGTCCTCCTTGTCCCCGTGGGCCGGGCCGAGGCCTCGCCGACAACCGACGACGGCGAGCGCCACACGGTGCGCAGCCGGCCATCACTCCCGATCTTCACCGTCGAGCGCGCCAGGAATGGAGCCCGCAAGGTATGACCATCACCATCACGCATCTTGAGGGTCCTCTTAAGGACGAAGTGCAGACATTCGGCGATGACGTCGACGCGGTCGTGTTCGGTCGCGATCGTGAGGTGGCACAAGTCGTCTATCCGCCAGAGTATGACATCGTCGGCAGGCGGCACTTCGAGCTCCGGCGGACCAAGGCCGGCGACTACACGGTGGAATTGTTTGGCACGCGCTATGTCAACATCAATGGCAAGCCTGCGGACAACGCACCGGTGAAGTCCGGCAGCATCTTTCGGCTCGGGGGCAAGAGCGGACCGTCATTCAAGGTTGAAATCGGCGCCCCTGCCGCCGCAGATCTACCGGTAACCGGCAAGCAAGAAGTCATGCCGACGATTGACGAGCGCATCCGTCGCTACGTTGCCTATGCCGGCAGCGCCGTTGCGATCGCCCTCGTTGGTGTCATCGGCTATGTCGTGTTCCTACATTCCACCTTCGCCCAACAGATCGAGATCGCCCGCGCCGAAGCGGCGGCGCAATCCAAGACTCGGTTTTCAGAAGCGACTCTCCAAATGCTCGAGGCCGCGGTCTACGCCGTCGTCAAGACGGAGGATGGCGTCGAAGAGTCAAAAGGCACAGCTTGGGCTTTCGCGCCCCACGCACTCGCCACCAATGCCCACGTCACGGAGGCGATCAAAGGCCACGAGGATGAGTTCACTCTCAAGGGTAGCGATGGCAAGACGTACACGATCAAGAATGTCATCTCGCATCCGGGCTATCTCGCCTTCAAGAGCTTCAAGACGAAGCTCGGCACGACTCGGTGGGGTGAATTCACGCCGCTCGACCTGATCAACGAGTATGACGTGGGCATCATCGAGATCGAGGAAACGGAAACGCTTCCCGTACTCCTTAAATTTGCCTCGGAAGAAGAGCTCGAGAAGCTAACGCCGGGCACCCCTGTCGCCTCGATCGGCTTCCCCGTAGAGGGCCTCGCCGGCGGCGATACTGCCGCAAGCGCCCCGGGCACCCTTCACTTTGGCCATATCAGCTCGCTCACCGACGTATTCATGGTACGTGCCGAACCCGAGCATCGTTTGCTGATCCAGCACTCGGTGCCGGTGACAGGTGGCGCGTCCGGCAGTCCGCTCATCGACACCAGCGGTAAGGTCATCGGCCTCGTCAACGGCGGCAACACGACCGTGTTCAAGGATACCGAGGACTCGGTGGGCGCCAAGGTCAGGCTGCCAAGCGCGGCCCTGATCAACTTCGCGCAACGAGTGGATCTCTTGGAGGATCTCAAAGACGGCAAAGCGGACGAGGCGCTCGCTGCTGACGAGACCTATTGGCAGGAGCGTGGTAAGGAGTTCGATGACTATTTCGACGTCGCGGTCAATGAGTTCAAGGGCGTCACCAAGAAGCGCTACCAGGTCGGCGAAGGCGAGTTAGTCGAGACCGAGTCCGGAGAGCTCGACGCTGGCAAGGTCGATTCCTTCAAGCTCGAGTCGAAGAGCTACGATTTCGATGTGGAGCCCGGCAAGGTGTATGGGTTCATCGCCGACGCCGAAAGCGGCGTTCCCATCGGCATCAACGTCAAGAACAAGGCCACGTCCAAGTTCGTGCGCGATGCCAAGGACCCGCGTCAGACGAGCGAACTGGAACTAGCCCCGACCGCGTGGATCACCGTTACAGAGCCCACTACACTCGAGGTGATTGTGTGGAGCCTCGTGACGCGGCCAGCGAAATATGAGCTCTTCGCCTATGAGTGGCCGACACCTAAGACTGCGCCATCCTCTGACGCTGGGTCCTAAGCGCTTGTGCAACGCCCGTCAGATCCTTGATGCGCTTCCCGGGGTCCGGCCGCAGCATGCCGCGCACGAGCTTGCCGACGTCGCGTGGCATCTCCGTCGCCGCGTTCGCACGGTTTCTGCCGAATCCGAAGCGGGCCGGGACTTTGCCGCCCCAAATCTCCGCGATCATCTGGCCGAGAGCGTAGACATCCGCGCGGGCGTCGACGGGCCTGCCGGCCGCCTGTTCCGGCGCGACGTAAGGCGGCGTGCCGAAATGCTTGAGCCCATCCTGATGCCCCGCCACGAGGGCGATGCCGAGATCGATCAGAACCGGTCGTTCGCCTTTCGAGCTCCTGGCCACAATGACGTTCTCGGGTTTGAGATCACGGTGAACCACGCCGCGGCTGTGGAGCGTCACGAGCGCCTCGGCAATCCCGGCGAGGAGATCGAGAAGCCGCGTCGGCTGCACGCCTGTGGCATAAAGCTCGCGCAAGGTCGGTCCTTCCACGAAGCGCTGCACGATGTAGAGCGCGCCGCCTGGCGTCATGCGGAGATCGAGCACGCGCGCGAAGCGGGGATCGTCCAACTTTCCTGCTGCCGCATACTCCGTCTTGATGGTGTTGATGACGGCCTGGCGCCTGCCCTCGGCCACACCGCGAAGATCGACCTTTTTGAGGGCGACATGGCGCCCGTCGTTGAGATCGATGGCACGCGACACTTCGCCCGCGCCACCCTTGCCCAACAAACCAAGACGAATAAAGCGCCGGTCGAGCGCGCTGCCGCCACCAATCAAGTCGATCGTTTCGGCCAATTCCTCAAGATGCTCCGCGCCGGCACTTTTCAGCATGTCGGCGCGGATATCGTCAGCGACCTCGACGAGATTGTAGCGCAGCGCGTTGCGCAAACCTCTGGCCAAGGCATCGCGCGCCCTGTCGTTCTCGCCGAGCTTGAACAAGGCATTGGCCAGCGCGCGGCGCGCGACCGCCTCGCGCACGACCAGCCGCTGCTCGGAATACTCCGCGATCAAATATTCAAGGCTCTTCACCGCGGTCGGGCCGCCTTTCATCTCGTGCAGTTCGGTGACTGCCTGAAGGAACTCGGCGTGTTCGAACGCGCTCTCCTTCTCCGGCAAGAGTGTCTCCGCCTGCTGCAAGACGCGGTCAGACTCCTCGGAACGCTGCATGCCACCGAGTGCCCGCGCCATCTCGAGCAAGGTCAGAAAATTGAGCCGCGTTTCGGTCTCCGGCAGTTCCTCGTGCAAAGCCGAGGTATTCTGCAGGGCTTCCTGGTAAGCGCCGATCCGGTTGAGCGCCTGGCAGAGATTGATGCGAACACGCTGTGCCTCGCGTGGCGGCAGCTTGAGTTTCGCGCCCTGCCCCACGAGATGGCGAAACAACATGACGACGTTGTCATAACGCTGCGCTTCGAGCTCGATACGTCCGAACTCGGCGATGATCTTGGCCACCTCGGCTTCGTCGTCCTCGAGCGATGCGAACGCAAGCGCCGGGAGAAGCTCAGCCGCCGCGCGCCGGTCGTCGCCGCGCCACGCATAGATGACCGCCGTCTCGCGTCCGATCTTGGCAAGTTCGCGGTAGTTCGGCGGAGAGGAAGCTTCGGCAAGCGCCTTCGCTTCGCGCAACTCCCGCAACGCATCACGGTCGAGCTTGAGCCGGTTATGCACCACGCCAAGCAGCCGATGCGCGCGCGGCCGGTGCGGAGAGTTGTCCTGCAGGCCGAGGAGAATGGTCGCAAGCTTAGGCAGAAGCACGTCTGGGTCGGCGCGCCGGAGGTCGACGTCCTCTTCGATGGCGTCGAGCGCGGCTTTGGCGTCCTGCGGTGCGGCGGTCATCCCTCAAGCCTCGATGGACATCGTGCGTACCAGTGCGGCCGCAACGTTCACCCTGAGCAAAGTTTAATGTACAGCGTTGTTGGGCATAGTTAAAATGGCATCAAACATATGCAAGGCCACGACCAGTGTAACTCGCATAACAAACAAAAAACATCCGTGGAGACTTCAAATGACGCGAGTCCTTATTCTTCCGAACCTTCTCCTTGCCGCCGCCGTCCTCTTAGGGATGAACGCGCCGGCTCTTGGCGAGACCGACACCGAGATGATCGTCGGCGGCAAACCCGCGGCCCAGGGCAAATATCCTTGGCAAGTGCGTCTCTATGAATCCATGGATGACGACATTGGCTTCTGCGGCGGCTCGATCATCGCCCCGCAATGGGTGCTGACCGCAGCTCACTGCCTCGTCGACACCGAGTCCGTCGTGGTTGGATTTGGTGACGTTGACCGCACCAAGACCAAGAAGATCAAGAGCGCGAAGGTGATCGTGAACCCCACCTATCTCGATGGGGAGAAGGCCGACCTGGCGCTGGTCAAGCTGAGCGAACCCATCGAAGACGCGCCGGTCGTGCCGCTCGCCAACAAGAGCACGGCGCAAAGCCTGTTGCACCCTGGCGCTAAGGTTACGGTGACCGGCTGGGGCGCCATTTGGGACTTCCAAGCCTTCAACAACGCCATGGACGTGATGGCGGGGCGGCGGACCGTGTCCGAGCGGCGGCTCCTCAACGATGAGGAGCTTCAAGCGCCACGCCGGCTACACGAAGTCGATATCGAGGTCATCGACCCCGATGAGTGCAAAGCCGTGTACAACTCGCTGCAAGTCTCCGCGTTCACCATCGGCGACACCGAGATCTGCGCCACAGGTCCGAGCGGCGGCAAGGACTCCTGCTTCGGCGATTCTGGCGGCCCCCTGGTTGTACCGTCCGACGATTCCGACGGCTATGTTCAGGTCGGCATCGTGAGCTGGGGTCCGCAATGTGGCAATCCGCTGTTTCCCGGAGTGTACACCCGCGTGTCATCGTTCTCCGATTGGATCGCCAACACCATGAGTGCCAACTAGGCGCGCAGTAACCCGGAGTTTTCACATGAATCGGATCTTTGCTCTAACCCTTGCATTGCTCGGTGCAGTCTTCACCTGCGGCCTTGCGCTGGCCGAGGAAGACACCGAGATGGTCGTCGGCGGCAAGCCCGCGCCAGACGGCAAATATCCCTACCAAGTCCGCCTCTACGCTTCGATGGAAGACGATAAGGGCTTCTGTGGCGGCTCGATCATCGATCCGCAGTGGATCTTGACCGCCGGCCACTGCGCGGTCCAGGACAATGACCTCACCGAGAACCTTCAGCCCGTCGAAACGATCTTCGTCGGTTACGGCAGTACCGACCGCACAGAGACGACCAAGATCGAGAGCGAGGAGATCTTCGTCCATCCGGGCTACCTCGCCCATGCGCTCGTGAACGGCACCGACGTTGCTCTCATCAAGTTGAAGGAGCCGATTCCCGATGCGAAGCCGGTCGAGCTGGCCAATTCCGACACTGAGAAGAAGTTCATGACGCGCGGCGTCAAGGTGACGGTCACTGGTTGGGGCGCGATCTGGGACCCCGAAGACAAGGAGGTCGTCGAGCTTCTGTCCAAGATCAGCCCGCAAGATGACATCTCCGAGAAGCTGAACTTTCCCAAGAAGCTTTACGAAGCCGACATTCACGTCATGGATCGCGATGAATGCCGGGGGGTCTATGGACCGCAACAGCTGAACATCGCCGACAGCGAAATTTGCGCCATGAAGCCGCGCTCTGCCTCAAACTCCTGCTATGGCGACTCAGGCGGTCCGCTGGTGCTACTTGCCAAGAATCCTAGGCGCTACATCCAAGTTGGCGTGGTGAGCTGGGGCGACAGGTGCGGCCGTGCCGGCAATCCCAACGTGTTCGCGCGGGTCGCCGCGTTCTCCGATTGGATTGACGAGACGATGGAGGCCAACTCTGGCCCAATCGCCGCAACGCCGGCCGAGACATCCCAGCCACCCGCTGAGTAGCCGCCATGATACGCGCCGTCATCCTGTTCGCAGCGCTTGTGACGTTCGGGCTCGTCTGCCAGTCCTTCCAGCTTCGCGCCGAAGAGGACACTGAGATGATCGTTGGGGGAACGCCTGCGCCCGAAGGCAAGTACCCCTACCAAGTGCGCCTCTATGACTCGTTAGAGGACGAGCACGGTTTTTGCGGCGGCTCGATCATTGCCGCCGATTGGGTGCTCACCGCCGCACACTGCATGTTTGCCGGCCGTGCGGACCCGAAACGCGCCATCGATCCAAGCGAGGTGGTGATCGGCTACGGCAGCAACGACCGCACGGCGACGACCAAGGTCGAGGTCGCCCAGATCTTCGTCCAGCCGAAATATGCCGGGTGCGAAGGCGATACGGAATGCGCCAATAACTCCAAGTCCGACGTCGCGCTGCTGAAGCTGAAGGCGCCGATCCCCGACCCGAAGACGCTCCCCTTGTCCAATCTCGAGACCGAGCCGACTCTTCTCGTGCCTGGCGCCAAGGTGGTGGTCACCGGTTGGGGCGCCATGTGGGACCCAAGCGATGAAGACATGGGCAAGCTGCTCGCCGCCTTCGGGCCGGCCGGCGAGCTTCGCGACCGCTTGAACTATCCGCGCAAGCTACATGAGGTCGAGGTCGACTGGATCGACAACCCAACGTGCCAGGCATCATTCGAGGCATATGGCGGCGGCGACATTGCCGACACGGAGCTATGCGGCATGCTTCAGGGCACGCGAAAGGACTCCTGTCAGGGCGACTCGGGCGGCCCGCTCGTCGTTGCCACGGACGGCGGCTTCGTCCAAATCGGCGTGGTCAGCTGGGGCCGCGGCTGCGGTAGTGCTACGCCGGGCGTCTATTCGCGTGTCGCGTCGTTCGCCGCATGGATTGACGAAACCATGAAGGCCAATTCCGGACCCGCGGTCGAGACGACCGATGAGCCCGCTCCTGAGAAGCCCGACGCGAGCGACTCCGACTAGGCAGCACCAAGTCCATTGATCGGCCACGGGCCTTTGGCTACCTTCGCACACCCGCAACCGCCTGAGGACATCTCATGCCCCTCTCGTTCGGCACGTTCGGCAAGGCCGTCGCCATCCTAATCATTGTGGCGTTCGTGCTTTGGCTAATCTTCACCTACTTCTTTGCGAGTGAAGAGGCGGCTGACGAGGCGGCGCCAACCGGCGCCATCGAGCAGCCACTCGCCAATCCTGGCGCTTAGGCAGGGGCCGAGCCTGGCTGCAACAGCCTGCCAAGTGTGATAGACCGCGTCTGTTCTGAGCCCGCTGGATGCGCGCCAGCACGATCGCTGTCGCAGAGAGCCAGAACACGGTGGCGATCGCGACTGCAAGTGAAGCGCCGAGCACGCCGTAGGCCGGCGCGAGCGCCACGTTGCTGACCGCGAGTACGATGAGCGCGGCGACCGCCAGCATCGCGTTCTGCCGTTGCGCCCCGATCACTGTCAGGAGCGGGACGTTTGGGCCGAACAATGCACGAGCGAGCTGACAGACGAGCAGAATGAGCAGCGGGATTTTGGCGCCGGCGAACTCAGGACCGAAAATGCCGAGCAGGGTTTCGCCCCACAGCGCGACAACCACCAACGCCACAGTGATAACGAGCGGAAACGCGAGCGCCTTGAGAACCACGTCACGGATCGGGCCGTGGTCTTTGCGTGCATGCGCATCGGCAAGGTCGGGCACCACCACTTGATGAGCCACCTGCACGGCGAAGCCGACGAGCAGCGCGAGCTTGAGGCATATGCCGACAATGGCCGTATCGGCGCTCGAAAGCAGCGGCGTGACGAGCAGGATGTCAACGTCGGCAAAGAAGAACGTGAACAGCGCGACGAGGATCAGCGGCTTGGCCTCGCGCCGCCAGATCTTGATGAGCCGAGGCGCCGCGTGCGCTGTCGCCGCGGCGGCTTGGGGAATGTCCTTGCGCAACAAGAGATATTGCGTGAGCGCGAGCCCTGTGAAGATGGCGGTCAGCAGCCACGTGACGTTGCTCGCAGTCAGCGTGACGCCGGCAGCAATGAGAATGAGCACGCCGCCGAGCAGCACAAACGGCCTGATGCAGGTATCGGGGAGATATGCGAGCGCAAAGCGCCTGATCGCTGCGGCAAGCGACCCGTTGAGTCTGAGGGCGGCATTGGCAGGAATGGACAGCGCCGCAGCGGTGAGTGCAAAGCGCGCCTCGAGACTGAGCGAGGGCCACCACGCCGCCACCGCGAGTGCGCCGGCGGTGGCAATTGCTGCCAACAGTGCAGCATCCTTACGCGCACGCGTGACGAATGCGGTGATCCAGCCTTCCTTGCCCTGCTCGCGGTAGCGCGACATGAACCGGGGCGCAATCGTCGGATAGCCGGTGCCGCGACAAGGCCCACGACGGCGGCAAGACCTCGTCACCGAGAAAACACGCCGAGCGCCGAGGCATGCAGCGTGCGCGCCAACACCACCTGAGTGGCGAAGCCTGCAAGCGCGCCGGCAACGCGTGCGAGCGATAGCATTGAGGACGTGGAGAAGAGTCGGGCCGCGCTAGCCACGAGGAGTGCCGGCCAAGCGCCCCCCACCCCAGTTGAGCGTGCGATGGAACGTGCCATCCGCGACGGCCTCAAGCCACCTGCGCCGGCGCGGGCGCGCGCGGCACGGGCGGTTGATCTGGCGTGGCCGGATCGCCGGCGAGATCGATCGTGGGATCGATTGCCCAATGTCCCACGCGTCCCGGCTCATCGATGTACCAGCCGAGCAGCGAGCGGAACTCGTCACGCGTCATTGGCTTGAACCCTAAGCTAGCGAGGTGGGGCGTCATCAACTGGCCTTCGCGCAGGCGGTATCCCCAAGCAGCAAGATGCTTGTGCAGCGCCACCGTGGCGATCTTCGAGGCGTGCTCGATAGCAGAGAACTGCGACTCGCCGAAATAGACCTTACCTATGGCGATGCCGAATAGACCGCCAACCAGGTTCCCTTTGTCGTCCCAGACCTCGACGGAGTGCGCGTAGCCGGCCTTGTACGCATTCCAGAAGGCTTCCATGATGCGTGGCGTGATCCAGGTCAGCGGCACTTTGCCGGGTCGGGGCCTGGCGCAGGCTTCCATCACGCCGGCGAAGTCCTGGTCCATGGTGACGGCGAACTTGTGCTGGCGAAGAAGTTTTCGAACCTTCTTGCTGATATGCGTCTCGGCCGGATCGATGATCGCGCGCTCCTCAGGACACCACCACTTCATCGGTCCGATGTGACAGACGGGGTAGAAACCGCGCCGATAATTGGCGAGGAGCGCGGGCACCGAGAGGTCGTTGCTGATTCCGACCAGTCCGCGTTCGCCGTAGAACTTGGGATGATGCGGGAGTCTGTCGCGCTCCCCTGCGGGTGTCAGCAGATATGCCAGGGTCATGAGCCAAAGCCGCGGCAGGAGGGCAATGCGCGACGGCCTGAGCGCGTAAAGCACGCCGAGCCCCCAGCGACGCAGGCGCTGCGGCCACGTCTCGTGAAATTCCGGCGTCGCGTCGCTTGGTGTCTTGGTCATTGATTGCATGGACGCATCCCGGGCTGCCTTCGGCATTTCTTGCGCTGGAGGCCCTATGGGCGGCAAACAGCGTGGTTTTCTTCTAGGCACGCACTCCTTAACAAAGACGGATGGGCGACCCGGCGGCGACGAATTGTTAACCTTGCCGCTTCGCTAAGGAACTTTCGGAGGAGCAATGAACTACCGCGAGCTTGGCCGCACGGGTGTGAAGGTGAGCGCGCTCTGTCTCGGCACCATGACCTTCGGCGAGCAGAACACGGAAGCCGAGGGTCATGCGCAGATGGACTACGCGCTGGAGCGCGGCATCAACATCTTCGATGCCGCCGAGATCTACCCCATTCCGCCGAAGCCTGAGACGCAAGGGCGCACAGAGGCAATCATCGGCACCTGGCTCGCCGCCCGCAAGAACAGAGACAAGGTGCTGATCGCCACCAAGGTCGCTGGCCGGAGCACCAAGATCGATTGGCTGCGCGACGACGGCGCGTTGTCACGACAGAGTCCGGCGCAGATCATGGAGGCGATCGACAAGAGTTTGGGTCGCCTGAAGACCGACTACATCGATATCTACCAGCTCCACTGGCCTGATCGCCCCATGCGTATCTTCGAGGGGCTCGAATATTTGCATCTGCCGGGCGACACGCACCCCATCCACGACATCCTCACCACCCTCGGCAAGCTCGTCGCTGACGGCAAAGTGCGGTTCATCGGCCTCTCCAACGAAACGCCATGGGGCGTGATGACGTTCTTGAAGCTCGCCGAGCAACACGGACTGCCGCGGCCCGTGTCGATCCAAAACGCATTCAACTTCGTCAATCGCTCCTACGAGGTCGGCCTTTCTGAGATCACGCATCGGGAGGGCATCAGCCTTCTTGCCTACTCGCCGCTCGGCCAGGGCTATCTCACCGGCAAGTATGAAGGCGGGGCGCTGCCGCCTGGCTCTCGCAAGACTCTGTTCGACCGCCTGGGCCGCTACGAGAAGGGCAACGGTCCGCGCGCCATCTCGACCTACGTCGCGCTCGCGCGAAAGCACGGTTTCGATCCGGCGCAGATGGCGATCGCCTACGCCGTATCCCGCCCATTCGTCACCAGCGTCATCATCGGCGCAACCAGCATGGCGCAGCTCGCATCCGACATCGACGCCGCCGAACTCGCGCTATCGCACGCGGTTCTTGCGGACATCGACCAGATCCACCTTGACTACCCCAACCCCTGCCCTTGAGACTCTGATTCGTACGAACCAAGTACCTGGCTATGCCCCGGCTGTTTTCAGCGATCGAGATCCCCAGGAGCATCGCCGCGCGTCTCACCATGTTTCGCGCCGGTTTGAACGGCGCGCGTTGGATCGACCCCGAGAACTATCACCTGACCTTGCGCTTTATCGGCGACGTTGACGGCGTAACGGCACGCGACTTCACGCATGCCTTGAGCGGGATCGAGGCGCCGCCGTTCGATCTCAGGCTCGATGGTCTCGGCAGTTTCGGCGGTCGAAAGCCTCGCGCCATCTTCGCCGCTCTCAAGCCCTCGGAGGAGCTGGAGGCGTTGCATCGTGCCAATGAGCGTGCCGCCCGTGCGGCGGGCTTGCCGCCCGAGGGACGCAACTTCAAGCCGCACGTGACCCTGGCGCGCCTTCGCGGCGCGCGGCCTGACGCGGTGGCCGCTTATCTCGAACGCCAAGGCGCCATGATGGCCGAGCCCTTCACGGTGAGTCGCTTCGTGCTCTACTCGTCGCGGAACTCGGTGGGCGGCGGTCCTTACGTGGTCGAGGCCGCGTATGACCTCGAAGACTAGGCCCCCTTCTTCGCAATTCTCTTCTTCGTGCCGGTGAGATCGGCCAGCAGCCCGCGCGCCGCCTCTTCGATGAGATCGAGCGCGTGGTCAAAACCCTCCGGGCCACCATAGTAGGGATCCGGCACGTCCCGCGTGCCGACATGCGGCGCATAATCGAGGAAGCGGCGAATCTTGCTGCGCGCGTTATGCGGCGCAATCTCGAACAGATCGGCGATATTCGACTCGTCCATCGCCAGGATGAGGTCGAAGTCCTCGAAATCCTCCAGCTCCACCTTGCGCGCCGACTGGTGCGAGATATCGATGCCGCGCCGCCGAATTGCTTTCTGCGCGCGGGCGTCGGGCGCCTGGCCTTTGTGCCAGTCACCCATCCCCGCCGAGTCGGTCTCGAACAGATGGAGCGCGTTCTCCTCCTGCGCGACGTGACGGAATACGCCCTCGGCCATGGGCGAGCGGCAGATGTTGCCGAGGCAGACGAACAGGAGACGGTGCTTGGTCATTTGCAAGCTCCCATCGCACGAGCGAGCGCCCGGAGGCAAGCTTGCGAAGCCCCCAGCCACTCCCTATGTTTGTCAAGGACTTGGGGCATTTCCCCGGACGGCCGCGAGGTAGAGACAGATGATCGCTTTCAACGATGCGAGCAAGTTGCGCGAGGCAGCCCTTGGCCGGCAGCTCTCGCTTCACGCCTTCGCCGAGCGCGAGCGGAAGGTCCGCCGCGACTTTTGGGCCAAGCTCAAGCGCTTCGCCGGGCAAGTGCCGTTCGTCGAGGATCTTGTCGCTGCCTATTACTGTGCGCTCGACCCGGCGACCCCTATGCGTGTGCGCGGCATGCTGCTCGCAACTCTCGCCTATTTCATTCTGCCGATGGATCTGATCCCAGACATCGTCCTTGGCCTTGGCTTTGCCGACGATGTAGCTCTGCTGACTGCCGTTGTCGGCATGGTCTCTTCGCACATCACGCCGGCCCATCGCGCCGCCGCGGCGAGGGCGCTCGACAGGGAACTGCCCAAGTCAACTTAGGCAAGTCGACCTAGGCTTGCGGGTTGACGATCACCTTACCGGTGACTTTGCGGGTTTCGATCTGCGAAAGCGCTTCCGCCGTCTCGTCGAGTGGGAACGTCGCGTGGACGTGCGGAGCAATCTTCCCTTGCCTGCACCACTCCAGCACTTGCGCTGTGTTCGCGCGGTGCTGGTCGGGGCTGCGGTCCACGAACGATGTCCAGAACACGCCGATGATCGAGCAGCCCTTGAGGAGTACAAGATTGAGCGGAATGCGCGGAATGTCTCCTGAAGCGAACCCGAGCACGAGGTAACGTCCCTCCCACGCCATCGCGCGCAAGGCCGGTTCGGCGGACTGGCCGCCGACGCAGTCGTAGAGAACGTTGACGCCGGTCGGCACAGTTAGCTCCTTCAGCCCGCGCTTGAGGTCCTGCTCCGTGTAGTTGATGACCTCGTTTGCGCCGTGCGCTCTGGCAAAGGCGAGTTTCTCATCAGACGAAGCAACCGCAATGACGCGCGCGCCCATCAGCTTGGCAACCTCGACGGCGGCGATGCCTGCGCCACCCGCCGCGCCTAGTACTGCGACCGTCTCGCCAGGCTTGAGATTGGCGCGGTCTTTCAGCGCGTGGATCGCAGTCCCGTAGGTGACGGGAATACCTGCCGCCGTCTCATCGCTGACGCCGTCGGGAATGGGAATGAGGTTCTTCGCCTTGGTGACGATCTTCTCGCGGCAGCCGTTGCCGCCAATGAACGCCACCACGCGCTGACCCACCTTTAGGTCTGTAACGCCGTCGCCGAGCTTCTCGACCACGCCGGCAATTTCTGCCCCCGGCGAAAACGGCAGTGGCGGCGTGATTTGATACTTGTTGCGCAGCACCAGCGTGTCGAAGAAGTTGAGACCGACCGCGGTCACCTTGACGAGGACGTCGTCCGGCATGGGGGTCGGATCGGGCACCTGCTCGATATGGAGGGCCTGGGGTCCGCGGAATTCGGCGAATTGTGCAACTCGCATGAGGTCTCCTGTCGCGAACTGCACTGGCTTTGGCCGCAGCTCTGAATTTGCGTATTGGAAGGGCTCAGTTTTTGACGCCGGCGCTCGGGAAGCGCAACCTATCTCTTAGCCGCAAGGACGATACTACTAGCCGCAAGGACGATACTACGCGGCCGGCGTTCACGCCGCTTTCCCCGTTCAAACGTTTATGGCAGGGAAAAGTTGTGAAAAATCTATCTCCTAACGTGCGCGGCTACTTCGGCATCGGCGTCGAGCGCGTCTCCAAAGCCGTGAATCTCGGCAATTTGCTTCGCTCGGCCAATGCGTTCGGGGCAAATTTCGCCTTTACGGTCGGCGCCGACGAACGGGCCTTCGAGATGCGCTCCGACACCTCACACGCCGAAAGCCACCTGCCCCTCTACCATTGGCGAAGTTTGGACGAGATGTGCCTGCCCAAGGGGTGCAGCCTGGTCGGTATCGAGATTCTCGGTGAGGCCGTCGATCTCCCGAGCTTCCCCCACCCCTTGCGCGCCGCCTATGTGCTCGGCCCGGAGCGCGGCGAACTGTCACCCGAGCTTGTCGCCCGCTGCCAGCATCTTGTGCGGATTCCGACCACATTTTCCCTCAACGTGGCAACCGCAGGCGCCATTGTCATGTATGATCGCTTGCGTGCCCTTGGCCGGTTTTCGGCACGCCCGGTCACTGAGGGGGCTGAAGGTGAGCCACCCCCCGCACATGTACAGGGGGCGCCAAAACGCCGGAGGTCGCAGGGTTGACCTAGTGGCCTGATCTAGTGAAGATTGGGCGCATTCATGCCTGGGGATTGCTCACGACACGGGGACGGGGAGATGCGCCGAGCCGTTGGAGCTGCCTGCGTAATCGTGGCGTTGAGCGTGACGCCCGCACTCGCGCAGGAAGTAAAGCTTCTGCAGAAGTACAATGATTGGTCCGCCTATGCGGGCTCTGGCACGCCCAAGGTCTGCTTTGCCGTGGCGCAGCCGAAAGAGTCGAGCCCGAAGAACGTGCGCCGCGGGCCCATCTATTTCTACATCTCCTACTATCCCGCCGACAAAGTCACCGGCGAGATCAGCGTGAAGATGGGTTACCCATTCGCGCCCGGCGGTAAGACGACGGTGACCGTCGGCAACGACAAGTTCGAATTATTCACCAAGGAAGAGGGCGCATTCGTCGAGAAGACCGAGGACGAGGCCAAGCTTGTCAGTGCCATGCGGGCCGGCAGCAGCATGAAGGTCCAGGGCCGTTCGGCGCGCGGCACCGATACAAGCGACACCTACTCCTTGAGCGGCATCTCTGACGCCTTGGACCGCGTTGTGAAGGAGTGCGGCAGCTAACCTTGCCGCAAGGGTGCCCTGCTTAGGGCTTGGCATTTCCGCCGCCCCGCATGATATGACGGCTGTGGCTTCAGAGCCTGCCGGAGCGCCTTAATTCTAGTGTCATGACCATGCCGTCCCTCATAGACCGCGAGGCTGCGCCGCTCCTGGCCGACACCGTCCACAAAGAATCGCTTGTTGGGCTCGGTCGGACGGAGCTTGCAGACCGTATGGCCGGCCTTGGCGTGCCCGAACGTCAGCGCCGCATGCGCGTGAGTCAGCTCTGGAGCTGGCTCTATGTGCGCGGTGCGACCGACTTCGCAGTGATGACCGACATCGCCAAGGATCTGCGCGGCGACCTCGCCGAACACTTTACCTTGGAGAGGCCCGAGATCGTCACCGAGCAGGTCTCGGTCGACGGCACGCGCAAATGGCTGCTCCGTCTCGCCGACGGCAAGGAGATCGAAACCGTATACATCCCGGAAGAAGATCGCGGCACCCTGTGCATCTCGAGCCAAGTCGGTTGCACGCTGACCTGCACGTTCTGCCACACCGGCACCCAGCGCCTCGTTCGCAATCTCACCGCGAGCGAGATCGTCGGCCAGATCATGCTGGCGCGCGACCGCATCGGCGATTGGCCAGGCACCGCGCCCGCCGACCCCCGCGGCCTGCCCAGCACCGAGCGCAAGATCACCAATGTCGTGCTGATGGGCATGGGCGAGCCGCTCTACAACTTCGACAATGTGCGCGACGCTTGCGCCATCGCCGCAGACGGCGACGGCTTGTCCATCTCCAAACGGCGCATCACTCTGTCGACTTCAGGCGTCGTGCCAGAAATTCCGCGCTGGGGCGATGAGGCGGGCACCATGCTTGCCATCTCGCTGCATGCCGTGCGCGACGAGCTGCGTGACGAGCTGGTGCCTATCAACAAGAGGTGGCCAATTCACGAGCTGCTTGAGGCTTGCCGCAACTATCCCGGTCTTTCAAACGCCAAGCGCATCACCTTCGAGTATGTGATGCTGAGAGGCGTGAACGACTCCATCGACGACGCCAAAGCGCTGGTGCGGCTCCTCGCCAAGATTCCAGCCAAGATCAATTTGATCCCGTTCAATCCCTGGCCCGGCGCGCCTTACGACTGTTCTGACTGGGAGCAGATCGAGAAGTTTGCCGAGGTGGTGAATCGCGCCGGTTATGCGAGCCCGGTCCGCAGCCCACGCGGTCGTGACATCCTGGCCGCCTGCGGCCAGCTCAAGAGCGCGAGCGTCAAGCAACGCGCTAGCGAACGTCTCGCGGCGCAGGCGTAGGGCACGTGGTCCTCAACATCATCTTACGTGCGCTGAAAGTGATCGTGGCGTTTTGCGTCGCCGCTTTCGTTGCGCTTGCGGTGTTGTTCGCGCTGGGGTCCATGTGGGTTGGCGACGAGCTCCGCGCCGCAGCGCCACCAAACGATCCGTTCATGAGCCACGGCGGGGCAACCGTGTATGGCATCGCGCTGTTCGCAGCCACCGTCGCACCGGCTCTGACAGCGCTGCCCGCCGTAGCCGCGGTCATTGTCGCCGAAGTACTGCGCCTGCGCTCGTGGATCTATGTGCTCGCGGGCGGGCATCGCTCGTGGCGATCCCGATCCTCGCAGGCGCAACAAGCGCGGACGCATCTGCGGTCCCAGCCGGCGAGTATATGACCATCTTCGCGGCGGCGGGCTTTGCCGGCGGCTTTATGTACTGGCTCCTGGCCGGTGCCCGGGCCTGACGGGCGGACCATAGCGATCGCGGTCGAGCGCAATCAGCCAGGGCTTCGGGCGCATAATCGGTGACGGTCTCGTGCCGGGCGTGATCGTGCAAGGGCGCGCAAGCGGCACCGGCGGGCAAACCCGGCACGCCGACAGCTCCCTTCTCGATTCCGCTGCGCCTCGGTCCGTCTCGCTATTCATTGTCACCCTCGCTTGTCGTGCGAACCAGAACGCCGTTGCCGGTAAGAAGGTTCCTCCGCTTGCGGCTGGGTTGATAGAATCATTGGTCCACAGCTTTTGCACTGACGCGGATCAAGACTGTCACGCGTTTGTCGGCAGAACGTCATCGATCCGGCATCGAAACTTCATCCCAACCTCACGGAAGTGTCTTGCGCGCTCGCTAGCGTCCACTCGGGATCTGGGGTTTGGGGGTTGCCGTGGCGCGCGGCTGGTTACTCGCATCGATCGCAGTCGGCGTCGCCTTGGGCATTGCGTTCGCTGCCTATCCCCTGATCGATCTCGAAGTGGCGCGGCTGTTTTTCGACGAACAAAAGGCGAAGTTTCCGCTTTCCGTCACTTATGAATGGAATCTCGTCCGGCAAATTGCCAATTGGGTTCCGTTTCTTCTGCTCGTGCCCGCGCTATTTGCCTTTCTCCGCAAGCTCGTGTTTCCGAACTCCAAGATGCTCATCGCGCCGTCGGTGGTCCTCTTTCTCATTGGCTCGTTCATCGTCGGGCCTGGCTTCACGTCAAATCTCGTGCTGAAGGAGAATTGGGGCAGGCCCAGGCCAAACAAGGTTGTCCAGTTCGCCGGAGCGGAGACCTTTCAGCCGTGGTGGCGGCCGAGCACCGAGTGCAAGCAGAACTGCTCTTTTGTCTCGGGCGAGACGAGCCAGGCCTTCTGGGTGATCGCGCCGGCGAGCCTCGCGCCGCCGCAAATACGGCCGCTGGCCATGGGCGGGGCGGTCGTGTTCGGCACGAGCGTCGGCGCCATGCGCGTCATCTTCGGGCGCCACTTCGTCAGTGACATCGTGTTCGCCGGCATCATCACGATCGCCATCGTCATGGCGTTCTACCGTCTGCTGATCGAGCCAGTACGACGCAACGATGCGCGGCTGGAAAAGGCCATCGAGCGGACATCCATCGCCTTGCACAAGGCCACCGGCGCCGCGCTGGCAGGTGCCGGGACGGCGCTGGCTCACGCCGGTGGCACCCTGCGCCATACCGGACAGCACTTGCACAAGCGCATCGCCTGCCTATAGTCGCGGCCGGTTCCACCCTTTTCGCCGCGGGCGCCCGCGAGGCCGCTTTCCATGACGACCGACATCAAGAAGGTGGTGCTTGCCTATTCCGGCGGGCTCGACACCTCGATCATCCTCAAATGGCTGCAGGAGACCTACGCTTGCGAGGTCGTGACCTTCACGGCCGACCTCGGCCAGGGCGAGGAGCTCGCGCCGGCGCGCAAGAAAGCGGAGATGCTCGGCATCAAGGAGATCTTCGTCGAGGACCTGCGCGAGGAGTTCGTGCGCGACTACGTATTCCCGATGTTCCGGGCGAATGCGCTCTATGAGGGCGTTTATCTGCTCGGCACCTCCATCGCACGGCCCCTCATCGCCAAGCGCCAGATCGAGATTGCACGCGAGACTGGCGCCGACGCCGTTGCCCACGGCGCCACCGGCAAAGGCAACGATCAGGTGCGTTTCGAACTGACCTATTATGCGCTGAACCCCGACATCAAGGTGGTCGCGCCCTGGCGCGAATGGGACTTCGCCTCGCGCAGCGACCTCATCGAGTTCGCGGAGAAGCATCAAATCCCCGTCGCCAAGGACAAGCGCGGCGAAGCGCCGTTCTCCGTCGACGCGAACCTTCTCCACTCATCGTCCGAGGGAAAGGTGCTCGAAGATCCGAACGCCGAACCGCCGCCTTACGTCTATCAGCGCACGATCGCGCCGGAAGATGCGCCCGACAAGCCGACCATTGTCACCATCGGCTTCAAAAAGGGTGATCCTGTCTCGATCAACGGCAAGGCACTGTCGCCCGCCGCGCTCCTAACCAAGCTCAATGAGCTCGGCCGGGACAACGGCATTGGGCGCGTCGATCTCGTCGAGAACCGCTTCGTCGGCATGAAGTCCCGCGGCGTCTACGAGACGCCCGGCGGTACGATTCTCTATGTCGCACACCGGGCCATCGAATCCCTCACCCTCGATCGCGAGGCGATGCATCTCAAAGACTCGCTCATGCCGCGCTACGCGGAGCTCGTCTACTACGGCTTCTGGTTCTCGCCGGAGCGCGAGATGCTGCAAGCGCTTGTCGACAAGAGCCAAGTCAGCGTCGAGGGCGATGTGACGCTCAAGCTCTACAAGGGCAACGTCATCGTCATCGGGCGGAAGAGCGACAAGTCGCTCTACTCCGACAAGATCGTCACCTTCGAGGACGACGCCGGTGCTTACGATCAGAAAGACGCCGAAGGCTTCATCAAGCTCAACGCGCTCCGCTTGCGCATTCTCGGCAAGCTCCGCCGAGCGGAGTGATAATTCGGCAACAGTCTAGGTCTTTCGTCAGCCTATCCTTGCTATTCACAGCGAATCGCTGCCTCTTTGGGTTGCGTAACGTGGCGGCTACGCGATAGGCGCGAGGGGAGGCCGGCCAACGGCCTACAGAGACATTGCGAAGCAAGGGCAGACAATCGGCCCCAAGCAAGGTCCCAGTAAGAGTTGGCAGTCACAGGCTTGGGGAGAATGGCGAAGCGCGGAGCGGGAGACCAACCGCAGCAAAATCGTGGCTCGTCGCGCTCTTCGGTGCATTTGTCATAGCCTTTTGTCTCGCACCGCTCGATCGCGCCGCAGCGCAGACAGCAGACTTCACCTTCACCAAGACAGCGAATCCGACGACCTATTCGGCGGTCGGCGACGTCATCACCTACACCTATGAAGTCGCCAACACCGGCCCCGTGCTTATTGGCAACATCACGATCACCGACGATCGCGTGTCCACTGTCACTTGTCCGGTTCTGTTCGCGAACGCCGGCGACACGGTTACCTGCACAGGCAGCTACGTGATCACAGCAGCGGATGTCGCTGCCGGCAGCGTGACGAATAGAGCGACGGCCTCTGCGGAGTCGGACGGCTTTGGCGACCCTGTGCGGAAGGCGCAAGCCACGGTCACATTCGTTGGCGCGCCTCACGAGCACACCCAAGCGGTGATTGAGCGCTTTCTCCATCATCGGCTGACATCGCTTCTCGACAACGAACCGGACCGCATCCAGTTCTTCCGGCGGTTCCCCGGCTCGCTCTGGGGTGGCGGCCCTGGCAACACCGGTTCGCCGTTCAACTTCGCTGCCTCGGAGACGGGCAACAATGTGGCTTTCTCGACCAGCCTCAGTCAGATGCGCCAAGCGGTGGCGAGCGCAGACTCTGGTCTCGACGACAAGGCCATGACGCTCGCCAGTCCCGCGCTCTATGAGAGGCCGGGGCCAGCGCCGTATAGCGGCTTCGATGTTTGGACAGAGGGCCACTTCACGAGCTACGACGACACCGGTGGGGCCGATGGCGATTTCAATATTCTCTATGTCGGTGCTGATTATGCGCTAACGCAAAACTGGCTGGTCGGCATCCTCGGTCAATTCGACTGGGCGAAAGAGAAGACGAAGACCGACGGCAGCAAGGCCGATGGCGATGGCTGGATGGTCGGACCCTATGTCAGCGGCCGGCTCAACGAATATCTGTTCTTCGATTGGCGCATCGCCTGGGGCGGTTCGGACAATGGCGTCAACCCCCTTGGGACCTATAGCGACAGCTTCGACACGAGCCGATGGCTCACCACCGCGCGGCTCACCGGCAACTGGATCTCCGGCAATTGGCGCGTCACGCCGAGCGTCGCCGTCAAGTACGGCGAGGAAAGCCAGGACGCCTACACCGATTCCCTGGGCATGCGCATCTACGGCCAGGATGTCTCCCTCGGCCAAGTCGAGTTCGGACCTGAGTTCGCCTATCGCTGGCTGCTCAATGGCGGCACGACCATCGAGCCGCAACTCGGGCTTTACGGCGTGTGGAACTTCGACCAGGGGACGCTTTTTGTGAACGAGACGTTCTATTCCCCGGACGACTTCACTGGGCGCCTCGAAGGGGGCGTGCTCGTCTACCTGCCGAGCGGATGGTCTTTCCGCGGCGCGGCTGCATACGACGGCATTGGCAGCGACTATGACGCGGTAACGGGCAAGGTCTGGCTCAACGTCCCCCTGAACTAGCTCCGCTGTCCCCTATCAGGCATGATCGGCGCTCCGGAGGACGATCATGGCCTGGCCCGAAAGACGCTTTCTCGATCTTGCTGGCATCGCGTTGCCGATCATCGCCGCGCCCATGGCGAACTCGGCCGGCGTGGAGCTCGCCATCGAAGTCGCCAAGGCTGGCGGCCTCGGCTCGTTGCCGTGCGCGGCGCTGAGCCCGGAAAAAATTCGCGAGGGCATCGCCACATTCAGATCGGCAACCGACAAGCCGCTCAACGTCAATTTCTTTTGCCACAAAGAGGCGTCCGCGGAGCCGGAGAGGGATCACGCATGGCTCGAACATCTCGCGCCCTATTTCGCCGAGCTTGGCGTCGAGCCGCCGCCGCTCCCACTTCCCGGTGGTCACGCGCCGTTCGGCGAAGTGGAATGCGCCGTCGTCGAAGAGCTACGCCCCGAGATCGCGAGTTTTCATTTCGGTCTTCCAGCAGCGCCTCTGCTTGCGCGCGTCAAGGCAGCCGGTTGCAAGATCCTCAGCACCGCGACATCGCTCCGCGAGGCGAAGGTTCTCGCAGATCAAGGCGTCGATGCCATCATCGCCCAAGGCGCCGAGGCCGGCGGCCATCGCGGCATGTTCCTCGAGACCGACATCACCACACAGACCGGAACCTTCGCGCTCGTGCGCGCCATTTGCGATGCTGTCGATGTGCCGGTGATCGCCGCCGGCGGCATCGCCGACGGACAGGCGATCGCCGCGTGCTTCGCTCTCGGGGCCTCGGCGGTGCAGGTTGGCACTGCGTATCTTCTCTGCCCAGAGGCCCACACACCGCCGCTCCACAGGGCTGCACTGTCTGACCCTGCCCGCCAGACTGCTATCACCAACGTGCTGACCGGCCGTCCCGCCCGCGGCGTCATGAACCGCGTCATGCGCGAGCAAGGTCCCATGAACGATGCAGCGCCGTCTTTCCCGCGCGGACGTCCGGCCATCGCGCCGCTCCGATCCAAAGCGGAAAGTGAAGGAAACGGCGATTTCTCGCCCCTTTGGTCCGGCCAAGCCGCCACGCTGCCCGGGCCCATTGGCGCCGCCGAGCTGACGCGCTGGCTTGCGGACGAGACGAGCGCCCTACTCTGACTCCGGCATGATCACCGCATCCATCGGCATCTTCTCGAAGATGCTTTCCTTCACGCCGAAATTAGTGGCGAGCAGAAGATCGGGCGTCCCCGCCATCCAAGCGGTGATGGAGACCGACTGATATGTGCCGTTGTTGAGCACGACGATCACCTGAAGCTCATCCTTGCCGGTGTTCTCGATGTAGTGGCCGTAACCTTGCGGCACATAGCCGACATCCCCCGCACCGAATTCATCAGTGCGCGCGCGACCACCCGATCCGAACACCGTCATGCGTGCGGAGCCTTTCAGATAGTACTGCCACTCGGCCGCGTTGGGGTGCCAATGCAATTCGCGCATACCGCCCGGCTCGATCGTGAGCAGCGCGCCTGTCATCGTCGTGGAAATCGGGAATTCAATTTCGGAGGCGACGCGCATCGTGCCTCCGGGGAATGGCTCCGGCGCTTGCGAAAGCAAGCGATAGCGATGCGTGAGCGGCGGGGCGTTGAGCGAACCTGGTGTCGGATCCTCTGGCAAGGGTGGCGGTACCGGACCTTTGGCGATGTAGACCTCATGATCCGGAAAATTGGTGAAATCCGATTCCGGCAAGCCGAAATTCTTGGCAAGCACTTCGTGCGGCGTGTGGCCAAGCCAATCGGTAATCGAGAACGTGCCAAACTCGGAGAAGTAGCCATTGTCGAACACGAGGATGAAGGTGCAGCCGCCGTCGAGCCCCTGAATCGAGTGCCCGTGGCCACGCGGAAAGTACCAAACATCACCCGGCCAGAAGTCCACGACCTCCGCCTGGTTGTTGGGATCGATCGTGGTGACTCTGGCGCGTCCGTCGATCATGTAGGCCCACTCGGCGGCGTTGGCGTGCCAATGCAGCTCGCGCACCGCGCCAGGCTCGAGCGTCATGTAGACGCCGGCGAGCTTGTCCGACACTGGGAGCTGCACGACGGTCGCCTCCTTAGCCGTGCCGCCGTCGAACTGTTTGGTTGGCGCTGCGCCGAGTGCGTAGCGAAAAGAAGGAAGCTCGGGTCCCGCGAGCGGCGCGGGCGCCGGCCCATAGGGCGGCTGCATGGTTTCGGTCACGGCGACACTCCCGGTCTTGAGACTGCAGATTTTGGCCATTCCGCGCGACAGCGGCAATGGCCACGTTCGCGTCGGGCCCGATGCTACGAGAAATTGTTGGGATAACGCGAGCTAGAACAGCTCGACCGTGACCTTGCGGTTCTCGCCGAGATTGGCCTTGGTGCCGAACAGCCGCGCCTTGGTGAATTGGAAGTCGGCGATCGCGCAGTTCACGGGGCTATCCCACATCTCCGCGCGCCATAGCTCGATCCGGATCAGCAACAGATTGGGATCGTCCGGGCCGCTCCACCATTCCTCTTGCGTCTTGTCCCAAACCTCGCGCGCGCACTTCGGATCTTTATTGACGAACGCCTCGCCAGTGAGCGCGAGATAGACGTTCTCGTTGGGATAGACGAACGTGAGATAGACCTCGGGGCACATCTCGATCTCATCGTCCCGAAGGCCGCGCCTATCCGTGAAACACCAGATGGCGTTGTCGCTCCGGGACGGTAGGGTAACCATCGGACGCACGCGGAGCCCGTCACAGAGCGGAGCCGACATCATGCAAACGCCGGCCTTCTCGATGACTTCCCAGATTCGGTCGATTTGTTTTTGGTTGCCCGTACTCATGTGTGCCCAACGCGCAACGCCGTGCGCGAGTTCTGATACTGCCGTGGTTCTGGGCAGAATGGTGCGAATCCCCAAAGCGTGGTGAATAGGTCCCAAGACAAGTCGGTCGAAATTTAGTCATCCCCCGGCTCGGAGATGCATTGTGGGCCGGAGGAAAATCACTATATTGCGCCGCAATAGCAGCCGCCAGGCGGCCGAAAGATCCCCTCAAGAATGAAGCTCCGCAACATCGCCATCATTGCCCATGTCGACCATGGCAAGACGACCCTGGTCGACCGCCTGCTCCAGCAGTCCGGTGCGGTCCGCGACAATCAGCGCGTGGCGGAACGCGCCATGGACTCGAACGACCTGGAGCGCGAGCGCGGCATCACCATTCTCGCCAAGGTCACCTCGATCGTCTGGGACGACGTGCGTATCAACATCGTCGACACACCTGGCCACGCAGACTTTGGCGGCGAGGTCGAGCGCATCCTCAACATGGTGGATGGCGCCCTGGTGTTGGTCGACGCCGCCGAAGGTCCGCTGCCGCAGACCAAGTTCGTCGTATCGAAGGCGCTCAAGATGGGGCTCAAGCCCATCGTTGTCATCAACAAGGTCGACCGCGCCGACGCGCGCCCGAACGAGGTTGTCGACGAGGTGTTCGACCTGTTCGCCGCTCTCGACGCCAGCGAGGAGCAACTCGACTTCCCCATCCTTTACGGCTCTGCCAAGGAAGGTTGGATCGCAGCGAGCCCCGAGGGTCCGAAGGATCAGGGCATGCAGCCCTTGTTCGAGCTCGTTCTGAGCCACGTGGCGCCGCCCGTCATCGAGGAAGGACCCTTCCGTCTGCTCGGCACCATCCTCGAGGCCAATCCTTATCTCGGACGCGTCGTCACCGGCCGCATCACCTCCGGCGCCATCAGCCCCAACGACACCGTCAAGGTCCTCGATCATGAGGGCAATCTCGTCGAGCAAGGTCGCGTATCGAAGGTGCTGGCGTTCCGCGGGCTCGAACGCGCCAGCCTCAACGAAGCGACGGCTGGCGATATTGTTTCGATTGCCGGTCTGCCCAACGCCACGGTGGCCCACACCATCTGTGCGCCCGAGGTGGACATGCCTCTGCCAGCTCAACCCATTGATCCACCGACCCTATCCATGACCTTCCGGGTCAATGACTCGCCGCTTGCCGGCACCGAGGGCACCAAGGTTACTGGCCGAATGATCCGCGACCGGCTTCTGCGCGAAGCGGAAGGCAATGTCGCGCTCAGGGTCACCGAGTCCGAAGAGCGCGACTCCATGGAGGTTGCCGGCCGCGGCGAGCTTCAGCTCGGCATTCTCATTGAGACTATGCGCCGCGAAGGTTTCGAACTCAGCGTGTCACGTCCCAAGGTGCTCCTGAAGCGCGGGCCAAGCGGTGAACTCTTGGAACCCATTGAAGAGGTCGTCATCGACCTCGACGAGGAGCATGCCGGTGCAGTGGTGCAGAAGCTGTCTGAGCGCAAAGCCGATCTCGTTGAGATGAAACCATCGGGCGGCGGGCGCCAGCGGCTGGTGTTCTATGCACCGACCCGCGGATTGATCGGCTATCAAGGCGAACTCCTCACCGACACGCGCGGCACCGGCATCATGAACCGCCTATTCCACGGCTACGCGCCGCACAAAGGGCCGATCCAAGGGCGCCGCAACGGCGTTCTAATTTCCACTGACCAAGGTGACGCCGTCGCCTACGCGCTGTGGAACCTCGAAGATCGCGGGCCAATGATGATCGATCCCGGTGTCCGCGTTTACCGCGGCATGATCGTTGGCGAGCACACGCGCGGTAACGATCTCGAGGTGAACGTGCTCAAGGGCAAGAAGCTGACCAACATCCGCACCACGTCGAAGGACGAAGCCGTACGGCTTACACCCCCAATCCGCATGGTGCTCGAGCGCGCGCTTGCCTATATCGAGGATGACGAATTGGTCGAAGTCACGCCCCAATCGATTCGCTTGCGTAAACGCCACCTCGATCCCAACGACAGGAAGAAGGCCGAGCGTCAACGTGAAGCTGAGGGTGTTGCCTAGCTTTCGCCGCCGCAATCTGCCCTGTCTTCGCTTCCACCTGGGATAACGGCGACGATCCCTTTGCCCGGCGCCGGGCTCCTGCGCTAGGCTCAAGGTATGTCCGTTGCTGTTGCGCACATTAGACCCGCCCGGCCCAAAGACGCATCTGCACTGGCGTCGGCCTACGAAGAGGCATGGCGCGGCGCATATCAGGGCATCATTCCTCACCTTTCGCTTCAGCGTATGATCGCCCGGCGCAGTCTCAACTGGTGGGAGCAGACGCTTCATAAGCGCGCGCCGTTGCTGGTGCTCGATTTTCGCGGCGAGGCTGCGGGCTATGTCACCTTCGGCCGCTGCCGACTCGGCCGCTCGCCATATCAAGGCGAAATCTTCGAACTCTACCTTCACCCTACCTATCAAGGCCTCGGCCTTGGCGAAAAGCTGTTCGATGGTGCCCGCGCACGCCTCGCCGAGATGCGCATGAAGGGTCTGTTGGTCTGGGCGCTGGCGGACAACGATGCCGCCTGCGGTTTCTATCTGCGGCTCGGCGGCAAGCCCGTTGCCGAGGGTAGCGAGAGCTTCGGCGAGACCGCGCTGCGGAAGGTGGCCTTCGCCTGGGCCTGACCCGTTAACGTCTCGTTTACCGGAACCGTTGGCTGTGCCTTAACAACCCGATGCGTAGGGTCGCGTCTTTGCTTGGCTATGGGAATTCAAGACAATGACAGAAGTCGGCGCGCGTGATCGTTGGATCATGGCCGGTTTGGTGGTCCTGGGACTGCTGACCGTCATGGCGGGTGTTCTATCTGGCCGATCGACGATCAGTTACGTCTTGAGCCGCGACGCGCGGGAGGCCGCGCTAGTTTGGGCGCACGACCTGGACGAAGGGCTCCGCGCGCCAGATGCGTCGGATCGCGTGCTCGATAAAAACATCGACGTGCTCAATGCGGTGGAGTTTCAGGAGGTCGCGAACCAACCCGGCGAGTTGAGCTTACCCGCCGCACCGACTCTTGCCAGCGATGGGTTCGGCCTAGTGAGTATGCTCAACCAGCTGACTGGCGGCTGGCTTCTCGGCAACGCCGACAACGATAGGAATAATACCCAGTTTGTTAGCCAACTCGACGGCTTTGCTGTGCTGACGCCGAGCCGCAAAGCGCTCGCAGTTGCCGGCGACGTGACGCCGGAGATGGTCTCCTCCATGCTCGGAGAAAGCGATGTCAAACGAGCATTTGCATCCGCGACTCGCAGCAACTCCGTCGCGCTTGTCGATCTACCGAGCGATGACAACCACATCCGCCTCGCGCTCGTTCCAGTGAAGCAGAGCGGCGAGGTGGCCCGCGTCTATGCCTTTGCTGTGGACCAGACAGCGGCAGCCTCATTGACCAATATGGCGCTCGCCGTCGTCACCCTGACCACGAGTCTCCTCCTTGTCATGGGCTTTTCGGTGCCCGCTGCTATTGCCTCGCGGCGCATCCGCGAGCGTTGGCACGCCGAGGACAAGATTCGTTTCCTTGCCATGCACGATTCGCTGACGGGCCTGCCCAACCGGCTACAGTTTCATCAACATCTTGAGCGCGCGGTGGCGCGGGCCAAGCGTCACGGCACGCTCATGGCGGTGTTCGGTCTCGATCTCGATCGCTTTAAAGACGTCAACGATACACTTGGTCATGCCACGGGCGATGCCTTGCTTGAGGAAGTTGCCGCCCGTTTGAAGGAGAACGTCCGCGAGGTCGATCTCGTCGGCCGTCTCGGTGGTGACGAGTTCGCCATTGTTGCCGAGGAGATCGAGACACCTGAGGACGCCATGCGGCTCGCTCGCCGCGTCTGCACTGCGCTGGGTGCCGGCTATCACGTGAACGGCCACGACGTCACCACGTCGGCCAGCGTCGGCATCGCGCTTGGCCCCGTCGAGGGTGAGCCCGTCGACGCACTTCTGAAGAACGCCGACCTCGCGCTCTATCGCGCCAAGGAGGACGGCCGCAACACGTTCCGCTTCTTCGAACCTGCCATGGACGCCGCGCTCCAGAAGCGCCGCCGGCTCGAATTCGATCTCCGCAATGCGATCCGTAAGAACCAGCTCTATCTCGACTATCAGCCGCAGTTCGGCCTGGAGAACGGCAAGCTCACCGGCTACGAGGCCCTGGTGCGCTGGTGGCATCCCTCAGAGGGCGAGATTCCACCGACCACTTTCATCCCGATTGCCGAGGAGACCGGCCTGATCGTGCCGCTTGGCGAGTGGATCCTGAAAACCGCGTGCACCTATGCCACCACGTGGCCGCCTGAAACCAAGCTTGCGGTCAATCTCTCACCCGCGCAGTTCAAGACTCAAGACGTCTACAATCTGGTGCGTCGCGTCCTCGCCGAAACCGGGCTCGAGCCACACCGGCTTGAGCTTGAGATCACCGAAGGCATCATTCTGCAAAACACCGAGTCGGTCATCGAGACATTGACCAAGCTCGACCAGCTCGGCGTGTCGATTGCCATGGACGATTTCGGCACCGGCTATTCGAGCCTCTCCTACCTCACCCGGTTCCCGGTGAAGAAAATCAAGATCGACCGCTCCTTCATCGACACGCTCGGCACGAGCCCTCAGACCAGCGCCATCGTGTCGAGCATCGTCGGTCTCGGTCAATCGCTGCACGTGACCATCACCGCCGAAGGCGTCGAGACCGAGAGCCAGGCCGCCATGCTCAAGAAGTGGGGCTGCGATCAGGTGCAGGGCTACTACTACGGCCGGCCCGAGACCGACGTTGACGAGAACGAGGACGAGAAGCCCACGGATCACCCTCTCGTCGCCTAGGATCAGGCGCCTAGTCGGCCTGCCTGCCGTCGGGGCCGTAGCGTCTCGGCCGATCCCGCTTACAACTGAAGCCGCGCGCCTGACTGTCGGCGACCTCGCGCGCCAACAGGTTGGCGTTCGGATTGCCCGTCGCCACGATATAGGCGACGTGGCACGAATCGCCCTTGCCGAGCTTGGTGACGACCAGTGTCGAGCCTTCGCCGTTGTCTGAGTCCCAACGGAAGCGAAGGATGGTGGCGAAGGGCTTTCCACTTGCCAGGCGCCACTCAAGCGTCTCGCCGATCGTGTTGAATTGCGGCAAGGTTTCCTGCGCCGCGGTCTGATCTGCCGCGTTCGGCCCGTAGGACACGAACATGCGCAAGTCACCCTCGGCGACCCGCACGAGGGTGCCGCCATAACCCTCGCACTCAAACACCCCGCCATACTCGCGGGCCTCCGGAAGCGTGACATCTTTGCAGAGCTTCAACTTGAGCGGCGTATAGGCGCTGGAAATCGCTTCCGCGCTCGCGCTCGGGACCAGTGGCGCCAGGGAGAAGGCCACGATCGCAACGAGGCACGGCGCATACCGCATGGGTTTCGGCTCCCAATAGCTCCGGGACTCGGCGGTCACGGGACTTGTGACCCGCTCCCGAGCATCATAGAAGGGCCGGGAGGATCTTTGGAGCGCCTTGCGAAATCGCCATGAGTGACATGAGGATCGCCGTGCTGGGTGCCGCCGGGCGCATGGGCCAGGCGCTGACCCGGGCGCTCGTCGAGACCAAGGGCTGCACCGTTGCCGGCGGACTTGAGGCCAAAGGGTCACCGGCCGTCGGCCAGGATATCGGCGAGGTGGCCGGGCTCGATCCCCTGGGCGTGCCGATCACCGACGACCCGCTGCCCCTCTTCGCCCATGTCGACGGCGTGCTCGACTTCACCTCGCCCAAGGCGACCGTTGTTTTCGCCAGGCTCGCGGCCCAAGCGCGCAACGTCCATGTCATCGGCACGACCGGGATAACGGACGAAGACCTAGCCAAGCTAGACGCCGCGGCTCGCCATGCCACCATCGTCAAGGCCGGAAATATGAGCATGGGCGTGAATTTGCTAGCCGCGCTCACCGCGCAAGTTGCGGCAACGCTGGGGCCAGAGTTCGATATCGAGATCCTCGAGATGCATCACCGCCACAAGCGCGACGCACCGTCAGGCACCTCGCTCATGCTGGGCGCCGCGGCCGCCAAGGGCCGCGACGTGGCGCTCGGCGACAAGAGCGTCCGCACCCGGGACGGCGACACCGGCCCTCGCCGCGAAGGCGACATCGGTTTTGCCGCGCTTCGAGGTGGCGACGTGGTCGGCGACCACCGCGTGATCTTCGCAGGCCCCGGCGAGCGCCTTGAGCTGGCCCATATCGCCACCGACCGCGGAATCTTCGCCCGCGGAGCGGTCAAGGCGGCCCTTTGGGCCAGGGGGCGCGACCCAGGCCTCTATTCCATGGCCGATGTGCTTGGCCTCTCGCCTGCCCGTTGATATGTGACGCATCGCCATTGGCAAAACCATGGGCAACCGCCTAAAACCAGTTTCCTCGGGCGTCGGAAAACGGCCCAAAAGAGAGGCAAAGTGATGCCGGCCTTAACCTTCCCGGGCTATAGTCGCGGGCCCGCTAAGGGTGCCATTGAGGCTAACTAACTAGGCCGCCGGACCACGATGACAGGGCCCCTTCCGAACGACATGCTCCAGAAGGCAAACGAAGAACCCAAGAAAAGCAAGAATGTCCTCGTCCTGGTGCGTCACGGCCAGAGCGAGTGGAACCGCCTCAACATGTTCACCGGCTGGAAGGACGTGGGCCTCTCCGAAGAGGGCATGTCCGAGGCTCACCGCGCCGGCCAGCGGCTCAAGGAAGAAGGGCTCCATTTCGACAGCGCCTTCACCTCGACCCTGAAACGGGCCCACAACACTCTCGACATCATCCTCGAGGAACTCGGCCAGGAGAAGATGCCCACCATCAAGGCCGCCGCGCTAAACGAGCGCGACTACGGCCAGCTTGTCGGCATCAACAAGGAAGAAGCACGCAAGCGCTTCGGCGCGGAGCAGGTGCACATCTGGCAGCGTTCCTACGACATCGCGCCGCCTGGCGGCGAATCCTTGAAGGACACCGCGGCGCGTGTCTGCCCTTTTTTCGAGAGGTGGATCGTGCCCGAGCTTCAGGAAGGCAAGAACGTCATCGTGGTTGCCCACGGCAACTCGCTGCGCTCGCTCATCATGGAGCTCGACAAGCTGACGCCTGAGGAAGTGAAAGACTATTCACTCGCCACCGCCGTCCCGGTGATCTATCGGGTCAATGCCGACGGCACGGTCGCCGAGAAGCGCGACCTCGCAGCCTAAGCAACGTTAGGGCTCCGCGCGTCGCGCAGCGCCGAAGCAAGCGCCGTGGCGAAATCGTCCCGCTCAGGATCGGTCAGAAACCGCCCGAACACGAGCCGCTTACCGTGCGAGGCGAGCGATAGCTCCGACGTGCGGCCGACGCGCTCGTTGAGCTGCACCCGCACCCAATAGGGATTGAAGCTCCACGACTGCGACTTGCCGTTTGGCTCGACGCGCGTCACCGTCAGCGCCTCGTTGGTGAGATCGACCGTCTCGTACACACGCAGCGCCCGGAAATTGAGCTTGAACGCGACGTAGATCAAAAGCACGTCGAGGCCCATAAAGCCGATCACCGGCCAGGCCCCAAGGAGATAGAACAGAAGCCCTGTGCCGAAGCTGACCACGCTGACCATCGCCATGAACACCATGAACCCCCTCGGCCCGAGCGAGCGGTGAGGCATTAGCACGGCGCTGAACTGCGGCGCGTCGTTTAGGTCTTGTGAAGCGGCGGGAGGCTCTGCCATAGCAGGGAAGCTAGTACACTCTGGGCGGCAAACAAGGGTTCCGTGACGGCTCTAAAGAAACGCGCCAAGGCGGCGAAAGGTCCGCGGGGGGTCAAGAAGGCACCCGGCTCGCGTCTGACTGAGGTCCAGATCGCCGAGATTTTTGCCCGGTTCCACGCCGAAAATCCCCATCCCAAGACCGAGCTCCGCTACAAGGACCCGTTCACCCTGCTCGTCGCCGTCGTGCTGTCGGCGCAAGCGACCGATGCTGGCGTGAACCGCGCCACACCTGCGCTGTTCGCGGTCGCCGACACGCCGGCGAAGATGGTCGAGCTCGGGCTTGCCGGCGTCACCGAGAAGATCAAAACCATCGGCCTCTACCGCAACAAGGCGAAGAACCTGATCGCGCTGTCGGAGAAACTAATCGCAGAGCATGACGGCAAGGTGCCGGACACCCGCGAGGTGCTGGAGACACTACCGGGGGTGGGCCGCAAGACGGCGAACGTCGTCCTCAACACAGCCTTCGGCCAGCCGACAATCGGTATCGACACGCATGCCTTTCGCGTGGCGAACCGAACGGGCCTAGCCCCGGGCAAGACGCCGCTCAAAGTCGAAGAGATCCTGAATTGCGTCGTGCCCGACCGCTACAAGCACGACTGCCATCATTGGCTGATCCTGCACGGCCGCTATGTGTGCAAGGCGCGCAAACCGGAATGCTGGCGCTGCATCATCTCGGACATCTGCCTGTTCAAGCCGAAGTCACCGCCACCGGCGTGACAGACGATGCTAGTCTGCCACCTGCTCGCCCGATCCGCCCATTTCCGCCGGTAGGTCTTTGAACTTCGGTAGGCCGTCCTTCATCGGCAGCACGGTCTCGCCGTAGTTGACGTGAACACCGGGCGTAAACGTCAAGGTGGGTAGCGTCGCCGCATAGACGTCGACCATTCCCAAAGGCGGATGGTTCGTCATGATATGTCCGCCGCATTTGGTGCAGTACTGGCGCTCGCTGAGCGGCGTTTTCTGATACATGCCGATATGTTCGGCGCCTTCGGTGATGCGCACGGCTTCCGGCTTCCACAACGTGAAGGCATTGACCGGTGCGGCCGACCACGACTGGCACGAGCGGCAGTGGCAATAGCCCATGCCTTCCGGTTCACCCGTGACCTCGATCTTGACCGCGCCGCAGAAGCATTCACCGTGATGTGTCGTCATACTGAACTCCATACTTTTGAGAGCTAGGTTGCGAGCCGCGGGGCGAGACCGACGCCCGCTTTTGCCGCGAGCCGCTTATACATGCGCACCATGAAGCCTGTGGCGAACAACGGCGTCACGAGATTTAGGATCGGCACCGAGGCGAGCAACGCAATCACGAGCCCGCATAGGAGCACGGTAAGCCGGTTGGCTTTGCGCAAACGCTTCGCATCCGCCTGGCTTAGATGGCGCATGGCGGCCAACTCGAAATACTCCCGGCCGAGCAGATAACCGTTGCCGAGATAGAACGCGACGAGGTTGACGCCCGGGATCAGCAACAGGAGCAGCGCGACCAAGTTCACGACCAACACGACGAAGAAGAAAACTTCACCGCGAGCCATGCCGCTTGCGCGGCCGGCAGCTCGCGACCTGGCAGGTCGGATGGGAAGTTGGTGCGCTCGACCTTCGCCGCGATGTCGTCGAGATAGAGGCCGGCGATCAACGATGTGACCGGCGAGATGAGGAAAATCGATGCGGCGACCAGCGCCAGTCCGCCGAGCCATTGGATGGTCGTCTCGATCCAGTCCGGCCATGACACGAAGTGGCTGAACGACCATTCGACTGCGACGATCAACGCGGCGAGCAGCGCGATGGTGAAGCCCACGCATTTCCAGAGCACCGCGCGAAAGGGCGGCGTGAACAGCTCCTCGAAGGCTTGACCTGCGGCGGCGAGCATGACGTTGTCCTAGCGGCTTCGGCAGGCCGAATATAGGGACGCAAACGTCCGAAACCAGCGCCGGCAAGGAGGGAGATCCGCGACCAAATGGCTGAAAAAACTTACGACGTGGTCGGCATCGGCAATGCCATCGTCGACATCATCGCCCGGTGCGACGAGGGCTTCCTGACCAAGCACGATCTAGACAAAGGGTTCATGCGCCTGATCGATGCTGGCGAGGCCGGCCGCCTTTACGAGGAGATGGGCCCCGCGATAGAGCGCTCCGGCGGATCCGTGGCGAATTCCATTGCCGGTCTTGCCTCGTTCGGCGGCAAGGGTGGTTTCATCGGCCGCGTGGCCGCCGACCAGTTCGGCGGCATCTTCCGCCACGACATTCGCTCCCTTGGTATTGGCTATACGACCGAGCCGGCGACCGATGGGGCGCCGACCGCGCGCTGCCTGATCCTGGTGACACCGGACGGCGAGCGCACCATGAACACATTTCTCGGCGCGAGCGTCGATTTCGCTCCCGACGACATCGACGCTGACATGATCGGCGCCGCCAAAATCGTTTATCTCGAGGGTTATTTGTTCGACAAAGACGCGGCGAAGTCCGCCTTCCGCGCCGCCGGCAAGCTCGCCAAGGACGCCGGTGCCAAGGTGGCGCTCACCCTCTCCGACCCGTTTTGCGTTGATCGCCACCGCGCGGATTTCCGCAAATTGGTCAAGGAGGACGCCGATATCGTGTTCGCCAATGAGAAGGAGATCACCACCCTTTACGAGGTGAATTCCTTCGACGAGGCAGCCGATGCAGCGCTCCAGGATTGCGAACTGGCGGTATTGACCCGCTCGGAGGCGGGCTCCGTGATCGTGGGCGGCGGTGAGACCGTCGAGGTTGCCGCCGATCCCGTGTCCCAGGTGGTGGATGCAACCGGCGCGGGCGACCTCTACGCCGCCGGATTCCTCTTCGGACTGACCCAAGACCTGCCGCTTGAGGCCTGCGGGCGGCTCGGCAGCCTGGCTGCGGCAGAGGTGATCTCCCATATCGGGGCCCGGCCCGAGACCTCCTTGCGCAAGCTCGCGCAGGCCCGACAGATCTTGGGCTAGCCCGGAGGGGG
>JAWKWG010000026.1:0-40233 GCA_041397675.1 Hyphomicrobiales bacterium | reverse complement strand
GGATTGAGCGCGTCGAGATAGTCGGCCGGGCGCCGCCGCATGGCCCGCTGCGAAATCGGCAGCGGCGCAGGGGTCTCCGTCTCTGCATCCTCGGGGGGGAGGGCAGGTTCGGCTGCGGTTGCGCGAATCTTGGCCATGAAGCAGAACTATAGCACCCGCCAGTCCGGCGAAAGGGAGCGCGGCGGGGCTTTCGAGACGAGTTCCCAGCGAGGGTCCGCTTGAATCAAACGCCGCAGGATGATGTCCTCGAGGATGACGACCAGCCCGCGCGCGCGGCTGGCTTGGCGCGCCTCACCGCGATCGCCAAGACAGCCCTGACCCAGCAATACTCGATCCTCGTCTATCTGATCATCAGCTTCATCATTGGCCAGACGATCGTCGTCTATTTCTATTACCGCACGGCGGCTCTCAATCATCAGACCCAGGAAATACAGCTTGCGCGCGATCTCTACCGGGAGTTCTACTCAAAGGAGAATGGCTACCTTCGCGTCGCCAACGCCATCGAGGGCTGCGAGAAGCTCTACAAGAGCGACGGCGGCAAGTTCAGCCACCTGGAGATCAATCAATATCTCGGCTTCTTCGAGGATCTCGGACTATTCATGGAGCGCGGTGCGCTCGGCGAGCCGATCATCGGCCATTTTTTTGGCGCCTTTATCATCGAGGCCTATGAATACCCCGAAGTTCAGAACTACATCGCGCGTATCAGAAAGAACTTTGAGCAGCCGGAGGCCTTCGAGGACTTCGATAAGGTCGCCAAGGCCGTAGAAGCCGACCCGCGCTTTGCCCGGCTCGCGGAGTTCGCCGAGACGATGTGCGCCGAAAAACAAGAAGGAAATCAACAGAAATGAAGACGCTCTTAGCCACCGCGCTATGTGCGCTGCTGTTGGTTGCGAGTGCGGGACCGAGCCACGCCTCTGGCGCGGGCGACGAGTCCGCTGCCGTCCAGGAGACCGAAGCAGGCGATCAGGCCATGCCGCAAACCTCCGATCCGCAAGAGGCGGACGGGCAGTCGCCCAAGGATCAGGCCGGCTCTAACGAAGATGTGATGAAGAACTTCACGCGGCACCGGCCGGGGGCTTGCCCGGAAGGGCCGCCCTGCAACGTCGAAGACTGAGTTTCTGGGCGTGGCGAAAAAGTCGAGGTCGACAAAAAACCGCATGACAAAGTTGCTAACGCAGTTGCGGTCGTTTTATTGCGCTGCCAAAAAGATGTCCTGCCTTTCGGGAGATGGGAAAATGTCCAAGACTTTGAAATTGGGTGCCGCTGCGCTCGCGGTGGCAGGTTTTGTTTTTATTGGAATTCAACCGGCAGCGGCGGGCTGCCAGCTGGTCAAGGGTACTGCGAGTTCGACTTCCAAAGCGCAAGCCGCGAGGGATTCACAGGCGCTGACGCTCCAGAGCGCGTATGAGTTGAAGCGTGCCAAAGGCTGGAGCTACGTGAGTCTGAGCGCGCGGCGTGTGAAGGGCGACCCGTTCTGGAAGGCCGTCCGTCCTGGCGATCCCCCGCCGGACTCTCTGCTCAAGCCTGACATCGTCACGGGCCGCTTCTACACCACCTGCTTCACCGGCGTGGTGGTCCCGGTCGTGTGCACGACGGGCTCGGCGGTCTGCGGCAACTAGCGTTCTAAACCTCGGAGGTCTGAATGCTTCGCTTTACGAAGATCGCTCTTGTTTTGCTCGGAGCCTGCGCTTTGTTTCTGGGCGGGCTTGAGCCTGCGGCGGCAAAGTGCCAGCTGATCAAGGCCACCAACAGCGCAAGCTCCAAGATGCTCGCGGCGAAAGCGGCGCATCAGAACGCAATCGACAATGCCAATGCGCTGAAGCGCCAGTATGGCTGGCGCTACGTGACGCTCCGCGCCCGCAAGGTGACGCCCGACCCGTTCTGGAAATCGGTGCGTCCGGTCGTCACCGCGGACATGCTGCTTAAGCCAGACGTGGTGACCGCTCAGACCTATTCCCAATGCTGGGAAGGCGTAGTCGTCCCCTATGTGTGCACCGCCGGCGCCATCGCCTGCGGCAACTGACACGCGGACTTAGGGACTGCGTTGCTAAATACGAAATGACAGCGAGCCTGATGAGGTCAGGTAGTTGACCGCGAGCGTGTCGTGGCGGGTCGCAATGCGCCGGCCGCGATCGAGACACCATGTCCGCTGTTTGAAGGAATGTGGACGGTCCAGGCCTGGCGCCAATGAGGCCGACTTTGGTCGGCGTAAACGATGGAGCTCAACTGCCAGGTGGCACAATTGCCGTCACCGCACTAACATCGCAAAGGATCATTCGGTTGGGGCCGGTCACGATGAGAAGAAGCCCAACGATATTCCTTCAAACAGTCATTGTGCTCATAGGTATTGGCGCTCTTGCCCTTATGCTCTGGGAACCCCACCTTGAGGGCAGGAACGTGCACGCCTCCCCCTTCCAGATATATTTCAACGATCCATTCTTAGCGTGTGCGTATCTAGCGTCCATTCCGTTTTTCGTGGCGCTGTACCAAGCATTCATGTTGCTGGGACACATTGGGCGAAACAAGGTGTTCTCGCTGGACTCCGTGCGAGCCTTACGGATCATAAAATACTGCGCGATATCCCTCGTCGCCTTTCTCTTGGCGGCAGAAGCCTACTTCTTTATTGTTGTGCGTGGTCATGATGACATTGCGGGTGGGGTTGCCATAAGTCTCTTCCTGATTCTTGTGTCTGCCGTAGCCGCCGCTGCCGCATCCGTGCTTGAGACAACACTGCAGAACACCTTCGATATAGGTCCGAAGACGACCTAACGGCATAGCGAAATCGGCGCGACCTAGTTGTTTCCGCGCCTCACGACCGCCACATCCAGTGGTAAGTTTTGTTTGCAAGTGTCTGATTCAATCAGGCGTGCAGAACGAGCCAAGGTAGGTCGCGTCGTGTTTCCGCAGTACACATTGGGCGAGCGTTGGGCCGATGGCACAATCCATGTGATTGGCGTCACACTGAGCGTGGTCGCGCTCGTAGCGCTCCTCGTCATCGGCATCCACACGCAGGTCGTAAGCGCGGCGCTGGCGCTTGCGATCTACGGCGTGGCGCTGGTTGCGACCTTCAGCTTCTCGGCCGGTTATCACCTCGTCGGTCATCCCAAGGTGAAGGAGCTCCTGCGCCGCCTGGATCACGCCGCGATCTTCCTGATGATCGCCGGCACTTACACCCCGTTCGTTCTCATCAAATTGAACAATGCCTGGGGCTACAGCCTACTCGCCGTGGTGTGGACCATCACGGCTGTCGGCATTGTCAGCCAGCTCTTTGCGCCGCGGCTGCTCAGAAACGTATCGATCGCACTCTACCTGATCCAAGGCTGGGCCGTTCTTGCCGCTTGGGAACCGTTGCGCGCGGCGTTGCCCGGCGCCGCCTTTGTCCTGCTGATGATCGGCGGCGTGCTCTACACCGTCGGCGTCCTATTCCATGTGTGGAACCGGCTGCCCTATCAGAATGCCATCTGGCACGGCTTCGTCCTATCGGCCGCGAGTTGCCACTACGCCGCGGTTCTCGGCGTGGTGCATGTGTAAGCGGGCAAAACCGCTCTGAAATTTCATTAAAGCGCCTATAGAATGCCGCTATGCGCAGCGTCATGGCAGAGCTCGAGAAGCGCTCAGGCGAAGAGGCCAAGGAGGCCTTGTTCGCCGCGCTCGCGGCGCGCTTCGGCGACCGCTTCTCGCGAAGCGAGTCCTTGCGCGCGCAGCATGCCAACACGCTCACATGGCTGAAAGTGCAAGCGCCCGACGCGGTGCTGTTCGCTGAGACCACGGACGAAGTGGCGGAAGCGGTCAAGGCGTGTGCCGCCGCGCGCGTGCCGGTCATTCCATTCGGCACCGGCACGTCGCTCGAAGGTCATCTCAACGCCCCGCAAGGCGGCCTGTCGCTGGACCTCTCCCGCATGAACAAGGTGCTCGCCGTGCACGAGGCCGATCTCGATTGTGTGGTCGAGGCCGGCGTGACCCGTAAGCAGCTCAACGAGTATTTGCGCGACACAGGGTTGTTCTTTCCCGTCGATCCCGGCGCCGACGCAAGTCTCGGCGGCATGGCGGCGACCCGCGCGTCGGGTACCAATGCCGTGCGCTATGGCACCATGCGAGATCTTGTGTTGGGGCTGACCGCCGTACTTGCCGACGGCAGCATCGTCACCACCGGGGGAGGGCGCGCAAATCTTCGGCCGGCTACGACCTCACGCGCCTTCTGATCGGCTCCGAAGGCACGCTCGGCATCATCACCTCGCTCACCCTCAAGCTGTTCGGGATTCCCGAGACCATCCTCTCCGGCATGTGCACCTTCGAAACACTGGAAGGCGCGTGCAATGCCACCATCGCCGCGTTGCAGATGGGCCTGCCGCTTGCCCGCATCGAGCTGCTCGATGAGGTGCAAATCGCGGCTGCAATGCCTATTCTCATCTCACATTGCCGGAGCAGCCGACCCTGTTCCTCGAGTTTCACGGCACGGCGCAGAGCACCCGCGAGCAGGTCGAGACCTTTGCCGCCATCGCCCAAGCCGAAGGCGGCGGCGAGCTTCACTGGGCTGAACGGCCGGAAGAACGCACCAAGCTCTGGCAGGCCCGTCACGACGCTTATTGGGCGGCGCGGGGACTGAAACCGGGCACCGACCTCATTGCCACCGACGTTTGCGTGCCTATTTCCGCGCTCGCGGCCTGCGTCGCCGAGACTAAGCAAGACATTGATAGGTTAGGCCTGCTTGCGCCGATCGTGGGCCATGTCGGGGACGGAAATTTCCATGTCATGCCCGTGATCGACCCTGAGGACCAGGGCGAGCGGGCCCGGGTCCAGGAATTCCTCGATCGTCTGGTCGCCCGGGCCCTGGCCCTCGAGGGCACCTGCACCGGCGAGCATGGGATAGGCCAGGGCAAGATTTCCTACCTGGCCGCCGAGCATGGGCTTGGTGTCGACGTGATGATTGCCATAAAAAAGGCGCTCGACCCGCTGAATATCCTCAATCCTGGCAAGATTTTTGCGATACCTTGACTATGATGGCTGGCGTCGGGACCGGCTCCGCATCCTTGTCGCTTTGCCGCGGGATAATGCGCCCGGATTCGGGCCATAGGCAGAGACATCGGTGAACTCGCTTCTGCTCACATTGGCGGCGTTGTTCATTTTGGTGCTGAGCGCGCTTTTTGCGGCGCCGCTCTTCATCGACTGGAACGACTACCGCCCGGCCTTTGAGCAACAGGCCACCAAGCTCCTTGGCCGCGAGGTTAAGGTTGACGGCGACGTGCACCTGATCGTGCTGCCTGCGCCCCAGCTCAGATTCGATGACGTGAAGGTGGCGAACGAGGACGGCAATCTCGATAAGCCGTTGCTCACGGCGCGTTCTTTCGAGGCCAAGCTCAATGTCAGTTCGCTGATCGGTGGGGCCGTCGAGGCCCACCAGCTCGCCATTGTCGATCCGACCTTGCGCCTGGAGATCAAGCCGGACGGCACCGGCAACTGGGTCGACGTTGGCCGGCCTGGCGTGGCCGTGCCGTTCGCGCCCAAGGACGTCCTGCTCGACGCCGTTACCGTGAGCGGCGGCACCGTCGAGATCATCAAGGATGGCGCCCCGAAATTCGTCTTCACCAATGTCGACGGCGTGGCGAGTGCCGCGTCCTTGTCGGGGCCGTACAAGGTCACCGCCGCTTATGACTTCGAAGGGCGCCGCCAGGAGCTGCGCTTCTCCACCGGTACGCCAGACGCTTCCGGGAAATTCCGCCTCAAGGTCGCGTTACGCGATCCCGACCGCAACACCACGTATCAGCTCGACGGTGGCGTCATCGGTCTGAACACAAGGCGCCGTCTTATGACGGCAGCATCATCATGCGCGTGACGAATGCTGAGGCGCTAGCGGCGGCGCAAGATGCCGAGCTTCCCGCCGGCGATGTCGAGCAGCCGGATCAGGTGGCGCAACAGGACGACCACGCCGAGCGGTCCGCGTGACACAGCCTCTTTCGTCGAGCTGAAAGGGCTGCTGAAAGCCGCGCCTGATCGCGCCGAGCTTCCCGATTTCGATCTGACGGTTCACGCCAATGGCCGTCCGCAAATCCTAAAAGGCAGCCTTGCCCTCGACTTCGGCAGTTCGTTCAAGGCTGACGGCCGGCTGTCCGCGCGCTGGATTGATCTCGACTCGTTGTTTGGCGCAACGGACGAAGGCAAGCGCCCATCGCCCGCCGAGGTCCTCTACATGTTCGCCGATTGGGTGCTGGACGAGGCGGAACAGATCGGCGAAGGCGCGCTTGCCGTCGACATCGAGCAGGCGGGGCTTGGCGGCGATGTCGTGGGCAATCTCGACCTAGCGATCGTATCGCGCGACGGCGGTGTCACCATTGAGCAGGTGAAGGCGACGCTGCCGGGCGGCAATCGCATCGCCGTGTCGGGCAACCTGAAGCGCGGCAAATACGGGCCGTTATTTACAGGGCCGGTCGAGCTCGAGGGCTCGGGCTTGCGCGCGCTCACCCGCTGGTCGGCGGGAGACCGTGATATGACCGGCCAGTCTTCGGTCGGCGACTTCTCCTTCTCCGCCTTCGCCACCATCGGCGACGGCGAGCTCAAGCTTGCCGACGCGCAAGGCGAGGTAAGCGATACCAAGTTCCGCGGGCGGTTCGATTACCGCGCCGGCACGACCAACATGATCGACATCAATCTCGACAGCGATCGCCTCGATCTCCGCGAAATGCTGGGCGAGGGCCCTATTTGGCGCGCGTGGTTGTCGGCCACCGGCTCGGCAGATGCGGCGTCCGATCACGGCGACAGGAACCTGCTCGCGCAGCTTCGCGACGACGACGTGCGCGCGACCTTGCAAGTCGGTGAATTGCTTTTGCCCGACATCCCGCCAGGCAAGCTCGACGCCAAGCTCGCCTTGACCGGCGGCGCTCTCGACATCGAGGCGCTCGATTTCGTTGCGCCCGGCGCCGTCACGTTGAGCGGCAAGGGCAGCATCGCCAGCGTGGCCGAGGCGCCGTCTGGACGCGTGGACGTGAGCCTCCAAGCGCAGACCACCGACAGCTTGCGCATCGTCACCGAGCTATTCGGCTTTCCTGAGGACGTCTCCAAGTCGAAGCATCTATCGGCGCTCGCGCCTCTCGACCTTCGCGCGGGTCTCGTGGCCGATCGCGATGGCGACGTTACCAAGGCCTCGCTCCAGCTGAGCGGGCAAGTCGGCGGCTCGGATATCGCCTTCGTCGCGCGCGCCAAGGGGGAGCCGGCTAAGCTTGCCGACGCTGACATTGATATTGGCGGCAGCGTAACGGGCGAGCGCCCGCAGGCCCTGCTCGTGCTGCTTTTCCCCAACCTGCCGCAAGATCAGATTGCCGCGGCCGCCGGCTCGCAAGGCACGCTATCGGTCAAGGTCAGTGGCGTGCCGGCCAAGAAGCTGACGGGCCGCGGGGCGCTTGAGACGGAAGCCTTGCAGCTTTCCTTCGAAGGCGAAGGCGCGGTGCGCGACGACGGCGTCGCGCTCAAAGGTCATGGCGCCGTCGCCACGGACGATGCGAGCCTCGCGCTGCCGCTCACTGGCTTCGACGCGCCGCCGAGCGCCGAAGGTGTGCCGCTCAGTCTCAGCGCCGATGTTGTGAAAGAGGGCGGCACCGTTGACCTGGAGGCCGTCGAGGCGAAGATCGCCGGCGACACGGTCAATGGCGATGCGCATTTCGAGTTCACCGACGACAAGACACGCTTCACCATCACCGCCGACGCCGACCGCGCATCGCTGCCCGCGATGCTCGGCGTGCTGGTCGCCTGGGAGCGCACGTCGTCCACGGAGGAGATGTTGGGTGCGGTCGGCGACAATGCCGCCGACGTGTGGCCGGCGCGCGGCTTCGCCCTCGACACCATCGAGAACACCGAAGGCGATGTCACGCTGAAGGCGAGGACGCTGCTGCTCGGTGCGCCGTTCAAGCTGTCGGACGCGACGCTTGTTGCGCGCATCGACAAGGACGGTCTCAATGTGACCGACCTTGACGGTGAGCTGTTCGGCGGCGCGTTCGTCGCGTCGGGTATGTTGTCGCCCCGCGGTGGCGGTGCCGGTCTCGTGGCCCAAGCTGACCTCAAGGGCGGCAAGCTCGAAAGCCTGTCCGACAGTGTGGCGGGTGCCATCCTCGCCAAGGGCCCGTTCGATGTTGCGTTCTCCGTGCAAGGGGAGGGCTTGAGCCCACCCGGCGTGGTTGCCGGCTTGAGCGGCAAAGGCACGTTGACCTTGGGTGAAGGTGCGTTGCTGGCGCTTGGTCCCGAGCCGCTGCGCCTGGTTGCTGCCAAGGCTGCCAATACGAAGATCAAGGCCACCAAGGAGGAGATCGACGCCGACGTCCGCACGTTGCGCGAGACCCTCACCAAGGGCATCTACAAATATCCGGCGGTGACGTTTCCATTCGAGGTCAAGAACGGCACGTTGCGTCTTGCCTCGACCACGCTTGCTGCGCCCGGCGCCGAGACCGAGATCAACGGCTATGTCGAGCTCGCAAGCCTCAGGCTCGACAGCGAATGGCTGATGCGTCTCGCCGGCAAGGGCGACGAGAGCGTGCCGCCGGTGACGCTTCTGTTCGACGGCTCGCTTGATCAGGCGGCCGCGATCGCGCCATCGATCGATACCGCGGCGATCGAGAATTATCTCACCATTCGCCGCATGCAGGAGGACGTCGAGCGCCTCGAGACCCTCGACGTGAGCGGCCAGACCGGACTGACGCCGGCCGAAGCGGCCGCCGAGGCTGCAGCGGCGAAGGCCGCGCAAAAAGCCGCGGAGGAAAAGGCCGCGGCCGAACGCGCCGCCGCCGAGGCTGAAGCAAAGGCTGCGCGCGAGGCGGCCGAGAGGGTGGCTGTGGAGAAGGCCGCTGCTGAAGCAAAAGCTGCCGCCGAAGCTAAGGCCGCCGCGGAAGCCAAGAAGGCTGCGGAAGCGAAGGCTGCCGCCGAGGCAAAGGCCGCCGCACAAGCGAAGGCTGAAGCGGAGCGGGCCGCCAAGGAGCGGGCTGCGGCCGAAGCAAAGGCTGCGGCCGAAGCCAAAGCGGCTGCCGAGGCCAAGGCGGCTGCTGAAGCAAAGGCGGCTGCTGAAGCGAAGGCCGCGGCGGAAGCCAAGGCTGCCGCCAAGCAGGCCGCCAAGGAACTCGCCGAGGCTGAGGCCAAGGCTGCCGCCGAACGTGCCGCGCGCGAGAAGATTGAGGCCGAGGCGAAAGCCGCCGCGGCCAAAGCGGCTAAGGAGAAGGCGGCTGCCGAAGCGCGCGCCGCCGCCGAGGCCAAGGCTGCGGCCAAGGCGAAAGCCGAAGCCGAGAAGGCCACCAAGGAGCGGGCTGCCGCGGAAGCCAAGGCTGCGGCGGAGCGGGCGGCCCGGGAAAAGATCGAGGCCGAAGCCAAAGCCGCGGCCGCCAAGGCCGCAGCCCAGAAAGCCGCGGCTGAACAGTCGGCGCGCGAGCAGGCTGCCGCGGAGGCCAAGGCCGCCGCCGCGGCGAAAGCTGCCTATCTGGCGAAGGCTGCGGCCGAGAAGGCGGCCAAGGATAAGGCAGCGGCTGAGGCTGCCGCGGCGTCGATCCAGTTGCCGCAAGAGTTGCCGCCTGCACCGCCCGTTGGACAGGACAGCGCCGCCGCGACGCCGTTGGTCGGTCCTGACGGCACGTCCCTCGATCCGATCGGCGAGATCATCTCGGCCGATCCTTCCATCTCGCCTTTGACGACCGAGGAGGATCCCGCCGCTCTTGGAACGGATGAGACGGCGACCGAGGAGGAGGCTCCTGCGCCCCAGCCGCGTCACTACCGCAAGCGTGCGCGTCCCGACGATTGGAAGAAGGGCTACGGCATTTTCGGTGGGGGCTAGGACGCGCCCTCACGCACCCGCGCCAAGACGTACAGACGAATTGCGGCCGACAGGCTTTCGTCGCTGTTGCGCGCGGTCCGCATCTGATCGATCTCTCTGACGAGCGCCGCCACGGACTTGCCTTGTGCCTTGGCGATGTCGGCCAGCGCCGTCCAGAATTCTTCTTCCAACGACACGCTGGTGCGATGCCGGGCGATGGTGAGCGAGCGCTTGTTGCGTGCCTTCGTCATGCCGTGAAGGACAGCGTGTTAGTCCTTGGGCGCCGTCATGTCTTCGGGGCGCACCAAGCGGTCGAAGTCGTCCTCCTTGACATGACCGAGCCGTGCTGCTTCCTCGCGCAATGTCGTGCCGCGCTTATGCGCGTGCTTGGCGATCTCGCTCGCCTTGTCGTAGCCGATATGCGGCGTCAGCGCGGTGACCAGCATGAGCGAGCGTTCCATGTGTTCCTTGATACGCTCGCGGTTCGCTTCGATGCCGACAACGCAATTGTTTGTGAAGCTGTCGGCGACGTCGCCAAGTAATCGGATCGACTGGAGCGTGGCGTAGGCGAGCACCGGCTTGAACACATTGAGCTCGAGATGGCCTTGGCTGCCGGCGAAGCTGACCGTGGTCTGATTGCCCATCACTTGCGCGCACACCATGGTCACCGCCTCGCATTGCGTGGGGTTCACCTTGCCGGGCATGATCGATGAGCCAGGTTCATTCTCTGGGAGCAGCAGCTCGCCGAACCCGGAGCGCGGACCTGAGCCGAGCAGCCGGATGTCGTTGGCAATCTTGAACATCGCGGTGGCGACCGAAGTCAGCGCGCCATGCGCGAACACATACGCGTCGTTCGACGCGAGGGCCTCGAACTTGTTATCGGCGCTGACGAACGGCAGCCTCGTCATCTCGGCGATCTTGGCAGCGAACATCTCGGCGAATTTCGGCGCCGTGTTCAGGCCGGTGCCCACCGCCGTGCCGCCTTGGGCCAGCTCGTAAAGGCCGTGGAGCGACATTTTCATGCGCTCGATGCCGTGATCGATCTGCGCCGCATAGCCGCCGAATTCCTGCCCCAGGGTGAGGGGCGTGGCGTCTTGCATATGTGTGCGGCCGATTTTCAGCACGTCCTGGAACGCCTCAGCCTTGTCCTTTAACGCCTGATAGAGGCGAGCAAGCGCTGGATCGAGCCGGTAGGCGATTTCCTCGGCGGCGGCGATATGCATGGCCGTGGGGAACGTATCGTTTGAGGATTGGCCGAGATTGACGTGGTCGTTGGGGTGGACCGGCTTCTTGGTCCCAAGTTTCCCGCCCAGAAGTTCGCTGGCGCGGTTGGCGATCACCTCGTTCAGGTTCATGTTGGTCTGAGTGCCGGAGCCCGTCTGCCAAACCACTAGGGGAAAATGACCGTCGAGCTTGCCATCAACGATTTCCTGCGCCGCCGTGGCGATCGCCTCGGCGAGGGACTTATCGAGCCGCCCAAGCTCGAGATTGGTCAGGGCTGCGGCCTTTTTGACCAGGGCCAGCGCACGAATCAGCGGTTTCGGCATCCTCTCGTCGCCAATTCGGAAATTTTGGCGCGAGCGCTCGGTCTGTGCCCCCCAATACCGGTCGCCCGGAACCTCGATCGGACCGAACGTATCGGTCTCCGTGCGCGTTGAAACAGAAGGCTTGTCGCCATCAGCTCGAGGCATGTTCGCTTATCCTTTGTCGCTAACCTTTTCGATCAGTCCGCCCCTGGCCCTTTGGGCTAGAGCCGAATGCCTATCGGGGGGTCGGGGGCTAGGCTATAACATCGCGCACGAGGGTTGGAGAACCTCGCTGTTTGCGATCTTTTTTGCGGTCTTCTGCCGAGGGACGCCCAAAATGCCTCCGGTAACCGCCGGAACATTGGGTGAGGCAGGCGAGTGACGGTAACTTCGACGAATATCGCTTTGCCGGCGCCCCGAGCTACGGGGCTGTCCGTGGCCTTCGCGCGCCTTGCGGCCGTGCTGGTCTGCGTCATCGGCGAGATCGTGCTCGCCCTATGGCTAAACATCCTCCCGGACAGCGCGCTGCCGAGTCTTGAGGGCATGACCCCGAACGCGGCGCTCGGCGTCATCGTCGCCGGTCTCGGACTCCTCTGCTTCACCTTCCGGCGGCTTCAGTTGCTCGCCCGGCTGATCGGGATCCTGTTGGTCGTCGCCGGCTTGGCCGCTTTCGCCGACAATCATCTCGGCCTCCATCTCGGTGTCGGCCAGCTGCTGCCGACGGGACGGAGTCTGACTGACGGCGCCGGCGAGCCGATCCGCGCGGCGCCCGGCATCACCGCGTCCCTCGTTCTGTTCGGTCTTGCCTTGCTTTACGCCAAGCGGCCGCCGCGGCTGTCGGTCTTCAGCCAGACCGTTGCGCTTCTCATGCTGGCGCAAGTGCTGATCGTGGTCGCCGGCGCCGTTTACGGCGTCGCGACCCAGTACTATCCGTTCCCGTTCACCGCCATGTCGGCCTATGGCGCCCTCAGCGCCTTCCTGCTCGCTGCCGGCCTTCTCGCTGCCACCCCCGAGCGCGGCATCGCCGCAGCCATCATGGAACGTTCGCCGGCGGGCGAGATGCTCCGCCGGCTCTTGCCCGGCATCCTCATCCTGCCGCTCATCATCGGCTGGTTCGCGCGCCAGGCCGAGACACAGAGCCTCTACGACAGCGCCGCGACGCTCGCGCTGTTCGCGGTGGCGAGCATCATCGTGCTCGCTGTGTTTGCCTGGACCACCATCGGCGCCGTTCGGCGTGCCGACTACGACCGTGCTGAGGCGCTGATGGAGTTGCGCGGCCAGCGCGAATGGTTGTCGACCACGCTCGGCTCAATCGGCGACGGCGTCATCGCCACCGATCCGAACGGCAGCGTGCTTCTGCTCAACAAAGTCGCTCAGGACTTGACCGGTTGGCAGCCCGCCGAGGCGAGGGGACGTCCCATCTGGGAAGTGTTTAAGGTCATCGACGAGAACACGCGCAAAGCGGTCGACGACCCCGCCTTACGGGCGCTACGCGAGCGCGAGGTAACGCGGCTCGAATCCGGTGCGCTGTTATTGACCCGCGACGGCAAGGAGCTGCCGGTCGAGCACAGCGGCGCGCCGATCATCGGCTATGACGGCTCGCTTGCCGGCGCAGTGCTCGTGTTCCGCGACGTCACCGAGCGGCGCCGCACCGCGCAGCGCCAGTCCATGCTCGTCGGCGAGCTCAACCACCGGGTCAAGAACGCGCTCGCCATCGTGCAGTCCCTGGTGCAGGCGAGCATGCGCCAAGCGAGCGGCAAGTCGGCGCAAGTCATGGCGCAAACGCTCGCCGAGCGCCTCCAGGCGCTCCATCGCGCCCACGACCTCCTGCTGGAGTCGCAATGGTCCGGCGCCAGCTTGAAGCACATGGTCGAGCGCGAGCTCGATCCCTATCGCCGCGAGGGCGGACCGAAGATCGCCATCAAGGGCCCCGACGTGCTTCTGCCGCCGCAATGCACGTCCATCCTCGCCATGACGCTGCATGAGCTTGCCACCAACGCCATGAAATATGGGGCGCTGTCCCATCCCGCCGGCCAGCTCGGCGTCACCTGGAAGACCGCGCGCGGCAACAAGCTGTTCCTGGTGTGGGAGGAGCGTGGCGCAGTTGCCGTGCCCCAGCGGCGCGGCAGCGGCTTCGGCACGCAGCTGATCGACAAGGGCATCCGCCACAATCTCGGCGGTGAGACCAAGGTCGAGTTCCGCCCCACGGGCCTTTACGTCGAGCTGAATATCCCACTCACGCCGTCCAACGAGCCGCGCATGCGGCGCGCGATCGCGACCGAACCGGCGTAAGACCTATTCGAGGACACTGATCTCGTCGTTGGCGTGCCGGAGCCGTTCGGAGAACTCTCGCGTCAGGTTCGACAGGATGGTGATCATCACGTTGGGATATTCGACGGTCAGCTCCCGCAACTCCTCAACGCCGAGCCCGTAGCAGATCACCCGTTCGTTGGCGATGATGTCGGCCGAGCGGCGGCCGCCGTCGAGCAGCGCCATCTCGCCGAAGGTCAGTCCAGGCCCAATGGACGCCACGCGCTTCCGCCTTTCGGCGTGACCGTGCACTTTGATTTGCACGCTGACGGTGCCGCGGGCGAGCACGAAGAATAGTTTTGCCGCGTCGCCCTCGCGCATGATGACGTCGCCCTTTTCGAACACCAGCGGCCTGATGATCGATTCGATCAGGCGGCACTCCTCCGGCGTAAGGCCCTTAAACAGATTGATCTCCTGTACGGAGAAGCGAGTGCCGAGGTCGTAGGCGGCCCCCGCCAGAAGCTGATCCTCGCACCACTCGAGCGCCGCGTCGGCGTCATGGAACAAGCGCACCCGATGCGTGTCCTCGTCCTCGGCCAGCGCCCGGACCAGGCGGTCGAGCGGGCCGCCGTCGGCGATCGAGGCGAACACGAGCTCCGTGTCGGTCTCCGCCATGGCGCGCGCCGCCCGCACGATCAGCTTGCGGGCCGAGGTATCGGCCAGATGCACGCGCTTGAAATCCACGATCACGTAGCGTGAATCTTCGGCAAGCTCGTTCAGCCGGCGCAACAGCTGCTCGGCGGAGCCGAAGAACAGCGCGCCTTGCGCTTCGAGCACGGCGACCTTCAACCCTTCGCGCGCGAGGATGTCTCGCTCGTCGGGCGTGCGCAGCCGGTTCGAGCGCACGAGGTCCGCCCGATAGTCGCGGCGGATGACGCTGCGCACATTGGTGCGGTTGTTGAAGGCGTGAAGCTCGAACTCGCTCGAGATTTCCTGGCACACCTTGATGCCGCGCACGCTGTTGCCTTGCGTATCGATCGGCGGGGAATAGACGCAGATACCGATCTGCCCGGGGATCACCGCGATGATGCAGCCCGACACGCCGCTCTTAGCCGGCATGCCGACCTCGTAGGCCCATTCGCCGGCATAGTCGTACATGCCGCACGAGTTCATCACCGTCAGCATGTCGCGCACATACTGCGTGTCGAACACCGCCTTGTTGGTGAGGGGGTTGGTGCCGTCATTGGCCAGCGTCGCCGCCATGATGGCGAGATCGGAGCACGTGACGTTGACCGAGCACTGACGGAAATAGAGGTCGAGCACCTCGTTGGGGTCGTGCGTGATCATCGCCGTGTTCAGCATCATGTAGGCGATGGCCCGGTTGCGGTGGCCCGTCGCCAGCTCCGAGTCGAACACCTGCTCGTCGATGTCGAGCTTGCGGCCGGCGAGGCTTGAGAACAGCTCGAGCATGTTGGCGATGCGCTCGCCTTGCGTGTCGCCAAGCATCATCTCGGCGATGGCGATAGCGCCGGCATTGACCATCGGGTTGAACGGCCGGTTGTGGCTTTCATCGAGCACGATGGAGTTGAATGCTTCGCCGGTCGGTTCGACGCCCACATGCTTCAGCACCCTCTCGCGGCCGAAATGCTGAAGCGCATGGCCGTACATGAACGGCTTCGACACCGACTGGATGGTGAAGGGAACGTCGGCGTCGCCGACGGTGTAGATCTGGCCGTCGACGGTGGCGATGGCGATGCCGAACAGGTTGGGATCGACCTTGCCGAGCTCTGGGATGTAGTCGGCCGGACTGCCGCCCGAGGTCTTGGAAATGCGCGCGTGAAGCTCGGCGAGGTAATCCTGGACCGGCGCCAAAGCCGCCGGCTCGGCCTCGGCTCGAATGCGATCGATCCTGTTCAACGCGCTCCCCCGCCCATCCACGCCCGAGATCCCTAGTCAGGAATCATGCCAAGACAAAAGCCAAGCGGAATCTGCATTATTGTCGGCCCGGCGCGGAAGCTGCACAGGCTTTAGGCAGATCGAGCCCAAACGGTGCGCGCGGATTCTACTTTTTGCGGAAGCGGTCGAGCTGCACGACTTCTGCGGGTGGCCGCGACATGACGACATCCGCGGCCGGCGGCTCTTGGCCTTCCTCGGCTTGCGGCTCTGGCGCGGCGCGCGTCTCCTCGGGAGGCTCTCCCACCAGATCGGGGAGGGCCGAGGCCATGTGCTGGCGCGCGGAATCGTTGGCCGCACCGGGCTTGCCGAATTGCAAACCGAACTGCGCCGACGGATCGTAGAACGCCTTCACCGCGGTGAACGGCACGACGAGGCGCTCCGGCACGTTTGAGAACGAGAGCTTCACCTCGAAGCGCTCGTTCGTCACCGCGAGATCCCAGAACTGGTACTGGAGAACGATCGTCATCTCCTCGGGATATTGCTCCTTGAGGCGCTTCGAAATCGAAACGCCGTCACCGGCCGTATCGAACGCAATGTAGAGATGATGCTCGCCGGGGAGCCCGTGGCGCTGCACGTGAGTCAGCACCTCGCGCACGACGCCGCGCAAGGCATCCTGCGTGAGAAGGTCGTATCTGATTTCTTCTTCTGCCATGGATGGCGCCGCTCCGCGTTTCGCGACGTAGGCGTCCCCCGCCTGTAAAGTGGAGGGCTTCTGTTGCCCGGTGCCCTCCGAAACCGCGCCTAGCCCCTGCGAGGAGGCTAGGACTTTAACTTTAGGCTATCGCGCCGCATTACGCAGCGAGACGAGCCTCCGCATAGTTGTCATTGGCAACTATTTGGTTGGCCCGATAACGGCGGTACCATGCCGGGCAAAAGCGCGACCTTTACACCCTCGTCGATCCTATTTCGGCCCCATCAACAGCTCACCGCTACGCGTTACGGAAATCATGGGCCGCGGCAGGAGCCCTGTGAGCTGATGGTGGAGCCGCCGGGTACCGCCCCCGGGTCCGAATGGCTTATTACGTCGGCCGTTTATCGCCATATCTGGCTTGCGCCAGCACTCAATATATAAGCCTGTTGGGGGGCAAAAAAAAGATTGATGGTTCGATAACCCCCAGCCAAAGGCTGGCGAATCGGCTGCTGCCACAAGCCCTTGCCGGAGCAGACGGCGCGCTAGTCGCGCTCCATCTTGATGACCTGGCCGCTATAGGCGTCGACCTTCATCTCGATGTCGTGGCCGTAGGCGTCCTTGCCCTCGACCTCCCAGACGCCCTTGCGCTGATGAAGCTCGATTTCCTCGAGCTTGACGATGCCACGGTCGAAGGCCATCGCCCGGACGGTCTCGATATCCACATATCTGGCGAGCGCAGGACTCGCGAAAATTCCGCAAGCCAGAGCGGTAGCGAGGACAACCGGAATGAGACGCATTGAATGCTCCAATCTCTGGGTCTAGGTCTATCAAATAGGACGCCAAGCGAGTCTTAACGCACCTGGAACATAGGAACAGACCCCAATTGCGCCAATACCTCGATCTGCTCGCCCGTATCCGCCGTGAGGGGCTCCGCAAGGGAGACCGCACCGGCACCGGCGCGTTAAGCCTGTTCGGCGCGCAGATGCGCTTCGACCTCCGCGAGGGCTTCCCGCTTGTCACCACCAAGAAGCTTCACGTGAAGTCGATCATCCATGAGCTACTGTGGTTTCTGCAGGGCTCCACCAACGTGCGCTATCTCAACGAGCACGGCGTGACCATCTGGGACGAATGGGCCGACGCCAATGGCGACCTCGGCCCGGTCTATGGACATCAATGGCGGTCGTGGTCCACGGCCGGCGGCGAGAGCATCGACCAGATCTCGACCGTGGTGGAAGCCATCAAGCGCGATCCAAACTCGCGCCGGCTGATCGTCAGCGCCTGGAATGTTGGCGAGCTCGACAAGATGGCGCTGCCGCCGTGCCACTGCCTGTTCCAATTCTATGTCGCGGACGGGCGGCTCTCCTGTCAGCTCTATCAGCGTTCCGCCGATGTGTTTCTCGGTGTGCCGTTCAACATCGCCTCTTACGCGCTGTTGACCGAGATGATGGCGCGCGTGACGGGGCTCGAACCCGGTGAGTTCGTGCACACCTTTGGTGACGTGCATCTTTACCTGAACCACATCGAGCAGGCTGACGAGCAGCTATCGCGCGAGCCCCGCGCGCTGCCGCGCATCGAGATCAATCCCGAGGTGAAGTCGCTGTTCGACTTCGTCTACGAGGATTTCAAGTTGGTCGGCTACGACCCGCACCCGGCGATCCGCGCCGAGGTCGCGGTGTGAGCGGAACGCAGCGGACTGTGGACCCTGTCATCGCTCTCGTCGTGGCCATGGCCGAGAACCGCGCCATCGGCCGGGGCGGAGATCTACCCTGGCACTTGCGCTCCGACATGAAGTTCTTCCGCAAGGTCACCATGGGCAAGCCCATCATCATGGGGCGGCGCACCTTCAAGTCGCTGCCGCGCGTGCTCGACGGCCGGCTCAACGTCGTGCTGACGCGCAATGCGGCGTTCGAGGCGCCCGGCGCCGTCATGGCCTACAATCTCGAAGAGGCGCTCGATGTCGCGCGCAAGGACGCCGCAAAGTCCGGCGCCGACGAGATCATGATCATCGGCGGCGAGGATGTGTTCCGCGAGGTTCTGCCGCAAACAGGCCGCATCTATCTGACCGAGGTCCATGCATCCCCCGAGGCCGACACGTTCTTCCCGGAACTCGACAGGGACGACTGGCGCGAGGTGTTCCGCGAAGCACACCCAGCCGGTCCCAACGACGATCACGCCTTCAGTTTCGTGGTGTTAGAGCGCGTTTCGACCCCTTTAGACTAATGGCGGGGTCGCATTGCACCGGTCTGGTGACTAGCCTATAACCCCTTCGATCCTTGTCGCAGGACCGCCATTTTGGTGCGGCTAGATTCCCTGCTAGCAGCGCATCGCGACGGCGGCTCTCACGCGCGACCCCCACGCGAAATCAGGAACATAGATCGACATGCCTTGGAGCAATCAAAGTGGCGGCGGCGGTGGCTGGAAGGGCGGCAATGGCGGCCCTTGGGGCCCGCGCCCCGGTGGCCCCGGCCAACAGCCCGATTTGGAAGAGATCTTGCGCCGGAGCCAAGACCGGCTGCGTCAGGCGATGCCCGGCGGCCGCATGGGCGGCCCGCTCATCGGCTTGATCGCCGTCGTCCTGTTGCTGCTGATCGGCTTTTTCGGCTTCACCGTCCGCGTCAACCCTGACGAGCTCGGCATCGTGCTGCGCTTCGGCGAATACGTCCGCCAGTTGCCGCCCGGCCTCAACTTCCGCCTGCCTTACCCCATCGAGGAGGTCGAGCTGCCCAAGGTCACGCGCATCAACCGCATCGAGATCGGCATGCGCGGCTCCTCCGACGTTCGCGATTCCACGTCCAGCGTGCGCGACGTGCCCGAGGAGAGCCTGATGCTGACCGGCGACGAGAACATCGTCGATATCGACTTCGTCGTGTTCTGGCAGATCAGCGACGCGCCGGACTATCTGTTCAACATTCAGAACCCCGAAGGCACCGTCAAAGACGTGGCCGAGAGCGCCATGCGCGAGATCGTCGGCCAAAGCGACATCGAGCCGATCCTGACCGCCGCACGTGCCGAGACCGAATCCAAGGTGCAGCAGCTGATCCAGCGCATCCTCGACGGCTACGGCGCGGGCATCCGCATCGTTCAGGTGCAATTGCAGAAGGTCGATCCGCCGGCCGAAGTCATCGACGCCTTCCGCGACGTGCAGGCGGCGCGCGCCGACCAGGAGCGCTTGCAGAACGAGGCGCAAGCTTACGCCAACCGCGTCGTGCCGGAAGCCCGCGGTGAGGCTGAGCGCATCCTTCAGAACGCGCAAGGCTATCGCGATCGTGTGATTGCCGAGGCCAAGGGTGAGTCCGATCGCTTCCTGAAAGTGCTCCAGGAGTATCAGAAGGCGCCCGACGTCACCCGCAAGCGCATCTTCATCGAGACGATGCAGGAGGTACTGTCCAAGACCGACAAGATCATTATCGATGAGAAGAGTGGCGGCGTCGTTCCGTATCTGCCGCTGTCCGAATTGCAGAAACGCCTGCCGCCGTCGACGCCGTCGGCACCGGCTCAGGACGGAGGGCAGCAGTAATGAAGCGCACAGTCCTCACCGTCGTCCTGCTGCTGCTCGGCATCGCCGCGGTCGGTGCCTACCTTACGCTGTTCACCGTCTATCAGACGCAGCAAGCGCTCGTTCTCGAGTTCGGTAAGCCGAAGCGGCTCGTGACCCAGCCGGGTCTCAATTACAAAATCCCGTTCATTCAGAACGTAACCTTCTTCGACAAGCGCTTGCTCGATCTCGACTCGGCGCCGCAAGAAGTGATCGCCTCCGATCAGAAGCGGCTCGTGGTCGATGCCTTCGCGCGGTGGCGCATCACCGATCCGTTGCTGTTCTACCAGGCGGTGGGTGACGAGCGCGTCGCCCGCTCACGGCTCGGCGCGATTCTCGAAGCCTCGCTACGGCGCGTGCTGGGTGCTGCAAGCTTCGAGGCGGTGGTGCGCGACAAGCGCCATGCGCTGATGCAGCAGATCACTGAGCAAGTGAATACGGAAGGCAAAGGCCTTGGTGTCACCGTCGTCGATGTGCGGATCAAGCGCGCCGACCTGCCGGAGGCCAATAGCCAGGCCATCTACCGCCGCATGCAAACCGAGCGGCAACGACAAGCCGCCGAGATCCGCGCCGAGGGTGAGGAAGCGTCCCGGCGCATCCGCGCCACCGCTGACCGCCAGGTCACGGTGTTGAAGGCGAACGCGACCGGCGAATCGGAGCGTATCCGTGGTGACGGTGACGCCGAGAAGAACCGCGTCTTCGCCGAAGCCTTTGGCAAGGATCCCGACTTCTTCGCCTTCTACCGCTCCATGCAGGCCTATGAAGGCGCTCTGAAATCGGGCGACACCCGAATGCTGCTCAGCCCGGACTCCCAGTTCTTCCAGTATTTCAACGACGCTGCCGGTGCGCCTGGACCTGGGGCTGCGACGCCGCCTAACACGTCTGCGCCAGCGCCCACGCCGCAACAGAGCCCGAGCACGCCGGACGACGACAACGGCGAAACGCAGCAGGGCGCGGCGAATGGCGACGACAGCGCCGTGTCGGTCGGGGAAGCCGAACCAGGCACTGCGCCCTAGGCAGAAGAGACGGTATGGCCGACCTCGCTGTGGCGCTTGGCCTCGTCCTTGTGATCGAGGGGCTGCTTTGGGCCGTTGCCCCACAGCTCGGCCGCAAGCTGCTGGCGATTGCGACTGAGACGCCCGAATCGTCGCTCCGCACCGCCGGGGCCATTGCCGTGGCCGCGGGTGTCCTGATTGTGTGGCTGATCCGCGGATAATTTCAGGGAACGTGGGCGCCCGGTACTGTTTCGTGCTTCACGGCGCCGATTTTCGGTAGAATGACGCCCACGCTGGCAATCCGCCCGGCGTGAGCAGGACCGGAGTGCTCGATCGATGTCGCTAGCAAATTGCGGGAGCCCGTCTCGGAACGCGACGCCGGCCGTTCGGCGCGCGTGCCTCTGGCTCATAGCGCTTTGCTTCGCGCTCATCGTCAGCCCGAGCCTCGCCCGCGGGCCCGCCTCGGTCGCCGACGTGGCCGAAGGGCTTCAGCAGGCCGTGGTCAACATTTCCACCACGCAGACGTTGAAAGGTCCAGGCGAGAGCATTCCTGGCCGCAAGGGCCCCAAGGGCTCGCCCTTCGAGGAATTCTTCGACGACTTCTTCGACGACGAAGACCCCGACGGCATGCCCCGCAAGGTGAGCTCGCTCGGCTCCGGCTTCGTCATCGACCCGAGCGGCCTGATCGTCACCAACAATCACGTCATCGAAGGCGCCGACGAGATCATCATCAACTTCACCGACGGCTCGAAGCTGAAAGTCGTCAAGGTGCTCGGCCACGATCCCAAGACCGATCTCGCGCTTCTGAAAGTGGAGCCAAAGGAGCCGCTGAAGGCCGTGTCGTTCGGGGATTCCTCCGCGATGCGCGTCGGCGATTGGGTCATGGCCATCGGCAACCCGTTCGGCCTTGGCGGTAGCGTCACCGTCGGCATCATCTCGGCCACCAAGCGCGACATCAATGCCGGGCCCTACGACGATTTCCTCCAGACCGACGCCGCCATCAACCGCGGCAATTCCGGCGGTCCGCTGTTCAACATGGAGGGCGAAGTGATCGGCGTGAACACCGCGATCATCTCGCCGACCGGCGGCTCGATCGGCATCGGCTTCGCCGTGCCCTCCAACACCGCCGTTCAAGTGCTCGACCAGCTCAAGCAGTATGGCGAGACGCGCCGCGGCTGGCTCGGCGTTCATGTGCAGAACGTCACCGAGGAGATCGCCGAGAGCCTCGGCCTCAAAGGACCGACGGGCGCGCTCGTTGCTCAAGTGTCGCCGGACGGCCCCGCCGAGGCGGCCGGCATCAAGCCCAGCGACGTGATCCTCAAATTCGACGGCGAGCTCATCGAGAACATGCGCGATCTCCCGCGCGCCGTCGTCGGCACGCCGATCGGCAAGGACGTGCCGGTCGAGTTGCTGCGCGGCGGCGAGACCGTGAACGTCACCGTCAAGATCGGCCGGCTGCCCGAGGAGGACGAAGAGGTCGACGAGACCATCGAAGGCAATGAGGACATGAGCGGCGCTGAGCCTGAGATCGGCGAGGATCTGCTCGGCCTGTCGATTGCCCCGCTCACCGACGCGTTGCGCAGCCAATATGGTATTGGGGACTCGATCGAAGGCGTGATCATCACCGAGGTCGCGCCCGACAGTCCGGCGGCGCAGAAGAACGTGAAGCCCGGCGATGTGATCGTCGAGGTCACGCAGGAGAAGGTGACGCAGCCGCAGGACGTCGTCTCGCGGCTTCAGGCCGTGAAGAAGTCCGGACGGCGGTCCGTGTTGTTGCTTCTCTCCGACGCCAAGGGCGAGCTGCGCTTCGTCGCGGTGCCCACGGGCTAGCGCGCCATTGGCTCTGCGCCAAGCGATACCTGACACGCCGTGATGGAAGCCATCCTCATCGCCGGTCCGACCGCAAGCGGCAAGTCGGCGGCTGCGCTGGAGCTCGCCAAACGGTGCCGCGGCACGGTCATCAATGCCGATTCCATGCAGGTCTATCGCGAGCTTCACGTGCTCACGGCACGGCCTACATCCGCCGAGATGGTCGCTGTTCCTCACCGCCTTTACGGCACGGTGCCGGCATCGGAGGCCTATTCGGTCGGACACTGGCTCACCGATGCCGCGTCGGCCATTGAGGACGCGAAAGCGCAAGGCTACGTGCCGATCCTGGTCGGTGGCACCGGTCTCTACTTCAAGGCGCTGTTGGAGGGACTGTCGCCAATCCCCGACATCCCACCCGAGACGCGAACGTTTTGGCGGGAGCAGTCCGAGAGGCTCGGCACCGACGGCCTTTACCGCGAGCTCCAGTCCCGCGATCCCGCCATGGCCGCACGGCTGAAGCCGTCCGATCCACAACGTATTGTGCGCGCGCTGGAGGTCGTCGACGCAACGGGCGTGTCGCTTGTCGAGTGGCAGGGAACGGCGGGCTCGCCCATTCTTAGCAGCGATGCCGTGCTGAGGCTCGTCGTCGCACCGGAGCGCGCGGACGTTTATGCCGCAATCGATGCGCGCTTCGACAGCATGATCGACCAAGGCGCTTTGGACGAAGTCAAAGCACTATTATCCCTCAATCTCGATCAAGGCCTGCCCGCCATGCGCGCTCATGGCGTGCGCGAGCTTGCCGCGCATCTTGCCGGAGAGGTCAGTCTTGATGACGCCGCCACCAAGGCAAAAACAGAGACGCGCCGCTATGCCAAGCGGCAGATGACCTGGCTCAAGCGCTTCATGGCGGATTGGGAGTGGTTGCCTGACGCGTCGAAGGCTATCGCCCTCGCTACACAGTAACCTGCGTGCCGATCTCCACCACCCGGTCTGTGGGCAGCTGGAAGTAGCTCGACGCGTCGTTCGCGTTGTGGGCGAGGAAGATGAACAGGTGATCCTGCCATTGCGGCATGCCTGAGCGTTGGTCGGGCCGCACCGACCGGCGCGATAGGAAGAACGACGTCGACATGATGTCGAACTGCCAGCCCTGTTTTCTCGCGACGGCGAGTGCCTTGGGGACGTTGGGTCGCTCCACGAAGCCGAAATGCATGGTGATGCGCATGAACTTGTCGCTGATCGTTTCCATCTGCACGCGGTTCTCCGTGCTGACGCGCGGGATGTCCTCGTTGACGATGGTCAGGATTACGTTCTGCTCATGGAGCACCTTGTTGTGCTTGAGATTGTGGAGCAGGGCGGTGGGCGCGAAATCCGGGTCGGCGGTAAGGAACACGGCGGTGCCCGGCACGATGTGCGGCGGCTTCTCCTCGAGGTTCTTGCACAGCGGCTCGAACGGCACCTCGACACGCCGCGTCTTCTGGCCGAGCAGGCGTGTGCCGCGTCGCCAGGTCACCATGATGAGCACCAGGATGAGGCCCACCAGCACGGGGAGCCACGCGCCCTGGAACAGCTTGAGCGTGGTGGCGAGAACGAAGGCAGTGTCGACAATGATGAGGGGCACCATCAGGGCGATGGTGGCCCACAAGCTCCACCGCCACAGCTTCCAGATCACGATGAAGCCGAGAATGCCTGCCGTCCACGCCGTGGTCGCCACCGCCAGCACGTAAGCGGCGGCGAGTTCGCTCGATGAGCGGAACATGAACACGAGCAGCAGGACGCCGACGAGCAACAGAAAGTTCACGCGCGGCATATAGATCTGCCCGGCCTGGGATTCAGACGTATGGCGTACCTCCATGCGAGGCAGGAGACCGAGTTGCATGGCTTGGCGCGTGATCGAATAGGCGCCGGTGATAACCGCCTGACTGGCGATGACCGTGGCCATGGTGGCAAGCGCGACCATTGGATAGAGCGCCCAATCGGGAAACAGCAGATAGAACGGATTGGAGACGGTATCGGGCTGCGCCAGCATCAGCGCGCCTTGTCCGAAATAGTTCAGCAGCAGCGCTGGCAGCACAAGATAGAGCCACGCGGTCTGGATCGGCCTCCGTCCGAAATGACCGAGATCATTGTAAAGCGCTTCCGATCCGGTCACGACCAGGAACACGGCGCCGAGCGTGATGAGCCCGATGATGCCGTGGGTCATCAGAAATTTGATGCCGTAATACGGATTGAGCGCGGCGAGCACGCGCGGGTTGGCGCCGATCTCCGCGGCACCGGCAATGGCGATGATGATGAACCAGACGAGCGTGATGGGCGCGAAAAAGATCGAGACCCGCGCCGTGCCGTGCGACTGCACCGAGAACAGTCCGATGAGAATGAGCACGGTGAGTGGCAGGACGTAGGGCGCGAACGCCGCTGTGGCGACGTTCAGGCCTTCGACCGCCGATAGCACCGAAAGCGCCGGCGTGATCAGGGTCGAGCCGTAGAACATCGAGGCGCCGACAATGCCGAGCGCGAGCACGAGCGGCGTGCGTCGGCCGAGCGCGGTAAACGCGAGCGCGGTCAGTGCGAGCGTGCCGCCTTCGCCGTTGTTGTCCGCGCGCAGCAGCACCAGCATGTATTTCGTGGTGACAACGATGATGAGTGCCCAGAACACGAGCGACAGCACGCCGAACACGGCGGCTTGGGTGACGATGCCATGCTCCCCGCCTGCCGCGAGCACAGCTTCGCGCAGCGCGTAGAGAGGGCTCGTACCGATGTCGCCATAGACGACACCGACCGTGCCGAACGTGAGCGCCCAAAACGTGCGCGAGTTAAGCGCCGGGACGTCATTGCCGTTGGCGGCATGCGTTTCTGAGCTGGCCGTCTGCTGCATTCAGACCAAGAAATATGGGAAGAGCGTTTGAAAGCTATCGCGTCAACGCGGCAAACCGCGTCGCGGGTCCCCTGAAGCGGTTAGGGACATAGGCGGATGCCGCGCCCTTGTCTAGGACGGTTGTCCACGCGGCGCTGTAGGACATTGGTAGGCGACCGGCTTGAACGCAATAAAGTGTCGCCTTATATAGCCTCTTAGGTAATATTCGGAAAGGAAACGCGCAACAAACTTGTCATTCATTCGCATTTGCCGTTGACCCTATGTCGCGCAGCCCTTAGGGTGCGCGGCTTAATTCGGCGTTTTCCGCCAATCCTTATAGTTATCCACCGGGGCAGCGGCCGGGTCCGGCCGCAAGCGCTTCGGTGTTGCCAGTGAGTAGAGACATGTCACGCCAGATGACAGGCGCCCAAATTGTGCTGGAGGCTCTCGCCGACCAAGGCGTCGAGCACATCTTCGGCTATCCGGGTGGCGCCGTTCTGCCGATCTATGACGAGCTGTTCCAGCAGGATCGGCTGAAGCACATCCTTGTCCGCCATGAGCAGGGCGCCGTCCATGCGGCGGAAGGCTATGCCCGCTCGACCGGAAAGGTTGGCGTCGTGCTGGTGACCTCCGGTCCCGGCGCGACCAATGCGGTCACGGGTTTGACCGACGCGCTGATGGATTCCATCCCCGTCGTCTGCATCACCGGCCAGGTGCCGACCCATTTGATCGGCAATGACGCATTCCAAGAATGCGACACCGTCGGCATCACGCGGCCCTGCACCAAGCACAATTATCTCGTGAAGGACGTCAACCAGCTGTCGACCGTCCTGCACGAGGCGTTCTACGTCGCGCGCTCTGGCCGTCCCGGACCCGTCGTCGTCGACATCCCCAAGGACATCCAGTTCGCCAAGGGCGCCTATGCCGGCTTGTCGAACTCGCAGCATAAGAGCTATCGCCCCGCCAAGGAGGGCGACGAGCGCGCTGTGGCTGAAGCCATCGAGTTGATGGCCAACGCCAAGCGTCCGATCTTCTATACCGGCGGCGGCGTCATCAATTCCGGCCCGCTCGCCACCGAGCGCCTGCGCGAGCTGGTGCGCATGACCGGCTATCCCATCACCTCGACCCTGATGGGTCTTGGCGCTTATCCGGCCTCCGACAAGCAATGGCTCGGCATGCTCGGCATGCATGGCACCTACGAAGCGAACAATGCGATGCACGATTGCGACGTGATGATCTGCATCGGCGCGCGCTTCGACGATCGCATCACCGGGCGGGTCGATGCCTTCTCGCCGGGCTCCAAGAAGATCCACGTCGATATCGACCGTTCGTCGATCAACAAGAATATTACCGTTGACATTCCCATCGTCGGCGATTGCGCTCACGTGCTCGATCAGATGATCCGCGCTTGGAAGGTCAAGAACCCGAAGGTGGACAAGGCGGCGCTGAAGACCTGGTGGGGCCAGATCGACAAATGGCGGGCGCGCAAATGCCTGAGCTACAAGAAGCGCGACGACGTCATCATGCCGCAATACGCCATCGAGCGGCTCTACGCGCTGACGCGGGACAAAGACGTCTACATCACCACTGAAGTCGGCCAGCATCAGATGTGGGCCGCCCAGTTCTTCCATTTCGAGGAGCCGAACCGCTGGATGACGAGCGGAGGGCTCGGCACCATGGGCTATGGGCTTCCCGCCGCGGTCGGCGTGCAGATGGCGCACCCGGACAGCCTCGTCATCGACATCGCCGGTGAGGCCTCGGTGCTCATGACCATGCAGGAGATGTCGACGGCGGCGCAGTACGACTTGCCCATCAAGATCTTCATCTTGAATAACGAGTACATGGGTATGGTGCGTCAGTGGCAGGAGCTGCTGCATGGCGGCCGCTACTCGCACTCCTACACCGAGGCGCTGCCCGATTTCGTCAAGCTCGCCGAGGCGTACCAAGCTGTCGGCATCCGCGCCGAGAAGCCGTCCGAGTTGGATGACGCGATCCGCGAAGATGATCGCCACGCCGCGGCCCGTGATCTTTGACTGCCGCGTCGACAAGCATGCCAACTGCTTCCCCATGATCCCGAGCGGGGGAGGCGCACAACAACATGCTGTTGGGCGACGACGTCACGGAAGAAGACATCGAGAACGCCATCACCGACGAAGGCAAGGTGATGGTGTAACCCGCGCCGTTCTAGCGCGCCCCACCGGTCGTCCAGATCCCACGGACCCGAGAAGAGACTTAAATGGCCCAGCCCGGCTCCGCCTATCCGCTGGAGAAAGAAGGAACAGAAGCTCGAGACGCACACCATGAGCGTGCTCGTCGACAACGAAGCCCGGCGCGTGCTCGCGCGTGTCATCGGCCTGTTCTCGGGCCGCGGCTTCTAACATCGAGTCGCTCACCGTGTCGGAGACCGAGCATGAGGCGCACCTGTCGCGCATCACCATCGTCACCACGGGTACGCCGCATGGTCATCGAGCAGATCAAGAACCAGCTCGACCGCCTGGTGCCCATCCACACGGTCACCGATCTCACCGTGCTCGGTCACCCCATCGAGCGCGAGCTCGCTCTCGTCAAGGTGGCCGGTGAGGCGAGAAGCGGGTCGAGGCGCTAGAGCCAATGCCGAGGCGTTTCACGCCCAGGTCATCGACTCGTCCACCGAGCATTTCGTGTTCGAGCTTACCGGCGAGCAGTCTCGCATCGAGGAATTCATCACCCTGATGCAGCCGCTCGGCCTGATCGAGGTGTGCCGTACCGGGCTAGCCGCCTTGGCTCGCGGCACTGGGCAGATGTAACCGGCACTTGTCTTTTTGCGGCCTGGGCGGCAAAACCCGGGCGAGCCACCACTTGGAACGTCTTCGCTAGGGGAACAGGTATGCGTGTCTATTACGATCGGGATGCCGATCTCAATCTGATCAAGGGCAAGAAGGTCGCCATCATCGGCTATGGCAGCCAGGGGCACGCGCACGCGCTGAACCTGAAGGAGTCTGGCGTCAAGGACGTCGCAGTCGGCTTGCGGCCCGGGTCCAAGTCCGCCGCCAAGGCCGAGAAGTCCGGCCTCAAGGTCATGTCCGTGGCCGACGCCGCCAAATGGGCCGACGTGGTCATGATGCTCACCCCGGACGAGCTTCAGGCGGGCATCTGGGAGAACGATCTCAAGCCCAACATGAAGCAGGGCGCGGCGTTGTTCTTCGCCCACGGCCTCAACATTCATTTCAATCTGATCGAGCCGCGCGCCGACATGGATGTGTGCATGGTGGCGCCCAAGGGTCCCGGCCATACGGTTCGCGCCGAATATCTGCGCGGTGCCGGCGTGCCGTGCCTCATGGCCATCGCCCAGGATGCCACCGGCAATGCCCACGACCTGTCGCTCTCTTACGCTGCGGCCATCGGCGGCGGCCGTGCCGGCATCATCGAGACCACGTTCCGCGAGGAATGCGAGACCGATCTGTTCGGCGAGCAGTCCGTGCTGTGCGGCGGCTTGGTCGAGCTGATGCGGAACGGCTACGAGACGCTGATCGAGGCGGGTTATGCCCCCGAGATGGCCTATTTCGAGTGCGTCCACGAGGTGAAGCTGATCGTCGATCTGATCTACGAGGGCGGCATCGCTAACATGAACTACTCGGTGTCCAACACGGCCGAGTACGGCGAATATGTCTCCGGCCCCCGCGTCGTCGGCAAGGAGAGCAAGGCCGCCATGAAGGAGGTTCTCGCCGACATCCAGTCTGGCAAGTTCGTCAAGGATTGGATGCTCGAGAACCGTATCAACCAGCCGAGCTTCAAGGCCATGCGCGCCAAATGCGACAGTCACGACATGGAGGTCGTCGGCAAGAAGCTGCGCGACATGATGCCGTGGATCGCCGAGCGCAAGATGGTCGACAAGGACAAGAACTAGCGCGTGCCGGCGTTAGTTCGGGGCAGGGGCCTTCATGCTGATCACCCGCTACGCCAAGATCGTGATGGCGCTCTGCCTCGCCGTGTTCTGCCTGCTCGTCGCCTTCGACAACGTCACGGACTACGGCACCAACTACCTGTTCGTGAAGCACGTCATGAGCATGGATACGACCTATCCCGGCAACGCGCTCATGTACCGGTCGATCACCAATCCCACCCTGTGGAACCTCTGCTATTGGCTCATCATCGCGGCGGAGACGGCCAGTGGCGTCTTGTTTCTCGCCGGTGCGACTGCGCTGTTCCAGGCGCGCCATGCGCCGGGGGCCGTCTTCAACGGGGCCAAGGGGCCGTTCATTGCGGGCGCGCTGCTTGCCTTCCTGCTCTGGTTCTTCGGGTTCATGGTGGTGGCCGGCGAATGGTTCGCCATGTGGCAGTCGGCGACGTGGAACGGCCAGGACGCCGCCTTCCGCTTTTACGTGACCGTTCTCGCGGTGCTCATCTTCGTGAGCCTGCCTGACGGCGATTTGCCCGCTCCGGCACCAACAAAGACCGCCGCCGCGCCGAAGGCGAAGCCCGCGCGGAGCCCGCGCCGCCGCCGCACCGACAAGAGCCGCCGCCGCACGGATAGGGACTAGGTCCTGGCGCTTGCGCTACTATAAGTAGCGACATCGGCGCCGACGGCGTCGATACGGCGCAAGGAGCGAGGCGGCCATGACCGATAGATCGGAATTTAAGTCTTTGTTGCAACGCATCTACGCGGCCCGGGTCTCGGGCGATATGGACGTGCTCAGAAAGGACTTTACCGACGACACGACCTATGTCGTTGCCGGCTCGCCCGATGTCGGTGCGATGACCGTCGCCATGTCTGGCCATGCTGATGTCATGGGCGTGTTCGAGCGCATGCTCGCCAATTACAAGCTGAGCAATTTCGAATTCCTCGACATGCTCATTGACGGCGATAGAGCCGCGGTCCGCTGGCGCGCGACCGTGCATAATGCCGCCAATGGCAAGACCATCGATACGGAACTCGCCCACTTCATCACCATCGAAAACGGCAAGATCGCGTCCATGATTGAGTTCATGGACACCGCGCTTGCGGCACGGTTCGTTGCACCCGCATAGGTTGGGCTCGGCGGCATTGTCGCAAGATGGTGGCGGGTGTATCCTCTTGCCTTAACCAAGCCGCGCTCGAAGCGAGGCGCTGGCATGGGGGGAGCCTTCCGCTTCGCGGAGCGCACATGCGCTGACAGGAGGCTCGACCATGGCCATAGCCCCCACCTTGGCAAGATATCTCGCCGCGAAGAACGTCGCCTTCGACGTCCTGGCCCACGAACCCACCGAAAGCTCTCTGCGCACCGCGCAAGCCTGCCACATTCCGGGCGACCGGCTGGCCAAGGCAGTGCTGCTCCGCGACGCCACCGGCTATGTGCTGGCGGTCCTCCCGTCCTCCCATCACATTCGTCTCGCCGACCTCAAGCAGCAGTACGGCGACGATGTCGAGTTTGCCAGCGAGCGCGAGATAGCCGAGCTGTTCGAAGACTGCGCGAGGGGCGCCATTCCCCCCGTTGGCGAATGCTACGGGCTCGACGTGATGATCGACGACGATCTCGAGACGCAGCCGGACGTCTATTTCGAGGCCGGGGACCACGCCACCGTGGTGCACATGAGTCGCGCCGAGTTTGCGGCTCTGACCTGGATGGCGCAGCGCGGACATTTCAGCGGCGCGCATTAGAGGCAAAAGACCGAGCAGCGAGGCCACGCCACGAGGTTGGCGGGGCGTGGCCATGAATGCGTTCGCGGCAGCGGCGGAGAACGGCCGCGCAGACGAACTCCAGTGGGGATTAGAGGCGCTATTCGACAGCCAGAACACGTCTTGCGCGTGACCGGCATTGCCGATGGAGGTGGAGGGTGAACTGGTGGACGCATTTGCTTCGGGACGAACTTCTTACCCACGCCGCCCCAGATACACTCAGCATCGAAGAGCTTGTGTCCCTTCAAGCCTCATTGCTGGCCAAGATGATGCTGGTGAACAGCGAGCTTCACGCGCGCTATGCGGATATCCTTACGTCGACTGATGAGATGCCATCAAGCAGCGAGGCGCGCGACGTTCTGGCGAGGGCTGCGGCCCATATGGAAGCCCTAAATCGCATTCTGCGCGACGAGTTGGCGCGCGTGGTGAGCGAGAAGGCACCCTAATACGATCCTCCTCCAGAACGGTGAAGTCGGCGAACTTGTTCGACTCGAGGCTGCCGACCTTTTCTTCCATTCCGGCGCCATCACCCGACCTGCCGTCTTCGGAACTGTAAGTTGCGGTGGCCGTCAGTCTTCCGGATAATCTCGTCCGGGGGGCGACCCTCGGTTCGAGACCGGGGCTCGAAGCAGTTATGGTAGAGACCGACGCCCGCAAGTACCGGGCCTTCATCTCCTACAGCCACGCTGATACGGGCTGGGCCAAATGGCTGCACCGCAGCCTCGAAGGCTTCCGTATCGACAAGGATCTTCAGGGCCGCGAAACGCCGACAGGGAAGATCCCTGGGAACCTTCGCCCCATCTTCCGCGACCGCGATGACTTCACCGCCGGTCATACGCTGACGGAGCAAACCCTTGCCGCCCTGGATGACTCTCACGCTCTGATCGCAATCTGCTCGCCAGCCGCGGCGAAGAGCCAATACGTCACCGAGGAAATCCGCCTCTTCAAGTCGCGCCATCCCGACCGCCCCGTGATTCCTCTAATTGTGAGCGGCAAGCCGGGCGATCCCGAACGCGAGTGTTTTCCGCCTTCGCTCAGGTTCACGCTTGATGACGATGGCAATATTACCGGCGAGGGCCTTGAGGTACTAGCAGCGGACGCGCGGGAAGAAGGGGACGGAAAAAATCTTGCCCTCGCCAAAGTGGTGGCCGGTCTCCTCGCCGTGTCCTCGGACGACGTGTTCCGCCGCGCCGAGCGCGAACGTCGCCGCCAGGGCCGGATTCGCAACGGCATCGCCGGGGCCATTGTCGCTCTCATTCTCGTCGGTAGCTTTTTTGGCTGGCAGGCTCAGCAAAGTCAGCAAAGGCTGAGCGAGATCGAGGCCATCGTGGCCCAGTATAGTTTCGTCGGCACTGCCGAAGCGGCCGTTCCCGGAGCCAAGCAAAGCCTGACCGATGCCATTACCTCGATCGCCGAAGGCGCTGCGCGCGATCCTCGCTACGCCAAGGCGCTGGAGCTCCTGGAAGGCGGGCAAGCCTCCGAGGAGGCCGAACCGCTTCTGGCGGCGGTCGCCGAGGACAAAAAGAAGGCGGGCAGCAGCGCAAAACAAGGCGGCGGCGGAAGCCTACCGAAACCTCGCGGCCATCGCGGCGATCTCGGAGACGCAAAAGGCACGAGCCTATTACGCCGAGGCGGCCGCACTCGACCCAGAGAACGTCGAAGGCATGTATTACCACGGCTGGTTCCAGCTCCAGGCGGGATCGCTCGGCGATGCGGAAACAGCCTTTCAGCGTGTCCTTGGCAACGCCGAACAGGGAAACGAGATATGGCGCTTTTGGTCTCGCATTGGAATCGGCGATATCGATCAGGACCGCGGTGATCTGGCGGCGGCTTTGGACGAATACCGCGCGGCCAGCAAGATGGCAGAGCCCCTGGCCGAGGCGGACCCCGAATGGCAGCGCGGTCTGGCCATTGCCTATGGAGCGATCGGCGACATCCTGATGCGCGAGCGCCATTTTGCCGATGCGCTGCCGTACTACCGCGACAAGATCGAGATTGCTTACCGCCTTGTCAAAGCCGATCAGGAGAGCGTGTTGGCGCAAAACGACCTTGCCGTGGCCGCTCTCCAGCTCGGAAAGGCGCTGGAGCTACAAGACGAGCGAGAGGAAGCGCTGAAGGCTTACGAGGTCAGCGTTGCCCTTTTTCAGCACTTGGTCACGGTCGATCCCGGCAATGTCCACTGGCAACAGAGCCTCTCCGCGGCCTCCAGCACTGTCGGCGACATGATGGGGATGATGGGCAGGCTCGATGATGCGATGACCGCCTATCGGCTCGACCTCGTCATCTCCGAACGCTTGGCCGAAGCCGATCCCGAAAATGCCAAGCTCCAACACAGTCTTTATGTGTCACGCCAAAAGATCGGCGAATTGCGCATGCGGCGAGGCGATTTCGACGAGGCGCTAACTGCTTTCCAAGAGGGCTTGGCAGTCGTCAAAAACTTGGTGGAAGCCGATCCGTACAACGCGGATTGGCAAGGTTCGCTCTCCGACTCATTCAACTCCATAGGCGAAGTCTTGATGGCGCAAGGCCAGCCCGGCGAGGCGCTGGAATATTTTCAAGACGGTTTGGCCGTCTCGGATCGCTTGGCCAAGGCGCATCCCGACCACCCGGACGCGCTAGCCGCTCTGGCGACCAGCCATGCCAATATTGGGTTGGTCCTGATGCAACGCGGTGAAACGGCAAGCGCTCGACAGTCGCTGCGGCAGGCGCGTCTGATCGTCGTCGAGCTGAAGGATCGGGGGACTGATGCCACTCCGATCTTCGCGTTGTACGAAGACGCTTTGATCAAGCTCGAGGCGGCGGCCCTGTCGATCGAAGAGAAGGACATGGGAGCCGCGCGCGATGCCTTGCAGCAGGCACGCGACGTCCTTGCGCAAATCAACGAGCTCTTTCCCGGTGACGCCGCGTTTCTCGCTCGGCTCGACGCCGCGATCGCGAATTTGCAGAAGACGGTTGCCGCGGAACCGGGCGTAGTGCAATCGGCCCCCGTCGCCGATTAGCACCGTCAGACGAATGTCAGGTCCTGGCACGGATGACACAGCATGGTCGGCTCTGCGGCGCATACTAGGGCGCGTTCCTCTCAGAACGGCATTAACACCGAGATGGCGATACACGTTGCGATGCCGACGATAAGGTTCATCGGCACGCCGATCTTGATGAAGTCGGCAAAACGATAGTTCCCCGAAGCGTACACCATGGTGTTGGTCTGATAACCGATCGGCGTGGCAAAACTGGCGCTCGCGCCCAGCAGTGACGGCGACAAGAAGGGGGCGGGAGTCCAAGCCTAGTCCATCCGCCAAGCCAATGGCGATGGGCGTAAGCACGACCGCCACCGCGTTGTTGGTAATCAGTTCGGTCAGCATCACCGCCAGGAAATAGAGCGCGAGGATCAACACGAATCCCGAGCTCTGCCCCAGGATCGGCTCGATTTGATCGACGATCTGCTGCACGGCGCCTGACTTTTCGAGGCCGACGCCGATCGCCAGCATGGCGAAGATCAGCACCAGGATCCCGCCATTGATCGATTCCCACGCCTCGTCTGCGTCGATGCAACGAAGCAGCAGAATCACGGCCACCCCTAGTACGGCCAGTCCCTCGATCGGCATGACGTTCAGCGCGGCGAGGAGAACGACGCCGGCAAGCGTGGCGATGGCGATGGGTGCCTTGCGGCGGCGGAAGCTGCGCGAGCGGGGCTGGGTCATATTGATGAAGTCCGCGTCTTCGGCCGCCGCCGCGAGTCCTTCCGGCGTGCCTTCGAGAAGCAAACGGTCGGCCGCCCGCAGCTGGACCGAGTCCAAATCGACACCGGGAAGATAGCGGTGCCGGCTAATGCCGAGCAGGCGAACGCCGAAGCGCCCAAGCCGCATCTCGTTGACCGAGCGGAACGCGGCACCCCGGCCGGGGGCCAATACGGCCTCCACAATAATCTGCTCTTTTCCGCTTTCGCCCCCGCCGACGCCAAGAATGTCGAAGCCCCGTTCGCCGTGTAGGGTGAGAACCTCGGGCATCGTGGCCTTGATGATGATTCGGTCGCCGGCCTTCAGCGCTTCGTCGCCGAGAATGCCCCGGCTGGTTGATCCGTTCCGATACAACGCGACGAGTTTGATGCCCGGCTGATTGAGCTCTTTCACGGCGCCAAGTTTCTTGCCTGCGAAGCGGGACTCTTCGGAGACGGTGAGTTCGGTGAGGAAGAAAACTTTGCCTTCTTCGTCCATCAGGTCCGCAGCGCTCATGCGGGCCGGCAGCAACACGCGCGCGAGAACCAGCATAGTTGCCATCCCAACGGTCGCCGTCACGAGCCCCACCGGGGCGATTTCGAAAATTGAGAACGCGGGCAGTCCATGCTCGCGGGCGACGCCGTCCACCAGGAGGTTGGTCGATGTTCCGATCAATGTGCAGGTGCCGCCCAGGATCGCTGCGTAGGAGAGCGGAATGAGCAACTGCGTCGGTGCCATGCCGACCGTTCTGGCCAGGCGCACGACAATCGGAATTAGCACCATCACCACGGGCGTTGTTCAGCGAATGCCGAGGCGATCGTCCCGGCGAAGAACAACAGCAGGACGGTCTTGGGCCGGTCAGCAGCGTGAGGTATCCATGAAGCAGCCGCCTCAAGTGTTCCGGTCCTTGACCAGCGCCCGATAGGGACGAACATCGCCGCGATGCGGTGATCGGGGCGCTGTTCGAGAAATTGACGCGGCTCATCAAGTCTTTGGTGTTGATAAGGCCGAGTACGAGAAAGGCGGCGGCACCCACGATTGCGACGACTGCGGGTGGAAAGCGTTCCAGGAGAAACGCGGCGAAAGTTGCAATCAGTATCGCCAGCGCGATAGCTGCCTGATGCTGCGCGATGAAGTTGGCCAAGGAATGAGAACCGTCAGTTTGCCGTCGGAAGCTGGATGTTTGATCTAAAACCCGCTTTCCGTCCATCAGAACGCCCAGCTACGCCATTCCGTTTCCAGCGAACCCGCAATGCAATTTCCCGACGGGAAAGTGAGGCGCACCATTCCCGTTCTCCGCATCGTCCTCGAGGAGAAGTCAAACTGCTTATTTATCCCCGCCCTCCAAGCCTGAATTACACTGGCGTCACCTCGTCCTTCGAAGGGGCGCTTCGCGAGGCGTTGCGGTAGCGGGACGGGGTGCGGCGCCTGCGGGTTTCGTTCGCTACGGAACGCTCGGACGGCGCCGGGGCTCCGCCCGGGTCCACTACGAGGCCCTGCCTGGAGCAGGCTGCATCGGACCGCAGGGTCTGGTTAAACGCGGCAGTTGCCTTCTGACGAGGTGTCGAGAGACTGAAATCGTCGCGGGAGATCTGGACGAAAGCGCGGCCCGGCGTTTCCGGAAAATCGCCGCGTGGCGTGGCCGACGGTGCTCGTGCCGGCAAGAGCCATAGGATTGCGGCTTTGTTGAGCGCCGCCCTCTTGTCTCAAGAGGGGATGACGCAAACCCGGACGCACCCCCCTGCGTCGCGGCGACGCTGAGGCGTGCCTTGCTCTTGGGCGGCGATGACACTATTTTCCGGGCAACGCGGGGCCTGAAGCCTCGCCAGAGAAGGGTCATGACGCAGCGTTCGACCATTGAGATTCTGACGAAAACCGGCGGTTCTCCGCGCGGTCCGCTTGCGCTCACCCTCCTGCTCCTCCTTACCCGCCCCTGAGCTCCGGCGGTCTTGGCCTAGGCCGAGGCGGGCGTTCAGGGGATGGCAAGACAAACCCGCGAAAATTCAAGCGCCTCGCCAGTCGTGTTAGACTGAGGCCAAAGGCTTAAGGACGAGCATCATGGATTCCGAGAAAAAGGCCCCGAACACGGAGCCGCGCGCGGACAAGGACCGCGTGATCATCTTCGACACCACCTTGCGCGACGGCGAGCAATGTCCCGGCGCCACCATGACCTTCGACGAGAAGCTCGAGGTGGCCGACCTGCTCGACGAGATGGGGGTCGACGTTATCGAGGCGGGCTTCCCCGTCGCGAGCCAAGGCGACTTCGACAGCGTGCAGGAGATCGCCCGCCGGGCCGAGAAGGCGGTGATCTGCGGGCTGGCCCGCGCGCAAATGAAGGACATCGACGTTTGTGCCGAGGCTATCAAGCCGGCCAAGCGCGGCCGCATCCATACCTTCATCGGCACCTCGCCGCTCCATCGCAAATACCAGATGGGCATCGAGGAGGCCGAGGTGCTGGAGCGCGTGACCGCGTCGGTGACCCGCGCCCGGGGCTACACCGACGACGTCGAGTGGTCGGCCATGGACGCGACCCGCACCGAGGCGGATTTCCTGTGCCGCTGCGTCGAGGCCGCCATCAAGGCTGGCGCCACCACCGTCAACATTCCCGACACGGTGGGCTACGCCACCCATCACGAGTTCGCCGAGTTGATCCGCATGTTGCTGGAGCGGGTCCCTGGCTCGGACACCATTATCTTCTCGACCCACTGCCACAACGATCTGGGCCTTGCGGTCGCCAACTCCCTGTCCGGCGTAATGGCCGGCGCCCGCCAGGTGGAATGCGCCGTCAACGGGCTTGGCGAGCGCGCTGGCAATGCGGCGCTGGAAGAGATCGTCATGGCGATCCATACCCGCTCGGACGTGATGCCGGTTTGGACCGGCATCGACACCACCCACCTGACCCGGGCCTCCAAGCTCGTGTCGCGGGTGACCGCCTTTCCGGTCCAGTACAACAAGGCGATCGTCGGGCGGAACGCTTTTGCCCACGAGAGCGGCATTCACCAGGACGGCGTGCTGAAGCATGCAAGCACCTTCGAGATCATGACGCCGGAAAGCGTGGGTCTGAAGGAGTCCTCCTTGGTGATGGGCAAGCATTCGGGGCGCCACGCCTTCCGCGAGAAGCTGAAGGAGCTGGGCTACGAGCTCGGCGGCAATGCCTTCGAGGACGCCTTCGTGCGCTTCAAGGCGCTCGCCGACGTCAAGAAGCATGTCTACGACGAGGACATCGAGGCTCTGGTCGATCAGGAGATCGCCTCCGCCCACGACCGCATCAAGGTGGTGGCGCTGACGGTGATCGCCGGCACCGGTGGTCCACAGAAGGCGACCATCACCCTCGATATTGACGGCAAGCAGCACACCTTCGAGGCAGTCGGCGACGGTCCGGTCGATGCGACCTTCAAGGCCATTCGGTCCTTGGTGCCGCACGAGGCGCGGCTTGCCCTCTACCAGGTGAGCGCGGTGACCGAGGGCACCGACGCGCAGGCCGAGGTGACCGTGCGTTTGGAGGCGGATGGCAAGATCGCCACGGGGCGGGGGTCCGACACCGATACCCTGGTCGCCTCAGCGCGCGCCTATGTCAGCGCCTTGAACAAGCTCATGGCCCGCGAGGCACGGCGCAAGCCCGAGACGATGCTCGCCTCGTAATGCTTATGTCATAGGCATCTGCCTAAATTGGCGCACGGCGCGCGGCTTGGCCGGGCTCTAACTCGGTCGGCCGCCGCGTCTCGTGGGCCAAATGAGCCAACGACTCTTCGTCCGCGTGTGAACGAGGCCCGTTAAGGTGCTCATAGGGCGCGCGCCACGGCCCGTGGGCATCAGCTGGCCGACGTTGCTTCGCGCCGTCTGCCACAATTGCGTCAAGCAAAGAGTTTTTTCAAAATCGAGCGTCTACGCATTGCTCGCCAGTTCGATTTGACGCAACATGGCTTCGCGCTGGGGAGGCGGGCCGAACCCCTTGGAACGGCCATAATTTTCCGCTGGCGCAAGTTCAGTGGCGTTAACGGGCTTACAGATGCTGTGAGCCAACTGGGGCGGGTGCATGTTCTCGGTCTTGGGCTCTGTCTCGGCGGACATGGCCATCGACCTTGGCACGGCAAACACTGTTGTTTACGTGCCGGGACGGGGGATCGTCCTCGACGAGCCGTCCGTCGTTGCCATCGAGGTGCGTGGTGAAGACCGCAAGGTTATCGCCGCGGGCCATGAGGCGAAAACTATGCTTGGAAGAACCCCAAGCAAAATCGAAACAGTTCAGCCGCTCCGCGACGGCGTGATCGCCGACTTCGCTGCCGCCGAGGAGATGATCAAATATTTCATTCGCCGCGTGAACAAGCGGCGGTTGTTCGGCAGCCCGCGCGTCATGATCTGTGTGCCTGCAAGCGCGACGTCTGTCGAACGCCGCGCCGTGCACGAGGCCGGTCTCTCGGCGGGCGCCCGCAAAGTCTATCTCATCGAGGAGCCGGTCGCGGCGGCCATCGGCGCCGGACTGCCATTCAAGGAGCCGCGCGGCTCGATGGTTGTCGACATTGGCGGTGGCACCACCGACATCGCCGTCATGTCCATGGGCAGCGTGATCTACTCGAAGTCGATCCGCACCGCCGGCAATTCCATGGACGAAGCGATCGTCAACTACGCGCGCTTCAAGCACCATCTTCTTATCGGCGCGACCAATGCCGAAGCGATCAAGAAGGAGGCGGGCTCCGCCGTCGCCAAAGCCAACGGCACCCACGTTACGATTCAGATCAAGGGACGCGATCTCCAGCGCGGCTTTCCCACCGAGATCACGCTTGGGCCACATGAGATCGCCGATGCGTTGACTTTGCCGATCCAACAGATCGTCGGCGGCATTCGTCAGGCGCTTGCCGATGTGCCACCCGAGCTCACCGCCGACATTTGCGATGCAGGCATCTATCTCACGGGCGGCGGCGCGTTGCTCGAGAAGCTCGACGTCAGGCTCCAACAAGAAACGGGCGTGAAGTTCAAGATCGCCGAGGACCCGCTGCGCTGCGTGGTGCGTGGTACCGGGATGGCGCTCGAGCGTCTGGATGAAATTACAGATCTGCTTATCAAGCCCTGAACGGGCGGCAGACGAGAGCGGGCGGCAGCAACGCGGCCCGAGGTAACGCGGGGAGGAACGCCAATCGGGGCGTTCCACAATGTGAACGCAAATGCGCGGACACAGTGCACCATTCTTCCATAAGCGCCGGCCCTCCTGGCGAGCCCCGGTCGAATTGCTCAGCTTCGGCCTCTACTTTCTTTGTGCGGTTCTCTTGGTCCTGAGCCGCATCGGCCATGGTCTCATCGCCGACGCGAGTGACAACCTTGTCGATCTGACGGCGCCGCTGCTCGAGGCCGCGTCGATCCCGGCCATTGAGGCGCGCCGCGCCGTCGAGCGCGTGCAAACCTATGCGGCGCTTTTCAGCGAGCTCGATCGCTTGAAGCAGGAAAACGAGGAGCTCAAGCAGTGGGAATGGCGCACCAAGCTGCTTGAGCGCAAGGTCTCGCAGCTGCGCTCTCTGTTGAATGCGGTGGAGGAGCCGGGACTTGCCTATGC
>JAWKWG010000025.1:0-47364 GCA_041397675.1 Hyphomicrobiales bacterium | reverse complement strand
CCCCGCTTGAGGCCAATCTTCTCGGCCTCTCCGGCATTGAGCTCGAGCACGCCAGCCACCGCGCCCCCGGAGGGGATGATGTCGGTCGAGAATGGCTCGGTGTTGGTCTCGATGCGGTGCACGCGCCCTTCCGCGTCGATGAAAATCATGTCGAGTGGGATATAGGTGTTGCGCATCCACATGGTTACGCCTTGTGGCGGCTCGTAGACGAACAGCATGCCGTTCGTCTTGGGCAGCGCGCGGCGGAACATGAGGCCGAGGGCGCGCTCGCTGTTCGTCGTCACCACCTCGACATCATAGCTGTGCTCGCCCGTGTCCGTCTCGAGTACGACGGTGCCCGCGCCCGCGCCAAAGCTAGCGGCGAGCGGCGTCAGCAGCGTGAGCATGAACAGACACGCCGCGGTGACGCGACCTAGCGAACTGGCTGTTAGTGAGAGGACGGCCCTTGGCCGCCGTCCGGCTTGAGCTCGGCTGCCATCAGCCCCTTGGGGCCGCGCCCATAGCGAACGAGTAGAGACTGCCCCGGCCTGAGTTCGGTAAAGCCGCAGCGCCGCAACGTCTCCATGTGCACGAAGATGTCCAGGGTCTGTGGACCGCGCGTCAGAAAGCCGAAGCCCCGAAGCCGATTGAACCACTTGACCATGGCCCGCTCCCAATCGCTCTCCGGAATGACGACTACATGGGTGCGTTGGGGCAATTGCGAGGGATGGATCGCCGTGGTGTCGTCCATCTCGAGAATGCGGAACGCCTGTAAGCCCTTGGGCCGGCGCAAGACTTCGCACACGACACGGGCGCCCTCGTAAGCCGTCTGATGGCCGTCGCGCCGCAGGCAGGTTACATGAAGGAGAACGTCGGGAAGGTCTTCGTCCGGTACAATGAACCCATAACCCTTTGACGCATCGAACCACTTGATCGACCCTGAGACCTCGAACACATCAACTGTGGCTTCCTCGTCGCGTTGGGTATGGCCTTCTACCTGTGGCGGTTCTTTCGCCCCCATGCCGCATTCCCCCGCTTAAACTTTCTGCAGCCGAAACGACGCCCCAACAAACGAATCGGCCGAAACGCTCTCTTTTCAACATAGCATTGCCGCCTAAGGTGGCTACTAGAATTTTCCCGCGCATCATCCATTCTCCACAATCGCATCAGAGTTCGTTGCGTCTCCGCAGAGACGCGTGCAAGCATCTGATCGGCAAGTGAAACTGTTGAAGTCGGTGCGGTTTTATCGACGTAACTGGCCACACGCAGGAATCTCGATGAAGGACCTGCAAATGTTTCTAGCGTCGAGCAAATTTTCGCTCAGCGCGATTTAAGGGCAACGCTGTGGACGCCGTGCAACAATTGCGGGCGATTTTGCATTTTGGGGCCATGCGCGAGGGTGGCGTCTTGCTTGCAACGGCAGAGCGCTCGGCTTTAGGGTCTCGCCCCAAGAGGAGGCCGTAACGAAAGGGATCGATCCGATGAAGTATCTGCACACGATGGTGCGCGTGTCCGACATCGACCAGTCGCTCGACTTCTATTGCAACAAGCTCGGGCTGGAGGAGGTCCGCCGCATAGACAGCGAGCAAGGTCGCTTCACGCTGATCTACTTGAAGGCGCCCGGCGATGAGCATGCCGAGGTCGAACTGACCTACAATTGGGATCCCGAAGTCTATGGCGAAGGCCGCAATTTCGGCCACCTCGCTTTCCAGGTCGACGACATCTACGCGACCTGCGATCGCCTGATGAAGAGCGGCGTGACTATCAACCGACCCCCGCGGGACGGCTACATGGCCTTCATTCGCTCCCCCGACAGCATCTCCATCGAGCTGCTGCAGAAGGGTGGCCCGAAGCCAAAACAGGAACCCTGGGCGTCGATGCCGAATACGGGAAAATGGTGAGCGCGAGCCTCGCGGCGGTTGGTTGGCGAGTGGCGCCCCCTAGGAGGATCGAACTCCTGTTTTCAGGTTGAAAACCTGACGTCCTGACCATTAGACGAAGGGGGCGTCGCGGGCTAAGCCCCGTCATATAGAAAGCTTTGCCAAAGCCCGCAAGAACGCGCTCAGGCGTCATCGCCGCACGGGTCTGCGGCGTCTTCGATCATGAGTTCCACGCTCTCTCGGCCCTGCCAGACGGACCGGCGCAAATGTCCCGCGACATGGAGGCGCGTTCCCTCACCCTTAGCGAAGAGCGTCTCAAGTGGCGTCCCGCCGACCCGGAATGCGCAGGCCTCGATGCGCCCGCCATCATCGGAAAGAAGCGTACAGCGGAGATGCGCGTCGCCCATGGAGCGTAGCCTGGTCACGCGATGGGCCGGAAAGACAAAGCGCGGCTTCGGGTGACCTGGTCCGTAAGGCCCAGCGCGATCGAGCAGATCGATCAGTTCGAGCGTCGCGCCACGCGCCGACAGGCCCCCGTCGATAGCCAGCTGCCGGGTTGCGGCGGCTTGCGCGACAGGGCCGGCGAGCCGAGACGAGAGAAAGGCGCGAACCTCATCGTGCCGTGTCCGCTCCATCGCGAAGCCCGCTGCCATGGCATGGCCGCCACCTTTCACCAATAGGCCTTCATGCACGGCGGCTCGGACGACGGCGCCCAGATCAACCCCCGGGAGTGAGCGCGCCGAACCGGTTGCGGTGCCGTCGGCTTCGAACGCCATAACGAAGGCGGGCACATGGAAGCGCTCGACGAGACGGCCAGCCACGAGCCCGACCAGGCCTTTGTGCCAGTCTTCGGCGCCAAGGAAGATAAGAGGCTGGTCTGGCTCAGCGTCGAGCGATGCCTCGGCACGGGCGAAGGCCTCCTCCAGCATGCGTCCCTCGACCGCCTTGCGTTCAGCGTTGAGCGCCTCGAGCTTCGCGGCGATGGCGCGCGCCTCGACCTCGTCGTCGGTAGCAAGCAACCGCGCGCCGAGTTGTGACGCGCCAATCCGGCCACCGGCGTTGATGCGAGGGCCGAGAATGAATCCCAGGCTGTAGGTGGTCGGCGCTTCGTCGAGGCGTGCCGTATCGGCAAGAGCGCGCAGCCCCGCATTGTGCCGAAGCCTGAGGACCTTGAGCCCTTTCGCAACGAAGGCGCGGTTCGCGTCCTTAAGGGGCACCACGTCGCAGACTGTGGCAAGCGCTACGAGGTCGAGCAAGCCCAGGAGATCTGGCTCGGGACGACCACCATAGAACCCTTGCCGCCGCAACGCGGCTGCCGTGGCGACGAGGAACAAAAACACGACGCCGGCTGCAGCAAGATGGCCTTGGCCAGATAGATCGTCCTGCCGGTTCGGATTGATCACCGCGTAGGCGGGCGGCAGTGCTTCGTCAGCTTGATGGTGATCGATGACGATGACCTCGGCGCTGGCGGTATTCGCGGCAGTGATTGCGCCCGCGGACGTCGTGCCGCAATCCACCGTGAGGATGAGGCTGGCACCCTCCTCCACGAGACTGGTCAGTGCCTCCGGGGTCGGTCCATAGCCCTCGGTGAGGCGATCGGGAATGTAGCTGGCGCAGCTTCTTCCATGGACCCGCAAGAACCGCTCGATAAGCGCCACGGAGGCGGCGCCATCCACGTCGTAGTCGCCGAATACGGCGACTGCCTCGTCAGCCGTGACTGCGGCCGCAAAACGCTCAGCCGCGCGCTCCATGTCTTGTAGGCGCGACGGGTCCGGCAGCAGCGTGCGGAGTGAAGGATCAAGATAGCGCGCGACGGTCTGCGGGTCGGCGCCACGGGCCGCCAGAACGCGGCCAAGGAGTTCAGGCACACCATGCGCTTGGGAAATCGCCGTTGCGACCAATGCCCGGGCGGGATCGAGACGCTCCACCCAGCGTCGGCCGCGCGCCGAGCGCTCGACGCCGAGCAAAGCCGGGGCATCCTCTCTCACCGCATATTTCAAGGCTGCAGTCACGGTTCTCCATCCGCTTCAAGCGGTCCATGCGAACCCATGAGTGTAGCTGATTCGGCCTGCGCACCCGGTCAGTCGAACTTCCCGATGTCGGTATGTTCGGTCCTAATCCACCGCACCGTGTGGGTGGAGCCGCGCATTACCACGCTGTGGGTGAAAACCGCGTCCTTGGTGACGCGGACGCCCTCGAGGAGCGAGCCGTCAGTGATCCCGGTGGCGGCGAAGCTGAGGTCGCCCGCTATCATGTCCTGCATTGCGTATTTGCGATTGAGATCGGAGATGCCTGCTGCCCGCGCGCGGGCGCGTTGCTCGGCATTGGATGCCACCAGCCGCCCTTGCATCTGTCCGCCAATGCAGGCAAGCGCGGCTGCGGCGAGAACGCCTTCCGGCGCGCCGCCGATACCCATGTACATGTCGATCCCCGTTTCCAGCGGCTCCGTGACGTGGATCACGCCAGCGATGTCGCCATCGCCGATAAGCCGCAACGCGGCACCGGTCTTGCGGACATCTTCGATCAGCTTGCCGTGTCGCGGCCGATCGAGAATGCAAACGGTGAGTTCGCCAATGTCGACGCCCTTTGCTTTGGCGAGCGCGTTGAGATTGTCTGCGGGCGATGCGTCGAGGTCGACGAGGTCCTCGGGAAAGCCGGGACCGATGGCGATCTTGTCCATATAGATATCGCGCACATTGAGGAGGCTGCCGCGCTCGGCGATCGCCAACACCGACATGGCGTTGGGAAGCGCCTTGGCGCAGAGCGTAGTGCCTTCGATCGGATCAACGGCAAGATCAAGCTGAAGACCGTCAGGGGATCCGGCGCCGATGGTCTCGCCAACAAACAGGACCGGGCTGTCGCTCTCTTCACCCTCGCCGACCACGACGACGCCTTGGATGGGTAAGCGGGCAAGCTCCCGATACATGGCGGCTGCTGCCGCCTCGTCGGCGGCCGCTTCGTCGCCCCGTCCTCGCCAGCGTGCGGCGGCGACGGCGGTCGCCTCGGTAACACGAACGATATCGAGCGCAAGCGCGCGGTCGAGCTCGGTCTTGACCTGAGCCTCTGACACGTTCGTTCCTCCCTGGCTCCCGCGCGGGTTCGTCCCCGCGTCAGACTTTGTTACAGACTCCCTATCACAGTTTTTCGATACGGATCATCTGCGGCTTGGTATCCACGTGGCCGTCGCGCGTAATGGCCGCCAGGGCCTTGCGGACGGCAGCCTCCGTAGTCTGATGCGTGACCATCACCACGGTCGCGGGCACCTCCTTCTTCCGCCGTCCCGGGCCTGCCGGCGCGGCCGGAGGACGGCGCTGCACAATGCTCTCAATCGAGATGCCTTGATCGGCCATGCGGGTGGCAATCGCCGCGAACGCGCCCGGCCGGTCGTAGACCGACAGCCGGATGTAGTAGCCGCCCTCGTGCGCCCGCATCTGTGCCTTCCTGTAAGGCTTCAGATCCTTCGCCTTGACTCCGAAAGCAGGCAGAACGTGGCCGCGGGCGATGTCGATGATGTCGCTCATCACCGCTGAGGCCGTCGGACCCCCGCCGGCACCCGGACCAATCAACATGACATCACCGACGAAATCGCCATCGATGGCGACGCAGTTCGAGACGCCATCCACATTGGCGATGGCTGTGTCCTTTGGCACCATGGTGGGATGTACGCGCTGCTCGATGCCGCTGTCGGTGCGGAGCGCGACGCCGAGCAACTTGATACGATATCCAAGATCGTCGGCGGCCTCGATATCTGCCGGCGTGATCGTCTCGATGCCTTCGACATAAACGGTGTCGAAATTCGTGCGCGTGCCGAACGCGAGGCTCGTCAGCAGGGCGAGCTTGTGGGCGGTGTCAAACCCACCAATGTCGAAAGTCGGATCGGCCTCGGCATAGCCTTGAGCCTGCGCCTCCTTGAGGACGTCACCAAAGCTCCGACCCTCCCGCTCCATTAGCGTGAGAATGTAGTTACAGGTGCCGTTGAGGATGCCGTAGACGCGGCTGATGTCGTTGCCTTGCAGCCCCTCGCGGATCACCTTCACCACGGGAATGCCACCAGCGACAGCTCCCTCAAAATTCAGCGCCGCGCCATGCTTCTCGGCAAGCACGGCGAGGCTCGCGCCGTGATGAGCGAGCAAAGCCTTGTTGGCCGTGACGACGTGCTTGCCAGCCCGCAGCGCCGCCTCCACGGCCTCCTTGGCCACGCCCTCCTCGCCGCCGATCAGCTCGACGAAGACGTCGATCTCCGGATCCTGGCCAGCGTCACCGGATTGGAAACGAAGCGGACTTTCGAAAGATTTGTGCTGCGCTTCTTGCGGCGGTTGCGCGCGGAAACCGCAACGACCTTGATGGGTCGTCCTGCGCGCGCGCCAAGCGACGACGTGCGCGCCTCAATGAGCCGCAGCAGGCCGCCGCCGACAGTGCCGATACCGGCCAGTCCAAGCTTCAGTTCGTCAGCCATCGGAAGAGATCAGAACGTCCGATTCGCCTTGGAGGCAATGGGAATGACGTTGTGCAGCGATTTTGCCGACTCGGCGAGGAATTTTCTGACGTTGCGCGCGGCCTGGCGAATGCGCTGCTCGTTCTCGACAAGCGCAATGCGCACATAGCCCTCGCCGTACTCGCCGAAGCCGACGCCCGGCGAAACGGCGACAGACGCCTTCTCCAGGAGGAGCTTTGAGAACTCCAGCGAGCCGATATGGGCGAACATGTCGGGGATCGGCGCCCAGGCGAACATGGTGGCGGGAGGCGACGGGATACGCCAACCGGCCCGGCCAAGGGCATCGACAAGGCAGTCGCGGCGTCGGCGATAGACACCGCGACTGTCGTTGATGCAGTCCTGCGGTCCGTTGAGCGCCGCGGTCGCCGCCACCTGGATGGGCGTGAAGGCGCCATAGTCGAGATAAGACTTCACCCGCGTCAGCGCCTGAATGAGGCGCTCATTGCCGACGGCGAAGCCCATGCGCCAGCCAGGCATGGAGTAGGTCTTCGACAGCGACGTGAACTCCACAGCGATATCCATGGCGCCGGGAACCTCGAGGATCGAGGGCGGTGGCTCGCCGTCGAAATAGATCTCGGCATAGGCGAGATCGGACAGCACAATCAGGTCGTTCTTCTTGGCGAAGGCTACGACCTCTCGATAGAAATCGCGGCTCGCCACCACTGCGGTCGGATTGGCCGGGTAGTTGAGCACAAGCGCCGACGGCTTCGGCACTGAGTGGCGCACGGCCTTGTCGAGCGACACCATGAACTGGGAGTCCGTGCTCGCCGGCAAATGGCGGATCACACCTCCCGACATGATGAAACCGAACTCGTGGATCGGATAAGTCGGGTTCGGCACAAGGATCACGTCGCCGGGCGCAGTGATGGCTTGGGCGACGTTGGCGAAGCCCTCCTTGGAGCCGAGCGTGGCCACCACTTGCGTCTCGGGATCGAGCTTCACGCCGAAACGGCGGGCGTAATAAGCGGCTTGTGCGCGTCTCAGGCCGCCGATGCCCTTCGAGGCCGAGTAGCGGTTGGTGCGTGGGTCGCGCACGGTCTCCACGAGCTTGGCCACGATATGCGGCGGGGTCGGCATATCGGGATTGCCCATGCCGAAATCGATGATGTCCTCACCGCGCGCGCGCGCAGCCGCCTTGAGCTTGTTGACCTGCTCAAAGACGTACGGCGGCAGCCGCTTGATCCTGTGAAAATCGCTATGCACGGACGGTCATCCCCACCCGGTAGGCCCCTTCCAAGGGAGTCTGCTGTTGAACCACAAAACTTGGCACCCGGGCAAGCGGCTCGCGCGCTCGTTTCGGGCATTTCGCATTGATTCTAGTTGCTTTTTGGCGCTCCGTCGCCCTGCTCCAGCTGCTCCTGCTGGCGCTCCTTGTCCTTCTGCAACTCCGCGATCGCAGCCTTTTTCTCGGATTCCGTGAGAGTTTGGTCATAACCGCGGACGAGGTCGGTAAACCGCTTGAGCGGCTTAGCCTCGGTCACACTATCCGCGCACCCGCCCAGCAGAACGGCCGGCAGCATCGCCACGAGGCAATAAGCTGTTCGCAAAGACATCGGTAAGATGTTGGCTCTGGTGGACTTTCCCCTGGCGATCAGCGTCGCCTCCCGCTTATATTGCATAGCACAATGGAGACCTGCGCGGAAGCTGGCTCGGAGGTACATCCTCCTCCACGCGGGCAGCAGCATGGTCAAGTGGGGGTTAAATAAGGACGAATTCATGCAGGAGAGGAATAAGGACGCCGGCGAGACGCTCGCTGACGCATGCCAATCAACCCAATTCGATGCGCTGGCCAAGAACATGGTGCGCCTGTTCGATCAGGGCGCGAAAGTCTTCTCGACCTTGGCCGAGCGGACCAGCAATAACGGCAGCGGTCCGTACAGCATGGCGTCCGAAGTCGGCGAAGCGGCCAAATCGCTTGGTGAAGTGGCGCGCGTCTGGGTCACCGACCCCGGCAAACTCGCAGCCGCGCAGGGCGAACTGTTCAAGAGCTACGCGGACCTTTGGGGTCGTTCGTTCCGCCGCTTCCTCGGCGAAGAGGTGGAGCCGGTGGCAAAGCCCGAACCCGGCGACAACCGCTTCAAGGACCCTGACTGGTCCAACAGTCAGTTCTTCGATTTCTGGAAGCAGGCTTACCTGATCACGTCGCGCTGGGCCGAGGACGTCACGCGCAACACCGAAGGGGTCGACGACAAGACGCGCAAGAAGGCGTTGTTCTATCTCGACCAGATGTTGGCGGCCCTGTCGCCGTCGAACTATCCATTCACCAACCCAGAAGTGGTCCGCGCCACCCTTGCCACCAATGCGGAGAACCTGGTGCAGGGCATGGAGCATTTCGCCCATGACCTCGAGCAATCGAAGGACCTGCTGCGCATCAGTCAGACCGACCTAAGCGCGTTCGAGGTTGGACGCGACCTGGCGGTTACGCCCGGCAAGGTCATCTTCCAGAACGACTTGATTCAGCTGATCCAGTATGCGCCGACCACGGCGGAAGTGTACGAGCGACCGCTGATCATCACGCCGCCTTGGATCAACAAGTACTACATCCTCGATCTCGTGCCGGAGAAGTCGTTCGTCAAATATGCGGTCGACCAGGGTTTCACCGTCTTCATGATCTCCTGGGTGAATCCAGATAGTGATCACGCGCAGAAGACGTTCGAGGATTACATGCACGAGGGCATTCTCGCGGCCGTCGAAGTCGTCAACAAGCAACTCGGCCTGCATCACGTCAACATGCTCGGTTATTGCGTCGGCGGCACGCTGCTGGCGTCCACCCTCGCCTATCTGGCGGCCAAGGGCGACGACCGCATTGCCTCGGCAAGCTTCCTTACTGCACAAGTCGATTTCAGCGAGGCCGGCGATCTCCTCATCTTCATCGACGATACGCAGCTCAAGTCGCTCGAGGAGATGATGGCCGAGCAAGGCTATCTCGACGGCTCGCGCATGGCGACTGTGTTCAACCTGCTGAGGCCCCGTGACCTGATCTGGCCCTACGTGGTCAACAATTATCTGCTCGGCAAGAAGCCGTTCCCGTTCGACCTTCTGTTCTGGAACTCGGACTCAACGCGGTTGCCGGCCGCAAATCACGCCTTCTACTTGCGCGAGTTCTATCATGAGAACCGGTTGAGCAAGGGCGAGATGGAGCTCGGCGGCGTGAGGCTCGATCTCTCTAAGGTCAAGATCCCGATCTACGAGTTGTTCACGCGCGAGGACCACATTGCGCCCGCGCCCTCGGTGTTCCGCGGCAGCAAACTGTTCGGCGGTCCTGTGCGCCACATCATGGCTGGCTCGGGACACATCGCAGGCGTGGTCAATCCGCCGGCCAAGAAGAAATACCAGTACTGGTCAGGCGCTCCCGCCCCGACCCTCGAAGAGTGGATCACCAAAGCGACCGAGACCGCCGGGTCCTGGTGGCCGGACTGGAGCAAATGGTTGGCCGAGCGGTCGGGTGAGAAGGTCCCGGCGCGTGATCCATCGGCAGGGTCGTTCAAGCCCATCGAGGATGCCCCCGGCGCCTACGTGAAGAACCGCAACTAGCGCCTACGGGAACAGGGGCAACTGTTCCAGCGCCGTGGTCTCGTCGAGGCCATGCATCAAGTTGAAGTTTTGCAGCGCCTGACCGGCCGAGCCCTTCACCAGGTTGTCGATGGCCGAAACCACGATGGCGCGGCCTGGGATGCGGTCGGCGAACACACCGATATGGCAGTAGTTGGAGCCGCGGACATGCTGGGTCGCCGGGATCGTCCCTTCCTCCACCACTCGCACGAACGGGCTGGTCGCATACGCCTCTGTCAGCGCCTTGCGGAGACCTGCGGCGTCGGACTTGCCGGTGAGCCGCACATACGACGTGCAGAGCTCGCCACGTGCCATGGGAGCGAGATGGGGCGTGAAATTGATCGTCACGGCGCCGCCGGCCGCTAGACCAAGCTCCTGCTCTATCTCTGGCACATGGCGATGACTGCCGATGCCGTAGGGCGAGAGCCCCTCGCCTGCTTCAGAGAACAGGATGTTCTGCTTGAGTGAGCGCCCTGCACCGGACACGCCCGACTTCGCATCGATGATGATGTCCTCGGGTGCGATCAGCTTGCCCTTCACGAGCGGGAGAAGCGCGAGGAGCACAGCCGTTGGGTAGCAGCCCGGACAGGCTACGAGACGTGCCGACCTGATCTGATCGCGATAGTGTTCGGTAAGCCCATACACGGTGCTGCCGAGCAGCTCCGGTGCGCTGTGCTCGCCGCCGTACCAGTGGGCGTACGTGCCGAGATCGCGCAGACGAAAGTCTGCCGACATGTCGATCGCCTTTACGCTCTTCGGGAGCTTGGCGATCTCGCTGTGGGCCGTACCATGCGGCAGGCCGCAAAAGGCAACGTCGACCTTGCTCCAGTCGACCTCGTCGGCGGTGACGAGCTTCGGCAGATCGAGGCTCGCGAGATGCGGGAACACCTGCGCGAGCGGCTGGCCCGCATGACCTTTGGCGATCAATGCGGTGATCTCGATGTTTGGATGTCTCGCGGCGAGCCGGATCAGATCGGCGCCGGTATAGCCGGAAGCGCCGAGCACGGCGGCCCGGATGAGCGGTGTGTTAGCCATGAGTGAACCTAACGAAGAAGCCCCGCTTTAATAGCGGGCTTAGCGGAATTCGACGCGTTGCGAAAGAGACAGCAGCCTTTCGGCCATCTCTCACGCAACCTCCCAAATTGAAGCGCTGAGACCTAGCGCTTGGAGAACTGGAAGCTACGTCGCGCCTTGGCTCTGCCGTACTTCTTGCGCTCGACGGTGCGCGCGTCGCGGGTGAGGAACCCAGCCTTCTTCAGCACGCCGCGGAGCTCGGGCTCGTAGCGGGTCAACGCCTTGGAGATGCCATGGCGCACGGCTCCGGCCTGGCCCGACAGTCCGCCGCCGGACACGGTGCAAACGACATCGAACTGCCCTTCGCGCTGGGCGGTGACGAGCGGCTGCTTCAGGATCATCTGCAACACGGGCCGCGCGAAGTAAGCGGCGTGATCCTTGCCGTTGACGGTGATCTTGCCGGGGCCCTGCTTGACCCATACGCGGGCGACCGCATCCTTGCGCTTGCCGGTCGCGTAAGCACGGCCTTGCGCATCGACCTTTTTCTCGTAGATGTGCTCAGGGGTGACGGCGGCGTCGCCCTTGAGCTGAGCCAGATCTTCCAATGTCGTTGTCTCGCTCATGGCTCTTAGGCGCTCCTTGCGTTCTTCGGATTCAGGGCAGCGACGTCGAGCTTCACGGGGTTCTGCGCCGCGTGGGGATGCTCGGGCCCCGAATAAACTTTGAGATTCTTGAGTTGCTTCCGCGCCAAGGGACCCTTGGGCAGCATGCGCTCAACGGCTTTCTGCAGCACGCGCTCGGGATGCTTGCCGTCGAGAATCTTTTCGGCAGTGCGGCTCTTGATCCCGCCGGGATAGCCCGTGTGCCAGTGATAGACCTTGTCGGCACGCTTGTTGCCAGTGAGAACGATGTTCCCTGCATTGATGACGACGATGTTGTCGCCGTCGTCCATATGCGGCGTGAAGCTCGGCTTGTGTTTGCCCCGGAGGCGCGTCGCGATGAGCGCAGCGAGCCGGCCGACCACGAGGCCGTTGGCATCGATGAGGATCCAGGACTTCTCGATGTCCTTGGGCGTGGCGGAGTAGGTTTTCATGGCTCGGGTGTCACTTCAGGGCTCGAAAGATCGGCGCTTCTAACGGGTCGCCCTGGAAGCGTCAAGCGAAAGAGAATTTATTAGACAAATCCGCACGTTATTCATGTGGTATAGAGATACCGTTCTATGAGGGGCTGAAATCGCGTGCGTATCCTGGAATTTGTTGTAAGGCGTTGTCGCTAGGCAAGACTCAATGCGGAGCCCAAAGCATGGCCCTCCAGGCGGCACAACAGGCCCCTGAAACAGACCTCCTGGTTCGCGAGGATCAGGGCCCTATTGCCGTGCTGACCCTCAACCGCCCCCAAGCGCGCAACAGCCTTTCTCTTGCGCTGATCGCGGCCCTGCATCAGACCGTCGAAGACATTGGCCAGTCGGACGCGATCCGCGCCGTGGTGCTAACCGGCTCGGGCTCCGCGTTTTCGTCGGGCCATGATCTCAAAGAGCTGACGGCGCATCGCCAGGACAGCGACAAGGGTCGCGCGTTCTACACAAAGACCATGACCGCATGTTCCGACATGATGCTCGCCATCGTGCGGTGCCCAAAGCCCGTCATTGCCGCCGTCAACGGCATCGCCACGGCTGCCGGCTGCCAACTCGTGGCGAGTTGCGATCTCGCCGTGGCCAGCGTCGACGCTCGCTTTGCCACGCCGGGAGTCAATATCGGTCTGTTCTGCTCGACGCCCATGGTGGCGCTCAGCCGCAATGTCTCGCGCAAAGCCGCGATGGAGATGCTGCTCTTAGGCGAGATGGTTGGCGCGGCCGACGCGCGAGCGCTCGGGCTCGTCAATCGCGTGGTCGAGGCTGATCGCGTGGTGAACGAGGCGATGGAGTTTGCGCGCAAAATTGCGACCAAGCCGAAGCGCACTCTCAAGGTTGGCAAAGAGGCGTTCTACAAGCAGCTCGATATGCCGCTCGACGAGGCCTACCGATATACCGCCTCTATCATGGTGGAGAACATGCTCGACGAAGAGGCTGAGGAAGGCATCGGCGCCTTTCTCGACAAGCGCGAGCCACGCTGGCCCCGCTGAACTTGCGGCACGGGCGACCTCACCCTACTTCCTCCCACCATGAACCACGATAGCTACAGCGACGCGTATATCCGCGACATCCTGGTGCGCCACAAGGTGATCGCCATGGTCGGCGCGAGTCCCAACGCGTCGCGGCCCAGCTACTTCGCCATGAAATACCTTCTGGGAAAGGGCTTCAAAGTTATCCCCGTCAATCCGGGACAAGCGGGCAAGACGATCCTGGATCAGCCTGTGTTCGGCAAGCTTCGAGACATCGACCACCCTGTCGACATCGTCGACATCTTCCGCAGTTCCGACGCGGCACTTGATATCGCGCGCGAGGCCATCGCCATCGGCGCCAAGGTTGTGTGGATGCAGCTCGGCGTGCGTAACGATGAAGCGGCACGCATCGCCGAGGAGGCCGGTCTCAAAGTGGTCATGAACCGCTGCCCCAAGATCGAGTACGGCCGGCTCTCGGGCGAGATCTCCTGGGCCGGCGTCAACTCCCGGACGCTCTCAAGCAAACGCCCGCTGTTGGGCACCGGGGGCCAGCAGCGCATGCTGCGCCCCGCCTCCGACTAGGGCCCGTTGCATCGCTGGGCGGTAGCCCTTGTCACGAGCCTAGGCTAAGAAGGCCAGCCAATTTCCTGCGCTAGAGCGTCCCATGCGTCAGCTCCTGATCGTGATCCTCAGCCTCATGTTGGCGAGCCCTCTTGCAGCGGCCGAACATGCGCCCGATATGGTCATCCCTGAGGTCGAGATTACCAAGGCCCTGCAGGCCGCGATCCGCGCCGACGACAAAGACTGGTTCGTGTCCCACATGCACTTTCCGGTGCGCTATTTCGGCAAGACGAAGCGCATCATCCAATCCAAAGACTGGTTCTTGAGCCACTACGACACGGTGATCAGCCCTGAGCTCAAGGCCTCGATCCTGGCGCAAGACCCGGAGGACTACTTCAAGAACTATCAGGGGCTGATGGCCGGCAGTGGCGGCCGCAATATCTGGTTCCAGGAGTTCGGAGACCCTGGCGCTGGAATCCCCTCGGACTACGAAATCATCACCATCAACAATTCCGACTAGGGAGTTTGAGGAATGAGCGAAGAGCGGAAGCCCGGCTTCAATACCCTTGCCATCCACGCGGGTGCACAGCCGGACCCTGCGACCGGCGCGCGCGTGACGCCCATCTATCAGACGACGTCGTTTGTATTCGACGACGTCGACCATGCCGCGGCCCTGTTCAATCTCGAGACGTTCGGCAACATTTACAGCCGCATCATGAACCCGACCCAGGCGGTACTCGAGGAACGCCTGGCGGCGCTCGAAGGCGGCACGGCGGCCCTTGCGGTCGCTTCAGGACATGCCGCGCAGGCGCTCGTGTTCCACACCCTGCTCGAACCAGGCGACGAGTTCATCGCCGCTCGCCAGCTCTATGGCGGGTCTATCAACCAGTTCGGCCAATCTTTCGCAAAGTGCGGCTGGACGGTGAAGTGGGCCGACACAACCGACGCTGAGAGTTTCCGCGCGGCTCTAACACCGAAGACGAAGGCGATCTTTGTGGAGTCCATCGCCAATCCGGGCGGCATCATTACCGATCTGGCTGCGATCTCGGCCGTCGCCAAGGAAGCCGGCGTGCCGTTCATCGTCGACAACACCCTGGCCACGCCCTATCTCACGCGGCCGATCGAGTACGGCGCCGACATCATCGTGCATTCGCTGACCAAGTTCTTGGGCGGTCACGGCAACTCGATCGGCGGTGCCATTATCGATTGCGGCACGTTCGACTGGATGGCAAGCGGCCGCTATTCGTCTCTCTCGGAGCCGACCCCGAGCTACCACGGCATCACGTTAGCCGAGACATTCGGCAATTTCGCATTTGCCATCGCTTGCCGTGTGCTCGGACTGCGTGACCTCGGTCCGGCAATCGCGCCGATGAATGCCTTCCTCATTCTCACCGGTATCGAAACGTTGCCGCTTCGCATGCAGCGTCATTGCGATAATACGCTGCAAGTGGCCACGTGGCTGAAGGGCCACGACAAGATTGCCTGGGTGAACTATGCGGGCCTCGACGACAACCCGTTCTATCCACTTGCCCAGCGCTATTGCCCTGAGGGCGCAGGCGCGGTGTTCACCTTTGGACTCAAAGGCGGTTATCAGGCCGGTATCGCACTCGTGAGCAACGTCAAATTGTTCAGCCATCTCGCCAATATCGGCGATACACGCAGTCTGATCATTCACCCAGCCTCGACGACGCACCGCCAACTCTCAGACGAGCACCGCGAGCGCGCCGGCGCCGGCGCCGACGTGGTGCGGCTGTCGGTGGGCCTTGAGGATGTGAACGATATTATTGCCGATCTCGATCAGGCGCTTGCCGCGGTCTGACCGCTCGGCGTCAGTGCAACGTCATGCAGCGCTAGCCAGAAATGATAGAGCGCGGCAGCAAACACGACGACCGCGCCAGCCTGGTGCGCAACGCCGAGCTCGATCGGGACGGCTAAGAGCAGCGTCCACACGCCGAGTGTCGCTTGGAGGATAGCCAACACTGCCAAGGTTGCGGCACTGCCGACGAGCGGTTGCGCGTCGCGTTTCAGCGCAAGCCATATCGCCTGGACAATGGTGGCGACGACAACAGCATATCCCAACATTCGATGGTCGAACTGCACGGTCAGTGGGTTCTCGAATAGATTGAGATACCAGGGTGACGCTTCGCCGAGTCCGCTTGGAACAAAAGCACCGGCGATGAGCGGCCAGGTGTTAAAGCCGAGCCCGCCATCGATGCCGGCTACCAAGGCCCCTGCGAGAAGCTGCACATAGACGAGCAGCAGGACCAAGCCTGCGACCCAGGCTGGTGAAGAGCGCTTGCTTCCCCGGCGCGCGCCGCCGAGGTTGAACAAGAGCCATAGCGTGTAGCCGAAGATCAGCATGGCAACGCCGAAATGGGCTGCGAGGCGGTATTGGCTGACGTCTGTGCGATCGACCAGCCCGCTTTTCACCATGTACCAGCCAAGCGCGCCTTGCAGTCCTCCGAGAACGAACAAGCCCAAGAGCCAGGGGAGTAATCCGCGCGGGATGTAGCCTGCGAGCCAGAAACCGATGAATGGCAGGAGGAACACGACGCCAATGAAGCGGCCGAGAAAGCGATGCGCCCATTCCCACCAATAGATCGTTTTGAACTCATCGAGGCTCATGCCGCGCTTGAGCTCGGTATATTCCGGGATCTTCTGATAGGCCTCGAAGGCCTGCTGCCAATCGCCATCCGACAGGGGCGGCACCGCGCCGATGATGGGCTGCCACTCGGTGATCGACAGGCCTGAATCGGTGAGGCGCGTCGCCCCTCCAACGAGGATCATGGCAACGATGAGGAGCGCGATGGTGCCAAGCCAAATGCGAAGGGCTCGGATATGCGCGGCCGGCATGGCGGGGGCAGGCGCGCTTGACTCAAGGCTCCTGGCGGTGGCGGTCATGGCTGCGGTGATAGCGGGCCTAGGGGTCCAACTCAATCATCGGCGCCCTGCCCCATTGCCGCAGCGCGCATGACACGGGGCTTGGTCTCGGTCATCTTGGGGCAATGACCGCAAGAGCGCGCAAGCTGATTGGCACTGTGGCCCTGCTCGTTTTCCTCGTGCTCTATGTCTGGGCCGCGGCGGCAATCGGCGCTGGCCGCATATCGCTCGCGCCGATCTGGGCGCAATCCCTCTATTTTCTCGCCGCGGGGCTGCTCTGGGTGCTGCCGGCGGGGCTTCTCATTCGCTGGATGCAGCGTCCCGACTGACTTGTGTCAGGCGGCGTTGACCTGCTGAAAGCCGTTCCACAAGGCAAACGGCGCGCCGGATAGATAGACCGCCGTATAGGTGAGCGATTGATAGTCGCCATTGAGCGACACTCGAGGTAGCGCCGTAAGATGTTGCTTGTGATCGGCGAACAGCATGCCTTTGCGCGTGGTGACCGCCGTCACGAACCCGGCCTTATGGGCAAGAGCGAAATCCCGCGCGCCGGCGCTTCCTGGATCGCCATAGGGAAAGGCGAAATGCGCGGGTCGCACGCCAAGCTCCTGCTCGATGCGATCGGCGCTACCCACCATCTCATCCATGGCCATGGCTTCATCGAGCTTGGCGATGGCGTAGTGATCCTTGGTGTGGGCGCCGATAGTGACCAGCGGATCGGCGGCCATAGATTTGATTTCGTCCCAAGTCATCACCTCGGCCCGGCACTGCGCCTCTAAATCGAGGCCGTACGTGTCCGCAAGCGCGCGCACGGCATCGCGCTGGCTCATCTCGTCGAGCCCACGCAGCCACCAATAGATTTGCTCGAAGCTGCGATCCTTGTCGGCGACCGTCTCCGTCGGGAGCCGCCAGGTCTCGCCGTTCCGACGCAGAGCAACTTGATCGGGCGCTTTGGCAATGACGTCTTCGAGCGCGTCCCACCACAGCATGCCATGCCCGTCGGGATAGTTGGTCGGCACGTAGAGCGTGAACGGCAGCCCGCGCCGTTTGAACAAGGGATAGGCGAATTGCAGATTGTCGCGGTAGCCATCGTCAAAGGTGAAGCAGACAAAGCGCCTCTCCTCTCCGACTCTGAGCCGCGCGACAGCCTCATCGAGAGATACGATATCGAGATCCGCCTCCTCGACCTGGTCGAGCACGGCGTCGAGGAAGTCAGGTGTGACTTCGAGGATGTGGTTCGGCGCGAAGGCCTTCGGCGCCTCGGGCGCAGGGCGCACGTGATGCAAGGTGAAGATGACCCCAACCCCTTGCGTATAGGGGGCCAGCAGCCGATGGGCGCCCGTATGATAGAGGCCGGCCATGGCGGCCTTCATCATGGCCGTCTTTACCCTAGCCACGCCCTTCTCCCGCCTTGCGTGCCATCAACCATTAACCTCGCTCTGCCATGGTGCCCGAAAGCCAGGCGCGCATTGTGACGGCGGTTCCTTGCAAAACGATTGCCGCTTCGGCGTCCGACCAGGAAGGACGCCGGGATGATGACACGCCCATTCCAAGGGATGGTTTCTGTCAAATGAGTTCCACAGCCTTGTTCCGGCCTGACACCGAAATCGCCCGCCGAAAGCTCGAGCGTAGTGGCCCGCTTGTAGTGGGCACGACCCTCGGCGACGTTTCACTGCGCATATCCGGTGATCTGCCGAGCCTCAAGGGGCTGTGGCAGACCATGCAGGCCGCGGTGCCCTGCACAGCGGCTCAGACTTACGATTGGGCGCACGCCTGGACGCGGCACATGCTGGGCGCCGATGGCCGCGAGCCCGCGATTGTGATCGGCTACGGACCGGACGGCACGCCCTTGTTCCTGTGGCCGTTCGAGACCGCGTCCGAATTTGGCATTCGCGTCCTGAAATGGCTCGGCCAGGATCACGCCAATTACAACATGGGTCTGTTTGAGCCACACGCCGCACAGGCCCTCACCGGTAGCGACTTATCACGCCTGTTGCGGGAGGCCGGCCGTCAAGCTGGTGTCGCCGCGGCTATCTTCGACGCTCAACCGTTGACCTGGGATGGCATTGCCAACCCCTTTGCCAAAATCTCCCATCAGCGCGCGCCGAATTCCGGCTATGCGGTGCGCCTCGGCGACTTCGCCACGCTTTACGCCGATCAGTTCAGCAAACGGTCGCGCCATACGCTGGAGCGGAAAGAGCGACGGCTTCGCGAAATGGGGGCCGTCAAGTTCGGCTGGGCTGAGACGCAGGACGAGAAGCTCACCTTGATCGATACGTTTTTCGCGCAGAAGGCCCGGCAACTCGCCGCCATGGGCGTCAAGAACATTTTCGATGAGCGGGCGCGCGCCTTCTACCGCGATCTTGCCCTCCTCGACGACGATAATCCAAGCCGGTTGCGGCTCGGCTACGTCATGCTCGATGGTGCCGTGCTCGCCACGTTCAACGGCACGGTCTGTCACGATCGCCTGGGACTCGCGCTCTCTTCGCTCGCCGAAGGCGATGTGCAGCGCCAGTCACCTGGCGCACTTCTGCTACGTCATCAGATCGAAGAAGCTTCGAACCAAGGCCTGGCGTTCTACGACCTCGGCGTGGGTCAGGCGCGGCACAAGGACGAGTGGTGCAATGTCGTCCAAGAGTTGTTCGACAGCTTTATCGCCTTCAAGCCTCAAGGTCTTCTCGTCACGCTGCCGTTGGCCGCCAGCGCGAGAGGAAAGCGTCTAATCAAGTCGAATAGTTATCTGTGGTCGCTGGCGCAGCGGATCCGGGCGCGCCTGCTCGCCCGTGAGGACTAGACCGCCGCGCTGCGGCTGAACAATCCCATACGGCGCAGCCTACCGCCCGCCTCGTAGACAACAATCGGACAGCCAAGCGCTTTGAATGTGGACAAGGCTCCTTTTGCGCTATCTAGGCTCGCCCCGTCTTGAAGAACGGCGACCGCTGCCGGCAACTCGAACTTCAGCGCGGGCAGTAGCGCTTGCACGGTTGCAATATCGGCATGGAGCACGACGCAGCCATAGGCTTGCGTCAGCGCCTCGAACACGCGCATGAAGCGGTCTGGTTCGCGCCCATCGCCAGGCACCGCCGGATTGCCCGCCGTGATCACCTGCAACGGTGTCTCATCGTCGATACGAATGACGTCGGAGAAGCTCGCGCGGCCTGCGGCCAGATCCGTGAAGCCCGGCACGCGCGGCATGCCGAGGCGCCCGGAAACGACCGATGCACCGCGCGCCAAATCGACGAGCACGACCTGTTCGTTGCGCGCCACGAGATCGCGCGCGAGCGCTATCACCGCTTGCGTTGCATCCGCCTTTGGGCGAAGAGCGCCTGCCACCAGCAGCGCGCGCGGCAGACCGCCGGTATTCGCGGAGATTACATGGTTGAGCACGGCATCGAGCGACCGAAGGACTGGCCCGACCTTGCCATTGCCGACCGCTGGCTGCCAGCGGAATGTCTGTGTCGTCGGCGTCGGATGCCGCGATGCGTTGCGTAAGGTAGTGGCGTAGATCGTTGGGACTGAGGGCGGACATCTCTTGTCCTTTCGGCTTTGATTTTGGTGCCTTCTCGGCGGCCCTGATCTTTTCTCGGCCGTCGGTGGTTTGTCACCTTTGCGGCGGAAGCGATCGAGGAACTTCGGCGGTTGTCTTCGACTTCTGTTGGGGCGCCGCGCCAAGCCCATCCTTGCCCTCGGCAAACTCGCGGCGGAGACGATCGATCAACTCGTAGCCGCAGGCTTGGCGACGGTTTCCTCTGTCCGTGCCGCGTGCATCGGTTCAGCCTTGGGTGGTCTCGACTGGTGCCTCCACCTTGGGCATCGGCACAGGCTCAGGCCGCTCCGGTGTGTCCTCGTCGTCGCGAGTCTTGAGCCAGCTCGGTTTCTGGCCGGCTTCTTCAGCCATGGTGGCAACGACGGCCCGGTTGCGCCGGTGGCCGACGGAACCGGTGTCGCAAGGGCTTCAGACGGCTCCGGTTGCCTGGCTGCCTCCGCCGCCGGCGTTGGAATCACCACAGGCAATGTACGCTCGGCGTCTCGCGACATCGCGGCAGCAGGCGCCGGTTCGGGGGTTGGCGGCACGTGCGGCGTTGCTGGCTCAGGCCGAACTCGTTCACGCCGTGGTTCATGCCTGCGTTGGTGTCTGGGTTCGGCGTGGTGGACGGGTTTGCGGGCCGGCTCGGCGATGAGGGTGCGGGCGAGCACATAGGCGAGCGCGAGCAGGAGGGTTGCGGCCATGACCAGCAGGCTGAGCGGTCCGCGCTTGGGGAACGACGGCAGCACGGAGGCGTGCGCGCGGGAGACGATGGCCGCTTGCGCCGGCACCGCGCCCATGTCGTGGCGGGCGGACGCATCCTGGTAGCGGGCGAGATAGGATTCCAACAGATCGCGGTTGGCCTTGGCCTCGCGCTCGAGCGCGCGGAGCTTGATCTCGGCGTCGGACAAGCCGGCCGACTTGGTCTTGGCGGCGTTGAGGCTGGCTCTGAGGGAGGCTTCGCGCGCGGCGGCGACCTGCGCCTCGTTCTCCAGGCTCTTGACCACCTTGGCCGCCTCGTCGCGGATCTGCTGGCGCACGTCGGCAAGCTCCGACTTGAGCTGCTGGATGCGCGGATGCGACGGCAGCAGCGTCGCCGACAGCTCCGCCAAGGACCGCTGCACCTGCACCCGCTGCTCGATCAGGTTGATGATCAGCTGCGACTTGAGCACCTCAGGGGTGGCGTCGATGTCGCCCTTGTCGGCCAGCATCTGCTTGATCAGCTTGGCCCGGGCGCGCGCTTCCGATTCTTGCGCCTCGGCCAGGATCAGCTGGCTGTTGAGCTCACTGAGCTGCTGGGCATTCAAGGTGACGTTGTTGGAGCCGGCATAAAGCCCTTCCGAGGCGCGGAACTTCTCGACCGCTTCCTCCGACTCCGCGGTCGCCTTGCGCAGCACCTCGATCTGATCCTTGAGCCAGGCGGTCGCGTCCTTGGTCTGGGCGATCTTGGCCTCGCGCTGCCAGCCGATATAGACATCGGCCAGCTTGTTGGCGATCTCGGCCGCGAGCGTCGGATCGCCGGAGGTGTACTCGACGGCGATCACGGACGACTTGTTGAGCTGGAACACGTCGAGATGATCGGCGAGCGCGTTGGCCGCCCGCTCCTCCTCGGACTCTGGCGTGCCGCGCCACAGCCCGAAGCGGACCAGCATCTGCCGCAGCAAGGTCTGGCCCGCGTCCTTGGCGAAGGCGGCGTTGTTGGTGAGATCGAGGTCCCGCACCACTTGCAGGATGAGGTCGCGCGAGGTCAGCACCTGGACCTGGCTCTGCACCGCCTGCTCATCGAGCACCGAGACGACCTCCGCCCGGCCCTGCTCCGATGTCGGCCGGGTGAACGCCGAGTCCTCGTTCTGGATGAGGATGCGCGCTTCCGACGTATAGAGCGGCCTGACCATCGTGAGGCCGATGAAGGTGACGGCGCCGGCAATCAGCACGAGGCCGAGGATCCAGCCCTTGGCCCGCCACAGCGCGGCCCCCAAGGTGGTCAGATCGATGTCGTCGGCGGCGTCGGGACGGGACCGGGTCACGAGGGCTCTACTCCTTACACGTCAGGCGATTCTTCGCAGATTGCCGTAACCAAAGACTTAAGGGGCGCCCCGCTCCGAGACGCTTGATCAGCATTCGTTAACCATGGAGGCCTTACACCTGGGGACATGAGAGTCTCTGGCGTACGGCTCGCGCGGTGTGCGCTCCTCCTGCTCGTAGTGTTCGCGGGCGTCCTCGGCGGCTGCAAGATGCGCGCCGTACCGGGGTTAACGACCCCGGATTTTGCCCTGTCGACGCCGGCCCCCCTGCCGGGCCCCGGCGAGGCCTATCCCCCGGGCGCGGGCTCAAGCCCCCCAGGCGTCCCCGTCATCCCCAACGAGACCTACACCCTCGATAGCGGCGACAAGGTCAGGGTCATCGTGTTCGGCCAGGACAATCTCTCCCGCGTCTATAGCGTCGACGGCTCCGGCGCCATCGCCATGCCGCTGATCGGCCTCGTCCACGCCAGAGGCCTCACCACCTTCGAGGTCGCCCAGGAGATCGCCAACGACCTCAAGAAAAAATACATCAAGGACCCCAAGGTCACCGCCGAGGTCGAGACCTACCGACCGTTCTTCATCCTGGGCGAGGTCAACAAGCCCGGCCAATACGCCTATGTGAATGCCATGACCGTCGAGGCGGCCGTGGCCATCGCCGAAGGCTATACCGAACGCGCCAAGCAGCGCTTCGTCCGCCTCACCAGGCGCTTCGGCGGCGTCATGTCCACCGTCATGGTCCCAACCGATTATCCCGTCCAGCCAGGCGACACCATTTACGTCCTCGAACGCCTGTTCTAAAGCTCTCTCACGGGAACTTTCAGCCGCATCACGGGTCTCGTGAGCTCTAATTTTCGCATCTTGCATTGCCTTCGCGCGCCTGTTGGCGGCTTGTTCCGCCATGTGCACGATCTCGCCATCGGTCAGGCGGAGCTCGGTGCGGAGGTTGGGGTCATCTGCGATTCCCGCACAGGTGGCAGCGAGATCGACGTGGCCCTGAGCCGGCTCGAGGATAGTTGTTCGCTTGGGGTGACGCGCCTCCCCATGACCCGTAGGCCAGGCCTCAATGACTGGCATACCTACCGGAAGATCAGGAAGATCGCGAACAAGCTCGACGTGGACGTGCTCCACGGCCACGGCGCGAAGGGCGGTGCTTACGCACGGCTCGCAGGCCGCAAGCTGCGAAAGCGCAAAGGCACCAAAGTGGTCTACACGCCACATGGCGGCGTGCTGCACTACTCACCATCGACGCCGTCGGGCCGGCTCTATGTCATGGCCGAGCGCAAGCTCGCACCCATGACCGACGGAATGACCTTCGAGAGCGCGTTTGCCGGAAATCGATATGTCGAGCTGATCGGGCCCCCGCCCTGCCCCGCGCGCGTAATCTACAATGGTCTCCACCGTCACGAATTCTACGAATCCCTGCTGGCGGACGATGCCGCGGACTTCGTGTTCATCGGCGAACTGCGCAAGTTGAAGGGCGTCGACGTGTTTCTCGAGGCGCTTGCCGCACATCAGAGCATTTTCCCTGGCCGCGCGATCATCGTCGGCAGTGGTCCAGACGAAAAATACTTCAAGCGTCTCGCGCGCAAGCTCGGGCTCAACGCCCGTGTCGTGTTCTCTGGGCCGCAGCCGGCACGCACCGCGTTCGTTCGTGCGCGCTGCGTGGTCGTACCGTCGCGCGCGGAATCATTCCCCTATATCGTGCTGGAGGCTGCCGCAGCACAGATGCCGATGATCGCCACCAATGTGGGCGGCATTCCCGAGATCATGGGCAATGTGCAGATGCCGCTCATCCCGCCTGGCGACGTCGATGCGCTTGCAAGCCAACTTCGGGCGTTCCTCGCCGACCCAAAGCCTTTCCTGTTGCGCGCAGCGGAACTTCAGAAATATGTCGCGCAACATTTCACCGTCGAGGCAATGACGCGCGAGGTGGTCGACTTCTACATTTCCGACCTCGGCGCCGGAATCCACAAGCTGCCAGAACTCGACGCTGCAACGGCCTCTTAACCATAGGTCGAGCGCGGCCTTCCGTCGCCGCCCCCCTTCACGCATCCAAAAGCCCCGCCGTGTCATAACCCTGGGGCGGTCAGCGCCCCCGGTGCGGCCTGCGGAATCCGGTTTTTTGGCGACCCGGTTGGATAAATCGGGCTCGGGGTCGAACAAGAATGAACAAGACCGAAGCAATCCCGGCGCGCGAGGCTCTGACACCGGCGCGCCCGTCAACCAACAAGCCGACCCGATCCTTTCCAGAGCGGCGTCGTACGCCGCGGCCGCCGCTCGCCGAGATCAGGCGCGGCGGTAAGCTAAATCTCCTTCCGCCGATCGTCGTCACCGGCGCGGTGCGCATGGTCGAGTTTCTGATCGTCGCCGCGCTCGGCTTCGCTATCTACCTCGCCTATGTGGAGCATGAAGGCGAGAGCGCGCACATAATCTATCTCGGCGCCGTACTGATCGCTGCCACTGCCAACATGGCGATCTTTCAGGCGCTCGACCTTTATCAAATTCCTGCATTCAGCAGCTTCGTCCGCAGTTTCACCAGGGTCGCAATCGCGTGGACCGTCGTGATGGCCGGGATGATGTCGCTCGCCTTCTTCGTGAAGGTCGGCGCCGAGTTCTCGCGCGTGTGGATCGCGGGTTGGTATGCGTCAGGATTGCTGGCGCTGTTCGGCGAGCGACTGGCGCTGTCGTTCCTCGCCAAACGCTGGATCCGGGAGGGACGTCTTTACCGGCGCGCGGTGATCGTGGGCGGCGGCGCTGAGGCCGAGCATCTCATCAAGGCGCTCGAAGCCTCTGCCGACACGGATATCCGTATCGTTGGCATCTTCGATGACCGCGGACCCGAACGTGTGTCGCCGCTGATTGCGGGCTATCCAAAGCTCGGCAATATCGACGAGCTGGTGGACTTTGCGCGCGGTTCGCGGCTTGACCTTCTCATCGTGTCGCTGCCGGTGACCGCCGAGAAGCGTCTGCTCGAGTTGCTCAAGAAGCTATGGGTGCTGCCGGTCGACATTCGCCTTTCGGCGCACACCAACAAGCTCCGCTTCCGGCCGCGGACCTATTCCTACATCGGCAACGTACCGTTCATCGACATTAGCGATAAGCCGATCGCCGACTGGGACTTCGTCAAGAAGTGGCTGTTCGATAAGATCGTGGCCACGCTCGCCGTGATCGTGCTGGCGCCGCTGATGGCGCTCATCGCTTTCGCCATCAAGCTCGATTCCACCGGACCGGTTCTGTTCCGGCAGAAGCGCCTTGGCTTCAACAACGAGCTGATCAACGTCTACAAGTTCCGCACGATGTACGTGGAAAGCGCCGACGCGGAAGCGTCAAAGCTGGTCACCAAGGATGATCCCCGCGTCACCCGGGTTGGCCGGATCTTGCGCAAGACCAGTCTCGACGAACTGCCGCAGTTCTTCAACGTGGTGAAAGGCGATCTGTCTCTGGTCGGACCTCGTCCTCACGCGCTCAAGGCCAAGGCTGCGGATAAGCTCTATGCCGACGCGGTCGACGGTTACTTCGCACGGCACCGGGTGAAGCCAGGCGTCACGGGCTGGGCCCAGATCAACGGCTGGCGCGGCGAGACGGACACGCACGAGAAAATCCTGCGGCGCGTGGAACACGACCTCTACTACATCGAGAACTGGTCGGTGACCTTCGATCTCTACATCCTGTTGATGACCCCATTCGCCCTGCTCAAGGGCGACAACGCTTACTAGGTCCGTCGTGGCGGTCACCTACGATGATCTTGATGGTGTCGTCGTCGGCTCCCGCCGGCGGATCAGCCCTGGCATCAAGCGCCTCGCGCTTGTTTATCTCTGGATCACCATCGCTTTGGGCGGCGTGGTCTATTTCGAGCCCGCGCCTTACGACGCGCTTCTGATCGGCGCGGCCATTTTGCTCCCGCTGGTGGGGCTGGCACCCTTCACCCGCGGACTTGCGCTCTACCTCGTCCTGCTTTGCGGCATCGTTGCCGGGGGCTACCTCGCCACGACCCAAGCGGAGTTTCTCCAGGTCCCCGTAACCCACGTCACCATCACGCTCTATCTCGCCCTCTCCTCGGTGGTGATCGCCGCGTTCGTCGCCGACAAGCCTGGGCCTAATGTCAGGCTCATCATGTCGGCCTATATGGTCGCGGCCGTCGTTGCCGCTACGGCAGCGCTGATCGGCTATTTCGGCCTATCGGAGTGGGCCTATGACATTTTCACCGAGTACGGCCGCGCGCGCGGCACGTTCAAGGATCCAAACGTGCTCGGCGCGTTTCTCGTGCCGGCCCTGCTCTATGCGTTCAACGTCGTGATCACATCACGGCCCGCGCGGGCGGCGCTTTGGGCAATTGCAATCCCGCTTCTTCTCTTCGGGACCCTGCTCAGCTTCTCGCGCGGCGCTTGGCTCAATCTTCTCGTCGCGCTCGCCGCCTACAGCTTCTTCACGTTCCTGATCGCACCCACCAATCGGGAGCGGGTTAAGCTCATCTTCTCCATGGTGCTGGCGGGCGTGTTCGCGGTTGGTGTGTTCGCCGCGGCGCAGAGTATTCCAGAGGTCGCCGAGATCCTGGAGGAGCGCGCCAATTTTGAGCAGTCCTACGATATCGGACCCGAGGGTCGGTTCGGCGGCCAAGAGAAGGCCGCGCAGCTCGTGGTCACCCACCCACTCGGCATCGGCGCCCTCGAATTCGGCCGCCGCTATCACCACGAGGACGTGCACGAGGTCTATCTCAACATGTACCTCAACACAGGCTGGCTCGGCGGCACGCTCTACCTCTTCCTCGTGCTGGCCACGCTTGCTCTGGGGCTGAAGCTGGTGCTCCGCGACCGTGGCGGCGACGGGGTGAGTGCCGTGATCGTCGCGGCATTTATCGGCATGGCGCTTGAGGGCACGGTGATCGATACCGATCACTGGCGGCACTTCTATCTGATCATGGCGATGATCTGGGGCATGACCTTGGCGCGGCCACAGGGCTTGTCCAAAGTCGAGAATGGTCGGAGCGGGGAGATTTGAACTCCCGACCCCCGGTCCCCCAGACCGGTGCGCTAACCGGGCTGCGCTACGCTCCGACGTCTCGATGGTCAGGAAGACTGCATATACTCGTTCGGCCCAACGAAACAAGCCAAAGCAGAGCCTTGAGCCTGGCTATTCCTTGGCGTCCGCGGACGACAAAAGCTGCTGACAGACCTCGATTTCCTCGAGCAGAGTGGACAGCGTTTCTCCGTCTGCCCTGCGGACTGGCCGGGCGCTCGGGGCGCCTCCTCGGGCGGCCTCCGCAGCGACATCGGGGATTTGCGGCGACAGCATGTCGTCCTCGTCTGCCTCTTCGGCAAGACGTCTATAGTCCATCACGTAGCGGGCACCCTGCTCGCGCAGGATCTTCTGCACCCCGCGGATGGTGTAGCCATCATCGTAAAGCAGGAAGCGGATGCCACGCAGCAGCGCGACGTCCTCGGGTCTATAGTAGCGGCGACCGCCACCACGCTTCATTGGTTTTAGCTGGGCGAACTTGGCTTCCCAAAATCGCAGTACGTGCTTCGGGACTTCCAACTCATCAGCGACTTCGCTGATCGTGCGAAACGCCTCGGGCGCTTTATCCACGCTCGTCCTCCTGGCGCTAAAACACTTCTGCCTACTCGGCGGCCTTTCTCCGGGACAGCGACTCGTTGATGCGCTGCTTCATGATGTTGCTCGCGCGGAACACGAGCACGCGTCTCGGCGTAATTGGAACTTCTTGACCCGTCTTTGGGTTCCGTCCGATGCGCTGACCCTTGTCGCGAATGCCGAACGAGCCAAACGACGACAACTTTACCGGGTCCCCGCGCTCAAGACTCGCCACGATTTCGCGGAGCACAAGCTCCACGATCTCCGCGGATTCGTTCCGAGGCAGACCAACTTTTTGGAACACGGCCTCCGCCAGGTCGGCTCGTGTCAGTGTCTTCCCGCTCATCGTACTACGGCTCCCCCAAAGTCGCGGGATGAACCAAGATGCTAGCCGAGCGCGCGTTCAGCGGTCAATCTCCGCCGCAATCAAATTCCTGATTCTGCGTCATTTTCTGTTGGAGTGTGACATTCGCGCGGCACTACCAGCGAATGAGCAACGCTCCCCAGGTGAAACCCCCGCCCATGGCCTCCATGAGCACCAGGTCCCCCGGCTTGATCCTGCCATCCGCGCAGGCCGCATTGAGAGCAAGCGGAATTGAGGCAGCCGATGTATTGGCGTGCTTATCGACTGTAATGACGACGCGTTCCGGGTTCAGACCAAGCTTCCGCGCAGCACCGTCCAAGATACGCTTGTTGGCCTGATGAGGGACAAACCAGTCGATATCGGAGGCCTGATAGCCTGCCAGATCGAGCGTGTCGTTTATCACTTCGCTGATCTTGGTCACCGCATGCCGAAAAACTTCAGGACCATCCATGCGGAGGTGACCAACAGTGCCCGTCGATGAAGGGCCGCCGTCGACATAGAGCTTGTCGCGGTAGCGGCCATCTGAGCGCAGGCAGGTCGCCAGAATCCCGCGGTCGCTCATGGCTCCATTCAGCTTTTGCGCCTCGACCACGACCGCGCCGGCCCCATCGCCAAACAGAACGCAGGTGGACCGGTCCTCCCAGTCCAGAATGCGCGAAAAGGCCTCGGCGCCAATGACCAGCGCGCGTTTGAATTGTCCGCTCTTCAGATAGTTATCGGCGGTTGTTAAGGCGAAGACGAAGCCCGAGCAGACAGCCTGCATGTCGAAGGCTGCACCATGAGTGATGCCGAGGTCGGCCTGAATGGTCACCGCCGTTGCGGGAAACGTCTGGTCGGGGGTCGAGGTCGCCAGAATGATGAGGTCAATATCGTCCGGCTCCAATCCAGCATCGGCCAAGGCCGCGCGGGCGGCGACCGCTCCCATGGTGGAGGTCAGCTCGCCGTCGGCGATGATGCGGCGCTCGCGGATCCCTGTGCGCGCGGTGATCCAGTCATCCGAGGTCTCGACGAGACCGGCCAACTCGTCATTGGTGACGACCCGCGCCGGCAGGTACCCGCCAACTCCCCTGACGACTGACCGAATAGTGTTCAACGCCATGCACTCCCGAGCCTACGCCGCACCCTCAAGCTCGAGCTTGGTGTGGTAGTGGGCAACGTCGCTTCCGAGACGTTTCACCACACCGCTCGAGGCCATCTCATACGCGAGATCGATGGCGCTCGCGAAGCCCGTGGCGTCGGTGCCGCCGTGGCTCTTGACGACGATACCGTTCAGCCCAAGGAAGATGCCGCCGTTCAATTGGCGGGGGTCCATCTTTTCCTTGAGTGCGCGGAAGGCGCCCTGCGCCAGGACAGCTCCGAGGCGGGCCAAAAGCGACCGCCCCATGGCGGCACGCAGGTATTCGCCGATTTGCTTAGCCGTTCCCTCGGCGGTCTTCAAGGCGATGTTCCCGGTAAATCCGTCGGTTACCACCACGTCGACTGCGCCGCGGCCGATATCGTCGCCCTCCACGAAACCGCTATAGCGCATGGGCAGCGGCGCCTCTTTCAGGACGCTGGCGGCGGCTCTGATCTCCTCGACACCCTTGACCTCTTCGACACCGATATTGAGGAGACCGACCGACGGCTTCTCGACGCCAAACAAGGCCCGGGCCATGGCGGAACCCATCAAGGCAAATTCGACAATCTGGCGGGCATCGGCGCCAACATTCGCGCCCACATCGAGGACGATGCATTCCGCATCAACCGTCGGCCAGATCGCAGCGATAGCGGGGCGGTCGACGCCCGTGACAGTCTTGAGGCAGAACTTCGACATGGCCATCAGCGCGCCGGTATTGCCGGCTGAGACCACCGCGTCGGCGCGGCCGTCGCGAACTGCCTCGATGGCAAGCCACATGCTCGACTTCCAGCGACCACGGCGCAGCGCCTGGCTCGGCTTCGCGTCCATACTGATGGCGACGTCGCTATGAACAACCTCGCATTTCTCGGCGAGGGCAGGATGGGCCTCCAGCTCGGGGCCGATCTTCGCCTCGTCGCCCACCATGATGAAGCGCATGCCGGGATGACGGACGAGCGCAATGGCGGCGGCAGGAATGACCACGCTTGGTCCGTGATCTCCGCCCATGGCGTCGAGCGCTATGGTGACAGGAGCACCCATTCTCCAACCGATCTGGAAGACATTACCTGGCAGCGGTCAAGCCGCGGCAACCCCCGGAAACTAGACCCCGAATAGACTTAAATGGGCGCCAGTGACAACCGGATTTTGCCCTTGATCTCGGAGCTGTTAGCGGTCCATGAGCTGCTTGAGCGCCGCAAATGGGCCGGTTTCTCGCGCTTCGGCCTCCGACGCGTCTTGTGACCATTCGAAGCTCGCGCCCTCCCGCCTTGGATACGGATCGAGCGCGGTTGCCAAGGTCTCATAGACCACGGGGCCAAGATCCAGCGTGCCGTCGCTAATGGCTTCAGGCCAGTCGAGCAAACCGGACTGCTCGGGATCCTCGACCTTATGCTCGAGTTCCTCGACCGACGTCGCAGGCCAGAATTCGATGGTGACAGGTACGTCAATCAGCGAGCCGACCGGCTCGAGCGTCACAACGCAAGTCTGGGTGACGCGAGCCTTGAGGCGACCGTTTAGATGTACGCGGGCGCCGTCACGACGCAGATGATAGTCGAAGGCCAAACCCTCGAGCGCTACGAGATCGAGCAGCGTGGCGACATCGGCCATCTCGGCGGGCGTAGGCTCGAGCCTTAGCGGTGCATTGTCCTCGATATCGACGACGCGCACCTTCCGCGACAGTGGCGGCGCTTCACTGGTTTTGCTCATGCGATCCCTCAGCCTCGTCAAATGTCAACGTGCCGGTACAAAGATCTTTGAGCGGCGTCTGTTCCAAGCGCCGAACGCTCTCCATAATATAAGGGGTCAGGCGCGCGCTTGCAGCTTCGGCGGCCACATCATCCAACGGCAGCGTTCGGGCGATGGTGAATCGGAGCACATCCGTACCTTTGGCGAACGCCGTTTCATAGTCTTCGATGAGGGCCGCGCCCGAGGCGGCAAGCGCCCTGACCTTTTTGGGGACGCTGAGATCGCCAACGCCGAGCTCGCGCAACACCGTGTCCATGTCGGCGGCGAAACGATCGGCGAGATCCTGGGCGAGCGCCGCCCCTCGCGCCCCCTCTTCCCGCAAGCGATGCAGGACCACGAAGAGGTGGAGCGACAGCACGACGAACCGCCCCTCCAAGCTGTCCGGCACGCCAAATGACTGATAAAAAACGGGAAGCCGTGAGCGCGCCACAATCGCGCCATAGAGTTCGGCCGCTTGAGCATCTTTACGGCGCCAGGGCAACAGGGCGGCGAGAGGGTTCAAAGACGGGGCCATATCGACTAGCTTCGTGCCACTTTCCGCCCTTGAGGCGAAGTAGGCGCGAACGGGCCCTCCCTGCGGGGCACAAAGAGGGACGTCCTAATCTTGCGCACGGTCAAGCCTGCATCCATTTGGGCAACGCTGCCTATGCTTGCCGCGCTTCTCACAGCGCCCGCAATGCTCACGGCATGTGGCGCCCAGATCGACCGGCATGGACATGTGTTCATCGACGTCGACCTTGATCAGATCCAGCCGGGCATGTCGAAGGAGCAAGTGCAGACCGTGCTCGGCTCACCCGACACGACAAGCACGATTGGCGGCGACGCTTACTACTATATCTCAACCACCCAGAAGACCGTCGCCTTCCTCAAGCCGCGTGAAATCGACCGCCAAGTCGTCGCCGTCTATTTTGATGGCGGCCAGAGCGTCCAACAGGTCGCCCAGTACGGACTGAAGGACGGCATCGTCGTCAACTATTACAAGGGCGAGACTCCGGCCCGCGGCAAGGACCTGTCCTTCCTCGAGCAGATCTTCGGCAACATCTCGAACCGCAAGCTGTTCAAGGATACGACAAAGGACTCGAGCGGCATCCCGGGACCGGGCCTCTAAGCGAAGGCCGGCTCGTCTCGTCCTAGTGGTGGGCGAGCACCGCGAGCAACAGCAACGCCACGATGTTCGTGATCTTGATCATCGGGTTCACCGCCGGCCCGGCCGTATCCTTGTAAGGATCGCCGACCGTATCGCCGGTCACCGCGGCCTTGTGAGCCTCGGAACCCTTGCCGCCGTAATTGCCGTCCTCGATATACTTTTTGGCGTTGTCCCAGGCACCGCCGCCCGCCGTCATGGAAATGGCGACGAACAGACCGGTGACAATGACGCCAAGCAGCATGGCACCCAGCGCCGAGAACGCGGCGCTCTTGCCGGCGATCCAATTGATCAGGAAGTAAAAGGCCACCGGTGACAGGACCGGCAGCAATGACGGCACGATCATCTCCTTGATCGCGGCGCGGGTGAGAAGATCGACCGCCCGTCCGTAATCAGGGCGCTCGGTGCCCTTCATGATGCCGGGCTTCTCCTTGAACTGCCGGCGCACCTCTTCGACGATGGCGGCGCCCGCGCGGCCAACGGCCGTCATGGCGATGCCGCCGAACAGATACGGCAGCAAGCCGCCCAGGAAGAGGCCGACGACGACGTAAGGATTGGATAGGCTGAAGGTGGGATCGACGCCGCTGAAATAAGGAAACTGATCCGCATTGGCGGCGAAGTATTTCAGATCCTCGGTATAGGCCGCAAACAGCACCAGGGCGCCGAGACCGGCTGAACCGATGGCGTACCCCTTGGTCACTGCCTTGGTGGTATTGCCCACCGCGTCGAGGGCGTCGGTGGTCTTCCGGGTTTCATCCGGCAGGCCCGCCATCTCGGCGATGCCGCCGGCGTTGTCGGTCACGGGTCCGAACGCGTCGAGCGCCACGATCATGCCGGCCAGTGCCAGCATGGTGGTCACGGCGACGGCGATGCCAAATAGACCGGCAAGAAGATAGGCAACCACGATGCCCGCCATGATCACGAGTGCCGGCAGCGCCGTCGATTCGAGCGACACGGCGAGGCCCTGGATAACGTTGGTGCCGTGGCCGGTGACGGACGCCTTGGCGATCGACTGCACCGGGCGGAAATTCGTTCCCGTGTAATATTCGGTAATCACCACGATCAGGGCAGTCACAACCAGGCCGGCGATACCACAGTAATAGAGCGACATACCGGTGAAGCTCACGGTGCCCACCTTCATTGCCGTATCCATGCCAACCAGCCAAGCCGTAACCGGATACAGCAAGATGAGCGACAAGACGCCCGTGGCAATCACGCCCTTGTAAAGCGCGCCCATAATCGACTGGCTCGCGCCGAGGCGAACGAAATACGTGCCAATGATCGAGGTGATGACACACGTAGCGCCGATGGCGAGCGGGTAAAGCATCATCTGAACCACGCGGTCGCCGCCGGATGCGAAGTAGATGGAGGCCAGCACCATGGTGGCGACAATCGTCACCACGTAGGTCTCGAACAGGTCTGCGGCCATGCCGGCGCAGTCGCCGACATTGTCGCCGACGTTGTCGGCGATGGTTGCGGGGTTACGCGGGTCATCCTCGGGGATGCCGGCTTCAACCTTGCCGACGAGATCGCCGCCTACGTCGGCGCCCTTGGTGAAGATGCCGCCGCCAAGACGGGCGAAGATGGAAATTAGCGAGGCGCCAAAGCCGAGTGCGACCAGCGCGTCGACCACCTCGCGCGACGCGGCGCTGAAACCAAACACTTGCGTCAGCACCAGGAAGTAGATGGCAACGCCGAGCAGTGCGAGACCGGCGACGAGAAGGCCGGTGATGGCGCCGGAGCGAAACGCGAGGCTCAAACCGTCGGCGAGACTCTTGGTTGCGGCCTGAGCCGTGCGTACATTGGCGCGCACCGAGACATTCATGCCGATATAGCCGGCCGCGCCGGACAAGATGGCGCCGACCGCAAAGCCTATAGCCTGGGGCAGTCCGAGCAGGAAAAACAGAACGATGAAGATGATGACGCCGACCAGCCCGATGGCCTGGTATTGCCGCGAGAGGTAGGCTTGCGCGCCCTCTTGAATCGCCGCGGCGATTTCCTGCATGCGCGCCGTGCCTGGGTCCGATGCGAGCACGGCCTTGGTCGTCCAGACGCCGTACGCAATCGAAAGCGCCCCACAAGCAATGATCAGGTAGAGAACCCAGGTCATGACAGACTGTCCCCGTTTGTCGTTTGGATTTGAGGGAATGGCGACCGCGACAGGCGAGACACCGGCATGTAGCCGCGGCCTCGTAGTCCCCGAGAGCGGCCGCTAAGCCGGGCGGAAAATGCCAAAGTTGGAGGACGGAAGCAACAGAGTGCCTGTTGAAGCGGCATTTTGGCCTAAAGGCCTCGAATGAACATCAGAAGTGGCTGAATCCCTTATGTTTTAGCTCCATAGGGTGGCCCTCTCCATCCAGTACCCTCAGCCCCTTCTCGGCTTCGACTATGGTGCCAATCGCCCTGAAGCTCGCTTCCTTGGCCTTGATCTCCGATTCGAAATCGGCAGCGGAGGTTGCGGAAACCGCCACCACGATCCCGTAGTCATCCCCGGCCGTGATGAGCACCGGCAAGAGATTGGGCTCGCGTGCCAGCGCTTTTTGAGCAGCCGCCGAAAACGGCACACGCGCTGTCTCGATCTCGGCGCCAACATGAGAGACGGCGCACAGCTTGGCGACGTCCCCCACCAGGCCATCTGAAACGTCAACGGCGGCTTGGCCGAAGTTGCGGACAAGAAGCGCAAGCTCTGAGTTGGGGACAGGCCGCCGATACCGGTCGACGAGGTACTCAACGTCGTCCTCTGATAGGCCCCATGTCGCGGCGCGCGCAGGCTCGCGCCTCAGCCGCAAGCCCAGATAGGCATCGCCGATGGTTCCGCTCAGATAAAGCCGATCCTTGGGTTTCGCGCCAAGACGCATAACGGCATGCTGATGCGTCACGAGCCCGAGCGCCGTGATCGTAATTGTCAGCGGGCCTGGCGATGCCGTCGTATCACCGCCGATGAGGCTGATGCCGGAGTAGCCCTGTAGGTCCTTCAAGCCCGCTGAAAACCCTTCCAACCACTCACCGCAAATATTTTCCGGCAGTGCGATGGACAGCACATAGACATAAGCGCGCGCGCCCTTTGCCGTCAGATCGGACAAGTTGACCGCCAAGGCCTTGTGACCGACGGACTCGGGAGGATCGTCCTTCAGGAAGTGCACGCCTTCGATGATCGTGTCGCAAGTCACAACAAGTTCGTGGCCCGCGGTGACCGTTAGAACTGCCGCGTCGTCCTTGAGCCCGAGCGCCGCGGTATCGCTGGCGAGAGGCGCGAAGTAGCGGGCGATGATATCGAACTCGCCAGGACGCTTGCCGACATGCTCGACGCCATTAACCATTGCCGGCCTCGCGGGCGAATTCATCAGGCCGTGCCTTGCGGGCGAGTCGATCGAGCACGCCATTCACGACCTTGGGCTCCTCGTCGCCGAAAAAGGCATGAGCGATGTCGACATATTCAGTGATGACCACACGGGCTGGAACGTCCTGGCGCGCGAAAAGTTCTTGCGTCCCTGCCCGCAAGATCGCCCTGAGAATTGAATCGACGCGCGTGAGCCGCCAGCCCTCGGCGAGCTGCTGATCGATCAGAGGGTCGAGATTGCGCTGCTCGCGCACAACACCTTCGACGAGATCGCGGAAGAACACGGCCTCGGCCGCGCAATACTGCTCGCCCTCGATCTCTTGGCCCAAGCGATGCGCCTCGAACTCGGCGACGACGTCGTTCAGATCGATGCCGGTCATGTCCATCTGGTAGAGCGCTTGCACCGCTGCGAGCCGCGCGGCGCTGCGGGACGCTGCCCGATCTTGCGTTCCGGCGCGGCGGGACATGGCGCTCTAACGCCGGCTCGCGGACGAGAAATGCTGCTCGAGCCGCATCAGGGTGAGACAGGCGCGCGCGGCATCGCCGCCTTTGTTGAGACCATCCACGCTCGCCCGCTCCCAGGCCTGCTCGGCGGTTTCACACGTGAGAATGCCAAAGCCAATCGGCACGCCATGCTGGACGGCCAGCTGATGCAGCGCCGCCGAGGACTCGCGCGCCACGATGTCATAGTGCGTGGTCTTGCCTCTGATGACGCAGCCGAGCGCAATACAGCCGCGATGTCGCCCAGCCCGCCCAACAAACCCGTTAGCGAGAGCAAGACTTAGAGCCAATGCGATCTCCAGAGAGCCGGGCACTGCGATACGCTCATACTCGACGTGATTGCCGCGGAGCTCCTCAGTGGCGCCCCGGGCCAACTCGTCGGCGATGTCCTCGTAAAAGCGGGCCTCGATGATCAGAACCGAGTTGGGGCCTTTGCGGGTCATGTCTCCGGCTCCAGGCGGCGATGGCCGGCGAGCGTAAGCCCGTAGCCTTCAAGTCCAACGATCTTGCGCGCCGGTGAGTTCGACAACAGCACCATCTCGTGCACGCCTAGATCGAGCAGGATCTGGGCGCCAATGCCGTATTCCATAAGACGTTGCTGACCTTGGCCACCTGCCGCCTGCTTGAGTCGCGCGGATACGGCGTCAGGCCGGGACTCGCGGATCAGCACGACGACGCCCCTACCCTCCTGGCCGATAATGTCCATGGCTTTATGGATTGCGTTCTCACGTTCTGGCCCCGACGCCAGGAAGTCGTCGAGGGTACTCACGGCGTGCACGCGCACCAGCACCGGACCGCCGGACGCGACATCGCCTTTCACGAGAGCCACGTGCTCGGCCGGGTCCACAGTGGTGGCGTAGACCCTCACGTTGAAATCGCCGCCATGGGGACTGTTCAGCGTGGTCTCGGCCACCACGTTGACCAGGTGGTCGTAACGCAGCCGGTAAGCGATCAGATCGGCGATAGTGGCGATCTTCAGATCGTGCGTCTTGGCAAAGTCGACGAGGTCGGGAAGGCGCGCCATGGTGCCGTCGTCGTTCATGATCTCGCAAATGACACCCGCCGGATAAAGTCCGGCGAGCCGCGCCATGTCGACAGCGGCTTCTGTATGCCCCGCGCGCACCAGCACACCGCCCTCTTTGGCAAGCAGCGGAAACACATGACCGGGCGTCATTACGTCACGATGGTCCTTCGTCGGATCGATAGCGACGGAGATGGTATGCGCGCGATCGTGCGCTGAGATGCCGGTCGAGACCCCTTCCCGCGCCTCGATGGACACGGTGAAGGCCGTGGAGTGCCGCTGGCGGTTCGAGCGCGACATTAGTTCGAGATGAAGCTGGCTGGCGCGCTCGGGCGTAAGCGCGAGACAAATGAGCCCCCGGCCATGCTTGGCCATGAAGTTGATGACGTCAGGTGTCGCCATTTGCGCGGGGATGACGAGATCACCTTCGTTCTCACGCTCCTCGGCGTCGACGAGGATGAACATACGGCCGTTGCGCGCGTCCTCGATCACTTCCTCGATTGGCGAGAGAAAGTGATGATGGGTCGGCTTTCCCGATGTCTTGCTCAATGCGGTCACGACCGTTGGCCTTCGTATTCGTTCAGGCGCGCCACGTAGCGCGCAACCAGATCCACTTCAAGGTTTACCAGATCGCCAGGCGCCCGGTCTCCCCATGCAGTATGCGACAGAGTGTATGGAATTATGTTGATGCCAAAGCGGGCGCCGTCGACCTCGTTAACGGTCAGCGATACACCATCGAGGGCAATGGAGCCCTTGGGAGCGATGAAACGGGCGAGCTCAGGCGGCGCCTCGAGCGTGTATCTGACGCTCTCACCATCAGGTTCACGTGAGACGATCTTGGCGCACCCATCCACATGACCCGTGACGATGTGGCCGCCGAGTTCCTCGCCGAGCGCGAGCGCACGTTCGAGGTTGATCTTCCGCCCCTCCTGCCAGAGGCCAAGCGTGGTGTGGGTCAGCGTCTCGTTGGATACGTCGACGGTAAAGACCGCGCCCTTGCCCTTTGCCTTGTCCACGCTGACGAGCGTGAGGCAACAGCCATCGCAGGCAACCGAGGCACCTTCTTCGAGGCTCTTCGGCTTAAAGGGCATGCAATGGCGAAACGGGACCCATTCCGCCCGACAACCACCCCTATGCCGCTGACAATGCCAGTGAACATCTTCGCATCCGCCGCCACCACGTCATCTGATCCGGCCCAAACGTACGCGTGGCTACTTTGGTGAAATGGCCGCCTGCAGTGAGGCGATCAAGGCCGTGGCCGGCGAACGGGCTAAGTCCCTCGGCGCCAGCCGGCTTCGGACCCTGATAGATCGCAGCTTCATCGACGACGTCCGCGTCGAGGAAGGCGCTCGCGACCGCCGGGCCGCCTTCCACCAGCACGCGCGTGATGCCGCGATGGGCAAGTGTCTCCAGCGCGTCCTGGACGGCGATCAAGCCATGATCATCGACCGGCACCGGTACGATCTCGGCACCCCTATCATGAAGGACTTCAGCATTGGGATGCTCTTCACCTTCCGCACAGAGGAGCCAGACCGGGACCATGATGTCGTCGAACAGTTTCGCTTCCGGTGGCGTCCGTAGGCGGCGGTCGAGCACAATGCGCACCGGCGAGCGGCAGGCCATGCCGGGCAGTCGGCACGTGAGGGAAGGATCGTCGGCGATGACGGTGCCGCGGCCCACCAGGATTGCGTCGTTGCGTGCGCGCAACAGATGCCCGTGGGCGCGAGCGTCTTCGCCCGTGATCCAAACTGGATGTCCCTGCCCGCGCGCGACCAGTCCGTCGGCGCCGACCGCGAGCTTGAGAGTGACGGCCGGACGTCCATGCATCACGCGCATGAGATGACCGAGCGCGACGACGGCCGCCTCGTCGGCGAGGACGCCCTCCTCGACGTCGATGCCCGCCTCCTTCAGCCGTGCGAGGCCGCGGCCCGCGGTTCGCGGGTCGGGATCGCGCAAGGCGATAACGGCGCGAGCAGGCCTCGCCACAACGATGGCGTCGGCGCAAGCCATGCCTCTGCCCTCGTGGGCGCAAGGCTCCAGCGTGACGTAGATCGTGCCGCCTTCAGCCTTGGGGCCGGCATGCTCTAGCGCCACGGCTTCGGCATGCGGGCGGCCCCCCGGCGCGGTCCAGCCCCGTCCGACGATTTCGCCTGACGGCGCAACGACGATCGAGCCGACCGCCGGGTTGGGCCAGGCAAGGCCAAGGCCGCGGCGCGCAAGCCGAAGTGCCTGCGCCATATGCTCCTGATCGCTTACGCTCATGGGATCGCGCTAATCCTCGGCTTCGACCGGCGCTTCATCCGCATCGGCCTCCTCGCCGGTTCCGGCAAGCTCACCGAGCAGCACCTCGAAATCCTTGGCCTCGCGGAAATTCTTGTAGACGGAGGCAAAACGCACATAAGCCACGTCGTCGAGACCCTTGAGCGCTTCCATCACCAGGCGCCCGATGGTCTCCGAGCGGATGTCGTTCTCGCCCATGTTCTCGAGCCGGCGCACGATGCCACTCACCATGCGCTCGACGCGCTCGGGGTCAACAGGTCGCTTGCGCAGCGCGATCTGCACCGATCGCATCAGCTTGTCACGATCGAAGGGAATGCGGCGTCCGCTTCGCTTGATCACCGTCAACTCGCGCAGCTGCACGCGCTCGAAGGTGGTGAACCGGCCGCCGCAATCGGCGCAGACGCGGCGGCGTCTGATCGTGGTGTGGTCCTCGCTGGGGCGAGAATCCTTCACTTGCGTGTTGGTGCTGCCGCAATAGGGGCACCGCATTGGCGACCGCCCTCCCCTTCCTCACCGTCACGCGTCGTGAGCGTTTACCGATAGATTGGATGGCGCGCGCAAAGTTCGATCGCACGCTGCTTCACGCTTTCCTCGACCGATGAATTGCCCTCGTCACCCTTGGCTGCGAGGCCATCGAGCACTTCGAGGATCATGCCGCCAATCGACTGGAACTCCTGAACGCCGAACCCGCGCGTGGTGCCGGCGGGCGAGCCCAGACGAATACCGGAGGTGATCATCGGCTTCTCGGGATCGAACGGCACCCCGTTCTTGTTGCAGGTGATGTGCGCACGGCCGAGCGCGATTTCGGCGGCTTTGCCGGTCAGCTTCTTGGGCCGGAGATCCACCAGCATCAGGTGCGTGTCCGTGCCGCCGGAGACGAGCGCGAGCCCGCCGTTCACCAGGGTCTCGCCGAGCGCCTTGGCGTTATCCATCACCGACTGCGCATAGAGCTTAAAGGACGGCTGTAGAGCCTCGCCGAAGGCGACCGCTTTGGCGGCAATGACATGCATCAGCGGGCCGCCCTGAAGGCCTGGGAATACGGCGGAGTTGATCTTCTTGCCGATCTCTTCGTCGTTGGAGACCACCATGCCCGAGCGCGGTCCGCGCAAGGTCTTGTGGGTGGTGGTGGTGCAGACATGGGCATGGGGCAGCGGGCTCGGATGAAGTCCGGCCGCCACGAGACCCGCGAAATGCGCCATATCGACCATGAGATACGCGCCGACGGAATCGGCGATCTCGCGGAAGCGTTTGAAGTCGATGACGCGCGGATAAGCGGAGCCGCCGGCAATAATCAGCGCGGGCTTGTGCTCCTTGGCGAGCCGCTCGACTTCATCATAATCGATGAGGTTGGTGTCCTTGGTCACGCCGTACTGAACCGCGTTGAACCATTTGCCAGACAGATTTGGCGGCGCGCCGTGAGTCAGGTGGCCACCGGCTGCCAGGCTCATGCCGAGAATCGTGTCCCCCGGCTTGATCAGCGCCAGCATCACCGACTGATTGGCTTGCGAGCCTGAATGCGGCTGGACGTTAGCGAAGTTGCAGTTGAACAGGCGCTTGGCCCGGTCGATGGCGAGTTGCTCGACCACGTCGACATACTGACAGCCGCCGTAATAGCGACGCCCCGGATAGCCCTCCGCGTATTTGTTGGTGAGCAGCGTGCCCGCAGCATCCAGAACGGCCTGAGAGACGATGTTCTCCGAGGCGATCAGCTCGATCTCGTTCTGCTGCCGCTCGTACTCGTTCTCGATGGCCTCCCAGACTTCCGGGTCTGCATCTTCCAAGTGCTTGGTGAAAAAGGCGCTCTCGCGCGCTTCGGCGCGACGAATATCACTTGCCGTCATGGCGAACTGCTCCTCGAGCTCAAACAACCCCGCCTGGCCTAGAGGTCAGGTGCCTCGTGGGTTCTCCTCACGACGCGCCTCCAGGCACGTTTGGCTGGCTCTACCACATGTCGCGCGGAGGCGCCAGCAACACCCAAACCGTAGACAGGCCTGCCTCAGCTTAAGCGTCATTGGGGGCAAAACCAACGACTTTCCATGGGCTTACATAGCTTGAAAGACGATTAGCCGACGGGCATGAGCTTCAAGAGTTCGCTCGCCACGATATAGAGACCGACGGCAATCACGACGCTTGCGAAAGTGCCGGCCAGCGCTCCCTTGTGGCCCGCAAGATGCGCATTGACGCGCGTGCCGAGAAGCGTGCCGGCAATGCCGCCAACGATCACCAACACCGCGAGACGCCAGTCGACAAAGCCTGACAAGGCGTAGCTCGTCGCGGTTGCGAGCCCGAAGGCGGTTACGGCGAACAGCGATGTGCCGATGGCATTCTGGAGCGCCATGCCGGTCGCAAGCACGAGGCCCGGAACGATGAGGAAGCCACCGCCGATGCCGAAGAAGCCGGACAAGAGGCCGACACCAGAGCCGAATAGCAGCAGTCGCGGCAACAGATACGCCGCGCTTTCCGGCGTGAGCCGCACGTCTTGGCCACTTGCCTTGGGTCGCACCGTAAGCATGTAAGTGCCGACGCCGACCATCAGCACGCCGAACATGGCGAGCAACTCCGCGCCTTCGAGGCGCTTACCGAGCGCTGCACCAGCAAACGCTCCGGCCACGCCCGCGGCGGTGAAGACCATCGCGCACCGCCATTTCACAGTGCCGAGGCGCGCATGGGTCGCAAGCCCCGAGGCTGCGTTCAGCGCCACGGCGACCGCAGCCGTGCCGATCGCACCATGCGCGGAGGGCACGCCGACAAGATAGACGAGAAGCGGCACGGCAAGGATCGATCCCCCGCCACCGATCAGACCGAGCATAATGCCCACCAGCGCTCCAGAACCCAGGAGCATTGCAACGGGGACGAGCCCGAGCGGCATGGCGCTACGCTCCGACCGCGCGGCGATTCCAGGGCATCGGTCCCAGAAGCTTGGCCATGCCGCACCAGCCTGAAACCCCGCCGAACACAAGTCCAACACCGACGAGTCCGGCGAACGCAAAGAAGAGCGTCGACACGAAAAACCCGGAAAATACGAACAGCAGCACGAGACTGCCGGCCGCGATCATCACCTGGCGGTTGATCTCGATAGGCTGGCTCTTGTCGGTGATCACGGGTAAATCAGCCCGCTTCCACGCCTCTATCCCGCCTGAGAGAATATAGGCGTCGCAGGGCGCCGCAGCCTCCAGGCGTTCGGCGTTGCTCGCCGTGCGCATGCCGGACCGGCAGTGAAAGATGATGGGGGCGTTGACGCCGGCGAATTTCTTCATCCGCGCCAGGGGCTCGTGCTGGGAGCCCGGGATACGTTCGCGGGCACGCTCGTCCACCTCACGAATGTCAATCAGAGTGGCACCCTGATCGATCAGCCGCTTGGCATCGGCGGGAGTAACGGTAGGAAGGCTCATGGGGGGACTCCGTCGACCTGATGATTTTGTTAGGCGTCGCTGCAATAGAGCTTTTGCAAGTAACCAAGCAGGAGCTCCGTGCGCGGCTCCGCGATGCGGTACCAAAGCGTCTGGCCGTCGCGGCGATAGGCGACGAGCCCCTCCTCCCGCATCTTGGCGAGATGCTGCGACGTGGCGGATTGCGACAGCCCAACTGCCTCTGCGAGTGCGGTCACGCTTGCCTCGCCCCACTCCACCAATTTGCAGAGCACCATCAAGCGGCGCTCGTTGGCGAGTGTGCGTAGGATGTCAGCCACCATAGTCGCGTTGGCTTCGAAGGTGGCGAGGTCGGCTGGGGCGCGAGGCATGTCGCCGCTCCTTTCTCTATTAGCTCTTGCTAATTTAGGAACCACTAATATATATGTCAACAGACAGCGCAGTTTTCGTTGAGAAAGGAACGTTTCCCATGAGCGGCAGCCCCATGATCAAGGCCTTCTTCGACGAGCCCACCAACACGGTGAGCTACCTCGTGGCCGACCCCTCAACCAAGCGCGCCGCGGTTGTCGATCCAGTGCTCGACTACGATCACGCAAGCGGCAAGGCATCGACCAAGTCGGCCGACCGCATCCTGCAGACCGCCAGCGACCAGGGCTTCACCATCGAATGGGTGCTGGAGACGCATGCTCATGCGGATCATTTGTCAGGGGCGCCCTACATCAAGCTCAAGACCGGTGCGAAGGTCGGCATCGGCGAGCACATTCGCGACGTGCAAAAGATTTTCCGCCCAGTGTTCAACGCGATCGATCTGAGCGGCGACGGCAGCGAGTTCGATCACCTGTTCGCCGACGGCGAGCACTTCAAGGTCGGTGAGCTCGACGTTGAGGTTCTGCACGTACCCGGACACACGCCTGCTGACATAGCCTACAAGATCGGCGACGCAGTGTTCGTCGGCGACACTCTGTTCATGCCGGACTTCGGCACCGCCCGCGCCGACTTCCCCGGCGGTGACGCGCGCACGCTTTATCGCTCCATCAAGCGGCTGCTGGCTATGCCGCCTAAGACGCGGTTGTTCATGTGCCACGACTATAAAGCGGCGGGACGCGATGAGTATGCGTGGGAGACCACGGTCGCTGAGCAGCGTACCCACAACGCGCACGTCAAGGACGGTGTCAGTGAGGATGAGTTCGTGGCGATGCGCCAGGCACGAGACGCGACGCTTGCCGCGCCTGAACTCTTGATGCCGTCGATCCAGGTCAACATGCGGGCCGGCAAGTTGCCGCCGCCCGACGCGAACGGCGTCCAATATCTCAAGATCCCGGTTCGGCTGTCAGCCTAAAGGCACCGCCAATAGAGAAAGCCATCCAAGAGCGTTGGATGGCTTTCTTGTTTTCTGCGATGTGCGCAGAGATCAGTAATTGGACGCGAACGCGCCGACGTCCTGGTTATAGATGTCGGGCCGGAAGTGGATGACGCCATCAGGCGTCGCCCAGGCGCTGATATAAGTGAAATAGACCGCAGTGCTGCGATTGACCGATACGTCGATCTGCTCGCCGGTCTGCTTCAGCATCCTGATGCGGTCGATGTTCCAGCCGGGATTGCCCTGAAGGAGCCAGTCGGCAAGCCCAGCAACGTTGTGCACGCGCACGCAACCGTGGCTTTCGTAGCGGATCGCTTGGCCGAACAGACTCTTGAGCGGCGTGTCATGCATGTAGACCGCGTCCTTGTTCGGGAAGTTGATCTTGATGTAACCGAGCGAGTTCTCCTTCCAGGGCCGCTGACGGTAGCTATAGGTCAAGGGCTCTGGGCCAAACCAATTGATGGTCCGGGGATCCACAAAGTTACCGGCCGGATCGAAGGCTTCCATGTGGTAGGCGGCCATCATGTCTTGACCGCGCTTGGCAAACTCCCGCCCCTTCGGCACCAGATCGTTCTGGATGATGCTACGGGGCACGTACCAGTAAGGATTGAAGTTGACCTCTCTCACCTTGCTGGAGAGTTCCGGTGTTGGCAGGTCCGGCTTACCGACGACAGCGGCATGGCGTTGGATCACGCGACCGCCTTCGACCGCCTCCACTTGCGCGGCAGGAATATTGACCAGCACGTAGCGGTTTGCAGTGGACGGCGCGATGCTCTGCAAGCGTTTCAGACTTGCTTCGAGCTGTGCAAGCCGCACCGTCGCCGGAACGTTAAGCGCGGCAACCGTGGCCTTTGAATCAATGACCCCGGTCGGCGGCAGCCCGTGGCTGGCCTGGAAGCGTTTCACTGCAGCGACAACGGCCGCGTCGTACTCATCGGGAACGCTCATGCCGACCAGGTCGCCGCTGATTTCAAGGCGGCGATGCAGCGTCACAATCTCCTGACCGCGCGATCCCGGGCGCATGGCAACGGCCGGCACAGCTGGCCAACCGCCTCGTGCGACGATCCCCTTGTATTTCTCGATGGCCGCCTTGGTCGCCGCGATGTTCTGCTTAGCCAGCGTCGGTAGGCCGAGCGCCGGGTTGACGATCATCGCGACCTCGGGATCGCCCTCCGGGAGCTCCGAGGCTTGGGATTCGTGCTGGGGCTCGGAGAGATTCCTGTTTCCGCCACCAAACAGGCCACCGAAAAGCCCGCCCCCGCCGTTCGACGGCGGCGCGACCTGCGACGGCGGCACCGATCCGTATTGGTCCTGGGTCTGGTCTTGGTTCTTGCCCTTGAGCCAGGAGAAGGGGCCGGCGGCTGATGGCGCTGCGCTCGCCATGAGCAAGGCCGCCATCAAGAGGGCGGTGGCAAAGGCCCCGCTTGCGCGTTTGTCCGTCCATTTCGGCATGTGCCGCTCCCGTCCGTTGCGGCGCCAAGTCTCGCTTAACTATAAGCGCTTTGACTCCGCCGCTCTACTCGTTTCGGGCCCGATAATCGGGGGTTAGTGTCACAAATGCTTTAACCACGTTTGGCGTTCGGAGGATGCCTCCTCGCCGCCGAAGACGCGTTACACCGCGACTGACTTCGAAGGTTTCCCTCGTCCGAACCCCTTGCCGCACAAACATGATGCGGCGCCTCTCAAGCTTCAAGAATGGGGGACGAATGGGGCGAATTTGGGCTAACCCCGCGAAATTTCGGGCCAAAAGCAAGTCGCCCCGGCGGACTTTCGTCGGCCAGGGCGATGTGATTGATCTCTTGTTCGGAGCTTAGAGCTGATACCGGATCTGGTCGGTCCAGAAGCGCTCCAGCCGGATAAGAGCCTTGTTCAAGGTCTCCAGATCGTCAGATCCGATGCCACCAACCTGCGTCAAGGACTTGAGCTGTCGAGTAAAAAGGCCGCTCACGACCTGCGAGACTTCCTGCCCCTTCTCGGTCAGGCTGACCCGCACCGACCGACGGTCGGTCGTCGAACGCTGATGATGGATATAGCCGGCATCGACCAGCTTCTTGAGATTGTACGAGACGTTCGAGCCAAGATAGTAGCCGCGGCTGGTAAGCTCCCCGGCCGTCAGCTCGGCGTCGCCGATGTTGTAAAGCAGCAGAGCCTGGACGCTGTTGACGTCCGCGCGGCCCAAGCGCTCAAATTCGTCTTTGATCACATCAAGCAGCAACCGGTGGAGCCGCTCGATGAGCTTCAAGGAAACAAGATAACGGCCCTTGAGGTCTTCCGCCTCATCCGCACTAACTTGTGACCCTATGTCTAGGGCTACATTCATCGCCTACCCTCGTGAGTTGTTGTTAATCCCCAACTTTACGAAGACAATAGGCGTGGCAGCCTAAAATGAGCTTAAGCGAGACGCTTAAGATTGCATGAAATTCTAGCTTTAAGTTTTGATGATCTTGCTGCGCGTTTGAGCCGAATCACGCGCCCGCTTTACGCATTTCGAGGTCAAGTTCGCCGTCGACCGGCTCCTCGAACATCCGTTCAATCTCCGCGTCATCGACCTCTTCCAGGGTCGCGGGCTGCCATTCGGGCGCCCGGCCTTTGCCCGCGATACGTGCGTCGATGCCCTCGCGGTAATCGTGGCTTGCAACGATACGCGACGCCAGGCGGAACTCGAGTTTCAGGGCATCTGCGAGGTCTAGCGACTTGCCGCGCTGCATTTGTTGAAACGCAATCTTGAGCGAAGTCGGAGACTTCTTGCGCAATTCGGCGGCGGTTTCGTGCGCCCAGGCAGCGTCTTCGCCGTCTTCGGCGTCGAGGCCCGCAAGGATCGCTTCCACCGAGGCTGCGGAGAAGATCCGGTTGATCGCCGGCGTGTGCCGTACGAGCTCACCCTCGCCCGGATCGCGGTGAAGCCCGTCCAGCAGCCGGTCGATTGGATGGTTGTCGGCAAGCGCATCCTTGATCACACCGAAATGGGCCGAAGGGATGTAATGGGTGACGAGGCCTAAGCGGTGCGCGTCCGCCGGACCGAGGGTGTGGCCGGTGAGCGCGAGGTAAGTCCCCATCCAGCCCATGAGCCGCGGCAGGAAATAAGTGCCGCCGATGTCGGGCAGGAAGCCAATGCCCACTTGCGGCATGGCGAAGCGATAGCCCTCCCCCGCCACGCAATGGGTGCCGAAGAACGTGATGCCGATGCCACCGCCAAAGCAAAGCCCATTGATCAGTGGAACGTTCGGCCGGATGAATTTCTCGAGCCGCCAAACGTGGCTATAAGCGGCGCGGTAGAATTCACGAATCGCCGCGGTGGCGCCTTGGCTGTTCAGCTCGTTTATGGCTTTCAGGTCGCCGCCGCTGCAAAACACTTTGGGATGGGTCGATTCCATCACCACGCCATAGATGTGCGGCGCCGGGGCCCAGCGATCGTAGTGGACGCCCAGGGCCTCGAACATTTCGCGGTTGAGCGCGTTTAATCTCTCGGGCCGGTCCAGGGTCACGACGCCGGAGCGATCTCGTTCCGTGAAGGTGATGCCAAGCG
>JAWKWG010000024.1:0-47386 GCA_041397675.1 Hyphomicrobiales bacterium | reverse complement strand
GCAAGACACATGACGGCAGCAGAGCCGTTCTCGACCATCTCGTAAGTCAGGCCGAATTCGTCGAGATAGGCACCGATCATCATGCGGTTGACCATGTTGTCTTCGACCACCAGCACGTGGCCCGAAAGCGTGCCCTGCGGCGCTGAGTCCTCGCCGGACTTCTCCTTGGGCTCGCTTTCGTCCTGCGCCCGCGCCGTCTGCAGCGTGAACCAATAGAGTGAACCTTGGCCGAGCTTGCTGTCACAGCCAACATTGCCGCCCATCGCCACGGCGAGACGCCGCGCGATCGGTAGCTCAAGGCTGGAAGACGTGTCGGCCTTGGGCTCGAACATCTCATTCAGCTCGTTGTCGCTAAAGCCGGCTCCGGTATCCGTAACATCGAAGCGCAATGTGAGTGGCTCCGCATCGCCCGCGCTGACAAAGAGCCTGACCGAACCTTCGGCCGTCGACTCGAGCGCAGTCTCGATAAGGCTCAAGATCACTTGGCGAATACGGCCCTCGTCACCGAGGATGAAGCGCGGACAGTTCGCCGCCATGTCGATACCCGCCGTAAGCCCTTTCAGGCTCGCGCGTGTTTGCAACGTAGCGGCGACATTCCTCACCAGCGCATGCAAATCGAACTTCTGGTGCTCAAGCTCGGCCTCGCCGGACTCGAGCTCACTGAAGTCGAGAACGTCATTGACCGTGGCAAGCAGGCTTACCGCAGACTGCGCCAAGGTCTCCGTGTAGCGCCGTTGGCTCGAATTGAGTTGGGTCGCGAGCAACGCCTCGGCCGTCGCCACGACAGCCTCCATCGGCACGCGAAACTCGCGGTCAATAATGGAAAGCAGACAGGTCTTGGCCGCGTCGGCCGCCTCGGCCGCCTCGCGCGCATCGCGCTCCGCCTCGAGAGTGTCCACCAGGCCCTGGATCTGCGTGAACAGATCGTCAGACTGAAAGTCTTTCGCTTGCATCTCCGCCCCACCTGTCTTGGTTCTTGGTTTATTGGCGGGAAGTTTGGCAGAGGCGGCTTAAAACTCGGCTAAGTGACAGGGAAAAAATCCCGTTAATCCGCCAAAAACGAGTTCTTAACTTGCTGCGCCCAATTCGGCTCTAGGGCTGGAATGCGCGCGTCTTACAGGCCGCCCGTGGCCCCTGGACATCTTGCGCCCTTGAGCCGCCCCCTCACCTCAAGCTAAGGAACGGCCCATACCGAGCCTGCCCCCGGGAGACGGCACGGCAGACGTTTTTTGGTCCCCATGACGGCGAGCGCCAATGAGGCACGCCGCAGATTCCTTCTATGATCGTTTGTTCCTGTTCAATGATCACCGCCAAGGACGTGGAGGACGCGATCCACGCCTTGCGCACGCGCGATCCCTTCGTCGTGCTCACGCCGGGCTTGATCTATCGCGAGATGAACAAGCGGCCGTCTTGCGGCAGCTGCCTGCCGTTGATCTCGCGGCTCATGGTCGGCTATGACGAGGAGGGGCCAAGTTCGGCGGCCTCTATACCCCATCGATCGCCGATAGAAGAGCTAGAATGATCGGCTCGAAAGCGTCATGATCCCACCGGGAAGGTTGAGAGGAGGACATAATGAAGGGCAATAAGGTCGTCATCGAGTATCTCAACAAGGCGCTGACGCACGAGCTGACCGCCGTCAACCAGTACTGGCTGCACTATCGCCTGCTCGACGACTGGGGCTACACCAAGCTCGCCAAGAAGGAGCGTGAGGAGTCGATCGAGGAGATGCATCACGCCGACAAGCTCGTCGATCGCATCATCTTCCTCGAGGGCTTTCCCAACATGCAGAAGCTCGATCCGCTCATGATCGGCCAGAACGTCAAGGAGATCCTCGAATGCGATCTCAAGGCCGAGTACAGCGCCCGCGCCCTCTATATGGAAGCGCGCGCCGCATGCCGGAAAGAGGAAGACTACGTCAGCATGGACCTGTTCGAGACGCTGCTCGGCGACGAGGAGGGTCACATCAACTACATCGAGACCCAGCTCAATCTCCTGAACGACATCGGCATCCAGAATTACGGCCAACTCAACGCCGACTCCGCCAACGACGTGTCGGAGGAGTAGGTGCGGCCTGAGTGTTTGCCTAGATGAGCGTGCCTTTGCTCGACGGACCGAGGCTGCCACCAGCGGGGGGCGGTGCGCCGCGTCAGCTCGTGGTGTTCCTCCACGGTTACGGCGCCGACGGCAATGACCTGATCAGCTTGGGCCGCGAATGGGCGCGGGATCTGCCCCACGCGGCGTTCGTCTCGCCCCATGCACCTGAGCCCTGCGCCATGTCGCCCATGGGCCGGCAATGGTTCGACCTGTCCATGGGCGACATGAGCATCATTGCCGATGGCGTGAAGCGCGCCGCGCCGGCGCTCGAAGCTTTCCTCGACGCAGAACTCAAGCAACACGGCCTGCCAGCTAGCGCCCTGGGCCTGGTCGGCTTTAGCCAAGGCACCATGATGGCGCTTGCCGTCGGCCTCACGCGCAACCCCGCGCCTGCGGCCATCGTCGGGTACTCGGGCGCGCTCGCGACCCTCGAGGCGCTGCCCGCCCCCGGCCAAGGCCCCGCCATCCTGTTGGTGCATGGCGATCAGGACCAAGTGATCCCGGTGGAGGCGTTGTACATGGCCCGCGAAATGCTGGGCCAAGCCGGGCTGACTGTGGAGTGGCACGTGTCCCAGGGCATCGGCCACGGCATCGACAACGAAGGCTTGCGCCTTGGCGGCGCGTTCCTGCGCCAAGCCTTCGCCAACGCCGCGTCCCCCGCGCCCTAGCGGGCGTCGAAGCTTGGGACCACATCATGTGGGGCCCTTCACAATCATGACACGTCCCTATAGTATCCGGCGCCAAGGAGGATGGGCCCGAGTGCGACGGGCAGGTTAAAGGACCCTGGCCTTGAACGTCGCAACCGCATCGGCCGCCCCCGGCACTTTCCCGGCGCTCGTGCTCAACGCCGACTATCGGCCGCTGTCCTACTATCCGCTATCGCTATGGGGCTGGCAGGACACGGTGAAGGCCGTGTTCCTCGACCGCGTCAACATCGTCTCCGAATACGACCGCCTGGTGCACTCGCCGTCGTTCGAGATGAAGCTGCCGAGCGTGGTGTCGCTCAAGAACTATGTGCGGCCCGCCCTCTACCCGGCCTTCACCCGATTCAACGTGTTCCTGCGCGATCGCTTCACGTGCCAGTATTGCGGCGACGGTCAGGACCTGACCTTCGATCATCTCGTGCCGCGTTCGCGCGGCGGCCTCACCCGCTGGGAGAACGTCGTCACCGCCTGCGCGCCTTGCAATCTCCTCAAAGGAGGCAAGATGCCGGAGCAGGCAAAGATGTGGCCGTCGCAGAAGCCCTACCGTCCCACGGTGTTCGAGCTTCACCGCAACGGCCGCCTGTTCCCGCCGAACTATCTGCACGAGAGCTGGCTCGACTATCTCTACTGGGATACCGAACTCGAGCCGTAAGCGGCGATCTTCTCAATACCGCGTGGTCAGATTCGTCAGCCAATCCGGCGAGGCATAGACCAGAAACGTCTCGAGGCGCTTGTCGGCGCCGGTGGCGATCAAAAGCCCGATGGCCACGAGGAGCCCGCCAAGCAGCATCTTGCCGCCCTTGCCCGCCTCGGCCATGCGGCCTCGCCAGCGCAGCATTGCCTCGCGTGAAGCAAAGCCGAGCAGCATGAGAGGCAGCGCCGCGCCAACCCCGAATACGAGCATGGTCAGCGCCACTTGACCGAGATCCTCGCCCTTGGCGGCGAGCAGCGAGGCGGCGCCGAGCGTAGGCCCGACGCATGGCGCCCACACGGCACCGAGCAAAAGCCCCAGGCCGAACTGACCCCACAAGCTCGTCGCGGTGAAGCCGCCGAACCGGTCGTCTACCCAGGAGCCCACCGGACCTGCCGCCACCGCAAACTGCTCTTGTAAGCGCGGCACGAGCAGCACCACGCCGACGGTGATCAGCAGGATCGCCGACAGGATGCGGAAGACGTCGGTGTCGAGGCCAATGGCGAAGCCGATCGTGGCGACGAACAGACCGATCGCCGTGAACGAGATGGCCAGCCCGGCCGCAAGAGACGCGGGTCCGAGCCGATGTTCACTCTGCGCCGTGCCCAGCACGATTGGTAGGAGCGGCAGCACGCAAGGGGACAGAACCGACAGCACGCCGGCCAGAAATGCGAGCCCGAGTGTCGCTATCATCGCGTGCGCCTCACGCGCGAGAGTCCTAGAGCGTCTTGTCGAGCATGCCCTCGATGGACAACTCGCTCGTATCGCCCACCGACCGATCGAGTTCCTTATCGCCCTTGAACACGATCAGCGTGCTTTGCCGCTGAACCTTGAGCGGTATCAGGTCGGCCTTCTGCATGTCGTAATCGATCTTGAAGGCGACGAGGTCTTTGTATTTTGGCTCTTTGGTGAGCTTGACGAGGATCGGGTTCTGCGCGCGGCACACCGGGCACCACGCCGCGAATACATCGATGAGGATAGGCTTGCCAGCCGCTTGCGCTGCGGCGAACTCGTCGGCGGTGAAATCCTTCCACTCGGCGGCCGAAGCCGGCACGGCACCGACGACAATCAAGGCTATGAGGCCAACGAACAAGCTGCGCATCACGGTCATTTTTCCGCCCTTCCACATGGAATCCTGCATCCGTGCTATAGCAGCGCCCGGATGGCGAGGGCCAATCACCCCCCATGAAATCTGCGTGAGCGAAAATCTGCCTGAGGTCAGGAGCGGCGGGTCGCGCCGAAAATCGCGAGAAACGCGAGGATCGCCGACATCACCGCGTTCCAGCCGGCAAAGGAGAGGCCCAACAACCGCCATTGCGCCTCGTCGCAACGGATGACCGGCGTCTCGACGATGCCGCCCTCGCCCCAGGCGAGCTCGAAGCCGCCTGCGCACGCTTGCGGACCGGTCCACCACTTCCATTCGATGCCGGCGTGATAGACGCCGAGACCGACATTGAACAGGAACGCGAGCGCAATCAGCACGAGAAGGACGCGCGCGCCGCCAATGGCGCCGACGCGTGCGGCGAACCATGCCGCGAGCGCAGCGGGAATCGCGAAGTAATAGGCGTAGCGCTCCTCGAGGCAGAGCGCGCATGGCGCGTAGCCGCCGATATATTGGAAGGCGAGCGCGGCGAGGATCGTGGCGGTGGCGATGACGAACACCGCGCCGCTTAAGCTCATCGCCGATTTCGGAGCTTGCGCCATCGCCTCCTCAGAACACGTATTTGATCAGCACGAAGCCGCCGATCAGCAATATCACGAACAGTGTGAACAGGATGCCAAGATATTTCTCGATGAAGTCCTTGATCGGCGGGCCGAACCAGTAGAGCAGGCCCGCCACGACGAAGAAGCGCAAGCCGCGCGCGGCGATACTCGCCAGCATGAACACGAAGAAATTGAGATGAGTGACGCCGCTGGCGATGGTGATGACCTTGTAGGGGAACGGCGTGACGCCGGCCATGAACACGATCCAGGCGCCCCAATCGTTGTACCAACTGGCGAATTCCTCGAACTTGGCCGTGTAGCCGTAAAAGCGGAGGATCGGCTCACCGATCGTGTCGAACAGGAAGTAGCCAATGATGTAGCCGAAGATGCCGCCGAGCACAGAGCCGACGGTCGCGATAGCGGCGTATAGCCATGCCTTACGCCGCTCCGCCAGCACCATGGGGATCAGCACCACATCGGGAGGGATCGGGAACACCGAGCTCTCGATGAATGCCACGCCCGCTAAGGCCCACGGAGCGTTGCGATGAGCGGCGAGCTCCATTGTCTTTTCGTAAGCCCGCCTCAGCATGGCGCCTCATTTAGCCGGGGCGACAGGTCTTGTCCATGGGCTCGCGGGCCCGCCATGAACACCTCAAGTGATGATGTATACTGTCTGGAGCCGTGCCCAAGCGGCGGCGGCAGCATTGGAGGGCTCAATGTCGAATCTTGCCTGGCTCACCCCGGTTCTCATTGCCGCCGTCATCGTCTTCTTCGTCGATTTGGTTTGCAGTTTCGCCACGTCAAGCAACCGGGTCCTGAACGCCGTCGTGCAGGCCGTGCTGTTCGCCATCGTTGCCGGGCTGATCACCGCCTACTTCACGGTCAGCGAGGTATCCATAGCGCCGGTCACGCCTTGAGGCAGGACACGCGCGGGACGGGCCGGGATCGTAAGCCGGAGTTGACCCCAACCGCCGCTTACCCCATGTTCCCGGCCCTAGCCCCAGTGGCGGAATGGTAGACGCGACAGACTCAAAATCTGTTGTCCGCAAGGGCGTGCTGGTTCGAGTCCGGCCTGGGGCACCATTTCATTGATCGCGCGCGTGGTCGGCGCTATTTCACCCAGACTTTCGCCCCAACCTCTGGTCCGGCTGATGCGAGCCTCTGTCGCAATCCTCGCCATCTGTCTTTGGAGCGCCCCGGTCCATGCCGCGGCCGACAGCGACCCCGTCGGCGTTCGTCACCGCTATCTATCAAGGATACGAGGCCGACAGCCCCGACCTGGACAACGTCTACTCGAAGCGGCTGCAAGCTCTGCTCGACAAGGACGCGGCTGAGACCCCTGAGGGCGAGGTCGGCAGGATCGATTGGGACGTGTTCATCGACGGTCAGGACTGGCGGCTCTCCGACCTGAGGATCACTCTAGTCTCGCAAGAGGCAGACCACGCGCAGGTACGCGCGACGTTCAAGAATTTTGAACATCCGAGCAATATGCTGTTCGACCTCGTCCTGGAGGACGGACATTGGCGCGTCGACGACATCGCCAAGACAGTGAAGCCGCGCTGGACTCTCTCGAAGATTCTAACAGATGCGCCCGATGCGTTTCCTGACGAGCAAGCTGACGACGGTGATCCAGACTAAGCTACGATACCGCGCCGCTGCCGCCGTTCTGCTCGCGGTGTACTTGGTGGCGAACATCATCGTGCTTTGACGACGCTCATGACTGACCATGCGCGAGGTGACCACCAGTGACGGCGTGACGCTTCGCTACCTGGAAGCAGGGTCTGGCGCGCCGCTCGTGATGGTCCCCGGCTGGTCGCAAACCGCCGCCCAGTTCAAACATCAAATCGAAGGTCTCAGCGACCGCTACCGCGTGATCGCCTTCGACATGCGCGGCCACGGCGACAGCGACAAGCCGGCCACGGCTACCGCATCTCGCGCTTCGCCAAGGACCTGCACGACGTGCTTGGCGCGCTCGATCTCACAGAGGTCAATTTGCTCGCCCACTCGCTCGGCTGCGCGGTCGTGTGGTGTTATCTCGACATGTTCGGGCCCGAGCGTCTGGCCAAGCTGATCCTGGTCGACCAGTCGCCGTTTCTCACCGCTAATCCGGCGTGGTCGAAGGAAGAGCGCCAAGCCGCGGAGTTCGCGCTGACCCCCAAGCAAAGGCACGACCCCATCACGCTCTACGAGGTGAAACATTTGCTCGATGCGGTTGCAAAGCTTGCGGGTCCGGACGGCGAAGCCGTTACACGCGCGTTCGTCGGCGGGTTATTCACGCCCCGGGTTTCGGAAGCGGAGAAAGCCTGGGCCATCGACCGCATGCTCATGCTGCCTCGGCCCTATGCGGCGCGGCTTCTCTACGACAACGCGACGCAATCGTGGTTCGACGTGGTCACGCGCATCCCCCTGCCGACCCTTCTGATCGGCGGCAAGGCAAGCCAGATCCCATGGAAGTCGCTGGTGTGGATGCACGAGCGCATTCCCGGCTCGCACCTCGAGATCTTCGAGGAGGTCGACGGCGGCAAGCACTTCACGTTCATGGAGAATCCGCAAAAATTCAACCGGATCGTGGCCGACTTTCTCGGCTGAGGACTAGGCGGCGCGTCGCGCCTGCATGGCGTTGAGCCGCACCGGCAAGGTCCTCACACCACGCAGGCCGAAGCGCTCGATCCATTCGATGTTGTCCGGCGCGGCCAGCGCGAGATTGGGATAGCGCGCATAGAGCCGGCCGATCGCAGCCTGCGCTTCTACGCGAGCGAGCTGCATGCCGAGACAAAAATGGATCCCTGAGCCGAACACGAGATGCGGATTCGGAAAGCGATCGAGCTTGAGCCGGTCAGGCTGATCGAAGACCGCTGGGTCATAATTTGCCGAGGCGAGCAAGGCCATGACGATATCCCCACGCTTGAGCCTCTGCCCGAAGAACTCGCAATCCCTCGAGGCGTAGCGCGGCTTTGTGCTTTGCACCGGAGAGGTGTAGCGCGCCAGCTCCTCGACCGCGCGCTCCATGCGGTTGGCGGGATCCGCCAAGAGATACGCTTTCTCCACCGGGTTCTGCTCCAGCGCGATGATGCTGTCGCTGATCAGATGTGTCGTCGTCTCGAAGCCGGCGAACAACAGCAGGAAAACCATGGAGACGAGTTCGTTCTCGCTGAGCTTGTCGCCGTCTTCCTCGGCCCGCACCAATTCGCTGATCAGCCCCTCGCGGGGGTGGAGCCGGCATTCCTCGATCTGCTCACGTACGTAGTTGATCACACCGCTCATCGAGAGGAAGGCGCGGAAGATACCGAAGCTGTTCCGCATTGACGTGGCGCTCTTCGCCCACTTCGAGAACATGGCCCGGTCTTGATGCGGCAGGCCCAAGAGCAGGCAGATGACGTCAAGTGGCAGCCGCCGCGAATAGGCATTGGCGAGGTCAACTTCATCTTGCCCTTCAAACTCATCGAGAAGAGCGTCGGCGATTTTCTCGACCTCACCGCGCATATCGCGCACGCGCCGACGCTGAAACGCCTGATCCACGAGCTTGCGCAAGCGCCGGTGATCCGGCTCATCCTTCAGCAGCATGTTATCGGTCAAGAGGCGAAGCGAGACCGGCATCCACCATTTCAAGCCGGCAACGCCCGACTTGCCGGCGTGACGCGCCTCCTGGACGAACAGCGCATTGTCCTTGACCATGGCCGAACACGCTTCATGCGTGGTGGTGAGCCACCCCTTGCCGACAAAAGGCATCTTGACGGGAATCACGGGTCCCGCGTCACGCATGGAGGCGAACAGCGGAAACGGGTCGGCTTTGTTGGCGGCGCCGTCGAGATCCAAGCGCAGTGGTGCACTCAAAGAATAAGACACGACCCTGAGACCCCTTCCGTCCATGGACCGAGACGGCCACCAAGCCGCCGACCCTAGTCTTAGATGGCCATGGGATATTGGCCGTTCAACCGAACATGTGAGCAAAAGCAAAGCGGCCCTGGGATGACGCTCCCGGGGCCGCTTGCACTTTTCAGTTCGTTGGCGTGTTGACCTAGTGGCCCAGCTCGCGCCAGCTCTTCTCATTCACATCGACGCCGTAATACTGCGCCGCCTTCCTGATGTTGGCGAAGGCGAGATCGCGGTCGGCGTCTGATACGCCTTCGACCTGGTCGAACCGAGCGAGCGCATTACGCACGTGATCGGCGTCCGTCAACGGCTCTTTGCGCTGTTGCGGGAACGCGAACACGCTCTGCGGTAAGTTGCTGCGGGTCGTCAGGTCGCCGTGTTCGGTATGGGGTTGCCAAGTTGTCTGCATAGCTTGTTCCTCCTCGAGGGTTTGGGGGGATTGGAGAAACGCGTTTCTTCCCTTCAGGGTTCGGCCGACTAGCGACGCTTCCGCGTGCCGGGGCCGCTCGCTTTACCGAGATCCGGAACGTCCTCGCCGAGTGCAGTGGCCAAGTCGATGAGATGGTCCTGTTCCTGCACGAGAATTTCCCGGATTTCCTCCGCCATTGCGAATTCTCCTAAGGCCTCGCATTGGCCGATGCGCTCACGGTAGTTGCGAATGGTTTCGGCCTCGTTATTGAGGTCAAACCGCAGCATATCCTTGGCTTTTTCAGATGTTTTGACCGGTTTTGCCGTCACACTCGGCATCTTGCCGAGATAATCGATCTGCCGGGAAATCGTCAGTGCATGTTCGAGCTCTTCGTGGGCATGCTTCACCAGCTGATCGGCAATGCTCATGTATTCTGCGCCCTTCAACACCTGAGAATAGACCACGTAGGCGATGATCGCTTGGTATTCGCGCGACAGATCCTCGTTCAGGAGCTGCGCCAGTTTGTCCCGGGTAATCTTCTCTCCAGCCATAAGCTTCCTCCTCTCAAAGACCTTGCTCGTTCGCCCGCCCGACGGCGACGCAACACTCCCGGGGTGGCGCTTCGGATTCGCACCTGAACGGCGAATCCTTCATAGTTATACCTGCATAGGAAGCAACGCGAGCGGCAGGTCTTGCGTTTCAGCCGGACACGACAAAAAGCCGTAAGCGAACCCTGAACGCGCGAGGCATGCTTTGACGGAAATTCGCGTCACCAAGGACGGCCCCTACCATGTGACGGGTCCGTTGCCGCTGGCCGAGGCCAAGATCGGCGCCAATCGCGAAGGCGAATCCGTGCGCTGGGAATGGGGGCCAGACTACCCCGAGCAGCGCCAGTATTGGCTCTGCCGCTGCGGCCACAGCTCCAAGAAGCCGTTCTGCGACGGCACCCACGCCAAGGTCGGGTTCGACGGCACCGAGACGGCAAGCCGCGAGCCCTATCGCGATCAAGCCAAGCTCATCGAAGGCCCCGTCCTGTCCTTGACCGACGTGGAGAGCCTGTGCGCCTTCGCCCGCTTCTGCGACCCCAATGGCAAGGTTTGGCGCCTCGTGAAGGAGACCGACGAGGCGCAAGCACGCGACGACTTTGTCCGCCAGACCTGCGACTGTCCCTCTGGACGCCTCGTCGCCTGGGATAATGCGACGGGCGAGCCCATCGAACCCGAGCTACCGCCCTCCATCGGCCTGGTCGAAGATCCCGTCGAGCGCTGCTCTGGACCGCTTTGGGTGCGCGGCGGCGTGCAGGTGGTCGCCGAGGATGGCTTCAAATATGAGCGGCGCAATCGCGTCACGCTCTGCCGCTGCGGCGCCTCGAAGACCAAACCGTTCTGCGACGGCTCCCACGCGGCCATCAAGTTCCACGACGATCTTTAGAGGGGCATATGGCTCAACTCATCTCGGCCTTTCCAGCGCTGTGTTACTGCGTGGCACTCGTTCTTGGTTTTCTCGATGTGAGCCAGCTCGCCGGGAGCCCAAATCTCTCGCCCTACCTGCAATGGATGCTGTCGCTCGGCCTTGGCGTGCCGAGCCTATGGGCTGCCTTCTCGCACGCTTTCATGAGCGAGCGCGTGGCCAAGTCCATCGGCTGGGCGCCAAGTCCTTTCCAACAGGAGATCGCCGGCGCCAATCTCGGCATCGGCCTCGGTGCCATCGCCGCCTCCCATCTCGGCGTTCCCGCCGCATGGGCGATGTGGATCATGGCCGCTGGCTTCTTATGGAGTGCCGCCGCTGTTCACATTGCGAGCATGGTCCGAAGCGGCAACTTCGCCATCAACAATGCCGGCCCGATCTTCTGGTGGGACATCCTCACGCCGCTGACGATGCTGATCCTGCTGATCATTCGCTCTTGACGTGGACTGCGAGCCACACCGTCGGCGGATTGCTTTGAGTCCAAATCACCCGATGGCGGCAATGGGCTGGCAGGAAAACCCAGTCGCCCTCGCCAAGCGCGCGGTCTTCGGTCTCCCCGTCAATGCGAAGCTTGGCCGCGCCGGCCACCAGCAACACGAACTCATCGCGCGCCTGATCGTACCATTCACCCTCAGGTGTCGTCTGGCCCCAGGACACGATGCGCTCGATGAGAAGGCCGGGCCGCTCGACCAAGGCCTCGAACAACTCCTCGGCGCGAGGCGCCGCCGGGATATCGCGCCGGAGCCGACCTGCCGGAACCCTCACGGCTTCAACGCAGTGACCTGATAGAACCGTTCCAGCCACTTGCCGTCCTGCTTGACCATGACCGAGGTGATGAACACGGTGGCGGAAATGGACTCGCCCTTGTATGTGCCGTCCATTTTGGCGGTGAACGTGCGCAACGCGACGCCTTCATCGAGCATCGTCACTGTGGGTTCGGTCAAGTTGGTCTGCTCATACTTTAGGTCGGGCAAGGACGCGATCTGCTCGTCGACCGTCTGCGGTGAGCCGTAATAGTGAGTCACCGCCAAATGACCAGGAGTCATCAACGCTTTTGCGGCACTCGCGTCCTGCGCCTCGAAGGCCCCGTCCAGTTCACCCGCTGCATTGTCGATCGCCTCGATGGCCGATACGTCCTCGCTGGTCGACACGTCTTCGTTGGACGCGTCCTCCGACTGGCTGCACCCGGCGACCACGGTCAAAATTACCAAGGAAAACGCGGCTAAAAGCTTCCGCATGTTAAACTCCTAGTTGCAATGTTGACTGTTTCTTGGTTGTTCGAAACCTAGACTGGTGCGGCTGAGATATTACAGGAAAGCCTGCGATCCCATGAACGCCGAAGCCCTCACCCGCGACCGGCCCATCACCAAGGGGCATGCAGCTCTCCTGATCATCGACGTCCAGAACGGGACGTGCGGGCCCAATGAGATGGCTTCGCGGCCTGAGTTCTACCGGGCGAATGCCTTACGCGTGATCCCTAATATAGCTGCCCTTCTCGAAGCGTTCCGTCGTGCGAAGCTAGAGGTCATCTACACGGTGATCGAGAATCTAACCCCCGATGGCCGCGATCGCAGCCTGGACTACAAGCTCTCCAATCTCGGCTACCCCAAGGGCTCGCATGAGGCAAAGGTCATTCCCGAGATCGCCCCCTTGCCCGACGAGCTCGTGCTGCCCAAGAGCTCGTCGTCGGTGTTCAATTCGACCAACCTCGACTACCTGCTGCGCAACATGGGCATCGAGGACGTGTTCGTCGTTGGTTACATGACCGATCAGTGCGTCGATCATGCGGTGAAAGATGGCGCCGACCGGGGCTACTACATGACGTGCGTCTACGACGCCTGCGCTGCCGAAACAGAAGAGCGGCACGAAGCGGCCCTCCAGTGCTTCCAAGGCTATTGCCGTATGCTGACCACCGAAGAGGCGCTCGACCTCGTACCCATCAACTAAGCGCCGTCACTGCCCTTCGTTCACGACCTTCAGATCGAACGATTTGAGATCGGGATTGTTCTTGAGATATTTGGTGACGCCCTTGAGATCCTTGACCTTGGCCGAGGAATAGAAGCCCGTCGTACAGGTCGAATCTGTATAGGTGTCCGCAACGATCACGTAGGGCCCATCCTTCTTGACGATATTGCAAGAGCACACGGCTTTGGTGGGATCGTTCTTGTCGACGATGCATGGCCGGTCAAAGCACCATGCCCAGGGCCGGTCGTTGCTGCACTTGGCATAGCTCTTGATCGGGTAATAGCGCGACACGACCTGCTTGCCCTCGGGACTATCGACAGGCTCGTGGCAAGGCGTCGTCCCGACCGAGTAGCCGGTCTCGACCTTGCAGTCGCAGAACACCGTTCCCTCTTCCTTCTCGATCGGCGTGCATGGCGCCGTGGTGCACAGGGCATAGGTGCTCTCGCAGACGATGTAGTCGGGCTTGCCCTCCTCGCTACAGCCGCCGAGCAACAAGCCGCCGAGTACGGCGATCGAGAGTGCGTAGACCGTCTTCAGCATCGCGATCCTCCTCATGGGGGAAATCTAACGCGCGAACCAACGTGTGACATAACGCGGTGACGAAACGATTAGCCGCAGGTTAGCGCCTGTCTCCGGGCGAGCCGCCTCGCTTTAGTAAACTTCGGCGTAGCGGGCGCAAAGTTCCGGCGGCGCAAGATCGGCGACGTAGGCAAGCTCGGATCGCTTGTGGCGCATATAGGCCTCGAAAAACACCGGACCGAACCAATGCTTCACCGCCTCGCTCGCCTCCATGGCATCGAGCGCTTGCCCCAGAGAATGCGGCAAGGGCGCGCCAGTGGCTGGCAGCGCAAGCTTCCGCGCAATGCCATCGGCGCCGGCGAAGATCAGCGCGCCGAGCGCCATGTAAGGGCTCGCCGCGGCATCGCCACGCGGAATTCGAGATTGAAATGTGCTGCCTTCGCTTTCTCGTCGGCCCCTTCGAAGACGGGGCACACGCGCAAAGCCGCGCCGCGATCTTGCAGCTTCATGTCGGCCTCGGTCGGCGCCCAGCGGTTCGGCGTGAGTCCGAGATAGGAGACCGGCGACGGCGCGGTGATGGCGGCAATCGCGGTCATGTGGTGGAGCACGCCGGCGGCGAAGTGCGATGCCACTTCGCCTGCCAAGTGGTCCGGCCGCACCATACGTCGCCGGCGCGCCCGGACGCCTCGTGCAGACTGAAATGGATGTGGACGCCGTTGCCGGCCCCATCGGCCACCGGCATCGGCGAGAAAATGGCGCGGTGGCCTAAGCGGAATGCCGCGGCGCGGGCCATCTCGCGGGCGATCACACCTTGATCCGCGGCCCGCAGCCCCGTCTCCGGCGCCACCGTCATCTCGTATTGCCGTGGACCGTACTCGGCGAGGAATGAGTCCGGCTTGGCGCTCGCGGCACGGATCGCCGCGCACACCATCTCGCCAAACACGCCCTGACGGCGAAACGCGCTCAAGCTGTAAGCGTGGCCGGGCAGATCCTCGACGCCGGTATAGACAAACTCCTGCTCGAAGGCCGCAAGCAGATGAAGACCGCTCGCCTGTTCGAGCGCGCCCGCCGCGCGGCGCAGAAACTCCCGCACGCAGCACGCCCAAGGCTTGCCATCCAACTCGCGAATGTCGCCGAGAAAGAAATGTTCCGCTGCAGAACCGTCCCGGAAATCGACATGGACTTCGGCAGTCGGGTCCGGCACCACCATGAGATCGCCGGCAGTGCCGAATGGCGTGTCGAGGATGGGACCGAAGCAGGTCTGCATCAGGTTGGAGTGGGTCCAGCCGATGCCAGTCTTGCGCCGTGCCGGCAGTTCGCTCGCCGGGAAGCCTTTACCGCGCACGACCCCCGCGATATCGCAGGTTCCGACGAAAACGAGCTCTTCGCGCAGCATGGCAACCCCAAGGTCTGTCCCAAGGGGCGCAAGCTTACATCAATGCGGAAAAAAGACGTTACCTCGATCGCGTCGTTAGGTGCGCCGTATATGCGCTCGGATCGGCTCGCTCGCCATGGTCAAGAGCTCGGCCGACAATGTCCGCAGTTCCTGGGCTTGGCTTTGGAACAGACCCGCATTGTCATGCCAATAGTTCATGCCGAGCCGCATCGCTTCCATCGGCGTCTTGGCGCCGGCAAGGTCGCGGGCCAGCTCGAGCCCTGAGTTCATGTTGACCTGTGCGATGTCGACGAGCTTCTTGTTGACCGCAACGGCAGCCGGAACCGCGGCCTTCAGCGACTTCTCGATTGTGTCCACGGCCTGCCCCATCGCCCCCGCCTTTAGCTCAGGGAGCTTCTCCTCGGGTTTCACGGCGTTGACGAGGACCGGCGCCGGCTTGGCGGGCTTCGCGTCGCCCCGCACGGCCGCCTCGCTGATCTGGGCGGCGGGAACGGTCTTCTTTGGCTTCTTGGGTTGAGACTTGGTCTGAGACTTCTTGGTCTGAGACGTTTTCGGGCGAGTGGCCATGATCTTCCCCGCTACGTTGAGGGCCGCGCCTAATCCTTCATCACCGATGCCACCAAGTTAGGCGGATCTGAGTGATTAGAGACAAGCCCCGCGGCCATTTTGCGGCAGCCGGACGCATTCGCCAGTCTGCCGATCCTCGTCCCCCTTGCACGTCGCGTGCCGGTTCCGGCCCGGACCCTTAAGAGGATTCGTCGGCCTCGTCGAGCTCAGTCAGTTCGGCCTTGGTCAACTCGACATTGACCGCCGCCACGTTTTCTTCCAGATGCGCGACCTTCGACGTGCCGGGAATCGGCAACATCACGGGGCTCTTGGCGAGAAGCCACGCGAGCGCGATCTGGCTCGGCGTGGCGTTATGGGCGCGCGCAATCGCATCGATCATTGCATGCGTCTTGGCGAGCGAGCCGTTGGCGAGCGGATACCACGGGATGAAGCCGATGCCGTTGGCCGCGCAGTAATCCAATACATCCTCGCTGTCACGCTTCACCAGATTGTAGTGGTTCTGCACCGTCGCGACGGGAAAGACCTTGGACGCCTCCCGAATGTCGGCGACCGAAACCTCGCTGAGTCCTGCGTAGCGAATGATACCGTCGTCGATCAGCGCCTTCACTGCGCTGAACTGCTCGTCGCGCGGCACCTTCGGATCGATGCGGTGAAGCTGCCATAGTCCGATCTGCGACAGTCCGAGCTTGTCGCAACTCCGGATCGCTTCGCGGCGCAGCCTCTCGGGATCGCCATCCATCTCCCAGACACCAGCTTTCGGTCGCCTGAACCCAGCCTTGGTGGCGATGAGAATGCCGTCATAGGGATAGAGCGCCTCCCGGATCAGCTCCTCGGAGACGTCGGGACCGTAAGAGTCCGCGGTGTCGATGAAATCGATGCCAAGCTCGGGAACCCGTTTCAGCGTGCGCACGGCCTCCGCGCGATCACGTGGCGGCCCCCAGATACCGGGACCCGTGACCCGCATGGCACCAAAGCCGAGCCGGTGGACCAGGATCTCACCGCCGATCCTGAACGTTCCCGATCGACGCGCGTCGAGCTTGACTGCGCTGCCTGCCATCGCCTCCCCTTTCATGAACCGTCGCGTCTAAGGTGGGAAGTAGCGCAAGAAAGGCCCAGGGCTGCGACAACGCGCCCGCGTGGCCTACTGAATCCGATTCTTCTCCGCGAGCAGCCGGTTCGCGTTGCGCTCGCGCCAACGCTCCTGGCATGTGCGGATTCCGTTCCACGCGAGGAACGCGGCGATCGCCGCAATCATGAGCCCGGCTCCGACAATCAACATCGCTGGAAAACCTCTATGGACGCCTTATGGTGAGACGCACTGTCCACCTATTTGGTTCCCTTCGATGCGCCTCGCCGAAGATCCCGCATTCTTCGACCTGTTGATTCTAAGCTATCGCCGCCTTGTCGGCGAGCGCCCACTGTTCCTCCCGCCAAGCGGAACGGGCGATGCCCGCTGGCTGTACCGGGATGCGCCGGCTTGCGTGCTCGCTCACAGCACCGACCCAGATCCCCTCTTTATTTATGCCAACCAGACGGCGCAGAAGCTGTTCGAGTACAGCTGGGACGAGTTCGTGGCGCTGCCCTCGCGGCTCTCGGCCGAGACGCCAGATCGCGCCGAGCGTCAGCGCCTGCTCGATGCGGTCGCCCTCGACGGTTTTGCCACCGGCTATACCGGCGTCCGCATCGCCAAGTCCGGACGGCGCTTCCTGATCGAGGACGGCGTGTTGTGGCAGTTGCACGGGCAAGACGGCACGCTTCATGGCGTGGCCGCGACCTTCGCCAAATGGCGCGACGTGTGAAAGCCGCTAGTGCTTCTTGCGCCGGTTGACTTCGGCCTGGCTGATCTCACCCGCCTGGACCAGCGCATGGACGCAGGCCTTGGATAGGCTATTGCCGTTGCGGTCCATGCACGCGCGCAGTGCCGTGGTCTCGAGCCCGTACTCGCCGCAGTACTTCTTGTAATCGTTTCGGCAATTTTGCTGGACGATCTTGGCGTAGGTTTCCGCCTGCGCCACGCCGGCAAGGCAGAATGGCCGATACTGAAGCAACGATGAACCCTGCGATAATTCTCTTCATGAATCAGATACCCCTAAAGCACCCCGGCACGGGCGAGCCTATCAAACAACCCACATCGTTCAAGGCCGGTTCCGGACATATGGCGGTGATTTCATGAAAAGATGTGCGAGTGTTGAGCCTCGGCAACAGCACGCATCGGTACGGCGGCACAACCTGTGCCATAAATTTCCACTGCCTCAGCCCCGTATAAGGGCATTGCCGAACTCCGCATAGTGCCGAACCAAACCGTCTGGCACTGGGATGCTCGGCCATTTCGCGGCGATGGCTGATTCAGATCACGTTTTCGGCTTGGGCGGGGCGAGCGGCGCGGCTGCGTCTCATCGCGCGGGAATATCGGATGCGGCCTGCAGGATGCAGCGTGCCTCTATCCAGATCGTCAGCGCCGGCTTCGCCACCTCCGGATCGTCGAGCGTGCTGGCGCGCACCGCGAGATATTGCGGCCGCGCCTCCGAGTTGGTCGTCACTGGCGTCCGCGGAGCAGAATTTTCGATGCATGACATTGCCGCTCGCGGCCACGCTGATGTAGCCGCGAAGCTCGCCTTGATCTTCACCGCATCGGCCGGGAACACCACGCGACCGTGCCGCTGCCCGGGCTGATTTTCTGGCAATCGGGTGCAATCAGCACAACTGGCGCGTGATCACCGGCTCGGCGTCGATCGTGTAGGCGCACCGCTCCCGCACAAACATCCGCCGGTGATGGTCATGTCGCTTTTTGCTCCGTCATCGTGTCCCGCCTGAACGAAGGTGGCGAATAATCGTGACGGCGGCAAGCCCGCCTGTCATCGCGCGGAAGGGAGGTTTGAGCAGTGGGGATACGGCCGGGATAAGATACTAACTGGGGCGCAAAGCGAGCTTTCTCCTCAGCCTGCAATAAGCATTGCGGTGCGCGGCACCACTTTTTCTCTGCCGAGAATAATGAATATCGCCAACGACTTGTAGATACGCACCAGCAATCCGGTGGACTCTACCCAGGCGTTGCGAATAGCCTTGCTCTACACGTCTAAGGCATCGATAGCACTTACGTCACTGGGGGTACTATGAAAGCAGGGTTGATCTTCCTTGGGGCATTGGTCGTGTCCGCTCCGGCGCACGCTCTGTCGATCGTAACGTTGCATGGCAGCGTGACGGCTCCCCTAGCAATCGGCTCCGTCGATCTCTGCAATTGTGATCGGAAGCATTCTTTCGCTGGCAGCGGTCGTCGGCTTGCGCGCCTGGAGGCAACGCCGACAGGCTGGGCGTAGGTCTGGCTGACCCAGGCCTTGGCGGAGCGGGACCGGTGGCAGAGTTCCTGCGCAATAACGAAGCGACGGTTCTGTTCGTTGCCATGCTCGCCGCGCTGTTCGTCGCGGCAACGGCTGAAGTTGTCATCCAACGCCGCCCTGGAGACGCCGGCGACGCGCCGCCGGTGGCTCAACAACATCTCCTGACGCTTATTAATCAGGGTATGCGTCAATCTATTGTCGATCGCCGCCACCCTGGTGATCGCCTGGTGGGCAGCGAGGCGGATATCGGGCTCTTGCGGCACAGCGGCCTGGGCTTCTGGCCGATGTTGCTGCTAGCGATCCTCGCTTTCGAAATGGTGTCCTACTGGTTCCACCGCGCGATGCATGCTTTCCCCATTCTGTGGCGAATGCAAGCGCGGTGCACCATTCAGACACGGAGATGGATTTCACGACGACTTTAGGAACCATCCCCTCGAACTTCCATCAACGCGCTGCTGGCCATCCCCTGTCATCCTGGTGCTCGGCTTTCCGGTTGAAGTGGTCACCGCCTATCAACTCCTCAAGACGTGCATAAACGTCTTCGCTCACAGCAATATCCGCTCGCTCCGCTGGCCTCGACAAGCTCTTGCGGCTGATCCTGTTACGCCCGACTTTCACCGATTGCACCACTGCAGCGAACAGACCCACACGGATTCCAATTTTAGTTCGGCCTTCCAATCTTCGACTACATCTTCGGAACTGCTAAATCGCGACCGTACGACGACCACGAGACGATGGAACTCGGGCTAGAATATTTTCGAGACTCCACGGTCGACAGCCGCGTCGACCGGCTGCTTTGATGCCGTTCCTGTGGCGCTCGCGTGAGGCAAAGACTTCAGCGACCCAGTTGCGCCTAAGTTCCGCATCGTAGTCTCTGAGGGCGCCAGCGCTTCCGGCGTTATGAGTAAAGGTGAACTCCAAGAAGTAGTATCGTCCAGCGCTCACCAAGAAGTCCGCTCGAACGTGATCAATGTGGCGACACAGCAACTCGAGCGACCTGAAAAGGTCGCGCGGCCTTAGCACCTCGGCATGTGACGGCCTCGCCGCACCCGGCTCAGAGGCTGATACTTTGCGAAGCGACCATTCTTCGTCATAGATGTGACAGGCAAAATTCTCGAAGTAGAATTCTCGGAAGAACACAATGGCCATCTTGAAGCGGCCCGAGAACAGAAACAGCTGAACCTCGTAGTCGATAGGCTGAATATAGCTCTCGAAAATCACGCCAAAATCGACGTGCCTATAGTAGCTCTCCCTGCGGGCTTGCCTATACTTATCCCTCCACATCGTCGCAATTCTCCGGAAGGTGACTGGATCGCTCCGGAGTCCTGCGTCTTGCAGAGATCGATTTGTGCTCCGTACCGTGCCGTCCTCGACGAGCAACGACATATCCCAGCCGTGAACCGCCTTCATCACGAACGTGGGCGGAAGCGACAATCTGGATATTTCTCGGGGTCGCGCACAAGTGCGTAAGTGTCGGACACCGTCAAGCGATCGGCCACCAGCGCCTTGACCCTACCCTTGTCGGCCCATGACGTGTAGTCGACCTGGGATCGGGATGCGAGCATCGCCATTCAAGCTTCTGCGAGAAGGTCATCCGGTCCCAGTCGGCTGGCTTCGGGTCTCAGAACGCCCTGATCCGGTCGCCAACCACGCAAAGTTGCCGGTGTAACACTCGGCCCAGTTGGTCAAGAGACATCTATCAAGCCTAGGAGATTTTTTCGCTCGATGATAGCCTGGGCGCCAACCAAATCTCTGAGCGATGAGCGATCTCAGGACGCAGACAGCCTGTGAAGTTTCAACTGGTGCGGTAGGCGCGGTCGCTGAACCAGGCCCGACAATTCGACGCTCTGGCGCTGTGACACTGGCGCATTGCCGCATGCCTCTTCCGGCGCGACTGCAAACCTGATCAAATGGCTTTAGACGAATCGCCCCTTTCTCACTGGAGACGAACGTTGACCTCAAACAAGAAGACGAGACCCCAATTCGCGCGGCCCAAGAAGCGCGTGTTGACGACCGGCGAGACGCGCGAAGAGGAAGAGGCGCGGCTCGCGGCCGAGATCGCCGCTCATCCCGTGACGAAGTGCGAAACCCGGCGAATATTCGCCCACCTCGTCGCGCCCCGGCTGGAGCAACAAGCCGTTCATGCCGCAAGCCCAAGTGGCGGAGGCGGAGCGGATCGCCAAGAAGCTGCGCAAGTCGTAAGCGGGATCGCGGCGCTTGCCCGCGCGGCGGCGCAGAGCCGGGCTCGGCTTACGCAGGAAATCGCCCTGGCGTGGAGCGTGCCGGTCTTCACGTAGATCTCGGTCGGCATGGCCGTCGCCGTTCACATCGCCCTGAACGATGACCTTGAGCCCTTGTCCTCGAAGCGCAACTCGCCCTTTACGTCGTGGAAGCCTTGCTTGCCGATGAACTTGAACGTCTGATTGCCGGCGACGCCCTTCATGGCGTCGATCGTGCGCAGGTCGATGCCGTCCTGCTCCGCGCGGTTGAAATCCATGATCTTGTCGTGCTTGCGGCTGGCCGGCTATCCCGGATCGAGTTGAATTCGAAGAAATCTTGGTCGGCGCCGCCGAACAGGACGTCCTTGCTGCGGCCGCCATTGAGCATGTCCTGCTCTGAATCGCCGTAGAGACGTCCTGCTGCCGCGTCCGCCAAGGAGCACGTCGTTGCCACCACCGCCTGACAGCTTGATCGTTGCTGTTGGCGCTGTCCAGCATGTCTTCCGTTGTTACCGGCCAGGAAGTTTGCGCCCGCGTCGCCGGTGAGATTGTCGTCGGACAGCGTGCCGAGGATGTTCTCGAAGCCGGAAATCGTGTCGACGCTGCCCGCGCCTGTGTTCGGTGACCGGTGATGGCGAGATTGACGGTGACGCCTTCGGTCACCCTTCGAGACGAGGTTGACGTAGCTGACCGTGTCAGTGCCGTCATCGCCGGTGAGCAAGTCGTCGCCGGTCCCGCCGTCCACCAGGTCGTTGCCCTCGCCGCCGAACAACCCGTCGGCGCCGCCCAGGGCCTAAATTACCTCGCCGAAGTCGCTGCCGGTGATGGTGTCGTCGTTGCTCGCGCCGACGAAACGGATTGCGTCGTTGATGGACCAGTTGGCAAACGTCAAAGGCGCGCCAGAAAAGTTGCCGTCAACGCTCACAAAGAAGACGTTCTCGAAGTCGTCGCCGATGACGGTGATCGCGGTTCCGCCAAATTGCGTCGCGGTGAACAAGCTTACCGCCGGGGGCCGTCAAGGCGAACTCGATGACGTCGACGCCGGTCAGGTTGTCGCCGGTGTGGTCCTGGGGACCGGAACCGGTGATGGTAGTGTCGTCATCGTCGCCTCCAGGTTGCGCTTACCATCACGCAGAGTCGTTAGGGGTGGAGGCGAATGGAGATCGTCCGGATTTCAGAAAAGTGGAGACGCTATGGATTTCGGAAAAGTTTAGCGAGCCCACGGCCCAAACCGCAGATTGACGCCGGCGCGGACCACGTTGTCGGTGTCCTCGATATCGACGAAGGCTGTCGGCAGGAAACTGTATTGCGGCGTGAGCCTGATGCGCCTGTGCCGAAATCGTAATAGGCATATTCGATGAAGACAGAGAGCCGGTCGGAGACTGCGTATTCGCCGCCGTGCCGCCGACGGCCCAGCCGTCCTGCGGTCGGAAGCGCGATACGCCGTGCCGATCATGGTGGTGGACGCCGCATAGTCGACGCGCTCCTGTGGCGGCGCCGCCTTCCACGTAGAGAAGAATATTGTCGAAGGCATAGCCGAGCCGCCCGGTGAGCGACGCCAGCGCCTGACCTCGCTGTGATAGAACACGCCAGCCTCGTGCGTGGACGGGTGCGTGCCGCTTGCATCGGTCCAGCCATAGTCGCCGCCGACGCCGATGACGATGCCGCCTGCGGTCTCGTAGTCGCAGCCGGCTTGCACGCCGCCGATGAAGCCGTCGACCTCATGGCCGCCGAGCGAGACGCCGTCGAAGGCGCCGCCAGGCGTGCGCGGGATCCACTTGTCGCTGTCGCCCCATGCCCCGCCCGCATGGCCTCCCACATAGCAGCCGGTCCAGCCGTGCCCGGCGCGGCGGGCGCATCGAGCCCCCGGCCAGCGCCGGGCTCGCCAGGACCATCAATGCTGCACTTGCGAGATGAAACCGTCGCATCGCCCTGCCCCCTCGCGATGAGAAGACCACTATACCGCAAGCCGGCTCCTAGGGGCCCGCTCTTCACGGAAATGCAAGGCTTGCGGCGGCGGCATGGCGGCCAGCGCCGACAAATTGCCGAGATTCAGTCCTGCCCCCGCCAAGTTCGTTGGTTAAAACCGGCCTCAACGATGGGGAAACAACAATGTCTATTTTGTCGCTTGTGACCGGGGCCGTCATGATCGTCCTGGTCTATGGCCTGAGTTTCATACCGACCGCCACTTTGGCGCGGTCCGACGATGTCGGCATGGTCGACGACGAGGGAGCCGTGACGGACGCCGAGGGTGAGGCACCCAGGGCGCGCGGCGATTCGGGCGGCGCCGCGGCCTGACCGCCGGCGCCGCCGTTTCCCCACCAAGAATCCCCGGACATCCGGCGCAGGCGCCTGCCAAGCGCCGCGCAAACATCACCGTCCCGCCATCAGATTGATGCAGCGCGGGGCCATACTTTGACTGTCGATTGGCGGATCGACGATGCGGTGAAGGAGGCCAACATGAACCATGCGCACCTGTCGCTGCGCGCGGCACTCGCGGAAGACCGTTTGGAGGACTTCGTGAAGGAGGCCGAGACCAGCGGCGCCGAGCTCGACCGAGGCTCCGAGTTCGAGCGCGCCCTTGCCTTGCTTCTGCTGCAACGCTGGCGGGAGCGCAATCGCTCCGGCGACGACTAGTCCCAATTCAGCGCCTAGCGCCTCAAGCCCAATGGGCGCGGCCGCGTCTCGCTTGCGCCCCTGGCCCAGGCCAGGAACATGAGACAAGCCGCAGCGAAAGCCCCCGATCCCGCCGCTTTCATAGCCTTTTCGCGTCATTGCCCCTGAGCACCGACTCCATAGCCACTCGCTATTGGGAATGAGCGCAGCCCCCACCCACCTAACACTCGTTCGATCGGCACCATGGCCGGCCGGTCGAGCCCAGATCAAACGGCCAAGCTCTAAAGGAGAACCGTTATGAAGAAGCTCATGATCGCCGTCGCTCTCGTGCTGTCGTCCGCCGCTATCGTTGCGCCTGCCGCAGCCGAGACGTTCCCGAACGTTTACATGTCGCGCTAAGGCGCGAGCCTAAGAGATGGCTGCCAAGCGGCTATCCCTCTCCCCCTCAAGTCAATGGGCACCCGTGCAAAACGCGGGTGCCCATTTTCTTTCAAAAGCCTACAGAAGAAAATCGCCCTTGGCGAGCGAACCAATCTTCACGAAGATCTCGAAGTCGGCCTTGCCGTCGCCGTTCACATCGCCCTGGACAATGCAGCCATCGCCCTTGTGGACGTAGTGCAGCTCGCCCTTTTTATCGTGGAAGCCGTTCTTGCCGATCCATTTGAAGGCTTGATTTCCTGAGCCCTTCTTTGCGTCGATGGTCTGCAAGTCGATGAGGTCGATGCCAGGCTGGAAATCAAGGATCTGATCGCGTTTCGATCCCTTCACACTGTCTCTTATAGAATTGAATACGAACCGGTCACTGTCCTCACCGCCGCTCATCGTATCCTTGCCAGCACGGCCCGTAAGCGTGTCCCTGCCGGAATCGCCATAGAGGATGTCTGAACCGTTGCTGCCGATGAGCACATCGTCGCCCGCATCACCCCATATCGTTCCCGACTTGTCGCCGTGACTGCCATCGAAAATGTCATCGCCATCGCCGAGATGAATCACGCCGGTCATGACGCCGTTATTTACAACCGAATTTTTGGTATCGCCTTGGAAAACGATGGTGCCGTCGACACGCCCATCATTCACCAGATCGCCGATAATGGCGCCGCCCGATCCGTCGAGGCGTCCCCCACCGCCGATATGAATGGCTCCGGCGATCGTCGAAGCTTGCCCGATGACGATGGCTCCGCCGCTGTCGACGGTGACAACGGCTTGATCTCCTAGGAAAAGTTCCGGTGTCTTAACGACGCCAGAATTTGCGACCTTGAGCTCACCCGGCCCGCTGGTGCCAATGGTGATGAAATTGTCCTGCTTGTTGACGCTGAGCTCAGAACCAACGCCTGTCACTTCGACCGTGCCCGAGCCGTTGCCGATGCCAATCGCTAGAAAGTCATTGGCCATACCGAATGTTACTGCCCCGCCGTTTTTGATCACGAGCGAGCCGGTACCGCCATCTCTGCCGACGGCAAGAGAGCCGTCCATCGTCCAAAATGCATGGTCGAGCACGACCTCGCCGTGGCCGGTTGCACTGTTGCCGATCACAGAGTCCTGGCTCGCCACGGCGGCATTGGTGCTGGCGTTGAAATAGCCGGTGCCCCCATCTCCGACCTTAATTTCGAAGGCGACCCAGCCGGCCTCGTCGAGGTTGACCGTTCCGATCGACCCTTGGTGCAGCCCGATATAAGCCGTTTGCGTACGCAGCAGGGCGTGATCCTCGACATTGAGTACACCCTTGCCGGAAGCGCCCACGGCCAAGAACGGCTGCGCGCCCGGGTTTCCGGTTCTGCTGAGATCGAGCGTGCTCTTTCCCGACGGGCCAGTTTCGCCGGTGACAGTGACGTAGCCTTCACCGCCGGCATTCGCGCCGATGAGAAACGCGCCATCGTTCTTCGTCATCACGACGGTCCCGCCGTTTTCGATCGTGAAGTTGCCGATCCCATCGGCGCCTATGAGAAAGTCGCCGCTTTCCAACCGGCCCGGGCCGACCGTCACATGTCCGTTCGAATCTTCTCCCTGACCGATCGTCAGACTTTCGCTCTGGGTCAAGCCGAAGCTCATGGTCAGGTCGCAGGTGCCGTCTACCGCTACGACCGGCGCATGCTCGATCGACACAGTCGAAGACTCAAAGATGTAGACCCCGGTTCCTTCCGCTCCGAGCCGCAATTCGCCCTCGGGAGAATTGGAAGGACGAATTGCTGAACGCCACAGCGCTTCCGCCGTTGTGGCAAAATCCGTCGATCTGCGCACTTTGAAGGTCAGGGTTCCGCCCGCGCTGGCCAAAGTTGACGGTTTCGGGCCTGAAGAGCGCCGTGCAGTGTCCCTGTCCATGACCTTGGCTGGCGTCGTGCGTCAAATCCCAAACAGCAATGCCGACTTCTAACTGAGATCTGATCTACATCCACATTCGAAGTGATGAATGTCACCATCCTGCAACGACGCCCGATCTCGCCCAACGATTCCGACCGCAACGGCTGCATCGAACGAGTTGGAAGCCTCGACGACCATCCACGGATAATAGGCTGCGAAAAGCCCCAATTCAGGCAACGGCGTTCGGCCAGCGACCCATTTCAGTCCGTCAAAATATTCAAAAGTGCTCATGTCGACCTCGAACCGGCGGCCTACAGAAGATAGTCGCCCTTGGCGCAGCGAACCAATCTTCACGAAATATCTCGAAGTCGGCCTTGCCGTCGCCATTCACATCGCCCCGGACAATGCAGCCATCGCCCTTGTGACGTAGTGCAGCTCGCCTTTCCTATCGTGGAAACCGTGCTTGCCGATCCATTTGAAGGCTTGATTTCCTGAGCCCTTCTTGCGTCGATGGTCTGCAAGTCGATGAGGTCGGTGCCAGCTGGAAATCAAGAATCTGATCGCGTTTCGATGACCTTCGCGCGGCGACTCCTTGATGCTGTCGAAGTCGAACAAGTCTTGTCCGTCACCGCCGAGCAAGACCGCATGGTTTCCTAGTCCTCCCTCAGGATATCGCTGCCTTCAAAAACCGCCAATGACGTCGTTGCCGTCGCTGCCATGATCAAGTCGGTTATGGCTTGTTCTGGCCAAGACATCCGCGCCCGCAGTGCCAGTGATCGTGGCGCCAAGACGTGGATCGTGGGTGGTCTCGTCGCCGAACGCCCCGGCGTCGATGTAGTAGGTCTCAGGGTGGCAAAGAACCCAATCTGCGCGTCCTTGCCGGCACCGGAATCGTCGTCCGAGGCAACGAGCTTACTGGTGTCGCTGAAAAGGTTGAGAAACGGATTGGACAGCGTCCCGGAGTTGGAATCCGCTCCTTGGAGCTTGATCACATAATGCACTCCCTGCCTTGGAGCTCGACCTTGAACCAATCGTGATCTCCCGGGGTCGATACGGTTCCGGTGCCGGGTGCCGGTGATAATCCGGCCCAGAGTCGAGCTGTTACCGGCGAAGTCACTGGGCGAACCAGAACCAGCCAAGACTGGGATGGCAACGCCTCTGCGAGGCGTTATTGTTGCCACGCCGGTTTCGGCAATGACATCATCGAAATCGGGGATCACGCCGACGTAATACGATCCCGCCGCGATATTGTCGGGTAGCGGACATTGGCGCTCAGATCGAGAAAGCCGCTGACTGGGACCGGTTGAACGCGTTGGCGTAGACCAGAAGCCCGTCGTGCGCCGCGTCGATGGTCGAATCCGTCGAAAGGAAAAGCCGATGTTCCCCGCCCCAAGTCGATGCGTTGGCGCTCGAAATTCGATAGTTCACCGTCAACGAGTTTCCGGCCGTTATGGTGCTGGCTAGGCCGGTGATAGTCGACGTCAGATCGGGCACGCTCATGCGCCGCCAGCCTGCGAATACCGACAATCATTCCGACGGTGTTCGCGGCGCTGCGCGACGAAGGGACGTCATTCCACTTACCGTCGGCCTCGATGACGGCATAGTTCGCTCTCGGGATTGTTGGTCGTATTTCCGGCTCGCGCGCCAACGGAAAATTGGCCTCCAACGACGCCGTTGTCCCAAAACGTCGTTCCGGCATCGGGCCCGTCGGTCCATTGCCACGTGCCTTCGTCTCCGCATCCGAGGCGCTGATGAAAGCGGCGCTCAGATTGTTGATCAATTCGCCTGAAAGGTTGTCGTGGACGTAGTCTCGCCTTGGCTCGTGATCGTCGACAGATAGCCACCCATCTTGCCTTGGCTTCAGCCGACGCTTCGGCGAAAGTGTGCGCTTTGCCGTCGAAAGAGACGAAGCTATAGCTGTGTCCGCTGTAGGTATTGCTGCCGGCGATGGTGATCGGCACGACCGCGGATACGTTATTCCCTTCATTCGATTCGGTGACAGTGTCGTGCGCATCGGCAATGACGCCGATGTAGTAGGTTCCTGGCGTTAGATTCGTAGGAAGGGCAAATTTCTCCGTTATGGAGCCGCTGTGTTGGCCATCTTCATCCTGCAGAAAGACTCGAAGCGCCGCTCGCAAGCTTCCTGCGAGCTTGATATCGGACGTGGTGACATTGGTGTCGCTCGACAGATAGACCTCGAACGTTGGGGCGTCCTGACTTGCGGAGAGCGCTGGGAGTTTCCCGCCGAGGTTTTGCCAGTGATAGTCGACAGTGATGGCATCGCCCGCCTTCGCCGAGCTGGCGCTGACGTTGTCGATGGTTGCTGTGAGGTCAGGCGGATCGCTGCCACCACCACCGCCACCGCCACCGCCGCCGGGGCTACTCAGCGTGATGGTGTATGAAAGCGGCGAATGCGCCGCGTCCGCTTGCCCCGTTATCTCGAAGATCAAGGTCGCATGAGGTGGCAACCCTGTTGAGGGCACGGTCCAGGTGATCGTGTTTGACCCATTCGGACTGTTGATGGGGTCACGATGTAAGAAACCCATGTTGGTGATGATGAAGGGGGCACCACGAATGTTCTCGTAGCTGTCGATAAGCCCGTCGACGTCGAAGAAGTAGCCGTTCGCCGGCTGGAAGGTGATCGTTAGCTGCGACCCCGGCGTCAGCGACTCCGCCGTATCGTTGAAGCCATCGCCCCCGATATCGATCTCGAAATAGTCCTTGGCGTCGCTTGCGTCGTTCGAAACGGTTCCGCTGAAGGTGCCGGTCTTGGCAAGCGTCGGATGGCTCGCAAGTGTTGTGTCTGCTCCTTCGGTATAAGTCGTCACGACTGTCATGGTGTTCGACCCTGAGGTTGCGTCCTGCTTACGCAGCGACGCGATCTAGATCTCGCACGCACCATTGCGCAGGCCAGAACGACAGGCCTGCGCGAGCGCGCATCTCAATGTTTTGGAATGGTGCCCTTCGCGGCGGGCAGTACCTCGAGCCGGGCAGTACCGGCGCGGGGGACGAAAACCTCCGTCAACGCCCCAAGGATTCAACTATAGCGCTAAGCTGGGAGCGAGCGAAGGAAATTCATGACCGACGCCATGGACTTCACCGGCGTGGTGAACACAACAGGGGGTTGCACCTTTCGAGTCACGTCAAGTCTAGATCGCATCCACCGAGCAGCGGCTAGCGGTCGAGGCTGGCCTCGATCCTCTGGACATTCACGCTGGGCTGCGGTCCCCCGAACAACGCAAAAATGGGGATCGCGGCCAAGGCCAACAGCAACAGCGCCATAATAAAATCCCGCATCATTTCGGCACCTCCTTGCGCAGCGGCCCGCCCAGATTATTGGTGCCTCGAATGGGCGAGCCTCGCAGGAGAACTGGCGAGAGGGCCAGGGGTTCCCCTGATATTCGGCTTTTTCCAACCGGCCTCTAGGGGTAGTAGCCCACGGCGCAGACCTGGTCGTTGACCCTGGTCACATAAGTCTTCTTCTTCTCAGGCGTGTCGGAGCCCGGCCGGGGCCACATATAGTCGACCTCCTTGATCTCCCCTTCGACCGCCGTGTCCATGATCGCCTGGCCAAAGGCATAGCCGTTCACGTCTTTGATCTTCGTGAGGTCATCGCCCTTGTTGGTGGGATGCGCGGTCTCGATGCCGTCGGAGGCATTGGCGCAAAACACGTAGAGATCGCGGTCTCTGAATCCGCCGTCCGGCGCATTGAACGCCTCAAGCGCCTTTTCCTGGTCGGCCTTCACCGCGGCGACGGCCTTCTCCAGCATGGCGCGGGCTTCGTCGGCGGTGCCGTAGCTTGCCGCCGCCATCGCCGCGAACGAAACAAACGCGAGCATCGCAGCTACGAGTGTTCTGCACATCATATCTGTTACCTCCCACCTGGTCTTGTCGCGTCGAACCGCGCTACTTTTCGCAGCTACGGCAGATCACTAAAAGGGCATTGAGGTAACGAAAATGGCCGGGAAAATCCCCGGCCATTTCGCATTTCCAGTCCCGAAGGCGTGCGGCTAGGCCATGCCCATGGCCTTGGCCTTGTTGAGCAGCGCCTCGGCCTGGCGGATCGAGGCGATGTCGATCAGGCGGCCGTCGAGCGATACGGCGCCCTTGCCTTCCTTGGCCGCCTGCTTCATGGCGTCGACGATGCGCTGGGCCTTGGTCACCTCGGCCTCTGACGGCGTGAACACCTGGTTGGCGAGATCGACCTGGGACGGATGGATCGCCCATTTGCCCTCGAAGCCGAGCACCGCCACGCGCTTGGCCGCCGCGAGATACCCGTCGGGATCCGAGAAATCGCCGAACGGCCCGTCGATCGGACGAAGGCCGTATGCACGGCACGCGACCATCATGCGCGACAGCGCATAGTGCCACGGATCGTTCCAGTAATAGTCGCGGGGACCTCCGCCCTCTTCTTTGTCGGCGAGAATGCCATAGTCAGGATGGGGAGCACCGATACCCATAGTGCGCGCGCGGGTCGATGCCGCATAGTCGGCGACGCCGAAGCTCATGGCCTCGACGCGCGGGCTCGACTGCGCGATTGCTTCCACGTTGGCCATGCCCAGCGCCGTCTCGATCAGGAGCTCGAGACCGATCTTCTTCTCGTATTTCTTGAACTGCTCGATCTGCGTCACCAGCATGTCGATGGCGTAGACGTCCTGCGGCACGCCGACCTTGGGGATCAGGATCATGTCGAGGCGCGGGCAGTTCTCCAACACGTCGACCACGTCGCGATAGGCGTAGTGCGTGTCGAGACCGTTGATGCGGATCATCATGGTCTTGTTGCCCCAATCGATGTCGTTGAGGCCCTGGATGATGTTCTTACGCGCCTGCTCCTTGTCGTCGGGCGCCACCGCATCCTCGAGATCGAGGAAGATCACGTCGGCGCCGCCCTTGGCCGCCTTCTCGAATAGCGACGGGTTGGAGCCTGGCACCGCAAGCTCGGACCGGTGAAGGCGCGGGGTCGCCTGCTGGATCAAAGTAAAACTCATTGGACACTCCCTCCTTGATTAACCTGTGGCGCCGAGACCGGCGGCAACGGTGTTGATGGAAAGCAGCAATGCGGATTTGAACTTTTCGCGAGTCGCATCGTCCTCTGTCGCTCTGAAGCGCCGCAGGAGATCGACCTGCTCGCGGTTGACCTCGTTGATGGTGGGGAGCCTCACGGCAAGTGAGGCGCGGAATTGCGGGAAGCGCTCCGCCGGGAAGCTGCTTCCGGACACTTTCAGCACCATCTCGGTGGTGAGCGCAAGCTCCTTCTGGATCATGGCGAAGATGGTATCGCGGACGCCCTCGTCGGACACTAACCCAGCGTAATCCTTGGCAATATCCAGGTCGACCAGCATCAGCGTCTTCTCCACCTCATCGACGATGAGGCGGAACAGACGGGACTCCTTGAACATGCGGGCGATCAGCTTCTCGCCGGCCGGCCCCCGCACTTCCAGGAAGCTCTGGAGCGCCGTGCCGACCCCATACCAGCCGGTGATGATGTGCCGGTTCTGAGCCCAAGCGAACACCCAGGGAATCGCGCGCAAATCCTTCAGCGAGCTCGCCCCGAACCGCCGCGCCGGGCGTGAGCCGATATTCAGGAGCGAGATCTCCTCGAGTGGGCTCGCCGCATTGAAGTATTGGACGAGATCCTTGTGGCCGACGAGGCCGGTATAGGCGGCGCGCGACGCACCGGCCAAGGCCTCCATGGCATCGTCGAACTCGCGGGAGGGCTGAAGCGCCGATTCACGCTCGGACTTCAAGGCATGCTCGAGCACGCTCGAGGCGAGCAACTCCATCTGATAGAGCGCCGTGCCCTTGTTGGCGTATTTGTACGACACCACCTCGCCTTGCTCGGTGACGCGGAAGCGACCACGGATCGAACCCGCAGGCTGGGCGGCGATGGCGCGGCCGGTGGGCGCACCGCCCCGGCTCACCGAACCGCCGCGACCATGGAAAAACGAAATCGGCGTGCCGGCCTGCTCCCCGACCTTTGTTAGATTGGTTTGCGCCTTCGACAGCTCCCAATTCGATGCGACGAAGCCGCCGTCCTTGTTTGAATCGGAATAACCGATCATCACTTCTTGCAGGCCGCCTTGCCAGTGCGTCGAGCGCCGGATAAGCGGAATGGCGAGCGCCTCGCGCATGATGGACGGCGCGGCTCGCAAGTCCGCCACGGTCTCGAACAGCGGCACGATGGGCAGCGCACAGATTTCCGTGCCCGTGGTGTCGAGGAACAGCCCGCCCTCCTTGGCGAGGACGTAGGCGCCGAGGATATCGTCGACCGAGCGCGTCATAGACAAGATGAACGAGCCGAACGCGTCGCGGTCGAGCCCGCGCCTGATCTCGGCGGCCTGCGCGAACATGGCGATGAGGTCTTTGGCTTCTTGCGGAAGCTCTTCCATGACCCGCTCGGCGGTGAGCGGACGCGACAGTTCGCGCAGAAGCCAAGTGCGCCATTCGCGCGTGCCGAGCTCCGGCGGCTGCTCCTCGCCGCCGCCCGCGGTTGCCCACCACAACGCTTGCAGCGCCTGCGTGGTGCGCGTGGTGTTCTCGCGAAGATCGAGCCGCACGGTCGAGAAGCGGAACAGCTCGACGGCGCGGCGCACCGGTTTGACGAGGTCAGCTGCAAGCCCTGGAGAATTGACCTCGGTGAGCGCCCGCTCCATCAGCAGGAGGTCGTGGATCAGCTCGTCGGCGTTCGTGTAGTGCGGCTCGCCGAGCACGAGCTCGTGACCTTCGGCACGGCGCATGGTGGCGTCGAGCTTGCGCAGCATGCAGGTCAAGAACTGGCGATACGGCTCACCGGGATTGCGCGAGGCGATCACCTCCGGCTCGCCGCTCATCTTGAGAGCAAGAACGAGCTCGTTGCGGAAGCTCGGCGGAACGGGGAGCGCGCGCTCGGTGATGGAGAGCGACCGCGCAAGCCCAACGAGACGCTCACGGTAGTTCCTCAACGCGGCGAGTGCGTTGCGCCGCAGCGCCCAGCCGGTGACTTTCGTCGTGACGTGAGGATTGCCGTCGCGGTCGCCGCCGATCCAGGAGCCGAACTGGAAGAACGGCGGCGGCTCGAAGCGTTGACCTGGATAGTGACGCTCAAGCGCTCCGTCGAGCAGCGCCAACATCTCGGGCGCCTTCTCGAACAATGTCTCGTCGAAGAAGTGGAGACCGCGCAAGACTTCGTGCTCGACCGTAGGCTTCTCCAGATGCAGCTCGCCGGTCATCCACACGAGCTCGATCTGATCGCGGATTTCGTCGAGCAGCGCCTGGCGCTCGCGCTGGGTCCAGCGTGCGCCTTCGAGGTCGCGCAGCAAGAGATAGATCTTGCGGTACTTCTCCAGCACCGTGACGCGCTTCGACTCGGTGGGGTGCGCCGTGATCACCGGACGAATGCGCAAGTTTGACAACAGGTTCTCGATCTCACGCGGCGAAATGCCCGCCTCCGCCGCCTCGGCCAGCACATGGTCGAACGTGCCGCGGATTGCATCGCGACCGCGCTTGCGTTCGATATGCCGGCGGCGGCGCATGGCCGCATTCTGCTCGGCGATCGAGAACAGCTGGAACCAGATGCCTTGGGCTTGCAGCGCCCGGGCCATCAACTCGGGCGAAAAGTCGGAAATGTCGGCGCCGCCCGCGAACACCGCCTCGATCTCGGGCTGGTGGCGGCGGAGCACCTCCATCAACAAGCCGAATAATATGTCGGCTGCTTCCTCCGGCGCGGTCCCGCTGATCAGCGGCGTGGGGAGGTCGGTATCGGTTTTTGTGTCTCTCAGTGTCTCATTCATGGCAACGCAAGGCATCTCCGATCGAAGCGATCGGTCACAAAGTATCCGCCAGGCGTCACCCCTCGCCCCGGCACGAAAGTCCCTGATCCCAGGTCCGCCGTGGCTTTTGGTCTGGGCGGGGCTCGACCTTCCCCGCCCGCAACCTCAAGAAACCAAGCTAGGCGCTTGCTTAAGCTCCAAGCACCCTCGCCACGGTTGAGCCGAACTCGCTCGGGTTGGGCGCAACAGTGAGCCCGCAGGAGCGCATGATCTCGGCCTTCTCGGCGGCGCTGTCGCCGGCCGCTGAGATGATGGCGCCGGCATGGCCCATGCGCCGTCCTTTTGGCGCGGTGAGCCCGGCGACGAAGCCGATCACCGGCTTCGACATATTGTCCTTGATCCAGGCCGAGGCCTCGGCCTCTTGCGGGCCGCCGATCTCGCCAATCATCAGCACGGCCTCGGTCTCGGGATCCTCCTCGAACAGCGCGAGGTGGTCGAGGAACGAGGAGCCGTTGATCGGGTCGCCGCCGATACCGACGGAGGTCGTGATGCCGATACCCATGGCCTTCATCTGCGCGGCGGCCTCATAGCCGAGGGTCCCCGAGCGCGAGATGACGCCCACCTTGCCCTGCAGGTAGATATGCCCCGGCATGATGCCGAGCATGGACTTGCCCGGGCTGATGATGCCCGCGCAGTTCGGCCCTACCATCATCGTGCGCCGATCGCGCGGATAGCGCAGGAGATAGCGCTTCACACGCATCATGTCCTGAGCCGGAATGCCGTCGGTGATGGAGCACACCAGCCGGATGCCGGCGTCGGCCGACTCCATGATGGCGTCGGCGCAGAACGCCGGCGCCACGAAAGTGATCGAGGTGGTCGCCCCGGTCTCCTTCACGGCTTCCTTCACGGTGTTGAACAGCGGCCGGTCGAGATGCTTGCCGCCACCTTTGCCTGGCGTCACGCCGCCCACGACATTGGTGCCGTACTCGATCATCTCCTTGGCGTGGAAGGTGCCCTTGTCGCCGGTCATGCCTTGCACGATCACCGGCGTCTTTTCGTCGATCAGAATGCTCATAACTATTGTCTCACTTGTTAAGCCGCGCGGAGCTTGCCTTGGCATGCGGCAACCGCCTTCTCGGCGGCCTCCGCCAGGGTCTCGGCGGTGATCAGCTTGAGGCCGCTTTCCGCCAGGATCTTGCGCCCCTCTTCCACGTTGGTACCGGCCAGCCGTACGACCAGCGGCACCTTGACGTCGACCGTGTCGCACGCCTGGACCACGCCCTTCGCCACCCAATCGCAGCGATTGATGCCGGCGAAGATGTTGACCAGAACGGCCTTCACGTTGTCGTCCGACAAGACGAGCTTCAGCGCCGTGGCGATGCGTTCCGGGGAAGCGCCGCCGCCCACGTCGAGGAAGTTCGCCGGCGTGCCGCCCGCGTGCTTGATCATGTCCATGGTCGCCATGGCGAGGCCCGCACCATTGACGATGCAGCCGATCTCGCCGTCGAGACCGATATAGTTGAGGTTGTGCTCGGCCGCCTGCGCCTCACGTGGATCCTGTTGAGTCGGATCGTGCATGTCGGCGACGGCGTGACGACGGAACAGCGCGTTGTCGTCGAACGACATCTTGGCGTCGAGCGCAAGCACGCGGTCGTCCTTGGCGACGACCAGCGGATTGATCTCGAGCATGGTGGCATCGCAATCACGGAACGCGCGGTAGGCGTTCATGATCGTCGACACGCAGCTCTGCGCCTGCTTGATGCTGAGGCCCAATTGGAACGCGAGCTCGCGCGCCTGGAACGCCTGCAAGCCCACGGCGGGCTCGACCAGAACCTGGAGAATGGCCTCCGGCTCGGTCTTGGCGATCTCCTCGATCTCCATGCCGCCACGCTGCGAGGCGATTACCCGGATGCGCTCGGCTTTACGGTCAAGCACGAAGCCGAGATAGAGCTCGCGATCGAAGGGCTCGGCCACCTCGATATAGACGCGTTGCACGGGCTTGCCTTCCGGCCCGGTCTGGATCGTCACCAGCCGCTTGCCGAGCAGTGCCTGCGCCGCATCGCGCACCTCATGATAGGTCTTGCAAATCTTGATGCCGCCGGCCTTGCCGCGCGCGCCGGCATGGATCTGAGCCTTCACCGCCCAACTCCAGCCACCAAGCTCGGTCGCCGCATACACCGCTTGATCGGGGCTGAACGCCACCGCGCCTTTCGGCACCGGCACGCCGAAGCTACCCAGAAGCTCTTTCGCTTGATACTCGTGAACGTCCACGTCGTTCCTCCTTCCCTAGACTCTTCGGCGGGCTTTTTTTGAGAGCGCACGCCCAGAAGAGCGTCAGCTCACCTTACCCTTGACGATGTCGTAGGCCTTCTCGGTCGCCGCCTCCGCGCCGGCCAGAAGTCCTTCCAGTTCCTTGAGCTTAGCGTCTACAAAGCTCTTGTCTGCAATCATCTTCGCATTGATGAAAACGTTCAAGGCGGCGCTTCGCAGTGCAGCATAAGCCGCCAAAACCCCGACGCCTGCGTCAGAAATCACGTTGAGATTGCCCTTCTCCGACGCCTGCAACGCGAGGTCGATGACCTCGCGGGCCAGATGACAGCAGCGCATCGGCACCTCGGTTGCCTGCTTGAGCGCCGCCTGGATGGTCTCGTCGCGCGCCGCCTTCTCAGAGTCAGTCTCCTTCGGCATGCCGTACGCACCCATCACCGTATCGAAGGCACGCACGTCGTCCTGGATCATGCCGGTCAACCGGTGACGCAAGTCCTCGGTTTTAGCCAGGACCTCTTTCATCTCGCCCTCGACATCGGCGTACTTCTTCTTGCCGATGGTGAGGTTGCAAACCATGCTCACCAGAGCCGCGCCCATCGCGCCCATAATGGCCGCCGCGCTACCGCCGCCGGGCGTGGCCTGGTTCGAAGCAAGCGCATCTAGGAAAGGCTCGATGGCGGTGTCTTTGATCTCGGTCATTAGGCCATCTCTTTTGCCAGCTTGTAGATCTCCTCGGCGTCGAACGTCGCCTCGGAGCTCTCGAACATCTTTCCAATGCAAGCCCGGTGCAGCTTGAGCTTCAAACCACCGATGCCGAGCGCGCCGAACGCGAGCTTGCCATTATAGTCTTTGCCCTTGTCGGTCGCTTCGATGCCCTCGATGCCCATCGGCGGCTGGGCATTCACATCGGCAACCATCTCGACATTGGGATTGTCCAACCACGCCGCCTTGGGCAGGAGCTGCACGCCGATGGCGCCCGCCGAGAAAATGACGTTGGCGTCCTTGCAGGCGGCGGCGCGCTCCTCGTCGGTTGCGCCGGCCGCGCCCTTGACCTTGATGCCGAAGCGCTGCTCGATGACCTTGGCGGCATCCTCCGCCCGCTCCTTGGTGCGCGAGGTGATGGTCACGTCAGCGCCCTCCATGCCGAAAAAGCCGGCGGCACGCATGCCGACCGGGCCGGTGCCTGCGAGCACCACGGCCTTCTTGCCCTTGAGTGGCTTCGCCTTGGCGAGCAGCGCCACGCCGGCCGCAGCCGTCGTGTTGGAGCCGTTGGAGTCGAGCATGCACGACACGCGGAACGGCCCGAAGAAGTGCTTCTTGACCTTCTCGAACAGCGCTTCGCCCTTGGCCATGTTGCCGCCACCGACAAAGATCGCCGTGTTCTGCTTGTCCTTGCCGCCGCGGGTGAAGATGCAGCCATCGACCAGCGCGCCGACCGTGTCGGGCGTGACGCCGCCGTAACCCGTGACGTTGTCGGCGCCGCCGTCATAGCCCACGACCGTGTCGAACACGCTCGGCACATCATCGGTATCGAACAGGAACAGCAGCTTTTTCATCAGGATTGCCTCTTTGACTCGCTAGACGACGTTCTGCGGCTTGCCCGCCACGAACGCCTCGATGTTGTCGATGAGTTGGTCGGCCAGGATCTGCATGGCCTCGCGGCTCGCCCATGCCACATGCGGCGTGACGATGAAATTCGGCATGTCGAGATCGAGCAGGATATTGCCTTGCTTCGGCGGTTCCGTGGTGAGCACGTCGAAGCCGGCGCCGGCAATGGTGCCGTTCTTCAGTGCCTCGGCAAGCGCCGCCTCGTCGACCAGCCCACCGCGCGCCGTGTTGATGAGGATCGAGGTCGGCTTCATCTTCTTGAACTGCTCGGTGCTGATCATGTTCTTGGTTTCGGGCGTGAGCGGCACGTGCAGGGTGATGACGTCGCTCTCCTTCAGGATCGTGTCGAAATCCACCAGACCCGGCTGGGGCACCACGTCGAAGGGCAACACCTTCATGCCGAGGCACTCGGCGCGCTTGGCCACCGCCTTGCCGATCGCGCCAAAGCCGACGACCCCCATGGTCGAACCAGCGATGTCGCGGATCGGATGATCGAAGAAGCAGAACTGATCAACCTCGGCCCAGCGGCCGTTCTTCACATCCCGCACATAGGCCATGAGATTGCGCCTGAGCGCGAACATCAGCGCGATCACATGCTCCGGCACGGTGTTGAAGGCGTAGTTGCGGATATTGACGACGGTGACGCCGTGCTCTTTGCAGTAGGCCTTGTCGACCACGTCGGTGCCCGTCGCGGCCACGGCAATCAGCTTGAGCTTCGGTAGCTGCTTCAACACGTCGGCGCGCATCGGCACCTTGTTGATAACGGCGATGCTCGCGTCCTTGAGGCGGTCGACGATGTCCTCAGGCGTCCACGTGGACTGATGCTCGATATAGCTATGCGGAAAGTTGGGCTTGCGCACATCAGCGCCAACCGACTCCCGATCGAGAAAGACGATCGCGTGCTCCACTGAACTCCCCTCCCACTATCAAAGGGGTCACTGCGACTCAGTCCGGCTATGCCGATCCGCGTTGCGACAATGACCTTGCCGTTGCTCTCGGCCTCCTACTCCGCGGCGATGCGTTGCTCGCCCGCGTTCCGCGCGCCGCGGAAATACTCTTGAGCCGCCGCAACGCCCGAACCGGGCTCAACCTCAATGCCGACGTCGCGCATGGACATCTCAGCCCCCGCGATAGCGCCGAGTAGCATCAACTCGTTAAGGTCGCCGAGGTGACCAATGCGAAACAGCTTGCCGGCCATCTGCGACAATCCGGCGCCGAGCGCGAGATCATACTGCCGGTAGGCGCGGTCGATAACATCGGCGCCGTTGAAGCCTTCGGGTACCATAATTGCGCTCACCGTATCGGAGTACCACTTAGGCTCCTTGGCGCAGAGCTCGAGGCCCCATGCATCAACAGCAGCACGCGCGCCTTCGGCAAGAAGGCGGTGACGCGCGAACACGTTGGCAAGCCCCTCCTCGAACAGAACGGCAAGCGCCTCGCGCAGACCGTAGAGGAGCGGCAGCGCCGGCGTATACGGGAAATAGCCGTTCGCATTCGCCTTCATCTGATCGGAGAGATCGAAATAGCCCTTGGTGCACTTGGCATCTTTCATCTGCGCCATCGCTTTTTGGCTCACGCAGACGATGCCGAGCCCCGCCGGCAGCATCATGCCCTTCTGCGAGCCGGTTATAGCGAGGTCGACGCCCCATTGGTCGAAGCGGAAGTCGATGCTGGCGATCGAGCTCACGCCGTCGACATAGAGCAACGCCGGATGCTTGGCAGCGTCGATGGCGCGGCGCACCGCGGCAACGTCCGAGGTGACGCCGGTGGCGGTCTCGTTGTGGACCACCATGACACCCTTGATCTCGTGGTTCTTGTCCGCGCGAAGCGCTTCCTCGATACGCTCAGGCGAGGCGCCCGTGCCCCACTCTTCCTCCTGGACGATGACCTCGAGCCCGTGGCGACGGGCGAGTTCGATCCACAAATGCGAAAACTGGCCGAACCGCGACGCGAGCATCTTGTCGCCGGGCGAGCGCGTGTTGGTGAGAGAGGACTCCCAGGCGCCGGTGCCGCTGGACGGGAAGATGACGACTTGGCCTTCCTTGGTCTGGAAGACCTTCTTCATGTCCTCGTAGATCGGCAGGGTCAGCTTGGGAAAATCGGAGGACCGGTGATCCTCCATCGGAACGTGCATAGCCCGTAGAATTCGCTCAGGAATATTGGTCGGACCCGGCACAAATAGAAAGTTACGGCCCGGCCGTCTGGCTCCAGCCATTGTTTCCTCTCCTAAAATCTCGGGCTATTGGGTCCTGGGGGGGACCTATGCCTCACGCGCAGGCAGGTGGTAGCGTCAGGCCGCGCGCGTGGCAACCCTTTTGCTTGGGCTAGAACAGGCCCGTGATGCGCCCCTCCGGCGAGAGCTCGATATTGTTGGCGGCGGGCACCCGCGGCAGGCCCGGCATGGTCATGATATCCCCGCAGATCACCACCACGAATTCGGCCCCGGCCGAGAGTCTCACCTCGCGGATCGGGATGGTATGCCCGAGCGGCACGCCCTTGGCGTTCGGGTCTGTGGTGAAGCTGTATTGTGTCTTGGCGACGCAGATCGGCAGCTTGCCGAAGCCCTGCTTTTCGAGCTCGGCGAACTTGTCCTTGACCGCCTTGTCGGCGGTGATGTCCTCCGCGCCATAAATCTCTTGCGCGATGGTGCGCGTCTTGTCCCACAACGACATATCGTCGGGATAAAGCGGCTTGAAGTCCGACGGCTTGGTGTCGATGGTCTTGACCACGGTCTCGGCCAGTTCGACTGCGCCTTCGCCGCCGAGCGCCCAGTGATCGGCCATGACGCACTCCGTGCTCGCCGTGGAGCACAGGCGCTTCAGAAGCGCGATCTCGTCGTCGGTATCCGACGAGAACCTGTTCGCCGCCACGACCACCGGCACGCCATACTTCCGCACGTTCTCGATGTGCTTCTCGAGATTGGCGAAGCCCTTCTCCAGCGCTTCGAGATTCTCTTTCTTGAGATCGTCCTTGGCGACGCCGCCATGCATCTTGAGCGCGCGGATGGTCGCCACGATGACCACGCAGTCCGGCTTGAGGCCTGCTTTGCGGCACTTGATGTCGAAAAACTTCTCGGCGCCGAGATCTGCACCGAAGCCCGCTTCGGTCACGACGTAATCGGCCAACTTGAGAGCCGCTTTGGTCGCGATCACCGAGTTGCAGCCATGCGCGATATTGGCGAACGGGCCGCCGTGGATAAACGCGGGATTGTTCTCCAGGGTCTGTACCAGATTGGGCGCGAGCGCGTCCTTGAGCAGCGCCGCCATGGAGCCGGCCGCTTTGAGATCTGCCGCGGTCACCGCCTTCTTGTCGCGGGTCTGACCAATTTGGATCTGGCCGAGACGGCGTTGCAGATCGGCCAGGTCCTTGGCCAGGCAAAAGATCGCCATGACCTCCGAGGCAACGGTGATGTCGAAGCCAGCCTCGCGCGGAAAGCCGTTGGTCACGCCGCCGAGCGAGCTGACGATGGAGCGGAGCGCCCGGTCGTTCATATCGATACCGCGGCGCCAGGTAACCCGGCGGGCGTCGATGTCGAGTGGTTGCCCCAATAGATGTGGTTGTCGATCATCGCCGCGAGCAGGTTGTTGGCGGCGCCGATCGCATGGAAATCGCCGGTAAAGTGAAGGTTGATGTCCTCCATGGGCACGACTTGCGCGTAGCCGCCGCCCGCCGCGCCACCCTTTACGCCAAAACAGGGACCGAGCGAGGGCTCGCGGATGCAGATCATCGCCTTCTTGCCGATGAGATTGAGCGCGTCGCCGAGGCCCACAGTGGTCGTAGTCTTGCCCTCACCCGCAGGCGTGGGCGTAATGGCGGTGACGAGGATCAGCTTGCCGTCGGGCTTCTTGGCCAGCGAGCCGATATAGTCGAGCGAAACCTTCGCCTTGTAATGGCCGTATGGGATCAGGTCCTCAGCTTCGATGCCGAGCTTGTCCTTGGCGACGTCGAGGATCGGCCGCATCGTTGCCGCTTGGCTGATCTCGATGTCGGATTTTGGCTTCTTGTGTTGCTCGCTGCTGCCCGTTGCCATTACGCATAGCCCCCTGGTTACTTTCCCAGCAAAATCCGGATTCCTGCCAAAGGAACGGGCACCGTATTCATTCACTTGCCTTCTGGCAATCGTCTAGCGACGGCAGCCTTGGATAGAGGAAGGCGGTTCAGCTCAGAGTGCTTGTTTCCGCCATTGCGATGGGAGCATTCCCATCCGCTCGGCAAAGAGACGGCCGAAGTGCGTGAGATCGTTGAAGCCGCACGCAAAGGCGATCTCGGTAATCGTCTGGTGCCGGGCACTGGGAGAGGCCAGCAGCTTCGCCGCGCGATCGATGCGCTCGGCAAAGACACGCTGCATAACCGTCTCGGCGTGCTCGGCGAAAATGCGGTGCAGGGTGCGGGTCGAGATGCCAAGATCGTGCGCGATCAGGTCTGGCGTGAGGCTGCTTTCGCCAAAACGCAAAGCAATCATCCGGCAAGCGCGCGCATATACGGTCGCGCGCAGCATCGCCGGAGGCCGCGGCGCGTCGGGCTCAGGGCTCGTGAAGGCCTCGGCCAGGATGTCGAGGAGGTGCTGGCCAAACATCGCCGAAGCCGATGGCGCTAACTTGTCGGCCACCTGAAAACCGCAAGCGAGATAACCAGCGAACAGGCGCGCCAACGGATGGTCGTGCGGGAGAACCGAACCGACACAGGGCTCAGGCCGAGCAATTCGCGCGTCGACCCACTCCTTTGAAAATTTCACCTGCAGCGATTGATAGGGGTGCTCGTTGTCGAAGCCGAGCTCGTGCATCGTATCGACGAGCAACACGTCGCCGCGCCTAAGATCGGTCCGGCCAGCCGGAGATATGAACCCGGTGTCTCCAGCCACATGCACCATCGCCATATAAAATTGCTTGGGCGATTTCGCTATGTCGGCTTGTGTCCGCTGAGTCCGGTGGCCTACGCCGCCAGCGAGAACGATCTCGAATCCTGCAACTGTCTCGATCGAGATCTCACCGTAGAACGCCTGCTCACCCGCCGGCGTCAACTGCAATGGCGTGTAGTTCGTGTTGACAATGTCCGCCCAGATCTCGAAGCGATCGCGCGGTTCAAGGGCGTTTGTATTGAAGCGGAGCATGGCGGTCCCAAGCGCACCGTCTTCGGCGCGGGAACTATAGGGGAAAAAGGACCTTCTGTCGCTGCCAACCGAAGACCGCGTCGCCTTCAGCCGAGCGCGCTCGCCCTCCCCTCCGATAGAATCGCAAGCGCCTGCAAATGGCTCCAGGCTCGACGTGCGACCGGTTCCTTCCTTCCGTGGACCCCCCAGTACCGAGAGCAGTTGCTGCCGCCGGAACCACTGCAACCGAGGACTCAATCATGGGAAACTACGTTATCGGCCCCAACAACAGCTTCAACGGCCCGGGAACCGCACTCACGGACCCGAACGGCGGCAAGCTGACGGTCAAGGAGAAGGGGTTCCTGGTTTCCACCGACTCTCATGCCGTCAGCCTCGGGATTAGTTGGACCATCGCCATTCACGGAGCGATCGGGACTCACTCTCCCTCAATCTTGGCTCGCGGAATAAGCCTCCCGACGAACGACGCCATCGTCTCCACGATCAACGTGGGTCCCAAGGGGAAGGTCTTTAGCGACAGCGGCATCGCCATCTATGCCAATCATCAGGTCACGATTGTCAATGAAGGCAAGATTGCCGGCGGCACGACCAGCATCGATCTCTGGACCGGCCACGACAAGGTCATCAACTCTGGGAAGATCGATGGAAACGTTTCCCTCGGCGGCGGCAACGACAGCTTCATCAACTTCCAGAAGATCGACGGGAAGGTCAAGCACGGCACGGTCGACGGATTCATCAACCTTGGTGAGGGCCATGATGTCTTCAAGGGCGGCAACAAGGCCGAGTGGGTGGAAGACGGCCCCGGCTCGGACCTTTACTATCTTGGCGGCGGCAGCGACAGGTACATCGCCACCGTCTTTGATAGCGGTGACAACCCCGACACAGTCGACGGCGGCAAGGGTATCGATACCTACGACGCAAGCCTCGCCACCGCTGCTGTGCGGATCAACCTCGACAAAGTCGATCACGATCTCTCGCCCATCAACAACGACGCATTTACGTCAGCGGGTACCGCAATCACTGGCGGCGCCGGAATTGGCGTCGGCACCGACAAGATCAAGAATTTCGAGAACGTCATTGGCGGAAGCGCAAGCGACGCCATCTACGGCAACGCGGCGGCCAACAAACTGGAAGGCCGTGGAGGAGGCGACAATCTCTTCGGTTACGGCGGCAACGACACACTGATCGGCGGCGACGGCAGCGACGCCCTTGCCGGCGGGAAAGGCAAAGACACTCTGTGGGGCGGAAATGGGGGCGGTGCCGGCGACGGCGTGCTCGATTGGTTTCAATTCTTCAAGACGAGCGACAGCGGCCTCACCAAGAAGACCCGCGACGTGATCATGGATTTCGAGACGGGCCTCGACAAGATCGATGTGTCGTTCATCGACGCCAATACGAAAAACGGCACGGGCACCAACGACGCCTTCTCCTTTGTCGGATACGGCCCGTTCAACAAGAATCCTGGCGAGATCAAAGCGGTCAATCAGGGCAACGACACCCTCGTCCAGGGCGACGTCAACGGCGACGGCAAAGCCGATTTCAGCATCCTGCTGAAGGATTTCACGTTCACGCTGTTTTCGAGCGATTTCATTCTGTAGCGCGCTGCTCCAAGCGGGCGCCGCGGCGAAGGAGATCAAGTCATGGCAAACTACGTTGTCGGTCCCGGCAGCAGTTATCTCGGCCCAGGTATCGCCACGCAGCAAGGGCCCGGGATAAATCCGGCCGATGCCAGCGGCGGCAAGCTCACGATCAAGGAAAAAAGCTTCCTGATCTCCACCGACAATTACGGTGCATCCCTCGCCGGCATCTGGACCATCACCGTCCTCGGCCAGCTCGGCACGGAATCTGTTGGCATTGGCTTCAAGGGGCTTCTACTCTCGACGGCGGCCTCAAGTGTCACATCAAAGATCGCAGTTGGCTCAAAGGGACAGATCTTCGCCGACGGCGGATGGGCCATTGACGCGAGTCACCCAATCAATGTCGTCAACGACGGCAAGATCGTCTCCGGCTCTGGCTTCAGCAGCATCCATCTGCTTGGAACGAGCAACAAAATCGTCAATCACGGCCTAATCGAAAGCGACAACGGTTCCGGCATCTGGATCGACACCGTCACCGGTGTTCATACCATCGTCAATTCAGGAACCCTTCGGGGTCTTTTCTCGATTTTCGGCGGTCTCGGCACAGAGAAGGTTACCAACTCCGGGAAGTTGTTTGGCGAGGTCCGTCTCGGCGACGGCAACGACGTCTTCACCAACTTCCAGAAGATCGGCAAAAAGATCAAATCCGGGACGGTCAGCGGCGACATCGACCTTGGAGCGGGTGACGATATCTTCCAGGGCGGCAACAAGGGCGAGCTTGTCGTAGCCGGCCAAGGCGCCGACGTCATCAAGCTCGGCGGAGGCAACGACACATACCTTGCGTTCTCCGCTGGCGTCGGAGGAACCAATGCCGACGACAATATCGACGGCGGCAAGGGAATCGATACTTACAACGCGATCAGTACGACCACTGGCGTGGTCGTCAATCTAGATAAGATCGACCATCAGTTTATCGTCATCATCCCGGCCAACACAGCCAGCGGCGCGGAAGTCAGCGGGGCTTTCGTCGACAAGATCAAGAATTTCGAGAACGCCATTGGCGGCGACGGCCACGACCTCATCTTCGGCAATGGCGGCAATAACGTGCTCGGCGGCGCCGAGGGCAGCGACTTCCTGTTTGGATTGGGCGGCAACGACACGCTGATCGGCGGCGGCGACAACGATATCCTCGTGGGCGGGGCTGGCCGCGACACTCTCACCGGCGGCGGCGGCGCCGATCAGTTCGTCTTCAGCAGCATCAAGGACAGCGGCTACAAAGGCGCGAAGCCGGACGTGATCACCGACTTCAATTTTGGCCAAGGCGACAAAATCGATGTGAGCGGCATCGACGCCAACACCAAGCTCGCCAACGACCAGGCCTTCACATTTATCGGCAACGGCGCGTTCGGCAAAAACCCGGCCGAGCTCAGAGCGGTAATCCAGGGCAACAACACCCTTGTCCAGGGCGACGTCAACGGCGACGGCAAGGCCGACTTCAGCGTCCTGTTGAAGGACTTTACCCAGACGCTCATCGCCGGCGACTTCATTCTTTAGCCACCAGACTGGCCGTTATGGGCAAGGCGCACACGCGCCTTGGCTCACCTTAGCGATTCAATAGCTTGCCTTCGGCGGCCGGTCTCGTGCAGTTTGCAGCCTCCCGAGGAGGGGAGGAACCTAGCCGATCATGACGCCTGCCGATTTGCTGAAAGCCATGTTCAAGGCGGCCGTCGACGCCGCTCTGCCTTCTCTGTGCGTGCCGGCCCATCTGCCGCCACGGCCCAAAGGCCGCACCATTATTATTGGCGCCGGCAAGGCCTCGGGCGCCATGGCCAAAGCGCTAGAAGATGCCTGGGAGGGCCCGCTCGAAGGGCTCGTCGTCACCCGCTACGGCTATCGCGTGCCCACCGAACGTCTCGAGGTGGTCGAGGCGGCGCATCCCGTTCCCGATGCCGCCGGACGCGAGGCGGCAAGGCGCATCTATCAGATGGTGCAAGGGCTGACCGCGGACGATCTCGTGCTGTGTTTGATTTCCGGTGGCGGCTCCGCGCTTCTATCCGCACCGGCCGAAGGCCTCACGCTCGAAGACAAGCAGGCGGTGAATAAGGCGCTGCTCGCGAGCGGCGCCACCATCTCGGAAATGAATACGCTGCGGAAGCACCTCTCCGCCATCAAAGGCGGCCGGCTCGCTAAGGCCGCCTATCCTGCGCACGTCGTCGCGCTGATGATCTCAGACGTGCCGGGCGACGATCCGTCGATCATCGCCTCCGGACCGACGGTACCCGACCCCTCGACTAAAGCCGACGCGCTCGCCATCGTCGAGAAGTACGGCATCAAGCTGGCCGACAACGTGCGGCGCGCGCTCGAGACGGGCGAGGAGACGCCGAAGCCAGGCGACAAATGTTTCGAGCGCGTCGAGAACATCATGATCGCCACGCCACAGGCTTCGCTCGAAGCCGCGGCCGAAGTCGCGAAGAAAGCGGGCGTCACGCCGGTGATCCTCGGCGATAGCATCGAAGGCGAGTCCCGCGATGTTGCGCTGGTTCATGCCGGCATCGCGCGGCAATGCGCCATGCGCGGCCAACCCGAGAAGCCGCCATGCGTGCTGATCTCCGGCGGCGAGACCACCATCACCCTGAAAGGTAAAGGCAAGGGCGGCCGCAACACCGAGTTTCTCTTGGCGCTCGCTATCGCGCTGCAAGGCATGCCGAACATCTATGCGCTCGCCGGCGACACCGACGGCGTCGATGGCTCGGAGGACAATGCCGGCGCGCTGATTTATCCGGACACGCTCGCGCGCGCGGAGAAAGCGGGTCTCAACCCAAAGGCCATGCTCGCGGACAATGACCCCTACACCTTCTTCAAGGGGATCGGCGATCTGTTGGAAACGGGTCCCACGCTCACCAACGTCAACGACCTCCGCGCGGTGCTGATTGAAAAGGCGTAGACTGTCTCTCGGGAAACCGAGGAGCAGGCCATGTCGGACGTCGAGCAGCTAGCACAACTCGATCGGCGCTTCGTCGACATTTACGAGACGACGCGCACAAAGGTTGTCGAGCGGCAGAAAGAGATCGCTCTGATCGTCATCCAGGACGACGACCTCCTGTTCTACCGCGAGGGTCATGCACTCGAGCGGTTCTCCGGACTAATGCCGCCGCTCTACAACAAGATGAAGACCTTGGGGCATATGCCGCTCGGCGTGTTCTGCCTGTTGCACGACT
>JAWKWG010000023.1:0-48137 GCA_041397675.1 Hyphomicrobiales bacterium | reverse complement strand
GGCGAAAACTTTGTAAGTCTCTGTTGCAGTTGAGCAACGGCCAGGCACCTCCGCCACAACGGCCGGCGAAGCAGCTGAAGTCAGACAAGATTCGGGGGAGGCGCCGGTTCGGCCACCTCCCCCTGATCGGACTCGTGCTTGTTAGCGGCCGACGCGCCGCGCTTCCGGCCCTAGCGGTGCAGCGACAGGTTCGCCACCGACTTGTAGGCGCCCGTGCGCTTGTCGAGCTGCACGATATTGATGGTTTGGCGCGAGCCCGAGACGTTCACGGTCATGCGGCCCGAGAACTTGTCGCCGCTGATGCGCGCGCGGATCGAGCTGCCGCTCGCCGTGCCCGACATGCCGCCGGCGGCCGAATAGGTGCTCTCGGTCCACGAGCCACGGATCGAGCTGCCCTTGTAGGTGAAGTTCGCGCTCGTCGAGAACTTGACGTCGCCCGAACCGGAGCAGCGGAGGTTCTGCGTGACGTTCGCGCCCGAGACGCTATAGGTCGCGCGGCAGCTCACGCTCCCGCCCTTGCCTTTGAGCGGGCTGACGCTGCCGCCTCCCGACCAATAGCCGTTCAAGTCGCTGAAGATGTTGCCAGACATCGAGTTCGCGGGCGCTGCAACAAGCGCCAGCAGTACGAGCGAAGCCAGCGGCAGCGCTCTGCCGGCAAGGCTCCTAAACAGGCGAGGTCTCATAATTCATCCCTCTGGTTGATTTGCGGAGAAGCTACTGCCTGACAATGTGTCAGACATTGTGGCGGACCGTTGCCGCCTCCTCGGCTCGCGTGCATCATGCAAAAAAAGCGGGTTTGGGGGAAGACGATGAAGCTGGTTCGGTTCGGCAAAATTGGGCAGGAAAAGCCGGGAATCCTGGATTCTCAGGGCCAAATCCGGGATCTCTCCGGGGTGGTTAACGACCTTGCGGGCGCGGCACTCGGCCGCGAAAGCCTGAATCGTATCAGGACCCTCGACCTCGGGACTTTACCCCTGGTTGAAGGAAAACCGCGGCTCGGGGCGCCGGTCGGGGTCGTGCCCAAGTTCCTCGGCATCGGCCTCAATTATCGCGACCATGCCGAAGAGACCGGCATGCCGATCCCCGAAGTGCCCATCGTCTTCGCCAAGGCCAGCTCCTGTGTGTCAGGCCCGTATGATCCGGTGCTGGCGCCGCCGGCCTTCAAGCGCATGGATTACGAGGTCGAGCTCGCCGTGGTGATCGGCACCCGCGCAAAGCATGTCTCCGTGGATAGCGCGCTGGACTATGTCGCGGGCTACTGCATCGGCAACGACGTGTCGGAGCGGAGCCTGCAAAAGGGCGGCCCCGGCGAGTGGATCAAGGCGAAGAGCTACGACAGCTTCGGGCCGCTCGGTCCCTGGCTCGTCACCACCGACGAGATCACGGACCCGCAGAACCTCGATCTCAGCCTCGACCTCAATGGGGAGCGCATGCAGACGGGAAACACGTCGACCATGATTTTCACGGTGGCCGATCTCGTCAGCTATATCAGCCAGTACATGACGCTTGAGCCGGGCGACGTGATCACCACCGGTACGCCACCTGGCGTCGGCATGGCACGAGATCCACGCGTATTTTTGAAGCCGGGCGACCAGATGGCGCTCAAGGTCTCAGGGCTCGGCGAGCAGCACCTCAAGGTGGTCGCGGAGACTTAGCGCTCTAAGGCTTCGGCCAGAGCGCGTGGAAGTGATGGACGGGGCCCCTTCCGTCGCCGATCGCGATCTCATCGGCGGCGATGATCGCGGCTGTGACGTAAAGCTTCGCGAGCTTCACCGCCTTGTCCAGGCTCTCGCCCTTGGCGAGCTCGGCGGCAATCGCGGCCGACAAGGTACAGCCCGTGCCGTGGGTGTTCTCGGTCATCACCCGTGGCGCTTCCAAGCGCTGCACACTCTTGCCATTGGCGAACATATCGAGCGCGGTGTCAGCGGCCGACTCGCCGCCGGTCAACAGCACGGCTTTTGCGCCGAGTTCAAGCAACCGCTCGGCGCGGCCTTCCATCCACTTCTCGCGGCTTTCGTCCGGCTCATCGAGCAGCGCCGCACCTTCTTTCAAATTCGGGGTGATGATCGTCGCGCGCGGCACGAGCCTCGTGCGCAACGCATCGACGGCATCCTCATCGAGAAGCCGGTCGCCGCTCGTGGCCACCATGACGGGATCGAGCACCACCGGCACGCCGGGAAACTCGTCGAGTCCGTCGGCGACCGCCTCAATGACGGGAGCTGTGCCGAGCATGCCAATCTTGATCGCTTTGACATCGAGATCGCTGGCAACGCTTCGCATCTGCGCCAAAACGAATTCGGGCGGCACGACCATGATGTCGTCCACGCCTTTGGTGTTCTGCGCGGTGAGCGCGGTGATGGCGCTCGCACCATAGACGCCGAGCGCGGAGAAGGTCTTGAGATCGGCCTGAATGCCGGCGCCGCCCGAAGAGTCTGAGCCGGCGATGGTGAGCGCGATGGCTGTCATGGTCAGCCGATCGTGGCAAGCCCAGGAAAGGCTTGCAGGATCCAGCCAGCGATCAAGGTCATGGAGTTGGTGAGGAAGAGTATGCCGGTCAGTACGAGAAAGCCGCCGAGCACCTTCTCCATCATCGCCAGATGTCCCCTGAAGCGCTGCATGGCGCTCATGAACGGCTTGATGGCCACGGCGGCGAGGACGAAGGGAATGCCGAGCCCGAGCGAATAGACGAAGAGCAGGCTCACGCCCTTACTTACAGAGTCCTCACCCGCCGCCACGGCGAGGATCGCGCCGAGCACGGGGCCAATGCACGGCGTCCAGCCGAACGCGAAGGCAAGGCCTATGATATAGGCGCCGAGCAAGCCTGCGGGCCGCGTGTCGGCGTGGTAGCGCGCCTCGCGGTGCAGGATCGGGATGTGGATGACACCGAGGAAGTGCAGACCGGCGATAATGATGACGACGCCGGCGATCTTGGAGAGCAGTGGCAGGTTCTCCGCAACGAGCTGGCCCAGCACCGTCGCGGTGGCGCCCAAGATCACGAACACAGTGGTGAAGCCGAGCACGAAGGCCACCGACGACATCACTACCGTCGAGTAGACGTGGCTCGGGGTCTCGTCCTCGCCGGTAAGCTGGTCGAAGGTCGTGCCGCCGAGGAAGCAGAGATAAGGCGGCACGAGCGGCAGCACGCAAGGGCTGAGGAAGCTCAAGAGGCCGGCGATCAGAGCGCCGAAATAGGTGACATCCATGGCGTCTAGCTATTGCGCTGGCGTGGCGAGAGCAAGGACCTGAACCAACTCGTGAAAATGATTGATGACGGCCTCACGCGGCGGCGCGGGCGCGCATGGCCGCGGCGCGGATGGCGGCGATGTTGTCGGCATAGGCGCCGCCCTTGAACACGGCCGAGCCTGCGACAATCACATTGGCTCCCGCTTCCACGACGAGGGGCGCAGTCTCGACATTGATGCCGCCGTCCACCTCGAGATCGATGGGGCGCGAGCCGATCATCTTCCGGATCGCTGCGATCTTGGGGAGTTGCGAGGGCAGGAAGGCCTGACCGCCAAAGCCGGGATTCACGGTCATCACCAGGACGAGGTCCGTCTTATCGAGCACGTACTCGATCGCCGTCTCAGGCGTCGACGGGGTGATGCTGACGCCCGCCTTCTTACCGAAGCTCCTGATGTGCTGGAGCGAGCGGTCGAGATGCGGTCCCGCCTCCGCATGAACAGTGATGATGTCGGCGCCAGCTTCGGCGAAGGCCTCGATGTAGGGATCGCAGGGCGCGATCATCAAATGCACGTCGAACACCTTCTTTGAGTGCGGGCGAAGCGCGCGCACCACGTCCGGGCCGATGGTGATATTGGGCACAAAATGCCCGTCCATCACGTCAACATGGATCCAGTCACAGCCGGCACGGTCGATAGCGCGCACCTCCTCGCCGAGCTTGGCGAAGTCAGCCGACAGGATCGAGGGGGCGATGATGACGTTACGGCTCATATGACTCCCTCGAGGGGTCTCCTGCTATGCGGCCATCGTCTTGGGCGGCGGCGGGGCCACGCGGCGCGAGGCCAGCGCGGCGACAGCCGGCAACTGGCGCCCTGCCAACCACTCGAGAAACGCCCCGCCCGCCGTCGACACATAGGTGAAGTCTTGAATGACGCCTGCCATGTTCAGCGCGCGGATGGTGTCTCCGCCACGCGACCGAAGATGAGCCCTCGCGCGACAGCTTGCCGGCCTGACGGGCAAGCGCGAGCGTGCCTTCGCCAAAGGCTCGATCTCGAACGCGCCGAGGGCCGTTCCACAGCAGCGTCTTCATCTCATTCAAACGCCTTTCAGGCGCTCGATGCTCTTAGGTCCCTGATCAAGGACCATCATGTCGGCGGGAATGGCGTTCACGTCGCAAATCTTCCACTCGGTGCCGGGCGCGAACTCTTTGGCCACCACCTCGTCGACGGGAAGCATGATCTCGCAGCCAGAGGCCTTCGCCCTGGCAGCGACCTCCTTCACAGTGTCGACGAAATCGGGCTCGTAAAGCGAGTTGCCGACATTCACGCCCTGCGCGTGGAGGAAAGTATTGGCCATGCCGCCGCCCACCACGACTACATCCATGCAGGTGGCGAGGTTCGACAGCACATCGATCTTGGTGGAGACCTTTGCACCACCGACGATGGCCATCACCGGGCGCTTGGGATCCTCGATGGCGCGGCCGACTGCTTCAATCTCCGCCATCATCAGAAGGCCAGCATAGGACGGCATCAGGTGAGCGATGGCCTCGACAGAAGCATGAGCCCGATGGGCCGAGGAGAAGGCGTCGTCGACATAAATGTCGCCGAGCGCGGCAAGCTCCTTAGCGAAGTCCATATCGTTCGCCGTCTCGCCCTTGTGGTAGCGGAGGTTCTCAAGCATGGCCACGTCGCCGTCTTTGAGCGCGTTCAGACCGCTGTTGACCTCCGGACCAATGCAATCGTCGAAGAAGCGAACCGGCGCGCCGATCAGCTGCTCAAGCTTCTTTGCGACGGGCTTAAGCGAGGTTTCGGGCGAGCGCTCGCCCTTGGGGCGGCCGAGATGCGACAGGACGACTACCTTGGCGCCGCCCTGCCTCAGCTTGTTAATGGTCGGCAACACGCGATTGATGCGGGTCGCATCAGCGACCTCGCCATTCTCGACCGGCACGTTGAGGTCTGCCCGGACAAGGACGCGTTTTCCCCTCACGTCGAGGCCGTCGAGAGTCTTGATACTCGTAAAATCGATCGTCTTCATTTCACTCTACCGTTCGTTATTCACTATCCGCACCAGGCTCAGATCAACCGGCCCATGGCGACAGCCGTGTCGCTCATCCGGTTGGAGAAGCCCCATTCGTTGTCGTACCAGGCCACCACGCGGCAGAACGTGCCATCAATGACTTGCGTGTCGGTCAGGTCGAATACGGAACTTAGCGGGTTATGGTTGAAGTCCGATGAAACCAACGGCTTGTCGTTGACCCCCAGAACGCCCTTGAGCGGGCCATTGGCGGCCTTGACGATAGCCTCGTTGATCTCCTCGACGGAGGTCGGGCGCGCGGCATCGAACGTCAAGTCGATCATGCTCACATTGGGCACCGGGACGCGGATCGAAGCGCCGTCGAGCTTGCCCGCGAGCTCCGGCAGCACGAGGCCCACGGCCTTGGCGGCGCCGGTCGAGGTGGGAATCAGATTGACGGCGCTCGCGCGTGCCCGGCGCGGGTCCTTGTGGAGCGTATCCACCGTGCGCTGGTCGCCGGTATAGGCGTGGATCGTCGTCATGTAGCCGCGCTCGATGCCGATCGCCTTGTGCAGGATCTCAGCGACGGGCGCGAGGCAGTTGGTGGTGCAGGAGGCGTTGGATACGACGTGATGCTCCTGGGTGAGCTTGTCGTCGTTGACGCCGTAGACCACGGTGAGATCAGCACCGGAGCATGGCGCGGAGACCAGCACGCGCTTGGCGCCTGCATCGAGATGCTGCGCGGCCTGATCGCGCTTGGTGAAGCGGCCGGTGCACTCCATCACGATATCGACGCCGAGATCGCGCCACGGCAGCTTTTCGGGCTGGGCCTCCGCCAGAACCGCGACGTTTTGTCCGTCCGCTTTCAGATGACCGTCGGTCACCTGGATTTTGCCAGGGAAGCGGCCATGGACGCTGTCGAACTCGAGGAGATGGGCATTCATCTCGGCCGAGCCGAGGTCGTTGATCGCCACGAAATCGAGATCCTTGCGGCCGGCCTCGAGGAAGGCCCTGAAGGTGAGCCTGCCGATCCGGCCAAAACCATTGATGGCGACGCGCGTATTAGCCATGTCTTCCCTTACCCTTTCCTCGCAACGAGATCCCAGGCCACCGCCGCGACAGCCTCGGACGTAATGCCGAAATGCTTATATAGGTCTCCTGCCGGGGCAGAAGCGCCGAATCCGCGCATGCCAACGAAGGCGCCGTTCGACCCCAGCCATTCCTGCCAGCCGAACTCCACGGCCGCCTCAACGCCGACCTTTGGGGCCTGCCCAAGGACCGCGTCCCGGTAGCTCTCGTCTTGCGCCGAGAACAGCTCCCAGCAGGGCATGGAGACGACGGCGGCTCTGATGCCCTCCCCTTGCAGCTTTTTTGCGGCATCGACGGCAATCGACACTTCGGAGCCTGTGGCGAGCAGAGTCACGTCGCGGGCGCCATCCGGTTCTTGCAGCACGTAGGCGCCCTTGGCCGAGAGGTTCTCCGTCTTGGGCTCGGTACGCAGCAGCGGCAGACCCTGGCGGGTCAGCGCCAGGATCGTCGGCGTGTTTTTGGAATGCAGTGCGAGTTCCCAGCACTCGGCGCATTCCACCGAATCGGCGGGGCGCACGACATTGAGATTGGGCATGGCCCGCAGCGCCGCGAGCTGCTCGACCGGCTGGTGGGTGGGGCCGTCCTCGCCAAGGCCGATGGAGTCGTGGGTCATGACATAGATCACCCGCTGCTCCATGAGCGCCGAGAGGCGGATCGACGGGCGGCAATAGTCGGAGAACACGAGGAAAGTGCCGCCGTAAGGGACAATGCCGCCGTGGAGCGCGAGCCCGTTCATCGCCGCGGCCATGGCGTGCTCGCGTACGCCGTAATGGATGTAGTTGCCGGCAAACTCGCCAGGCTTGACGATGCTGTGGAGCTTAGTGAGCGTGCCGACGGAGCCGGTGAGATCGGCCGAGCCGCCGACCAAACCTGGAATGATCGGCAGCAGCTTCTCCAACACCTTCTGCGACGATTGCCGCGTGGCGAGCTTAGCGCCTTCCGCGGCGAAGTCCGTCTTAAGCCCAGCGATGGCGCGGGAGATGTCCTCCTCGATCGTCTGGTCGATCGGATCGGTCAGGCGGGCCCGCGAGGCGGTGTCGAGCCGGTCCGCGGCAGCGTCCCACGTCTCGTACGCCTTGTGATGGCGGGCACCCGCCGAACGCCAGCTTTCGAGGATCAGCTTTGGCACCTCGAACGGCGCATAGCTCCAGCCAAGTTTCTCGCGCGCGCCCGCGACCTCCTCAGCGCCGAGCGGCGAGCCATGGGTCGAGGCGGTGCCGGCCTTCTTTGGCGCGCCGTAGCCGATGACCGTGCGGCAGGCGATGATCGACGGGCGATCCGTGACGCTTCTCGCATTTTCGATGGCGAGCGCGACGGCCTCGGGGTCGTGGCCGTCAACCGCGGCGGTATGCCAGTTCGAGGCGCGAAACCGCTCGAGCTGATCGTCGGAGATGGCAAGGCTGGTCGGTCCGTCGATAGAGATCTGGTTGTCGTCGAACAGCACGATCAAACGGCCGAGCTTGAGATGGCCGGCGAGCGAGATCGCCTCCTGGCTGATGCCTTCCATCAGACAGCCGTCGCCAGCCAAACAATATGTGTAGTGGCTGACGATGTCGTTGCCGTAGCGCTGGTTGAGAAACCGCTCGGCGAGCGCCATGCCGACGGCGTTGCCGAGACCCTGACCGAGTGGTCCCGTGGTCGTCTCGATGCCCGGCGCGTGACCATATTCGGGATGGCCGGCGGTGCGCGCGCCGAGTTGGCGGAAGCGCTTGATCTCCTCGATGGTCATGCCGGGATAGCCGGTCAGGTAAAGCAGCGCGTAAAGCAGCATCGAGCCATGACCGGCCGAGAGCACGAAGCGGTCGCGATCGGGCCATTCGGGGTGGTTCGGGTCGAATTTGAGAAAGCGGGTGAACAGGACCGTGGCGACATCGGCCATGCCCATGGGCATGCCGGGATGGCCGGATTCCGCCTTCTGCACGGCGTCCATGGCGAGCGCGCGGATGGCGTTGGCCATGTCGTCGTGGGTTGCTTCAGGTATTGCCTGATCCTGCATCAGGGCTTCGGCCATCTGTTCTCCCCCAAATAGGTGGTTTTCTAGTACGCGCGGACGCCCATCGCCGCCTTGACCGCGTGGTAGCCGACCAGGAGTTGGGTCAGCGCCAGCGGGTGGCTCTTGGCGCCGTTGGCGACATCGATGCGACCGACCTGGTCGCGCAGATGGCCCGCCTCCGGGATGAGGTTCCACAGCAGATCTTCGATCCGCTCGGCCCTGTTGTCGGAGATATTGCCGTTGATCTCAAGCACATCAACGGGCTTCCCGTCGCGGTCTCGGGATAGCTCCAGATGGAGGCCCGCATTGCTGGAGCCGTCGAACAGCGGCGAAAAATCAGGATGCGGCAGGGTCGGCCTCAACAGATGCCGGACATCGAGCTGGGTATCTGAGCCATTGGCACCTTTGGGCGACTGGAAGCGGATGACGATGTCGGCGAAGGTCCGCTGCGGATGGATGAACTTGGAGCTGTCCTGCTTCCGCCGCTCCAGCGAAGCAACGACCTCCTCGAGCTGATAGCCGCGCTTGGTCGTGTCGCGATGGATCTTCCACTTGATCCGAATATCGTCCTCTGGATCGAGATAGATCTTCACGTCGTAGCAGTCGCGCATCGCTCGCGTGGTGTAGCCAAGCAGCCCTTCGGCGATGACGAACTCCGTGGGCTTGAAGTACTTGGGCCGACCGAGCGAACCGTCCGTGTGACAGTACACGGGTTTCAACACCGGCTCGCCCCTGCGGATCAGACGCAAGTGCTGCTCCAAAACGTCGATATAGTTGGCGCGCGGATCGAGGGCGGAGAGACCGGCGTCGTTGCGTTCCTTGCGCGAGTAGCGGTGGTAGTCGTCGGTGCAGAACACCGAGCAATATTCCTCGCCAAGGATCTGGGCGACGCCGGCCGACAGCGTCGTCTTTCCCGATGCCGAGTCACCCACGATGCCGAGGATGATCGGATGATCCACTCGCTTGGGCATGTCCTGCTCCCAGGCGCTCCTATCCCTTTGGCTTGTTAAGCGACATCGCGAGCCGCCACGCTCGCCAGGCGCTCGGTCGGCAGATAGCTGGTCATGATCTGCCGCTCGCCCGTCGCCCCCGTTATCATCATCGTCTGCACCTTGTAGTGCGCCTTGGTGCGCTCAACGCCCTCGAGCATGAGGCCGGTGGTAATGCCCGTCGCACAGAAGAACACGTTGTCCGAGGTGATGAGCTCGTCGCGCTCGAACCACCGTCCGGTGTCGATGCCGGCGTCCGCGACGGCTTTGGCTTCAGTCTGCAATTGAGGATCGAGACGCGCGAAGAACTCGCCGCCGATTGCCCTCACTGCGCAAGCGGACATGACGCCTTCCGGCGTGCCGCCCGTGCCCATCAGCGCATCGATGCCGGAGTTCGGAACCGCCGCCATCAACGCACCGGCGACGTCACCTGCGGGATACATCGCGACGCGGGCGCCTGCGGCCAGAATTTCATTTACGAGCTCGCGGTGGCGCGGCTTCTCGAGCACGAAGACCGTAAGATCGGAAATGTCTTTCTTAAGCGCCTCGGCGAGAGCTTCGAGCTTCTTGGCCGTAGACCAGGACGGATCGATCTTGCCGCGCGCCTGCGCACTCGTCACGAACTTCTCCATGTAGAAGGCCGGGCCCGGGTTCATCATGGCACCGCGGGGGGCGACGGCGAGCACCGCGAGCGCGTTGGTCAAGCCGCGCACCAGGTAGCTCGTGCCCTCGACCGGGTCGACGGCGATGTCGGCCTTAAAGGCGGCGCCGGGGCGGCCGAGATGCTCGCCTCGATGGGGCTGGGGCGCCTCGCCTGCCGTGGCCTCGCCGATCACCACGACGGCGTCGATATCGACCTCGGAAATCGCGTTCCGCATGGCATCGAGCGCGGCGCGGCCGCCGTCATCGGCATCGCCCCGGCCGATCCAGTTGAAGGCGGCGCAAGCCGCACGCTCGGTTACCCGGCGCAACGAATAGACGAGATCCGGATTGACCGGGCCCGTGGTCACCATGACGTCTCCTCCAGGGCCATTCCCACGTGGAACGGCCTTATTATTCAAGCGGCCAAAGGCCTTGATCGACTATACCTTATGGGTCGGCGGAGCCCCAATTATCAAGGGCTAGTAGGCTGAATACCGCCCGTCATCCCCATGGTCTAGCGTGGCCTCGCCCGCGGATCGAGCCAATCGCGCAAGGCGTCCCCAAGCACATTGACAGAGATCAGGACCCCGATGAGCACGAGGCCAGGCAGCACCGTGACCCACCACGCGCCGGCGAACATGAGGTCGTAGCCAGAGCGAATCAACGTTCCCAGGGATGGCTTGGTGACCGGCATGCCGAGCCCGAGAAACGACAACGCTGCCTCGGCCATGATGGCGCCCGCGACCTGGGTGGTGGCGATCACCACAAGCGGTGACAAGATGTTCGGCAGGATATGGCGGCTGATAATAATGCCATCGCTGCTGCCCAGCGCTCGCGCGGCTCTCACGTAGTCCTTGGCCCCCTCGACGAGAGTCGCCGCTCTGGCGGTGCGGCCGAACACAGGCCATTCGGCGAGGCCGATCACGAGGACGAGGAGCGGCACCGCGAAGCGGCTCAAAGCTTCGCCACCAAGACCGGCGCGAAACAGCGCCATGACGATGATGGCCATCATCAAGGTCGAGAGCGACAGCTGGATATCGGCAAGGCGGGTGACGATCGTGTCGGCCCTGCCTCCGAAGTAACCGGCGACCAACCCGAGCGGAACGCCGATCGCTGCCTGGATACACACGGCTAGGATTCCCACCAGCAGCGAGATGCGCGTGCCGTAAAGAATGCCGCTGAACAGATCGCGGCCTTGCGCGTCGGTGCCGAGGATGAAGCGCGGGTCGCTGCCATCTTGCCAGATGGGCGGCAACTCCGCGTCGAGCACATCGAAGGACGCGAGATCGAACGGATCGTGCGGCGTGATGAGCGGCGCAAACAGCGCTGCGATGGCGACAATACCGAGCAGCAGCGCGGCGAATGTTGCGCCGGGCCGCTCGATAGCAAAGCCCGTGAGCGTGCGAGACAGGGTTTGCGATGCCCAGCGCTCACCGCGCTCCTCCAGGCTGACGCGCGGATCGGGCAAGAGGCTGATGACATCGACCAACGTATTGGTGATGACGAACGGCAACCCAACCAGGACGAGATAGGTGGTGATGAGAGGAATATCGGCGCGCGTGACCGCCTCGAGGAACAGGAAGCCCATGCCGGGCCATTGGAACACGGTCTCGGTTAGCAGCGTGTAGGCGATCAGCGTGCCGACCTGGAGCCCGCCCACGGCGACGAGCGGCAGCAGCGCATTGCGCAACGCATGGTTGGTCGAACAGAGGGGTGATGCGCCTTTGGCACGGGCGGTGCGGACATAGTCGTGACCGAGTCTCATCGATCATCGCCCCGCGCACCAGCCGGATGAAAAGCGGCAGCATGATCGAGGAGAGCGTCAGCGCCGGCAGCACGAGATGTTCAAGCCCATCGAGGGTCAGCAGGCCACTCTGCCAAAAGCCGAGATCGACCGTCTCGCGACCAAACGCAGGTAGCCAACCGAGCCAAACCGAAAACACCGTGATCAGGAAAATGCCGGTGAGAAACACCGGCACCGAAATGCCGAGCACACTCAAGCTCAAGATGAGCTTGGCGCCGAGGTTTTGTGGCCGCACCGCGCAGTAGACACCGCCCGGTACCGACAACAGGAGCGATCAGGCTTGCGCCGAGCACAAGCTCAAAACTCGCGGGGAACTTGGCGAGCACGACTTCGACGGCCGGGCGTTTGTATATAATGGATGTGCCGAGATCGCCGGTCGCAGCATTCCCCAGATAACGCGCGAACTGCACCGGCCATGGCGCATCGAGACCAAGCTCATGGCGCAGCTCGGCGCGTTCGGACTCCGGCACCGCCTGGCCCATGATCTCGCGCAGTGGGTCACCGAGGCTTTGGCGCACGGCGAAGGCGATCACCAAGATCACCAGCATGACGATCAGAGCTTGGAACAGCCGGCGCGCGAGAAAGGCGGCGCCCTCGAGAAATGCCTTCATGGACGCATCACGTCCGAGTCAGGCCATAGGCGACCGCCGCGGCAGCCTGCCTGCCACGGCACCAGCAGGAGGGCCAACAAGTCGAACTCGGCGGCGGGATAGAGCAACAGCCCAACAAGCGCGCCAACCACCACGATCAGGATCCAATTCTGCGGCCGCCTGATCGCTTCGGCAGGTATGCCGCATCCGAACGCCGTGAGGCCGGCACCGATCGCACCACCGCTCAGGCCGGCAAGCAAGAGGCCCATCACCTCGCGGTTGGCCTTGGCGCCCTGGATCGTACCGAACAGATCCGAACCCGATGGCCTGGAACATGTCGTTCGCGGTGTTGACTGCGGCGAGCCAGCCGATCAGCACGAGCGCCATAGCTAGAAGGCACTTGGCCGGGTCGCGATTGACCCAGAGCCACAGCAATATGGCAATGGCGGCGCCAAACACGATGCCTGCATGAAGAGGAACGACCTCTGCGTTGATGAGGAGCCCGGTGTCCTCCAAGCGCATTTCTGGCAATGGCGACGGAACGCTCGAGATGAGGCCCGTGAGGACCCCTACTCCGGCCATAATCGCGACCGCCCGGGCAGCGAGCGGCGGTCGCGGCAGAATATCGGCCTTGAGGAAACAGGCGTCATCCGCGCTAGCGGGCAAGTTCTGGTGCGCTGCCGCCCCCCCTTTTTGGCGCTTCGTCCATCGGCCTCGCGGCGCAACGCCACCGCTGGCCCCCACGCCAACTATACTCGACTAGGCCCTTGATGACTAACCGGGATCGGCGCGGTCTTGCCACCTCCCCGCGGGCACCTGAGGGCCGTTACGGCCGATCGGGCGCCGTGATAAACTTGCGCCGCGTTGGCATGGCTCTTTTGAAGGAAGCTTCGAGATGCGCACCGCCTATATCCTTGCAGTTGCTTGCCTCGTGATGTCCCTGAGCCCCGCCTCGGCAGCTGGCGCCGGCGAAGAGTGCGACGGCAAGACGGGCGCCCAATGTGACGCCGGGTTGTGGTGCGAGCACCCCGCCGGCCAATGCGACGTCGTCGAGGCAGGCGGCACGTGTATGAAAGAAACCGGGCCTTCTGCACGGAGGATTACAACCCGGTTTGCGGCTGCGACGGCAAGACGTATTCCAACGACTGTCACCGCAAGGTCACAAAGGCGCAGCTCGATCACGTGGGCGCTTGCGAATAGCGCCTCACCGCTAGCCCTGCTCCGCCACGGTCTTCAGTTGCGCGAGACCTTTCTCCAGGTCGTCACCCATCATGTCGAGACCGTTCATCACGAGGCAGAACGCCTTCTCGATGAAGTTATGATGACCGTGCATGGCCCAGGCGACTTCGGTCTGGTCGCCCGCAGGCTTGAAGGTGAACTCGGAATTGGTGCTGCCCTCGAAGGGTTCCTCGAAATCGACCTTGATTTTCACACCACCTCATCGGGGCGGCTCTCGACTAGGGTCATTTTGCCGACGCCGACGTTCTCCGTCACCCGACCAAGTCATGATCGTGCCCATACCCTCAGGCGGACCTTCAAAAGCAATTTTGGCTTTCGGGTCCAGGTCCTTCCATGGCGACCAAGCGTCCCATTTATGGAAATCGTTCACATGGGCAAACACCTGCACGAAGCCGGCGCGCCGATCGTGGTCGTAGCTCGACCCGATAGTCCGACGGCTGAAGCGCGACGACGACGAGGAAAACGACGACGAGCGCCACCATAATCAAGACCTTCTTCAGCATCTGACGCCTCCCCACTTGCCTTATTCGATGACGAGATCACCGAGATACGGCATATCGATGACGTTCACACTGGCTCAATCTTCACATTTTTGCGCGCGGCCCAGGAGAGATGCTGCCACTGGAGCGGCGGGATCGCAGCGTCGTCGAGGATGCGCTCGATCTTCTTGAGCACGTCGGCGCGCGCTTTCTTGTCCGTCATGGTCTGGGTCTCAAGGGTCAGACGGTCAACTTCGGGGTTCGAATAGTTGCCGGCATTGTACTGACCATAGCCGGTGTCCTTGTCCGGCGTCATGACCAGAAACTCATGAAATTCGCCGAATCTTGCGTGTCCGATTGCCAGCCGATCATCATGATGTCGGCGGCGCGCTCATCGAAGCGCTGCCAATACTGCGCCTTGGGCAACGTCTGGAGATCGACCTTGATGTTGATCTTGGCCAGCATGGCGGCGACCGCCTCGGCAATGCGGGCGTCCCACATAGCGATTGTTCGGCGCCATCATGGTGACCGAGAGCCCATCCTCGTAGCCAGCCTCCTTCATCAGCGCCTTGGCCTTGCTTGAGGTCGTAGCGCGGCGCGAGCGTTGGATCGTAACCGGCATAGCCGAGCTGGCTCCAGCTCGCCTGCCGGAGTGGCGAAGCCGCGCATGATCTTTTTGGTGATGCCCTCGCGGTTGATGGCCAAGCTGACGGCCTGGCGCACACGCGGGTCCTTGAAAGGCCTCAACGCGGTCCTGGTTGAGTTCGAAGGTGAGGATGCGATTGCTGGGCATCGTGACGAGCGTGCAGCACTCGGCGAGACTCAACGCGATCAAGATCGGTCGGCGGCACGGGCGCGATGAAGTCGACATCGCCTGCAAGAAGCGCCGCGACCCGCGTGGCCGGCTCTTTTGATCGGCGTGAAGATGATCTCATCGACATTACCGGGCGAAGCCTTGTCCCAATAATCGTCGAAGCGTTCGAGTTTCAGCCTGATCCCCTGCTCCCGCTCGGTGACGATGAAGGGACCCGTGCCGCTCATATTGGCCGATGCGAACGACGCGCCGTGCTTGACCACAGCGTCTTTCGGCGCACCGCGTTCACGTCCGTGCCCGTGTAGAACGCGCGATCCATGGGAAAGATGTACGTGGCGAGATTGAGCACCAGCGGGTACGGACCCTTCGTGATGAGATCGACGGTATGATCATCGATGGCCTTCGCGGCCTCGAATGGATCGAACAACGCTTTGAAGTCGGGGCTGCGCTTCAGCCGATTGAAGGTCCACACCACATCCTCTGCGGTGAGTTCGCGGCCCGAATGAAAGCGCACGCCCTCGCGCAGATGAAAGCGCGTGGTGCGTTCGTCAATCTGCTCCCAGCTCGTGGCGAGGCGGGGCTCGAGCGTGAGGTCTTGCCGGAACCGCACCAGCGGATCGAACACGAGATGTGAGAGCTGGAGGGTGGCAGAGGCCAGCTGCTCATGAGGATCGAGCGAGGCCGGGTCGGCGTCATAGGCCATGCGCAGCGTCTTGCCGCCTGCCGCGAGGGCAGGACCGCAGACAAGGAGCGCGACGAGGGAGAGAACGAGAGACACACGCATGGAAGGCCGTTTGTCGCCTGAAAACAATGTGCTCGTCCAGCCTCTTGCCATGCTGATTCCGGCCGATAAAGTCCCCCTGTCCCGCGCCCTAAGGACCTCGTTGTGCAAGGCTTTTTCGTCACCGGAACGGACACCGACGTCGGCAAGACCCTCGTTTCGGCATGGCTCCTCACCCAGCTCGATGCGTCCTACTGGAAGCCGATCCAGGCAGGCATGGATCCTTCGACCGATGCCTCCGCGGTACAGCGCATCGCCGAACTGCCGCCCGAGCGCATCCTGCCCGAGGCCTATCTTCTGCCAGAGCCGCTCGCGCCGCATGAGGCAGCACGCCGGGCCGGGATCACGCTCGACATGGACAAGCTCGAAGCGCCGCAACACGAGGGTTTGTTGATCGTGGAGGGCGCCGGCGGCCTCATGGTGCCGATCACCGATGACGCCTACATGATCGACCTCGCGGCCGATCTCGACCTGCCGATCATTCTCGTCACCCGCTCGACGCTGGGCACCATCAACCATACGCTCCTGTCCATCGAGGCGATCAGGCGGCGCGGCCTACCCCTCGCCGGCGTCGTCATCACGGGGCCGGAGACGCCGCATAATCGCGCCGCAATCGAGCGCTACGGCCAAATCGAAGTCATTGCCGAAATTCCTTGGCTCGACACGATCGACCGCTCGACGCTCAAGGCCATTGTGCCTGAGTTCGACCTCATCAAGCTTGCTACGGTGAGACCGTGAACGACAAGCCGAACCGCGCAAACCCGAAGTCTGACGCAAACGATCTGGTTGCGCGCGACAAACGTCATGTTTGGCATCCCTACACGCAGCATGGCACCGAGGTCGAGCCGACGGCGATCGCGCGGGCCAAGGGCGCATCGCTATTCGATACGGACGGCCGCGAGATCCTTGATCTGATCTCATCGTGGTGGACCTGCACGCACGGACACGCACATCCGAAGATCAATGCGGCGCTGGCGCGCCAGGCCGACGAGATGGAGCATGTGATGTTCGCGGGCTTCACGCATGCGCCGGCGGTCAATCTCGCCGAGAAGCTGGCGGGACTCCTTCCAGGCGACCTCAACCGCGTGTTCTTTTCGGACGACGGCTCCACCTCCGTCGAAGTGGCGATCAAGATCGCCTACCAGTCATGGGTCAATCGCGGAGAGCCGCGGCGGCGCCTGCTGATTGGCTTCGATGGCGGCTATCACGGCGACACCCTCGGCGCCATGTCGGTTGGCCGCGGTTCGCAAATGTTCGGCGCATTCCGCGACCTGATGTGCGAAGTGTGCGTCGTACCCTACCCCGCGACATTCGAGGGCGACGAAGCGGTCGAGAAGCGCGAGGCCGGCGCCCTCTCGGTGCTTGAAGGGCTGCTCGCCGAGCGCGGCCAGACCATCGCGGCGTTGATCATCGAGCCTATGATGCAGGGCGCGGCCGGCATGCGCTTCTGTCGCCCGGAGTTCCTAAAACGAGTCGTGTCGGCGGCGCAGCGTGCTGGCGTCATTGTGATTTTCGATGAGGTGGCGACTGGCTTCGGACGCACCGGAAAGATGTTCGCGCTCGAACATGCGGGCGTGGTGCCGGATCTCGTCTGCCTGTCGAAGGGGCTCACAGCGGGCTATATGCCGCTCGCGGCGACGGTCGTTCGCGACCGCCTATTCGACATGTTCCTAGGTCACAACTTCGACCGGGCGCTGCCGCATGGCCACTCGTTCACCGCTAATCCCTTGTCCTGCGCCGTGGCGCTCGCGTCGCTCGGCCTCTACGACGAGGAGCAGACTCTTGATAGGATCGCGCATATCGGCGTGCGCCATCGCGAAATGTTGCCCGTGCTCGCGGCACGGAGCGAGGTCGTAAAGCCGCGCTTGCTGGGCTCGGTCCTCGCATTCGATCTCAAGGACGGAGGTCAGTACCAATCGGAGCAGAGCCGCTTGCTGAGAAGTTGGTATCTCTCACAAGGGCTCAACATCAGGCCGATCGGATCGACGGTTTACCTGCTGCCGCCTTACTGCATCACCGATGCGGAGCTCGCACGCGCCTATTCCGGCATGATCGAGGGGCTCGACCGGCTTGCATCCGGCGCGCTCAACCGGCCGTAAACGATGTGCCAGGTCACGCGGCCGCCGAAGCGACGATCGGTGGCGCGGACGGCGCGGCGCAGCGCTCCGGGCGGTAGCGGCGCGTAGCCATCGCGCGGCGTGAGGCCGCCAACGGCCTTCATGCGGCGCAGATAAGAAAGCGAATCGTTATCGGGCGTTACGTGCTCGTCCTCGACGACGCCGGGAAGCGGCGCGATCTCGGCGATGCCGCTCGGTAGAGACTCCGCGGCAAGAATTGCGCGCCACTCGAAGAAGCTGTCGGGGCCGAGCGTGGCGTAGAGCAACACGCCGTCCGGAGCGAGCAATGTACGCCAGTGATCGAGGCTCGCGACCGGATCGCTGAGCCAATGCAGGGTCATGCTGGAGACGATGAGGTCGAGGCCACCGTGACCGGAGGCCTCGCTTGCGTCCATCACCTCGTAGCGGATGCGCGTGATTCCAAGACCTTCGAGATTGCGGCGGCACTCGGCGATCATGGCAGGCGCGGCGTCGGTCAGGACGAAGCTTCCCGTCGGATACTTCGCCACGAGATGACGGCTCAAGAGGCCCGTGCCGCAGCCGAGCTCTAGCACGCGCGGGCTGTCGCGGTCGGGGAGCAGGCTGGCAAGGCGCCGCGCGACCGCAGCCTGTAAATCCGCATGCTGCTCGTAGCTCGCGGCCCGTGCCTCGAAGCGCGCCGCGATTTCGGCGCTACGACGGGAGAGTATCGGCGAATTCAAGGACATGACGGGCGCACCAGCTTGGGTGCCTCAGGGGTAAGACATGGCCGCCGTCGGGCGACCACTCGAGTTTGGTCCCTTGCCACACGGCCTCGGTCATGGCGGGGGAAACGATGGCGTCGTCGCGGGTTGCCAGGGCAAGCACCGGACATCTAAGGGCTTGCTTAGCCTCCCGCGCGTCCCAATGCATCAGCCAATCGAGGCCTTCGTCAAGCCGAGGCACGTTGAGGGCCTGCGGCAAGGCATAGCCGGGCGCGCCGCAAGACCGCCAGAACGCGCCCATGGTGGCGCCGGGATCGCGCGCCAGCCCCCGTTTGAGCGCGGCAAGGCGGGACTCAGGCACGTGGGGCGCGAACCGGTCGAAGCCTTGGACGGAGACCAGGCCTTTGAAGCGGCCGTGCCCCTCTTTGAGGAGCCACAGCAGGCCAAGGGAGTGACCTACGGCGACGGCGTGCTCTGGCCAGTTCTCCCTGCCCCTTGGACCCCTCGCGACGAACCCGAGATCGACCAGTGTGACTTCGGCGCCGCCGAGATGTGGCACGACATCGGCCCAGAGGCCGGCATGGAAGCCCCAACCGTGAACAAGGACCACGTGCATCGCTAGAGGGAGACGGCTCGGGCCGCTTCTGGGTCGACGGCTTGGCCGAGGACATCAAGAAGGCGGTCAATGTCGGCCTCATCGTGCGCGGCGGTGAAGGCAAGCCGCACCCGTGCGGTTCCTTGCGGCACGGTTGGCGGCCGGATGGGCGTCGCCCAGAAGCCCGCGTCGCGAAGCGCTGCGCTCAAACGAAGCGCCGCCTCTGGCGTGCCGGCAATAAGGGGCACGATCTGCGTCTCGGAGTTGCCTGTATCGAATCCGCGTGCATGCGCCTCCGCGCGGAAGCGCGCAGCAATCGATGCCACATGTGCGCGCTTTGCATCCATCTTCGGAATCAGATCGAGAGCCGCATCGATCGCACCGAGCACGGGCGGCGGGAGCGCCGTGGAGTAGATCAGTCCGCTGCAACGGTTGACGAGGTAGTCGCGCACCGTCTGCGAGCAGGCGATATAAGCGCCGAAGCTGCCGAGCGCCTTCGAGAATGTGCCGATGACGATGTCGGCATCACCCGAAAGGCCACTTCCGCCCTCCCCTAGAATTCCTGTCGCGTGTGCATCGTCGACAATCAGCGTCGCATCATGGGCCTGCGCGAGACGGGCGATCTCGGGCAGCGGCGCGATGTCGCCGTCCATGGAGAACACGCTCTCGGTGAGGATGAACTTCGGGCGGCTATCCGATTGATACTGAGTCAGAAGCTCGGCGAGGTGCGCGGCGTCGCAATGCCGGTAGCGCAGCTGACGCACGCCGGCGGCCTTGCAGCCGAAATGCATGCTGGCGTGGTTCAGGCGGTCGGCGAAAACGAGCGGCTCGGCGCCAAGCACTGTGCGGTCGAACAGCGCCTGAAGCGTCGCGGCGTTTGCCTGGAACCCGGAGGCCATGAGCAATGCCGCGGGCTTGTCTTTGAGCTGCTCAATCTTGGTCTCGATGGCGCCGAACAGATCGAGATTGCCGGTAACGAGACGCGAGGCTCCTGAGCCGACCCCATACATCTTCGCCCACTCCGCCGCGCGAGCGATCAGGACCTCGTTGAAGCGCAAGGCGAGATAGTCAGTGCTCGCCAGGTTGACATAGTTCCGGCCGCCGGCCCGGAGCGTGCGAGCGTCGCGCGCCTCGACCGTGGTAAGCTCCCGCCTCAGGCGATCCTTGCCGAGGGCTTCCAGAAAAGCCCGGTAGCGGCTTTCGCTTCCAACCATGATCCTGTATTAGCGAAGGGCCTACCCGCCAGCAATCGCAACCCACGGAAACCGTGTCAGAAACCCTGGAAAGCGTGAATCCTATCAACGGCGAGGCCCGGGCAGCTTCGAGCTCGCGCGAGCCAGATGCCCTAGCTGGCGTCCGCCACGACTGGCGCACGGAGGAAATCGTCGGCCTCCTCGCCGGCCCCCTCCTCGACTTGGTCGACGAGGCACGCGCCGTGCATCGGCGCTTCCATGCCGACGGCGAGGTGCAACTCGCGAGCCTGCTCTCGATCAAGACCGGCGCCTGCCCAGAGGATTGCAAGTACTGCCCGCAATCGGCGCATTACGCCAAAAAGACCGGACTTGAGCGCGAAGCGCTGCTCGATGTGGACGACGTTTTGGCCAAGGCACGACTCGCCAAGGATGCCGGCGCCACCCGCTTCTGCATGGGCGCCGCGTGGCGCGAGGTGAAGGACGACGCGGCATTCGACAGCGTGATCGAGATGGTGCGCGGCGTTCGCGCGCTCGACATGGAAGCTTGCGTCACTCTCGGCATGCTGACCGAGGACCAAGCGGTTCGCCTCGCGGAGGCCGGACTTACCGCCTACAACCACAATCTCGATACCTCGCCCGAATTTTACGGCGAGATCATCACCACGCGCACGTATCAGGATCGCCTCGACACGTTGGCCCATGTGCGAAAGTCCGGCGTGCAAATCTGCTGCGGCGGCATTATCGGCATGGGCGAGACGGTCGAGGACCGGGCGCGGCTGCTACAGACGCTTGCGACCCTCGATCCGCATCCCGAGAGCGTGCCGATCAACGCGTTGGTGCCGGTGCCGGGTACGCCGCTCGAAGATCAGCCGCCGGTCGAACCGCTCGATCTCGTTCGCATGATCGCGACGGCCCGCATCCTCATGCCGACCACATATGTGCGGCTCTCAGCTGGGCGTGCAGCACTGACCCGCGAGGCGCAGATGCTCTGCTTCCTCGCAGGCGCCAATTCGATCTTCTATGGCGACAAGCTACTCACCACCGCCAACAATGATGTGGACGACGACCTTGCCCTGATCGAGGAGGCCGGTTTGCGGGTCAAACCGGCCTGTGCGTCCTGATCAGCCCTTCTTCTTAAGAACGGGCGAATGACCGGGATGGGTGTGGTAGGTGATCATCAGCAAGGCCAATAGGCACGCGGAAAACAGGCCTGCCAAAGCTCCGAGCCCCACAGGAGCCGTGAGCTCGCTGAAGTCCAGCACTTCCTTGGCTGCCAAGCTGCCCGCGAGCGAAGCGATGATGGCGTAGACCGCCACGAGGACCGGCGTCTTCGAGTCGTCGGGGCCAACGCCAACGCCCTTCGCGATGACGAAATTCCGCACAATCACCGCGCACAGCGCGCCAAGAAAACCGGCGAGAATGGCCAGATAATCGCTGTGGAAGGAAGCGCCGACCACCAATCCGGTCACCGCGCCAACTACCGTTCCGACAAATAGAACAATCAACAGGCTTGCTGACGTCATTTCCTGCCCCCCTTCTCGGATCTGACCCGCTTGCGGGATCGATTCTATGCCCGGAATTGAGCATGGGGGAGCGCCGAGGGCAAGAAATCTGGCTTTGACGGCGCCTTGCCTTCGCTGCCCGCCAGGGCTAGCAAGTCCCGTCGTTTTCAGCCTTCCGACCCACCCATGTCCCGTATCGTTTACGTCAACGGCGCCTATGTGCCCGAGGAGGAGGCGAAGGTCTCCGTCTTCGACCGGGCCTTCTTGTTCGGCGACGCCGTCTACGAGGTGACCGCGGTGCTCGAAGGGCGGCTCGTGGACTTCGATGCCCACCTCTCCCGCCTCGACCGGTCACTCAAGGAGATCGCTCTCGATCTTCCCATGAACCACGAGGGCTTGCGGGAGGTGCATGACGAGCTGATTGCGCGGAACAAAATCAAGGAAGGCATCGTCTATCTGGAGATCACGCGGGGGCCGGCCGACCGCGATTTCGTCTATCCCGAGGCGCCCTCACCCACAGTGGTCGCGTTCACCCAAACACGGGCCCTGCTCGACAATCCTTATGTGGCAAGCGGCGTGAAGGTCGTCACCATTCCCGACATCCGCTGGAAGCGGCGGGACATCAAGTCGACGGCGATGCTCGCCCAAGCCATGGGCAAGCAAGCGGCCAAGCTGAAAGGCGCCTACGAGGCCTGGATGGTCGAGGACGGTCACGTGACGGAGGGCACGTCCTCGTCGGCCTTTATCCTCGATGCCGAGGGCGTGCTCCGCACCCAGCCGCTCGGCCCGCATATCCTGCCCGGCGTAACCCGGCGCGCGGTGCTCAGGCTCGCGAGCCAAGAGGGCCTTCGGGTCGAGGAACGTCCCTTCAGCGTCGAGGAGGCCTACCAGGCGCGCGAAGCGTTTCTCACAGCGGCATCGGCTTTCGTCCTGCCGATCATCGAGATCGACGGCAAGCCAATCGGCGAGGGCCGACCGGGGCCGATTGCCGCCGCCTTCCGTCAGCTCTATATCGACGAAGCTCGCAAAGCTTGAGCGCGCACGCGCTCGTTCCCCCTTCCCCACGCCCCTGATACGATGCGCGTCTTGGGAGCCGTCAAAGCAGCGCCGTGGTGCAGGGCTCAATTCAACTCTCCGAGCAGCCGAAGGACCGCGCGGTACGGCGGGTCACGGCGCTGCTAAACACGGGCGCCGGCAGTCCTCGCCAGTCCGTCCAAACGATGCAGGAGAGCATCGCGGCGGCATTCCGGCGTCATGGCGTCCAAGCCGACCTCAGGCTCGTCACTGGACAAGATCTTAGGGCGACCGTGAGGCAGGCCTTCGACCAGGCCGAACGGGGTGAGATCGACGCGATTGTTGTCGGCGGCGGCGACGGCAGCATCCATACCGTGAGTGGCCTCCTGGCCAGGACAGGTGTGCCGCTCGGCGTGCTGCCGCTGGGTACCCTAAACCACTTTGCCAAGGACCTCGGCATTCCCTTGGACATCGACTCCGCCGCAGCCGTGATCGCCAGGGGTCATTCCCGTGTCGTCGACCTCGCCGAGGTTAACGGCGAAACCTTTATCAACAACTCGTCCATCGGCATTTATCCGTATCTCGTCATGGACCGAGAGCGGCGCCGCGCGCACAAACGGCTCCACAAATGGATAGCCATGGTGCCGGCCTTCTTTCGCATGTTGCGACATCTTCCATGGCGTCGTCTGCGTCTCTCGGCGGAAGGCATGGAGCGGCCGTACCGAACCCCTTGCGTATTCGTTGGCAACAATGAGTACGACACCGATCTCTTCACACTGAGACACCGGCGACGGATGGATGCGGGCAAGCTTTGGGTCTACGTGATCAAGCCCCGCAACCCGCTTGGGCTTTTTTGGATCGCCTGCCGGATGTGCTTCAGCCATCTGGACCACGAGCGCGACCTCGATGTGTTCGAGCTTCGCAAAGCGGAGATCGCCGCAAGGTCGACGCGGCTTCCCGTGGCGCTGGATGGGGAGGTGCGGGTGCTTCGTACGCCGCTCCGCTATCGCTCTTTGCCCAAGGCGCTACGCGTGATCGTTCCCGCCCAGTAGCGGTCAATCGTCCACAGGCGCGCTCTACTCGTCATCGTGCTGTGATCCCTGCGAATCGGTTATGCTTTGCCGATCTGACGGTCGACGGCTGAGACGAGGGAACGCCTTCGAGATGTCTGCCCCTTCCCGCACGGTCAATCCGCGACGCAAGCGCCTGGAGTTTCCGGCGGACGTCTGGCAGGCGCTCGAGCTGTTCGCCATCGATAGTGGGCGGAGCGTGCAGTCGCTGGCCGACGAAGCGTTTCTCGATCTCCTGCAGAAATATCACCGGCCGACCTCGCTCAAGGAGGCTTTGCGGGAGAGCGCGCGCCGCATTCCGGCCAACGACGATAAACCACCCGAGTATCACGGCACTTGACGCCTTCCGTCCAGCCTGTACAGCCCACATGAATGATCGATTGGCTTGCAAGTAGCGCGGAGGCCATCGCGACCGCCGATCACCTCGACGGCGCGAGCCTGAGCCCGCTTTGGTCCATCCCGTTTGTCGGACTGCTGCTGTCGATCGCGCTCCTGCCGCTGATCGCGCCGCGTTTCTGGGAGCACCGCTTCGGCACGGTCGCTGTGTTCTGGTCGATCGCCTTTTTGTCGCCTTGCGCCATCGTCTTCGGCCTACCGACAGCGGTGGCGCAGGTGCTCGATGTGCTGCTCCTCGACTATCTGCCGTTCATCTTGCTGCTGTTCGCGCTGTTCGTGGTGGCCGGCGGCATCCGGGTGAGTGGCAATCTTGTCGGCACGCCTGCCACCAACACGGCGATGCTCGCCTTCGGAACTCTGTCAGCGAGCTTTCTCGGCACGACGGGCGCGTCGATGGTGCTGATCCGCCCGGTGATCAGAGCGAACCAGGACCGAGTCTATAATCGCCACGTCTTTATCTTCTTCATCTTCCTGGTCGCCAATATCGGCGGGTCCCTCACGCCGCTCGGTGATCCGCCGCTGTTCCTCGGCTATCTGAAGGGTATCGACTTCCTGTGGACGCTCGAGACGATGCTGCGGCCCATGCTGCTCACCAGCGGGCTGCTGCTCGTGCTGTTCTACGCGATCGACCGCATCCTATGGAGCCGGGAGCACCAGGTGGTGCGGTGGAAGAGCCGCGTGCCGCGCCAGATCCGCATCGAGGGCCTGCACAACGTGATCTACCTTGCGGCCGTCGCCGGCATCGTGCTGATCGGCGGCGTATGGAATCGCGGCGTCATGGTTCCCATTGGCCTCGGCATGGAAATGCCGTTGAACGGGCTGGTGCGAGACGCCGTGCTGATCACGGTCAGCCTGTTGTCTTGGCGCACCACGCCGCGATCCATTCGCGTGGAGAACGCCTTTACGTGGGCGCCGATGCAAGAGGTGGCGATGCTGTTCGCTGCCATCTTCATCACCATGGTCCCGGTCCTGGCGATGCTGCGCGCCGGATTCGACGGTCCGTTCGGCTCCCTGCTCCATCTTGTCTCGACGCCCGATGGAAAGCCGGTCGAGGCCGCGTATTTCTGGCTCACGGGGGGCCTATCGAGCTTCCTGGACAACGCGCCGACCTATCTCGTGTTCTTCAATCTCGCAGGCGGAGATCCCGAGGTCCTCATGGGGCCGCTCGCGCTGACGCTGCTCGCCATATCGATGGGCGCCGTGTTCATGGGCGCCAACACCTATATCGGCAACGCGCCGAACTTCATGGTGCGGTCGATCTGCGAGGAACGCGGCATCAAGATGCCGAGCTTCATCGGTTACATGTTCTGGTCGGTGGGGATTCTGCTGCCGATCTTTGCGCTCAACACGTGGCTGTGGTTCTTGTAGCGCATTATTTCTTGAGCCGCGCAACGATGGCCTCGAGCGCCGCCACCGCCTCGGCACGATCACGCTTCTTCAGATCGAGCAGGACCTTGAAGCCATCCTGCTCCTCACGGATCACCGATCCTTCGCCGACGAGGTCGTCATAGAGGCCGAGTACCTTGTAGCGACGGATGGGCTCGGCAAAGCCTTTGACCTTGATCGGCTCCTGCTCCTCCGCGTCAACCTCGTCCTTGACCAGCGAATAGGTTTCATGACCGAGAAGGATACCGTCAATCGGCGCGTAGGACTGAAGCCGCGCAGTGAGATTCACCGATGAGCCGATGATGGTGTAGTCCATGCGGTCTTCGCTGCCGAAATTGCCGACTGTCACGTAGCCGGTGTTGACGCCGATGCGCAGGTGGAACGGTTTCTCGGCACCGAGCTCCTGCCACTCCGTGTGCAGCTCGCGCATTCGTCTCAGCATGGCGATGGCCATGCGCACGCAGGCGCGCGCATCTTCTTTGACGCCCTTGGAGTCCGGATCGCCGAAGAACACCATGATGGCGTCGCCGATATATTTGTCGATGGTCGCGCCGTACTCGAGCGCGATGTTCGTCATCTCGGTGAGGTAGCGGTTGAGCAGATTTGTGAGGTCTTCAGACTCGAGCTTGTCCGTGGTCTCGGTGAAGTTGACCACGTCCGAGAAGAAGATGGTGAGCTTCTTGCGGCTCGACGTGATCTCGACATTCTGGGCGCCGGTGAAGATCGAGTGATAGATCTGCGGCGAAAGGTATTTCGATAATTTGGTGGCGAGAGCGTCGAGCTCTTTGTTCTTCTGCGCGATGATCTCGTTCGCCTGACGTTGCTCCTTGCTCAGCGCATTAAGCTGCTCCTCGTTGCGGTCGCTCAAGCGCATCAGCCGGCGCGTCGCGCGCAAGAGCTTCTGGTAGTCCTTGAGGAGCGCTGCGTAGTGCTTGCTGTCTGCGGCTGCGGCAAAGCCGCCGTCGTCGACGAGCGCTTGCGCCGCCGCAATGATTTGCTCTTCAGCGGTGAAGAGATCGTCGGTCGACATCAGCCGGCCATTTTTTCGAGATGGAACGAGGCGGCCTCGAGGTCCTCGCCGAACTCTTCGCCGAGCTCCTGCATGGTGTCGTCTTCCTTGTCATAGAACCAGTAGACGTCCACGGAGGCGCCGTTCTTGGCGGCATCTTCGAGCTTGTCCATGACCATCATCACCGCCTTGGCGCTCGAGCTGTTGAGATAGATGAGCTCGAAGTCGAACCGACAGCTCCCCTGCCCCAGGGCACCGAGGTAAGCGTCGAGCGCGTCGAAGACGGGCCGATAGAACTCGGTAACGTCTTCCGGATACGACTCGCCTGAGATCTTCAGATAATTGTTGGGGAAGTCGAAGACCACGGCCGGCGTGCGGGAGGTCGGCTCAACATTCAGCATATCCTGCATCACACGGGCCCTCAGATGGTCGCCTTGAGCGCGAAGAACGAATGGTCTGCATCGACCTCGGCGAAGTCGAACTCGATGGGGCGCGTAGCACGCCGGGCGATCTCCATGAAGCCGAGGCCGGCGCCCTTGCTGCCCGCCTCCGGCTCGCTTCGCAGTTTCTCCTTGTAGAGGGCCTTCAGCTCCGCCTTGTTCATGCCTTTGATCTGGTTGAGCCGTTCCCTCAGCCGCGCGACATCAGCCCGGCGGATCAGGTTGCCGGCGCAGACGACATAGTCGTCCCCCTCCCTGCCGATGGTGAGGATGCCGTACCTGATCTCTTTCAACGCACCCTTTTCGGACGCGGGCGGCAGCGGTTGCTCAGCCTTCTCCGCTGAGTAGCGAATGATGTTCTGCATTTGCTCGACGAAGATGGCGAATACGCTGCGCAGCGTCTTGGTATCGGCGTCGTCGATGGTGAGTTTCTGCTTCAATGCCTCGCCGACCCCGCTCAAGACCGGCTCGGTGACGTAACCGCTATAGGCGAAGATCACCCCTTGGCTATGCAGCGTCGACCGCAAATCCATCAATTGGCCGGCAAGCATGGAACTCTCCTAGGAATGCGGGATGAAGCCCAACACGGTGAGATCGTCGCGGCGCAGCTGGTCCCCTTGATAGCGCTCGAAGGCCTTGCGCAGCGATTCTTCCTGTACGCTCATGGGCGCGTCTTGGATTTTTCGCAAGAGGTCTTGGAAACGCCGCTTGCCAAAGGAGCGACCGCGCGGTCCGCCAATCTGATCAATGAGGCCGTCAGTTGTTAGATAGAAGGAGTCCCTGCTGTCGAAGGGAAAGGTCGTATCTGAGAAGCGGGTGGCCGGCGGATAGCGACGGTAGCCGAGCCCCTCACGATCGCCTTTGATCTCGATGACGCCTTTTTGGTTCGCACGCCATAAGGAGAAACGGGCGCCGGCGAAGGTCATTTCTTGCGTCTTGGGATTGATGAAGCAAATGCCAGCCTCTAGCCCGTCGTCGGTTTCGCCCTGCCGCTCATCTTGACCGAGCAGGCTCTGCACCCCTTGGTGCAGACCGACGAGAACTTCGCTCGGCTTGTTGCTCGGGGCGCTGCGCAGCATGCGGTCAAGCAGGCCCCAGGCGATCAGAGTCATGAAAGCGCCCGGCACGCCGTGACCGGTGCAGTCGCCGACCATGATGGCGTAGCCGTCCCTGATGGGCTGGAACCAGAAAAAATCACCGCCGACAATGTCGCGCGGCTCCCAGATGAGAAAGTGGTCTGCGGCCAGAGACTCGAGTTCTTGGCGCGCCGGAAGCACGGCGGACTGGATACGGCTCGCGTAGCGCAGGCTTTGCAAGATGAGTTGATTGGCGGCGGCCGTTCGTTGCTCGCTTTCCTTGATTTCGGTCAGGTCGCTGTAGACTGCGACAGTGCCGCCCGCCGCGGTGCGCCGCTCGCTGACCTGGATCCAGCGCCCGTCCGAACGATGTTGCAAGATCGGCTCGCCCGGACGATGCTCGGCGAGGCGTTGCCGGATCCAGCCTTCCTCCTTTCCACGCGCATCGTCGATCAGGCCATGGGTCACAGCTTTTGCGGATGATCTCCTCGTAGGTGGAGCCGAGCGCCGGTGGGCCCTCACCTGCACGTCAAACAGTTCGGCATATTTCTGATTGCCGAGCACCAGCCGGTCGTCGGCGTCGTAAAGCGAGAACCCTTCGGAGATGGTGTCGATGGCGTCGGTTAAGCGCTGTTCGCTTGCCTGGAGGGCGGCCTGCTCGGCGGTCTTGCGCGCGGTCACCTCGCTCCACGTGCCGATAACCTCGAGAGGTTTACCGTTCTGGTCTTTGACGAGCGTCTGCTCGTCGCTGACCCAGCAGTAGACGCCATCGGCCTTGCGGAAACGGTATTCCGAAACGTGATGACCTTTCTCGAACAGGTCCCCTTCACTTGCTTCAACGGCAGGAAGGTCCTCCGGATGGACGCGGCTGCGCCAGAAGTCCGGCTGCTTGAGATACTCGTCAGGCTCGTATCCGAGCACGCGCTTGATGTTGGCGCTGACAAAAGTCGGCGCATAGTCGCCAGTCGCGGCAAAGCTGTAGACAACCGCAGGCGCTGTGGAGCATGAGATCGAAACGAGCCCGCGCCGCATTCTCGGCCTGCTCGGCGCTTTTTCGCGCGCTGATATTGCTCCATGAGCCGACGATCTCGGCGGGCTCGCCTTGGTCGTCACGTAGGAGATACTGCTCGTCGCTAACCCAGATATACGTGCCGTTCCGCTTGCGGAAGCGGTACTCGGCGACATGCCGCCCCTTGTCAAACAGCTTGGCCTGCTCCGCTTCGACTGCGGCGAGATCCTCGGGGTGGACGTGGCTCCGCCAGAAGTCGGCGTGCTCCAGATACTTCTCTGGGCAGTATCCCAGAAGCCGCTTGACGTTCTCGCTGATAAAGGTCGGCGCGTAGTCGTCGCGTGCCTTGAAACTGTAGATCACGGACGGCGCCGTCTCGAGCAGGACGGAAAGGCGCACCCGGGCGGCATCCTCGGCCTCCTCGGCGCTTTTTCGTGCGCTGATATCGCTCCACGAGCCCAACCACTTCGAGCGGCGCATCTTTTGCGTCGCGGACCAGATGCTGTTCGTCGTTCACCCAGCAATAGGAGCCGTCGTTGCGACGAAAGCGGTATTCCAGCGTCTTATGGCCCGTATCGAACGGGTCGTTCACCTCGGCATCGACACGCTCCAGGTCGTCTGGATGAACGCGCTCGCGCCAGAAATTCGGGTCGTCGAGATGAGCTTGCTCGGCTCGTAACCGAATAGGGCCTTGATATTATCGCCAGCGAAGGTCAGAGGCGAAATCGTCCCGCGCGCTTTGAAGCTGTAGATGACGGCGGGCGACGCTGAGGAGAACCGTGACGTGTGCTGCTCCGTGGTCGCTCCACGCGCGACCGCGCGGTCGCCCGCTCGATGATGGCGGCGACTTCGTCCTTATCCGCGCCGGGCCGCAGTAGGCCCGCCAGCGCGGCCGCGGCGGTCCGGCGTGCTCCTTCAATTCGTCCTTGTCCCGCGGTCTCAGTCACATGGGGGCGCGTGCTGACATGCAGGTCATGCAAGCGATAGTGGCGGGGATGATGCGCCGAATCAATGGCAGGCCTCCCCGGCCCGCCAGGCAAATCCCCGGAAGGTTACCGGCGCTCAAGCTCTCGGAAGCCCCGGAGATGCCAGGCAGCTCTTTCGCCTACTAAGGCGTCTCGGTCGCAGGCTCTTCCGAAGCGGGCGCTTCAGGCGTCGACGCCGGCGCGGAAGCCGGCATCTCGCTCGCAGTCTTGCCGATGACGCAATCGAACCATCCGTCCTCGCCCCACTCGCAGCCGTGCCGCTTGCTTTGGATCACGGCAAAGATGACGGCGATGACGATCAGTCAGAATAATCCGCATGCAGGCACCCTCCCTGTTCGCGCCCGCGTAAACTATACGAACGGCGGAGAAACAAAAAGCAGTTTGCCGTTATTTCTCGATTTTATCCTGTGATTGCACGAGACGACTTCGCCGAGGAAGCCGATATTCGTACAGAAGCGGATAACGTGACCTTCCTCGCGAATTCTTGATGAAATTCCTATGTCATGCAGTTGCCCGGCTGGTGCTGCGGTGTGCTAAGGCTGAGGCCATGTGCACGCCTAAGCTCATATCGCGAAAGGGCTTTCTTGAAGCCGCTCTGGCGCTGGCGGCGACCTTGCTCCTGTCCTGTACGCCTGCATTCGCGCGCGCCGCTACCGTCACCGAGGTCGCGCCGGGCGTGTTCGTGCACCAAGGGCGCTACGAGGTTCAATCGCCTGAGAATCGCGGCGACATGTCGAACGCGAGCTTCGTCGTCGGCAGCGAGGCCGTGGCCGTCATCGATACGTCCGGTAGCGAGGTAATGGGCGAAGACCTGCGCGAGGCGATCCGTGCCGTAACCGACAAGCCGATCAAATACGTGATCAACACGCATATGCACCCAGACCATGTGCTGGGCAACGCCGCCTTCAAGCAGGACAATCCGACCTTCGTCGGTCATTACAAGCTCGCCCGGGCGCTCGGCACCCGCGCCGACAGCTACATCACCGCCAATAAGCAAATGCTCGGCGACGCCTTCGAAGGCAGCGAGATCATTCTGCCGACGCTTCTCATCAAGGAACCGACGACGCTCGATCTTGGCGACCGCACGCTTCTGCTGGAGCCAACGCCGACGGCCCACACCGATAACGACCTGATTGTCACCGACACCAAGACCAACACGCTGTTCCTCGGCGACCTGCTGTTCTCGGAGCACATTCCAACCATCGACGGCTCGATCAAGGGATGGCTCGCGGCGCTGGACGATTTGAGCCAGCGCAAGGCGGATCGAGTCGTGCCAGGCCATGGACCTGCGAGCATGGACTTTCCCCAAGCCCTGGAGCCCGAGAAGCACTATCTCGAGAGCGTTGCGAATGATGTCCGTCAGGCGATTGCCGAAGGCAAGACCCTCGCCGAGACGACCAAGACCGCGGGATTCTCCGAAAAAGACACATGGAAACTGTTCGACCAGTATCATGTCCGCAACGTCACTGCGGCATTCGCAGAACTGGAGTGGGAGTGATATAATGGCCCAACACGCATTCAGGAGCACGGCGCTATGTCCCGTTCTTTCAAGACGTTAGCTCGAACCACCGGCATGGCCGCGCTGGCCGCCGCGCTGCTTGTCGTGGCGGCACCGGCAAGCTTCGCCGAAGAGGCGATGTGGCCGATCCTGAAGGAGCAGACCTTCGGCGACCGCCCGATCGCCGAAGAAGACGGCATGGTCGTGCTCGAAACGCCGTCGAAGGTCGAGGACGCGGCGATCGTGCCGCTCACCGTACGCATACCGCCGTCGGTGAAGGGCAAGCTCAAGTCGCTCACGCTGTTCATCGACAAGAACCCTGATCCCAAAGTGGCGACGCTGACGTTTGGTCCGGCACAAGGCACAGGCGGCGAGCGCAGCTTCTCGACGGGTGCGCGTCGATAACTTCTCACATGTGCGCGCGGTGCTTGAGACTGAGGACGGAAGCCTGCACATGGCTACCAAGTTCCTGGCAGCCGCAGGCGGCTGCGCCGCGATGCAAGCCAAGGATCCCGACGCGGACATGGCCGACATGGGCAAGATGATCGTCCGCTCCTTTCCCCTGCCCTCGACTCCAATCCGATCTGGGCGGGTCAGGTGATGATCAAGCACCCAAACCACAACGGCATGCAGCTCGACATCAATACCGCGAAGTTCATCCCGGCGCTCTATGTGAAGGAGATGACGGTCAAGCGGGACGGCGAACTCGTGTTCAAGCTTGACGGCACGTTCTCGATCTCGACCAACCCGAACTTCCGTTTCACTTTCGGCAAGGGCGAGGAGAACAATCTCGACGTGGTGATCGTCGACACGGACGGAACCGTGTTCAAGGGCCAGACCCAGCCGAAGGGGTCGTAAGCACCTCTAGACGTCGCTCCGTTATTCCGGCTGTTGTTGCTTGCTGGAATAATAGACGTGCGCCTGCAGTAGAAAGTCGTCAGGCCGCTTGAGGAACAACGACCTCGCCGTCTCGTTGCCGAAGCAATAAGTCTTGCCCTTGTAGACCGTGCTCACCGAGCAATCGGTCTCGATGTCCTTGCCGAGCGCGAGACCCATCACGCACTCACCGCCGAATTCGGCGTCATCGGTTTCGACAGCGACAGCATTTGAGCCAAGGCCCAGCATCAGGGACATTGCCAAAGCGCAGACGGACGCAAATCGCGACATCGGACTCTCCACTCGGTCGGAAGCTGCAAATAGGCTGACTGCCTCTCGCTCTACTCGTTACCACTTAATCGTGGCCATGCTCGGGCGCCACGATGTTAAGTACGCTTCGTTGCCAAGTGAATCACGTCGCGTACGGCACTCCGCAATGCTTGCCGGAACTTACCATGCACACGCGGTGCGGGGCGCACCTGGCTTCGCGCCCCAACGGGACGCCGTGCGGCGATCACTATAAGGCCTGCAAGCTCCACGTCGACGATCTCATAGCCGACGCTTTCGATCATCGACTGAAGCACGTCGGGCTTGAAAAAGTAGACGTGGCCCGGGCCGAACATCTTCCACGCCTCCCCGTATTTTTTGTGTTCGACACAGTCGAGGTAGATCGTCTCAAGATAGAGGATTCCCCCCGGTTTCGTCATTTCGAAGCACCTTTGCAGATCATCGAGGGGTGTGTAGGTGTGCTCCAGGTAATCGAAGTTGAGCACAATGTCGAAATGATCGCGGGGAATGTCGACGTCCTGCGAAAAGCCATGGGCGACATGGCAGCCCAAGGCTTGCAGCCTATCGACCCCGGCCTTGTTGATGTCATTACCCCACGCTTCGATGCCGAGAGACTTCGCTTCTAGGAGCATCGTGCCGGCGCCGCACCCCATGTCGTAGAGCCGGTCAGGCCAATAGCCGAGAAAGCGTGCAGCCTTTTTGATTGACTGGCGGTAGCGCCAACCAATGAATGGGCGCTTCAGTTTGCGATTGACGGCGGTTTTCGCACTCGGCCCCCCGGCAAGATAGTCGTGGTGCAACATTTCGATAGCTGGCCGGGGCGAGGCGAACACCAAGCCACAGCCGTTGCACTCAACGAGCCTGAGCGGCTGGTTTCTGTGCCAGCGCGGAACGCTGCTTTCCATGTACAAGGCCTGGTCCGTGCTGCCACAGAAGGCGCACTTGGGATGCTCCCACTTATATTCCTTGTTCTGAACCTGCCGTTTCATTTCACGTCCTGTCGCCTCGTCGAGAGCCAACCTACGGTCGCTTTGAGCTAGAAGCAAACATCGGGGGCATGGTCAAGCTGCAGCCCCTGCCCTATAGTTCCGTCGCAGTCCTTGAGTCTTTCTCTTGGGAGGCAAACAGGAGGCAAGCACATGGCAATTTCAATCGCCGATCTCATTGTGTGGTTGATTGTTGGCTTGATCGCTGGGTCACTGGCGGGAATGGTGGTGACCGCAAAATTGGGAGGGTTGGGCCGGTGGACTGGCCTTGGTGTTGGACTTGTCGGGGCGTTGATTGGCGGATTTGTTTTCAACCTGTTTGGAATCTGGCCAGGCCTCGATTCAGTCAACATTTCGCTTCGGGACATCGTTGCGGCTTTCATCGGCTCTTTGATCTTTCTGCTGGTCCTTTGGATTGTCAGAACGCGCCAGTCGTAGGCTCACCCTGAGCGGCACGCAACCGGCTTGAATAGTATGATGACAACGAGGCCGAGGTCAGAACAGGCTCAGCGATTGAAAAATTGGTGAGCGCACCAGGACTCAACCTTGGACCCGTTGATGGCCGGTACCCGCTGCGTAGAGCGCTAACAGGTCCTGCGTCCCTTATAAGTGCATAGGTCCGGGTTTGTCGGAAAATCCGTATGTCCCCGGTGTCGGCCGCCGCCTGATTGCTGCATCTGATTGATAATCGCACCAATCGCCGCAGCGCCTCTGGCGATGTCCTGAGCCGACACGCTGGGCTGATTGCGGCGGCGCGTTACGGTTTTCTGCTGCCCAGGGATGTAACAGCTCCATTGGCCGTTGCCGAGATATTTGCTCGCCCGGGCGTTCCTATTGTTGTTGGAGCGCTGACAGGCCGCGTTAGCCGCAGCTATGGTTTCTGACTTGGATGCTGTTGTCGTCTGCTTGCAGGCAACCGAGCCGTCAGCGTTGATCTGACCGTAAATCCCTTTGCGCCCTGGGTTAGCCTTTTGGCAATCGGCATTGGCCTTAGATTTTGTTGGCATACAGCGATGGCTGCCGTCGGACTTGATATTGACGGCGTAGTACCCGGACCCGGCATTGCTGGCGCACCAGGCGTTGGCGGTGGCCTGGGTCGGGATGCAGTAGAAGCTGCCGTCAGCCGCCTTGGGTCCGGGGTTATAGCCGGCCTTGCATGAGGATCCGCCGGTGTTTTCCTCGCCGCCCTTTTGTGCCGTCTCGGCCTTACAGGCTGAGAGGGCTGTGCCGACGCGGGTCGACAGCGTGCCTGCGATGGGGCTACCGATCGCGGCGAGCCGCACGCGCTCGCGCTCCATCGCATCGACGTCGCAACCACGCATCAAGCGCTCCGCGGTATCCACCTGGTCGCGCCAATGAGACAGCACGCGCGGTGTTTTCTCGATTGCCTCGCGAAGATCTGGGCAATCCCCCTCGCCAAGCGCGCCGAGTGTGCCACGGGCAAGCTCAAGCTTGCGCCATGAGGTGTCGAGGTCAGCGTTCGCGAAGGCATCTTTGATGTCCGCGTAGGTCAGAGCAGCTTGCTGCGCGGCATCGAGACGGCGCACGAGCTGCTGCACGTAGGGTTGCTTCGTCTTGGACAAAAGTCCGGCCAACTCGCGCATCTGGCCGGCACGCGTGCGCGGGTCCGACCCCTTGCATGAGGACAGCAACTCTCCGGCTGTCGCGTTGATCTTCGAGAGGACGTCGGCCTGTTCGTGCCCCTTGGCAATGTTCTGTGAAAGGTCTCCGCAGGCGCCCGCTGGCAGGGAGGCCATGGCCTGCTCTGCTTGGATCAGGCCGGTCTTGAAGGCGGAAGCATCGCCCGTCTCGTACGAGGCTCGCGCCGTCTGATAGTGGTTTTCGGCGAGCTTGCAGTCAACTGGTGGCGCGGTCTCGGGCTGCACCGTTTCCTCTCCCCCGGCGACGGTGTCGTCGCCTGGCCTTCGCCAATTGGCGGGCAATCCGGGTTGTAGCCATAGTAGTCCAGAGGTCCGTACGGCACGGGGATGAAGCCGTCCTCATTGGGAACCTGTGGCGGCGCCACAACCTTGGCCGGGTCACATCCGGGGGCGCTTGTCCTCCGAAGCGGTTTTTGTAGAGCGGCCAAGCGCGGCATCAATTGCAGCCAGCGTTTCCTTGCAGGGCGACAGGCCTCTTGCTTTGTTCAGGCTTTCGATCGCGGCGGCGTCCTGGCCCATGCCTTTCTGGGCCTTCGCCTCATTGAGCAAGCCCTTCGCCTGCGACTCCTGTGGCCAAGGCCTTGTCCCACTGTTCCATCAACGCCTGGCGCTGTAGCGTGGGCAGCCCACCGATCGACGACAGACCTTCGCCGAACTGGCATTGCGCGAGCGCTGTCTCCGCCTTGGCTTTCAGGGGTGCGATGTCCTTGTCGATGTCGTCGAGCTGGCCGGCTATCCGGTCTGCCAGCCCGGGGCATGCCTCGTTGGCCATCTCGCCGAGGGATGAGCGCGTGCGCACCAGCACATCCTGCGCATCGCCCAGCTTTCCCTGCTTGGCGAGCGAGCCGGCGAGGGTGGCGCGTCTTCCATTCCCCGCATCGCTTGGCGAGCTCCGTGCCGTCATTGTCGAGCATGTCGGCAATCTTCTCGCCCGGATGATCGCCGCGCAGACATCGTTCTCGTTGTAGTACCACTTTGGTTTGACGCGGCCTTCCTGACGGCTGTCCTGAATAACTCGCAGATGGCAACCTTCTGCGCCTCGCCCATGGCTTTTGCGCCGCTGATCGTGTCGACCATGTTGTCCCACGCGGTCATCTGCCGGTCGAGGCAGGTGCCGCTGGTTTCCGTGCTGGCGGAGCGGAGCTCGCCTCCTAGGCAACCGACGGTCCACGCGCCGTAGATGATCGCAATGGGCGGATAGCGCTGCATGATGGCGGCGAGTGCGGTTGAGTCGCGCAGCTCATTCGCTCTTTCTCGAATCTCTTCGAGCAGAGCTTTTCGTTCCTCGGCCGAAGCTTTGGAGTTGAGAGCGCGTCTGAAATCGCGCAGCAGGCTTGCCAGCTGCGTCGCCGCGAGCGCGGCGTCGGCCGCGTCGGCGGCTGCCGATCGCATCCAACGCGTCGATTGCCTTGCCAATCGCGCGACGGCCGAACTCCGGCGTGCGCCAGATCGTCGACCTTGCTAGCGGCATGCGCCATGTCGTCGAACTTGGAGCCTGCACGCGCAAGGTCGTCGGCAAGGCTTGAACCGGAAGGTAGGCGTCCGGCCCGTGCGCTCGCCTCTATAATGTCGTCGACGAGGCCCGCGCCACCGTTGGCTTTGATCCGCGCCAGAACGCCGGCGCGGCGTCCGGCCGGCAGATCCTCCAGCAGCTTGGCGATGTCGTCGGCCAGTACGGGGTGGAAGCCGGGATTCTTTTGGCGACTTGGCCCATGGTCTCGGCGAGGTCCTCCATTGCCGCGAGCTGAGAGGCTTCAGACAGAGCGCGCGCATTGCGGATATTGGCGGCGTTGTGCGCCGCCCGGTCGGAGCCGAGCTTGGCGACGCTCACGCCCCGCGCGCGGGGCGGCAGCCCTCTTGGGCGCGCAGGAAGTCGTCCAGCGACCCAGACGCGAGACATATTTCTGCTCCTGCGCCATGGCCTGGAACAGCTCAGCGCGATGGGCCGGATCGCTGAGATACGATGGTCCTTTAGCGAATATCTCGTCGATCTTGCCGCGCTTCTTGGCGACGAAGTCGTTCATCTCGTCCATGTAGCCCTGAACGTGTTCTGGACCGATCTTCCGCGGCTTGCCGTCCGTGGCTCTGGTGATCGCTTCATATTGTGCTGCCATGCGGCGCTTATAGGCGTCGTTGTTGTATTTGGCGATCTCGAGGAACTCCTCCGGATCCTGAATCAGGTCCGGATTGGCCATGAAATCGGTATCGAGCTTTTTGTGCCAATCGGTGCCTGCCTCGGTGATGCCATTCTCTTAAGGAAGTCATTGATGTTGTTGTTGTAGTTCTCCTGCATCTTCAGGATCTGGTCTTTGCTGGTGACCTCGGTGATGTAGTCGGAATCCGTTCCAGGGCTGAACGCGTCATTGCCTTTCTTGAGCGGACTTTTTCTTGGACAGTGAACTTGCGTCTGCATCGATCGCCGCTCGCTTGGCAAAGCGCTCGTTGAGATCGGCAAAATCCTTTTGTGCAATTTGGTAGGTAGAATCGGAATCTCCCCGTTCAGCGCCGCCTTGTTGATGGCGTCGTTGTTGGCGAACAGAAGCGCCTGGTCCTTCGCCTTGTCAGCCCCGCTGGCATAGTTCCCTGCAGAAACGGCTCAGCGCGTCTGAGACGTCCAAGCTGAGGACTTACTGCGACCGCGCTGGGGAGGGGGAGACAACGCTAACGGCGAGGGCGAGCAGCACCGCCAAGAAGCGGCGCCCATCCGCGCCGTACATACGGTTCGCGCCAGGGGAAGCAGGAGTCGACGGACATCACTTCGTCCTCCTTTCATTGTGCCGCGGCAGGCCCGGCTTTCGTTGCGCGTTTGTCGCTCGCGCTACGTTTCCTTTTAGTCCAGCTTGCCCAGGTCTTCGGTGGTCAGTCCGCCCGTGCCGGTCGTCGATTCTGCTTCACTCGTCTCTGGCGGGGGAACGGGTTCGCCCAGCTTGCGCAGCGTCTCGATTGCTTGCTCCAGGTTATGCTTGGCGGACTCCCGGATCCATTTCACCGCTTCGGTCCGATCCGCCGACACGCCGACGCCTTTCAAATACGCGACGCCAAGATTGTACTCTGCTACGGCGTTGCCTTTGAGCGCCGCCTGGCGGTACAGATCAACGGCCTTCGATGGGTCTTTGGGTCGCCGCCCTCGCCGTGAAGATGCATAGAGCCGAGCGCTGTCAGCGCTTCGACTTGACCGGCTTCCGCAGCCATCTCGAACCAGCGGGCGGCCTGCTTCGGGTCTTTTTTGTCGTAGTAGTACTTACCGAGATTGAACATTGCGCTGGCTTGGCCTTTGTCCGCCGCCTTGCGATACCAGTCGACGGCTTGGGACTCGTCCTTGGCGACGCCGAGACCTCGGGAATACAGTGAGCCGAGACTGAACATTGCTCGCGGCTCACCCTGCTCTGCTCCCCTTACGGTACCATTCGGCAGCTTGACTCGTCCTTGGCTACGCCACGGCCGTATTCATATTGGAGGCCGAGACTGTATGGAGCGTAGCGGACGCCATTCTCTGCCGCTTTGTGGAATAGCTCGGCAGCCTGCGCGTCGTCCTTGGCCACGCCCCGGCCGTCTTCATACATGCGGCCGAGATTGTATATCGCGCCAGGCAGGTCCTTCTCCGCCGCTTTGCGATACCATTTGACGGCCTCGGCTTCGTCTTTTGCCGTGCCAATCCCGTCCTCATAGACCAACCCGAGAGCATATTCCGAGAAGACATCGCCTTGCCCGGCTGCCTTACGGAACAATTCGATGGCGCGCGCCTGGTCTTTCGCTACGCCGTCGCCATCTTGATACATGACACCGAGAGAGCTCGTTGCCGCCGCGTAGTCTTTTTCTGCCGCTTTGCGAAACCATGTGAGCGCTTCAGTGGCCCTCTCCCCTTTCCAGAGCGCGCGACCGAGCTGATACTGAAGCGGGGGACGCCGGATAGGATGCGACGGCCTGCTCGCAGGCTTGCACCGCCGGCTCTGCGTCGAACTCCTCAAACGGCACGCCCTCCGCCTTCCTGTTTGCATCGTAGGGATCTGCCGCCAGCGTGTCGCACTCGTGCACGGGCGCGGATTCCGTATCGGCATCCGCTTGCTCCTGGACCGCGGCTTCTGACGATTCGGCTCTCGCATTGAGCTGGTTCAGCCTGATACGGGCCAAGGCCGCGAAGGTGCCCTGAGGATAGGTCGAAAGATAAGCCTCGAGCTCGGCCGGGTTATCGCTGTCCTTGACGCTATCCCAGAAAGAGACTTCGGCCGCGTCCGCTTGGGCGAGCTGGAGCGTGTCAGCAGTCGCCGGCGAGATTGGCAACGCCAACAATAGAAGCAACACAAAGCCGCACGCAGACCCGGCGAGGGTCGTCGCTCGGTTTGCCGTTCGGCGGCAGCGGGAAATGATGTTCATAGTGCTGCTTCGCCGTTGGTTTCATTCTTCAACGGAACGATAGTTCGCCGCAGCGGTAACCGGCCATAGTCATTTTCGCTACGGTAATTGGCTTTGCCTCAGGATTTGGCTAGTGTTTCCTTGAAAAAAGTTGCTTCCGGGAGAACGCATCCATGCATCGCGCTCCTATTGCCCTTCTTGTTTTCTGCCTTCTCTCCCTCAGTTGGACTTCCTCTTCAGACGCCCAAAATAGCGTCATCCCCGATCTGGTCGATCGGGTTAAGGACGGCGTTGTCAGCATCTCAACGGTCGCGCCCAAGAAAGACGACAAGCAGAAAGAAGGCGAGAAAACAGAAGAGGCGGGAAAAGACTCCGAGACTGAGCCTTCGGTCGGGTCCGGCTTCCTCATCGATGAGCGCGGCACGATTGTCACGGCCAGTGGGGTGATCGAAGGCGCGACCGAGATTACGGTTTCGCTTGCGGACGGCACGAAACTGCCAGCGAGCGTGGTCGGCAACGACGGGAGGACAAACATCGCGCTTATCAGGATTGCCGCGGCAAAGCCTCTGACGGCCCTGAAGTTCGGCGATTCTTCGAAGCTGCGCGTCGGACAGACGGTCATTGCGATCGGCAACCCGTCCGGGTTCGGTGGCTCGGTATCGTCCGGCATCATTTCGGGTCTCAACCGGGTCATCAATGCCGGACCCTATGACCGCTACATACAAACCGACGCGGCCATCAACAAGGGCAACGCTGGCGGTCCGCTGCTCAACTTGGATGGCGAGGTGATCGGCATCAACATGGCCCTTCTTGAGTCCACGAATGCATCGCCCGGTGTCGCCTTTGCGTTCCCTGCCAGTCTTGCCACTGAAGTGGTCACCCAGTTGAACGAGTCTGGCGAGGTGCGGCGCAGCTGGATCGGTGTAATGATCCAGAATATTTCAGAGGAGCAAGCAGCCTCGTTTGGCATGAAAGAACCGACAGGCGCGCTGGTGGTTAGACTTCCGTCAGGAAGTCCAGCCGCAAAGGCAGGCATCGAGCCTGACGACGTGCTCCTCTCGTTCGACGGACAAGAGATCGCAGACTCGCGCTCGCTCGCCGCGATGGTTGCTGGCACGGCCATCGGCAAGAGCGTCGATATCAAAATCTTGCGCAAAGGAAACGAGCGCACGCTGAAAATCACCACTGCGCAAATGCCCGGCACGTCCGGCGCGAAGGCGTCGGCCGATACCGGCCCGGCTGGAGGGGCAGACTCCTTCGACGATCTCAAGGACGATCTGCAAAAGCTAGATTAGGAACACTGCAAGCAACGCTGCCTGGGGTCGCTTTTCAGGTGCGAGTTCTCAGTCGAGGCTGCGCAGATCCTCCGCCGTCAGGCCACTTTCCGGCGCCGTGACAGGAGGCGGTGTTTCCTTGTCAGCAATGACCTCGAGGGCCTTCTGGAGCTGCGCGTCTTCGGTCTTATCCTTGGGAACGTACGCGTAGCGCAGCGTGCCTTGCGCGCCGTCGGTGGGCGATCCCGGCGCAGCCTGGTTCAGTTCGATGTCGGGCGTGAGCCCGAGACCCTCGATGGGCCTGCCGATCGGCGTGTGGAAACGTCCGTTGGTGACCTTCATCGCGCCGAAGTCCTTGATCGGAATGAACTCGGCCACGGTGCCGTTGCCGAAAGTGTGGGAGCCGAGAAGGACCGCGCGCCCGTTGTCCTTCAGCGCACCAGCGAGAATCTCTGCACCCGACGCCGTGCCACCGTTCACCAGTACCACGATCCGCTTGCCGTCGGTGATGTCACCCGGCTTCGCGTCATAAGTCTTGTTGATCGCCTCTTGGCGGCCCCTGGTGCTTACGATTGTTCCCCCATCGAGCAATGCATCGGCGATTTCAGTGACGGGTATCAGCAGTCCGCCGGAACAGTTCCGCAGGTCAATGATGTAGCCTTGGAGGTCGCGTCCGATGCTCTTGCGCAGCGTCTCCACCGCCTTCTTGAAGTCGGCCGGAGACTTGTCGGTGAAGCTCGCTATGCGGATATAACCGACCTTGCCTTCGGCGCGGCTCGTGATGCCCGTATCGACGAACTTGGTGCGGATCAGATCGACGGTGATAGGCGCAGCGGCGTCATCGCGGAGGATGGTCAAGCTGATTTTGCTGCCAATCTTGCCGCGCATCAGGCCGACGCCCTGGCTTAGCGACAAGCCCGACAGTGGCTTCCCGTCTACGTGGGTGATCAAGTCGCCCGTGCGGATTCCTGCCTTGTCGGCCGGCGATCCGTCCACTGGCGAGATGACCTCGATGCCGGTGTCCTTTTGGCAGTTTGAACGCCAGTCCACGGCTCCTTGCGTGTTGGTGGTCTGCCTTCTTCCAGCTCCTGGCGATTGTAGTAGGAGCTGTGGTTCCGAGCGACCTCCACGAGCATGCCCGTTGATAGCGCCCTCGATCAGCTTGCGGTCGTCAGGCTCAAAATCAACGGTAATCTCGCCGGATTTTTCCAGCGCGTCTTCGACGTCCAGATACTGGTACAGCTGTTCTTTGCCTGCGGCCGCTTCGCCAGTTTCGCGTCCTCGGCATACGTGCTGTTACGGAACCGCCGAAGCCGCAAAGAACAACAAGACGCAAAACAGACGCGTGGCGACAGTCGACCTCATCGACTAATGACCGCCATGAGCAACGTGCCTGCACCGTGCAGATGCGTGGCCTCAAGAGCACTCAACCATTTTGGTTACATCTATTAGAGAAACAGCGTGCAGTGAATCGGCTCACGAGTTCCGCTTGACTGCTGACACCGGTCTTCTCATATATGCGCCGAAGATGTACACGCACGCCGTGTTATAGGAGATACCCATGCTAAAGGCCACGCGCGCATTTCGGCACCTCGCCGCCGATCAGCCGTTGAAGGAGTTCGCATTCGCGATGCGTCCAATCCAAACAAAACATCTGCTGCTCCTTGCCGAGAGACGCCCGCCGGCGTAGGTCCACCAGAACACCTTCACGAGAACGGCCGGAACGCCGACGTCATAACCGATGCCTCGGCGCAAGCCCGGCTCGGTACGAACGAGGAGTAGCCGGATAAGCCACTCGGCCACGGCGACCAAGATCGTATCGCCGGCAAACAGTGCATCCGCCGCTGCTTGAGCGAAGCGCTCTTGCGATCGCCCTCACCGAAAAGCATGGTCGGCGTCTGTCCCGGCGAGATGAGCCTCGATCCGCCACTGTTAAACCGTCACAGTGCTGGTGGATGATGGCCAGCCGCCGCGTTCATTCTTAAGACTTCCCTATGCGATTTGAAACCGAAAAATCAGCGAAGGGCAAATGTTCGTTGATGACATCGGCAAATGTCGGCGCGTCATCGGCCCGTTCCCTCAATTGTGCGATCCTAAAGCATTCGCGATATGTGGTGCAACATCTTCAGCACTTGATTTGCTGACCGGAGGCGTGGCTCACTTGGCGCGCGGGTATGCCAAGCAGTTTGACGACGGGGCCACCGGAATTGAGGCGTGACCCAACAAAATATTTGACGCCGACCGCGCGTTGCGGCCAATCGTAAAACGGGCTTTGGATATTCTCGCTCGACATCAAGTCGTAGTCGCAAATCGTGTGATACGTCGGCGCGCGTGATGGAATAGGTGATGTGGGGCTGAACGATGGTCGGATCGAGCATTTCCTCAACGGAAAATTCAGTTTCGATGGTAAGCCGTCCGTAACGACGCGGAGCAATTCCCGGTCCTCGGACGCGAAATCGAGCACACGACACCACCGACCGCGCCAGTCTGCCGGCCACGGCTCGAATGATGTTGGTTATTCGTGCTCGCCGCCAGCCCGCCTCGCCAGATAGCTACGCTGCATCTGCCAACAGATCTCTCATAGGCGCACCCACGACTGCTTCCAAGGTAGCCTCTGGGTGAAGCGCATTATCGTTCGTACCCGTGACGATTGGCAAACTCTCAGAGCATCGCGGCTAACGGATTGAAAACAAGAAGGTCATTTACCCCTCTGCTGCAGCCACCAGTTGCCGGCGATCGCTTTTCGGCATTCGTCCGCACGACGGCGAGCAGCGCAGTGCCTGGAAATTTGGTGGGCACTGGGACTCAGACATGGACCCGCTGATTAAGAGTCAGCTGCTCTACCACCTGAGCTATGCGCCCCTAAAACCGCCGCCTGCCGTTGCAGGCGCACCCGAGTGCTCCCCTTAGCATTACCCCGGTTGGCCTGTCTGATTTGGCCTGGCACAAATCGGCTCACCACAAAGTCCCGATTTCCCCGGGCCGGAAGACCACCTTGCGGTTGACGTGGGCGTTGAGCACAAAGCCCAGCCCGACGATCATGGTCAGCATCGACGTGCCGCCGCCGGAACACGAGGGCAGAGGCACGCCCAACCCACCGGCACGACCCGTCACCATGGCCGTTGATGAACACATAGGCGAATAAGGTGAGACCCATGCCCGCCGCATCAGCCTGGCGAAGGTGCTGCGGCATCTCAGTGCCATATACGTAATGAACAGCAGCGCGAGAAGATATAGCGCGAGCAGCGCCACGGCGCCGATGAAGCCCATCTCCTCGGCAAACATCGTGAAGATAAAGTCAGTGTGCTTCTCGGGCAGGAAATTGAGCTGCGCCTGGGTCCCCTGCATGAACCCCTTGCCGGTCAGGCCGCCAGAGCCAATGGCGATCTTCGATTGCAGGATGTGATAGCCCGAGCCGAGGGGATCGCGCTCAGGGTCGATGAAGGTCAGCACGCGCTCGCGCTGATAGTCGTGCAGCGCCTCCCACGCATGAGGCAGCGCCACAACGACGGCGACGATGCCGGCGATGAAATAGATCCAGCTCACGCCGGCGAGGAACAGAAGTCCGCCGCCGATGATGGCGAACAGCGCTGCAGTGCCGAGATCGGGCTGCATCAGCGCAAGCACCGTGGGCAAGCCGATCATGAGCGCCGGCGGAATCAGCGCGTCGGGGCGCCACACTTTTTCGGGGGGCAGCCACTGGTAATAGCGGGCAATCGCCAGCACGAGCACGATCTTCATCATCTCCGATGGCTGGAAGCTCACTTCACCCCAGCCGAGCCAGCGCCTGGCGCCCCCGCTCTCAACGCCGATAAATGGAACAAGGGCGAGCAGGATGAGGGCGACGAATGAAACGGATAGGCGCTCTTAAGCCACCAGCGGATATCCGAAAAGGCGACGGCGAAGAGGAGCGCAAGGCCGAAGCAGAAGCGTACGACATGGCGGCTGGCCCACGGATCGAGAGATCCACCAGCGACCGAGTAAAGCGCTGCGGCGCCTACGAGCACGATCGCGGCGATCAGCATGAGGAACGGCCAGTTCAGCAGAAGCAGCTTCTTCCGCAGATTGAGCTTGGGTGCCGGCGCCTCGGCGAGGCAACTTCATTCCGACCCCGCAGAGGCGAGAGCCGACGCTACGCTCTCATTGTTGCCGATAAATGCGGGGCGTCCCGCTGGATCACGCTGCAGCAGTTCAGTCATCACGTCGCGGACAATGGGCGCGGCAGCGCACCGGAAGCCGCCACCGCCATGCTCAACAACGCAGGCTGCGGCGTAGGCGCGGCGCATGTGCCGGCGCAAAAGCGATGAACAAGGCGTGGGTCTCCCGCTCGTAAGCCGACAATAGATGTTCATTCTTGCTGCTGATGACTTGCGACGTGCCCGTCTTGCCAGCCATCTGCACGTTCGGGATCTGCAGTGCCGAACGCACCGCGGTGCCCCCCTTCTCATTTACCACACCGATCATGCCGGAACGGACAAGGTCGAGATGCACAGGGTCAAAGCTCAGAGGTTGTGGTAGCTCAGACGTACCCTGCGCGTTGATCGTCAGGCGCGGAACGACCGTTGTACCGGTTGCGATCCTTGCCGCCATGACTGCAAGCTGGAGCGGCGTCGACGCGACAAAACCCTGTCCGATGGCGCAACTGATCGTCTCACCAGGCCACCACTGCTCATTGAACGTCCGCTGTTTCCAAGCCGTATCAGGCATGATGCCGGGCTTCTGGCCGGCCAAGCCGAAGTCGAACGTCTGGCCAAGACCGAGATCGCGGCAAACAGCAGCCAGACGGTCGATACCGAGGCGACGCCCAGTCTCGTAGAAATAGACGTCGCATGACTGCTTGATGGCTTCGTGGAGATTCACAGTGCCATGCCGTTTCCAGCACCGGTACGTGCGGCGCCCGAACAAATACCCGCCAGGGCACGTCATGGTTTCATCCGGCGTGATGACCCCGTGAGTGAGACCGGCAAGCGCATTTGCAACCTTGAAGGTGGACCCCGGCGGGTACACGCCGCGGATCGCACGATTCTCGAAAGGGTTATCCTGCGCCTTGGCCAAAGTCCGCCATTGCTCGGGATCGGGATTGAAGGCGATTGCGTTGGGATCGTAGCTCGGCGTTGACGCCATCACGAGAATGCCGCCGGTCACGACGTCCAGGACGACGATCGAGGCGACGCGATGTTCCTTGAGGCGGTCGAGCGCGATCGTTTGCAGATGCTGATCGATGGTGAGGACGACATCCCTCCCCCGCGTGCTCGGCCGCGAGCCGAGCTCGCGCACGACCCGTCCGTGCGCGTCGACTTCATACTTGATCGCGCCTGGGCTTCCCCTCACCGTCGGGTCGAAGGCCTTTTCTGCGCCGGCCCGTCCGGTGCGGAAGCCCGGCAGACGCATGACCGGCGCCAAGTCGACTTCGTCTTTGCCGGCCATGCCCACATAGCCGACGACGTGAGCCATGGCGGTGGCGTGATGATAAATGCGATGCGCCGAGCGATCGGTGCGCACGCCCGGAATCTGTGGGGCGAGTACATTGAGCAGCGCGAACTGGCGCCACGACAATCCCTCGGCGACGAGTACAGGGTAGTAGCCGCTCTGCCGGCGCGCCGCGCGGATCACGCGATCACGCGTTCCTGCTGAAACTGGGACGATCGAGGCAAGCGCATCGAGCGTGCCCGGCAGGCTCTTGCAAAAGGCGGGAAGCACCAGCACGCGGAGATTCTCGGTGTCCTGGGCGATCACCTCACCAAAGCGATCGTAGATGATGCCGCGGGCCGGTGCGACGAGCTGCACTGTCATGCGGTTCTCGTCGGACAGGAGGCGATAGTCCGATGAGTCGAGGATCTGAAGCTCATGCAAGCGCCAGCCGAGCAGTCCAAACAGACCAGCTTGACCGGCGCCGAGCAGAAGCGCACGGCGCGAGAAACGAAAGCGAAGGCGCTTCGCATAGTCGGGCGCCGGCCGCTTCTTCCACGTGATCAGCTTCCTCATGACCAGCCCCGATAGATCGGGCTCCGCTCCGGGCCGAGCCGGCCGCTCCTGATCCACAACAGTCCGTGCAGGACAATTGGAAACAGGACGACCGAGGCGAGCGCGCCGAACGCGATCGGCCACCAGTCGATCCAGCGGAAGTAATAGGCCGAGGCAAGGAGCCAGCCGAAGGCGGCAAGCAGGGTGACCACCACCATCCAGGCCATCCAATGGAAGCTCAGGTCACGGCCATGACCGAGCGTCCCGGGGCGCCCGCCAACGGTCGCGGCGACGAGGCCCATCAGTGCCCAGTAGCCTAGAGGTCCTCCGCTCATGAGGTCGGCGAGCAGGCCGAGCCCGGCCGCAGCGGCCGGATGAATGGCCGTGCCTGGTATGGCGCGCCAGCAGAAGATCATCATCACGACGACGAGGGGAAGAATGAAGGTGGCATCGGCCGGCAATCCCCACGGCACAGCGGTCGCCACAACCGCAAACAAAACAGACAAGGCCGGGAGAAATTTCGTCATTGCTCAGCTTGCGCGTGGCCCTCACCGGCTGGCGGCGCGGAGGCGCTGCTATTCTCGACCGCCGCGGTTACCGGCAATGATGCAGCGGAAGCTTCGGCAGCATGTGGAGCGGATAACGCGGAGGGCGGAGCAGCTGCGACCGGCGGATCGGTGCGGGTCAAGGCCGGGGCATCGAAGAACAGCACGCTCACCGCATCGAGCGAGTTGAGCTCCGCATAAGGACGTACCTTGAAGGCACCGGGCGAGCCGGTCACCGCGCCGACACGCAAGCCACGCGGCAGCACGCCGTCGCTGCCGGAGGTGTAGACCTCGTCGCCCGCATAGATCCTCGCGCCTTCCGCCAGGAAATCGAGCTGAAGCTCGGCGCTATTGTCGCCGGCAACGAGACCACGCACGCCGGTTGGTCCGACCAGCACGGGGATGCGGCTGTTGAGGTCGTTGAGCAGGAGGACGCGGGCGACGGAGGCCCCGGCGTCGACCGTGCGGCCGATCAGTCCATCGCCGTTGATGACCGCATAGCCGATGCGCACGCCGTCCTCGCGGCCAAGATTAATGAGGGCGCTACGCACGAACGGTCCTCGTGCGTCGGCAATGACCCGGCCGGTGGCATAGGCAAGTCCC